>NZ_JBIBKC010000007.1:0-320906 GCF_042958985.1 Pseudomonas sp. NPDC007930
TTTAATCAGGTCGGATCACCTTGGCTCGAATGCCGTGCGCCCCCTGTTTGCTGCGCGACAGCGCGGCGCCTTGGCGGCGGGGCGACTCCCACGGGATCTGTGTTTCCTTATAAATCAAGGGGTTACACAAATCTAGTGGGAGGCCGTGGTCCGGCACTCCGGCTGTGCCGGGCGAGGGGCCAGTCAGGTCATGCGCTCGGTCAAGCCACCTAGAGAAATTAGGGCTTTTTACCCTCAATTAGCGCTTAAATCACTGAGGCAATTTCACAGCTTTAAGGAAGGGATCAATCTGTGAGCTCTGCTGATTTTGTGCATGAGCCTCAGGGCCTATCGCCCGGCACAGCCGGCCTCCCACGGGTTATGTGTGTCCTGGTAAATCAAGGGGTTACACAAAACTAGTGGGAGGCCGGCTGTGCCGGGCGAGGGGCCAGTCAGGTCATGCGCTCGGTAAAGCCACCTAGAGAAATTAGGGCTTTTTACCCTCAATTAGCGCTTAGATCACTGAGGCAATTTCACAGCTTTAAGGAAGGGATCAATCTGTGAGCTCTGCTAATTTTGTGCATGAGCCTCACGGCCCTTCGCCCGGCACAGCCGGCCTCCCACGGGTTATGTGTTTCCTGGTAAATCAAGGGGTTACACAAAACTAGTGGGAGGCCGGCTATGCCGGGCGATGGGCCAGCGAACCCTAGCGCCTTACGGCACCAACACCGGCGCCTTCAGGTAGCGCTCGCCGAACAACTGCTGCAAGTGCTCCACCTTGGGCAAGTCATTGACCACGATGTAGCCGGCGCCGGGGTGGTTGGTCAGGTAGTTCTGGTGGTAATCCTCGGCCCGGTAGAAGCCCGCCAGCGGCTCCAGGCGGGTGGCGATGGCCTTGGGGTACACATGCGCGGCGTCGAGCTGGCGGATGTACGCCTGGGCCACGGCTTTTTGCCCGTCATCGTGGGCGAAGATCGCCGAGCGGTACTGGCTGCCGCGGTCCGGCCCCTGGCGGTCGAGCTGGGTGGGGTCGTGGGCCACCGAGAAGAACACCTGCAGCAAGGTGCCGTAGCTCACCTGCTGGGGGTCGTAGGTGATCTGCACCGCCTCGGCGTGGCCCGTGTCGCCGCCGCTCACGGTCTCATACTGGGCCGTGTTGGCGCTGCCGCCGGCATAGCCGGCCAGCACCTGGCGCACCCCGCGCAGGTGCTGGAACACCCCCTGCACGCCCCAGAAGCAGCCCCCGGCGAACACCGCCGTGGCGCTGCCGCCGGGTTCGGCCAGGTCCTGGGCCGGCGGCGGGATCACCACCGCGTCTTCGCCGGCCAGGGCGCAGGCGCTCAGCTGTAGCAAGGCCAGGCTGGCGAGGGCCGGCAGCAGGCGGTTGAAGGGCAAACCCATGGCAATGCTCCTGTTCGGTTAACCGAAGGTAAAGGCGTAGGCGTGTACGCCGGGGTCGAGGAACTCGATGTCGAAGGTGTGCTCGCCAGGCCCATCGGGCAGGCGCAGCAGTTGGTACAGGCGTTGTTCGGTCACCGTGCCGCTGCCGTCGGCGGCCACGTCGCTGCCGTGGGCGGCGGCCGGCGCCTGGCCGTCTACCCGCACCTTGAAGCGCACCGGCTGGCCGCCGGCGCCCGGGCCCAGCACCAGGTGCAGGTCGCGTGCCTGGAAGCGATAGCTCAGGTGCCCGCCGGCGGCGCGCAGCTCGGCGTTTTCGCCGCCCACCTGCCACTGGCCGGCCAGGCCCCAGGCATTCAGCGCCAGCGCCGCGGGCAGTTGGTAGCCCGCCACGCGGTCGGCCTGGGCGCCGCCGGGGGAGGCGAAGCGCTCGGCGCGGGCATAGCCCAGGTAGGTTTCCGGCGAGTTCGCCGCTTGCGCCGCCGGGGCCTGTTCCGCGCCGCTGGCGTTGACCTGCACCAGGCTGTTGCCCACCTCGTTGTGGCCGGCCTCGCGCAGCAGTTGCTGGATCACCCGCTCGGACTCCGCGTAACGGCCTTCCCCAAAGTGGTGGTAGCGAATGCGCCCCTGGGCGTCGGCAAAGTAGTGCGCCGGCCAGTACTGGTTATGGAAGGCGCGCCACAGCGCGTAGTCGTTGTCGATCGCCACCGGGTAGTTCACCCCCAGCGCGCGGCTGGCGCGCTCGACGTTGCCGAGGTCGCGCTCGAAGGCGAATTCCGGGGCATGCACGCCGATCACCACCAGGCCCTGGTCGCGGTATTTCTCGGCCCAGGCTTTCACGTAGGGCAGGCTGCGCAGGCAGTTGATGCAGGAGTAGGTCCAGAAATCCACCAGCACCACCTTGCCCTTAAGCGCCTCGGCGCTCAGCGGCGGCGAGTTCAGCCATTGCACCGCGCCGTCCAGCGGCGGCAGTTGGCCTTCCACCGGCAGGCGTTGCCCGTCGCCGGCGGCGGCGCGCATCATCGCGCCGCCTTCGGGCCGCGGGCCGAGGCGTTCGACCAGTTGTTGTTCCAGCCCGCCAGTGCTGGCGCTCGACAGCCGCGCCAGCACGCCGGTGTCGAGCCCCAGGGCGATGGCGGCAACGCCGGCGAGCATCACCGCGCCCAGCCCGCGGCGCAGCCATTCGCCGGCGCCAAGGGCGCGCTTCATGGCGCTGAACAAGCTGCCGCCTACCAGCAGGGCGAGGGCCAGCGAGGTGCCGGCGCCGGCGGCGTAGGCCAGCAGCAACAGGCTGGTGCCAGCGTTGGCGCCCTGCAGGGCGGCGCCGGTCAGCAGCAGGCCGAGGATCGGCCCGGCGCACGGCGCCCACAGCAGGCCAGTGGCGATGCCGATCAGCAACGAGGCACCGGCGCGCGGCTGGGCCTGCGGGCCGGCGGCGTTGTTCAGGCGGTTGCCGGCCGCCACCAGCGGCCGCGCCAGGCGCTCGGCCAACTGTGGCAGCAGCAGGGTCAGGGCGAACACGCTGATGCACGCCAGCGCCAGCCAGCGGCCGTACTGGTTCAGCCGCACCACCCAGGCGCCGCCGACCGCGGCCAGGGTCGCCACCAGGGCGAAGGTCAGGGCCATGCCGGCCAGCAACGGCAGGCCGTTACGCAGGAACGGCCGCCCGCCACGGGCGAACACGAACGGCAGCACCGGCAGGATGCACGGGCTGGCGATGGTCAGCAGGCCGCCCAGGTAGGCCAGCAGGATCAGCAACATGTTCATGCCTCAGGCCACCTGCGCGGTAAAGGTCATCGCCGCGCCGTTCATGCAGTAGCGCAGGCCGGTGGGGGCGGGGCCGTCGTCGAACACGTGGCCGAGGTGGCCGCCGCAGCGGCGGCAATGCACCTCTTTGCGCAGCATGCCGTAGGTGCGGTCGGTGCGTTGGCCCACCGCGTTGGCCAAAGGCGCCCAGAAGCTCGGCCAGCCGGTGTGGCTGTCGAACTTGGTCGCTGAGGCGAACAGCGCCAGTTGGCAGCCGGCGCAGGCGAAGCTGCCGGCGCGGTGCTCATCGTTGAGCGGGCTGCTGTAGGGGCGTTCAGTGCCCTCCTGGCGCAGCACCTGGTATTGCTCGGCGCTCAGCCGTTGGCGCCATTCGGCGTCGCTGTGGTGCACCTCGAAACTGCCCACGGCGTCGTCTTCGGGGGCTTGTGCGGCGCTGCTGGCCAGCCGCGGCAACGCGCCGAGGGCCAGGGCGCTGGCGCCAAGGGCGCCGCTGGTCAATAACAGTTGGCGTCGTGACAGCATGGTCGTCTCCATCCGGTGGGAATGGGGTCAAGCCTGGGCTCGGGTGGGTCGCCAAATCCTCACCGAGAGTTAAACAATTCGTGATAACTGCCGGCGGCCGCCTGTGTGAGAATGGCCACCCCAACAAGCCTAGGTGCCCTGTAGCGATGGAACAGCCCAAACGCGTGCTGGTGGTCGAAGACGATGCCCACATCGCCGAGCTGATCTGCCTGCACCTGCGTGACGAGCGCTTCGAGGTGGTGCACAGCGCCGACGGCGAGCAGGGCCTGCGCCTGCTCGAGCAGGGCGGCTGGGACGCGCTGATCCTCGACCTGATGCTGCCCCATGTCGACGGCCTGGAAATCTGCCGGCGCGCCCGCGCGATGACCCGCTACACGCCGATCATCATCACCAGCGCGCGCTCCAGCGAGATGCATCGCATCCTTGGCCTGGAGCTGGGCGCCGACGATTACCTGGCCAAGCCGTTCTCGATGATGGAACTGGTGGCGCGGGTCAAGGCGCTGTTGCGGCGGGTCGAGGCGCTGGCGCGCAACCTGCGCCTGGAGGCCGGCAGCCTGGCGGTGGCGGGCCTGAACATCGACCCGATCAGCCGCGTGGCCAGCCTCGAGGGGCGGGCGCTGGAGCTCACCCCGCGGGAGTTCGACCTGCTGTACTTCTTTGCCCGCCAGCCCGGCACGGTGTTCTCCCGCCTGCAACTGCTCGACGCAGTGTGGGGCTACAGCCATGAGGGCTACGAGCACACGGTGAACACCCACATCAACCGCCTGCGGGCGAAGATCGAAGCCGACCCGGCCAACCCGGCGCGGATCCTCACCGTGTGGGGCCGCGGCTACAAGTTCGCCGGGCCCGGGGAGGGTGCGTGAAGCTGACCCTCACGCGCCGCCTGGCGCTGGTGTTCGCCGTGCTGCTGCTGGTGTGCAGCGGCACCTCGGTGTGGCTGCAGGTACGCTCGGGGCGCATGCACGAGCTGGAAGTGGTGCAGGGGTTGTCGCGCGATCTGGCCCGGCACATCGCCAGCGACACCCAACTGATGGACGCCGACGGCCTCATGCCCGGCGCGCTGCGCGCGCTGTTCGGCCAGTTGATGCTGGTCAACCCGAGCGTGGAGGTGTACCTGCTCGACGTCAACGGCCGCGTCATCGGCGACGCCGCCCCGCGTGACCGGCTGTTGCGTGACCAGGTCGAGCTGGCGCCGATCCAGCGCTTTCTGGCGGGCGAGGCGTTGCCGATCCTCGGCAGCGACCCGCGCAGCCTCAGTGGGCGCAAGGTGTTCAGCGTGGCGCCGCTGATGGTCGGCGGCCAGCGCGCCGGGTTTCTCTATGTGGTGCTGCTCGGTGAGGCCCATGACCGCTTTGCCGAACGCGGCGCCACCAGCGAGGCGCTGAGCACCGCGGTGTGGGCCATCGGCCTGATCGCCGCGCTGTGTTTGCTCGCCGGGCTGGCGGCGTTCGCCTGGATCACCCGGCCGCTGCGGCGCCTGACCACCGCCCTGGCGGGCTTCAACATCGATGCCCCGGCGTTGCCCGCGGCCAGTGGCCGCGGCGATGAAATCGGCGCGCTGGAGGCGACCTTCGCGCAGTTGCAGGCGCGCCTGGCCGAGCAACTGCGCGCGCTCAACCGCCAGGAGCAAGACCGCCGCGACCTGGTGGCGAACATTTCCCACGACCTGCGCACGCCGCTGGCCTCGCTGCATGGCTACCTCGAGGTGCTGGCGGTCAAGGGTGAGCGGCTGAGCGCCGAGGAGCGCCAGCGTTACCTGGCCACGGCGCTTGAGCAAAGCCGCAAGGTCGGCGGCCTGGCCCAGGCGCTGCTCGAGCTGGTGCGCCTGGAGCATGGTTTCGTCAAGCCGGTGATCGAGCCGTTTTCGCTGCTCGACCTGGTGCAGGACGTGCTGCAAAAGTTCGAGCTGGCCGCCGAAACCCGCGAGGTCAGCCTGCACGCGCGGGTGGCCGGCAGCGTGCCGGCGGTGCAAGCCGACTTCGGGTTGATCGAGCGGGTGCTGACCAACCTGCTCGACAACGCCCTGCGCCACACGCCGGCCGGCGGGCAGGTGACCGTGCAGTTGGCGGCGGGCGCCGGGGTGGTCAACGTGACGGTGTTCGACAGCGGCCCGGGCATCGCCGCCGAGTTGCGCGAGGGCTTGTTCCTGCGCCCGTTCACCATCGGCGGCGCCCGCCGCGATGGCGGCCTGGGCTTGCGCATCGTGTATCAGATCCTGCAGTTGCACGGGGTGGGCATCGAGCTGCTCGAGGTGCCGGGGCAGGGGGCGACGTTCAGGTTTGGCTTGCCGGTGGTGGGGTGACGCGCAGGGCCCTTCGCCCGGCACAGCCGGAGTGCCACGGGTCTGGTGGGGGGCGGCTGTGCCGTAATGCTGTTCACTTAAGCAATTTCACGGCTTTAAAGAAGGGATGAATCTGTGAGCTCTGCTGATTTTGTGCATGAGCTTCAGGGCCCATCGCCCGGCACAGCCGGCCTCCCACCAGATTTGTGTAAGTACTTGATTTACGAGGCAGCATAGAACCCGTGGGAGGCCGGCTGTGCCGGGCGAGGGGCCGGGCGCCTCAGCCGCCCATCAGCTCTACGATCACCTTCCCCGGCAACGCTTCGGCGGCGTACTCGAAGGTGCCGTGTTCACGCACTTCCCGCGCCGCGCGCATCAGCGCGCCGAGGGCGGCGCGGGCGAACGAGCCGCCGACGCTGACCCGGCGCACGCCGGCGGCGGCCAGTTGCGCCACGCTGTAGCGCGGGCCGGAAAGGCCCATCACCACGTTCACCGGTTTATCCACCGCCGCGCACACCTGGGCGATGGCGTCGAGGCTCGGCAGCCCGGGGGCGTACAGCACCTGCGCGCCGGCGGCGGAAAACGCCTGCAGGCGGGCGATGGTGTCGGCCAGGTCCGGCTGGCCGCAGAGGAAGTTCTCGGCCCGCGCGGTGAGCAGGAACGGCAGCCCGGCGGCGGCTTCGGCGGCGGCGCGTACCCGCTCTACGGCGTGCTCGAAGGGGTAGAGCGGCTGCGCCGGGTCACCGGTGGCGTCTTCGATCGAGCCACCGACCAGGCCCAGCGCGGCGGCCAGGCGGATGGTTTCGGCGCAGGCCTCGGGCGCCGCGCCAAAGCCGTCTTCGAGGTCTGCCGAGACCGGCAACGCGGTGGCGGCGGCGATCGCCGCGGCATTGGCGAGCAGTGCTTCACGCGGCAGGCAGGCGCGCGAATCCAGCGTGCCGTTGGCAAAGGCAAAGCCAGCGCTGCTGGTGGCCAGCGCCTCGAAGCCCAGGCTCGCCAGCAGCTTGGCCGAGCCGGCGTCCCAAGGGTTGGCCATCACCAATGGCCCAGGGCCTTGATGCAGCGCCTTGAAGCGCTCGAATTTTTCCGCCTGGGTGGGCATGTTGGGCTCCGCTGTTCTGAACATGCCACAACCCTAGCACGGCTTCACGGCATCCCCAGCCAGTTCGGCAGCGCCAGCGAAATGAACGGCACGTAGGTCACCAGCAGCAGGAACAGCAACAGGATCGACAACCACGGCAGCGCCGCGCGGATCGTTTGCCCCAGTGGCATGCCGGTCACCGCCGAGGTCACGAACAGGTTCAGCCCCACCGGCGGGTGCACCAGGCCCACTTCCATGTTCACCACCATCACGATGCCCAGGTGGATCGGGTCGATGCCCAGGCGCATGGCGATCGGAAAGAAGATCGGCGCCAGGATCAGAATGATCGCCGACGGCTCCATGAAGCTGCCCGCCACCAGCAACACCACGTTGACCATGATCAGGAAGCCGATCGGCGTCAGCCCCTCGGACACCACCCAGGCGGTGATCTGCTGGGGGATCTGCTCGGTGGTGAGCACGTGGGCGAACAGCACCGCGTTGGCAATGATGAACATCAGCATGATGCTCAAGCGGCCGGACTCCAGCAGCACCTTGGGGCAGTCGCGCAGGCGCATGTCTTTGTACACGCACAGCGCGATGAACGCCGAATACACCGCCGCCACCGCCGCCGCCTCGGTGGGGGTGAACATGCCGCTGTAGATGCCGCCGAGGATGATCACCAACAGCAGCAGGCCCCAGAACGCCCGCCGCGCGCTGGCCAGCCATTCCCGCAGGCTGACCCGCGGCTGCGCCGGAAGCTTTTTGATCCGCGCCACGATGTAGATCACCACCATCAGCACCAGCCCGAGCAGGATGCCCGGCACCACCCCGGCCACGAACAGCTTGCCCACTGAGGTTTCGGTGGCGGCGGCGTACACCACCATCACGATCGACGGCGGGATCAGAATGCCCAGGGTGCCCGCGTTGCAGATGATCCCGGCGCCAAACGCCTTGGGGTAGCCAGAGCGGACCATCCCCGCCACGGCGATCGAGCCCACCGCCGCCACCGTCGCCGGCGACGAGCCCGACAACGCCGCGAACAGCATGCACGCCAGCACCGCGGCAATCGCCAGGCCGCCGCGGATGTGCCCCACACAGGCGTTGGCGAAGTCGATCAGGCGCTGCGCCACCCCACCGGTGGTCATGAACGCGCCCGACAGCAAAAAGAACGGGATCGCCAAAAACGTGTAGCTGTCGGAGGTTTCGAACAGCTTGATCGCCAGCGAACTGAGCGAATCCTGGCTGAACAGCAGGATCGAAGTGGCCCCGGCCAGGCCCAGGGAGATCGCGATCGGCACGCCGAGGAACATGAACACGAACAACAGCACGAACAGGCAGAGTACGGTCATCAGCGTGGCTCCTCGCCGGGGTTGGCCAGCTTGGTCGCCTCGGCGGCTTCATCGGCCAGCCCCAGCCCGGTTTGCCGGCCGGTGAACAGCCGGTAGAAAATCTCGAGGTAGCGGGCGATCACCAGCGCGAAGCCGACCGGCACGATCAAGGTGATGTAGCCCACCTTGATGCCGTAGCGGTCGAGGTCTTCGGCGCCGATGCCGGCGGCCAGCAGCGCCGCCACCCACTTGCAACTGGCCACCAGAAACAGCCCGGCGTAGGCCAGGCAGCAGGCGCAGGCCAGCAGGCTGAGCAGGCGTTGCACCGGCCGCGAGGTTTTCCGCACCAGCACGTCCACCCCCAGGTGGCCGGCGGTGCGCACGCCGTAGGCGATGCCGAAGAAGATCAACCAGCCGAACAGCGCTTTGGTCAGCGCCACGCTCCAGGTCATGCCCTGGGCATAGCCCATCAGGTGGTCGCCGATGGCGCCGAAAAAGTCACTGGTCGGCGCCCAGCGATCGCTGAGGGCGTAGAACAGCGTGTAGATGTTGTTCAGCGCCACGTAGGTGAAGGTCACCAGGGTCATGGCCGCCAGCAGGAAGGCGATCATGCCTTCCTCCAGGTGCTCCCAGGCACGCCTGAGCGTTTGCATAGGCTGTCTCCCAAGCAGGGTGGGTCAGGGCGCGGTGTTGGCGGCGTCGGCGGCCTTGATCAGGTCGGCGCCAATCTCTTCGGAGAACTTGTCCCACACCGGTTTCATCACCTCGCGCCATTTCGCGCGCTGCTCGGGGGTGAGCGTGTCGATCTCGCTGGTCTTGGCTGCGGCGATCTTCTCTTTGGCGGCCTGGTTCAGCGCTTCGGCCTGCTTGTTCACTTCCACGGTGACGCGGTCGATGATCTTCTGCAGCTCATCGCGCACCTCCGGCGCCAGGCCGTTCCAGAACTTCGAGTTGGTGATCACCATGTAGTCGATCAGGCCATGGTTGGTCTCGGTGAAGAACGGCTGCACCTCATTGACCTTCTGGCTTTCGTAGTTCGACCAGGTGTTCTCGGTGCCGTTGACGGTGCCGGTCTGCAGGCCCTGGTAGACCTCGGCGAAGCTCATCTTGCGCGGGTTGGCGCGCAGCGCCACGAACTGCGCCTCGAGCACGCTGGAGGCCTGCACGCGGAACTTCAGGCCGCGGGCGTCTTTCGGTTCGATCAGCTTCTTGTTCGCCGACAGCTGCTTCAGGCCGTTGTGCCAGTAGGCCAGGCCGTGGATGCCCTTGTCGTCCATCGAGGTGAGCAGCGCCTTGCCCTGCGGGCCTTGCTGGAAGCGGTCGACCGCGGCGAGGTCATTGAAGAGGAACGGCAGGTCGAAAATCTGCACCTGCTTGGTGTACTGCTCGAACTTGGCCAGCGATGGCGCGAGCATCTGCACGTCTCCGAGCAGCAGCGCTTCCATCTCCTTGCCGTCACCGAACAGCGAGGAGTTGGGGTAAACCTCCACCTTGACCTTGTCCTTGAGCAGCGGGTCTTCGGCCACCTGCTTCTGGAACATCAGCGCGCCCTGGCCCTTGGGGGTGTTCTCGGCCACCACGTGGGCGAACTTGATCACCACGGGTTCGGCGGCCTGGGCGAGGCTGGTGAAAGACAACGCGGCGGCGCAGTACAGCGCCTGGGTCAGCTTGAACATGCGGGTTACCTTTTGTTGTTGTTGTAAGGCTTTTGGCGGTCACCATGGCGCAGTTACCGCGTTTGCAGAATCAGCTTTTGTTGAAGTCGGCGTTCGGCCTAGGTGAACGCCAGCCAATGCCTCAGGCACGCTCCCCGAGCACGCGCCGGGCCCGCGCCAGCACCGGCGCATCGACCATCTGCCCCTCGAAGCGAAACGCCCCGGCGCCGCCCTCGGCCTGGCTGGCCGCCAGCACCCGCTGGGCCCAGGCCACGGCCTCGGCGCTGGGCGCCAGCGCGGCGTGGATCGCTGGCACCTGCGCCGGGTGGATGCACAACGCGCCGGCGTAGCCCATGGCCTGGGCGTGGCGGGTGGCCGCGGCGAGCCCGGCGGGGTCGTTCAGCGCCGGGTACACGCCGTCCAGCGGTGGTGCCAGGCCGGCGGCGCGGGCGTGCAGGCAGAGCTGAGCGCGGGCGTGGTCGAGCACCTGCTGGCCGGCCGCGAGGCTGGCGTCGAGGGCTAGGTCCAGGGCCAGGTCGAGCCCGCCGAACACCAGCCGCTGCACCCCGGGGGCGCGGGCCAGCTCGGCCAGGGCCAGCACCCCCTGGGCGCTCTCGATGATCGGCCAGACCGGCTTGCTGGTGGCCGCGGCGCGCGCCACCTCGGCCGGGCTTTGCGCCTTGGGCAAAACGATGCCGAGCACCCCAGGTTGCTCGGCACACAGGGCTAGGTCTGCCAGGTGCTGGGTGTGGCCGGCGGCATTGACCCGCACCCACAGGCGCGCCGCCGGGGTGGCCTGGAGAAACGCCGCCAGGTGCGCGCGGGCCTGGGGCTTGAGGGGTTCTTCAACGGCGTCTTCGAAATCGACGATCACGGCATCGGCGCCGGCGGCCAGGGCCTTGGCGAAGCGCTCGGGGCGGCTGCCGGGGACGAACAGGGCGGTGCGCATGGTAGGGGGCCTTATCTGAGAAGGTTAAGCACCCTTCGCCGTGGGCGGCGAAGGGCCGGTGGCAGGTGCCTAGATCACCCCGTCCGCGGCCAAGCGTGCCTGCTCCTCGGGCCCGATTCCCAGCCCCTGGAGAATCTCCCGGGTGTGTTCGCCCAGCCCCGGCACCGCGCCCATTCGCGGGCTGAACGCGGCGTTGCGCCCAGGCGGCAGCAGCGAGGGCAGGCTGCCGGCCGGGCTGTCGATGCGGCGCCAGCGGTCGCGGGCCTTCAGTTGCGGGTGTTGCCACACCCCGTGCATGTCGTTGACCCGGGCATTGGCGATGCCGGCTGCCTCCAGCCGCGCCACCACCTCTTCCAGGCTCAGCATGGCAAAGCCGTCGACGATGATCTGCCGCAACGCCTCGCGGTGTTCCGAGCGCAGCGGGTTGGCATTGAAGCGCGCATCGCTGGCCAGCGCCGGGGCCTGCAGCACCTGTTCGCAAAACACCAGCCACTCGCGCTCGTTCTGCAGCCCGAGCATCACCGTGCCGCCGCCGCCGGTGGGGAAGGGCCCGTAGGGGTAGATGGTCGAGTGTGCCGCGCCGGCGCGCGGTGGCGGCGTGGCGCCGTCGTAGGCGTAGTACATCGGGTAGCCCATCCACTCCACCAGGCTTTCGAGCATCGACACGTCGATGCGGCTGCCCACCCCGGTTTTGCCCCGCAGCATCAACGCCGAGAGGATGCCGGTATAGGCGTACATGCCGGCGGCGATGTCGGCGATCGAGCAGCCGGCCTTGGCCATGCCGGCGGCCTCGGGGCTGCCGGTGACCGACAAAAAGCCACCCTCGCTCTGGATCAGCAGGTCATAGGCTTTTTTTGTTTCATACGGGCCGCCTTCGCCGTAGCCAGAGATGTCGCAGACGATCAGCCGCGGGTACTGCGCGTGCAGCGCCTCGAAGCTCAGGCCCATGCGCGCCGCCGCGCCGGGGGCGAGGTTCTGCACCAGCACGTCGGCCTCGCCGAGCAGGCCGTGGAGAATACCGCCGGCGGCGGCGTGCTTGAGGTCGAGGGTCAGGCTGTGCTTGGAACGGTTGGTCCAGACAAAGTGCGAGGCCAGGCCGTTGACCCGGGTGTCGTAGCCGCGGGCGAAATCGCCGCTGCCGGGGCGTTCGATCTTCACCACCCGGGCGCCGAGGTCGGCCAGTTGGCGGGTGCAGAACGGCGCGGCGATGGCGTGTTCCAGGCTGATCACGGTGATGCCGTCGAGCGGCCGTGGGGCGTCGGTCATGGCGGGCTCCTATACCAGCTCGCGCAGGCTGCGGGCCTGGCGCAGTTGCCAGGCCTGGGCGATCAGCGCCTCGGCCTGGGCGGGTGAACGTTGCCCGGCGAAGGCCAGCAGGCGCTGGAATTTCGCCTCCAGCTCCGGCCGGCTGAGGGTGTTGTTCGGGTCGCCTTTGGGGTCGTCGATGGCGCATTCCAACTGGCGCCCGTCGGTGCTGACCACGCTCACCCGGCCCAGCCACTGCGCCGGGTAGGCGGCGTCGATGCGTGGGCACAGCTGCATGCTGACCTTCTCGCGAAACGCCGCCACCCGCGGGTCGCTAAGGGCCAGGTCACGGAATTCGAGCAGTTGCGCGCTGCCGTGCACGGCAATCAAGCCCAGCACCGTGCCCATGGAGAACTTGGCCTGGTGCACGGTGCTCGGCACCTGCACCCGGCCAAGCACGTCAATCGCCGCCTGGTGCACATGGGCAACCACGCTGGCCACCTGTTCGTGACCCAGGCCTTCACGCTGCATCAGCCGCAGCAAGGCATCGGCGGCGGGGTGGGTGTGGCGGCACGAGGCGTGGAACTTGAACGAGGTTTCCAGCAGCGCCCAGCGCTCGCCCAGTTGGCTGGAGAGCTTGGCCGGGGTGGCGTCTTGGCTCATGCCGGCGGCCAGGCCCTGTTCGCCTTCGAGGATGTTCTGCGCGCCGGTCAGGCCGTCGGCGGTGAGGTAGGCCGCCAGCACGCCGTCGGCGGCGGCCTTGGCGCTGTGCAGTTGCTTGGAGTCGGCGGCGTCACGCAAAAACTCCCACAGCCCGGCGGCCTGGGTGCCGGCGCTGCCGAGCAGGTGCACGAACTGGCCCTGGTCGAAGCCCAGCAGCTTGCCCACCGCCACCGCCGCGGCGAGGGTGCCGACCGTGGCGGTGGTGTGGAAGGTGCGGTAGTGCGAGCGGCCCATGAACTCGCCAATGCGGATGCCGGCCTCATAGCCGGCCACCGCCGCCACGATCAACTGCTGGCCGCTGGCATCCAGCGCCTGGGCGGCGGCCAGCGCGGCGGAAAACACCACCGTGCCGGGGTGCAGCACCGAGCTGTTGTGCAGGTCGTCCTGCTCGACCAGGTGCGAGGAGGCCCCGTTCACCAGCGCGGCGAAATACGCCGAGGTGGCGCGGCCATTGGCGAGGATGCGCGCATCGCCGCCGGCCGGGCCCATGCGTTCGGCATAACGCTCGAACAACGGCACCGGGTGGGCGCCGGCCCCAGCCAGGGCCGAACCGAGCCAGTCGAGGAACAACTCCTCGGTGCGGTCGAGCACCGCCTCGGGCAATTGCGGGTAACTGAGGTCAGCCAGAAAGGCTGCCAACGCGGGGGTATGGTTCACGGGCAGGCCCTCAGAAGCTGCGGGGCAGCTCGAGCAAATGCTCGGCCACGTAGGAGAGGATCAGGTTGGTCGAGACCGGCGCCACCTGGTACAGGCGGGTTTCGCGGAATTTACGCTCGACGTCGTACTCGCAGGCGAAGCCGAAGCCGCCGTGGGTTTGCAGGCAGGCGTTGGCCGCTTCCCAGCTGGCCTTGGCCGCCAGGTACTTGGCCATGTTGGCGCTGGCCCCGGCGTTCTGCCCGCTGTCGTATTCGCGGCAGGCGCGCCAGCGCATCAGGTCGGCCGCCTCGACCTCGATGTGGGCCTCGGCGATGGGGAACTGCACGCCCTGGTTCTGCCCGATCGGGCGGCCGAACACCACCCGCTCGCGGGCGTAGTGGCTGGCTTTTTCGATGAACCAGCGGCCGTCGCCGATGCACTCGGCGGCGATCAGCGTGCGCTCGGCGTTGAGCCCGTCGAGGATGTACTTGAAGCCCTTGCCTTCCTCACCGATCAGGCTGCTGGCCGGCAGCTTGAGCTGGTCGAAGAACAGCTCGTTGGTTTCGTGGTTGACCATGTTGGCGATGGGCTGCACGGTCAGGCCGTTGCCGATCGCTTCGCGCAGGTCGACCAGGAAGATCGACATCCCCTCGGATTTTTTCTTCACCTCGGCCAGCGGCGTGGTGCGCGCCAGCAGGATCATCAAGTCCGAATGCTGCACGCGGGAGATCCACACCTTCTGGCCGTTGATCACGTAGTGCTCGCCGTCGCGCACGGCGGTGGTCTTGATCTTGGTGGTGTCGGTGCCGGTGGTGGGTTCGGTGACCCCCATCGACTGCAAGCGCAGCTCGCCGCTGGCAAGCTTGGGCAGGTACTCGCGCTTTTGCGCCTCGCTGCCGTGGCGCAGCAGGGTGAACATGTTGTACATCTGCCCGTGCACGGTGCCGGAGTTGCCGCCGCAGGCGTTGACTTCTTCGAGGATCACCGACGCCTCGGCCAGGCCCAGGCCGGAGCCGCCGTACTCGGTGGGGATCATCGCCGACAGCCAGCCGGCTTCGGTCAGGGCCTTCACAAAGGCTTCCGGGAAGCCCTTGGCTTCGTCGATCTTGCGCCAGTACTCGGCGGGGAATTCCGCGCACAGGGCGCGCACGCCGTCGCGGATGGCCTGCAGGTCTTGGTCTTCGGTGGGGCTCATGGGCGTTCTCGCAGTCGGTGCCAGGCGCTGGCGGGAAAAGGGCTCAGGCGTAGGTCAGCTCGGCGCTTTGCGCCACGCCCTGGGCGTTGCCGGCCCACAGTTGGGCGCTGCCGGGGGCGCCCAGCTCGCCGCCAACCTGAAACGGCGTGGGCAGGGTCAGCGGGCGCACGCCGCGGAAGGCGAACTGGCGCACGGTCTTGCTGGGGTGGGCGCGGCAGAAGGCGCGCAGGTTCAGGGTGGCGATCAGCGGCCCGTGTACCACCAACCCCGGGTAGCCTTCGGTCGCGGTGGTGTAGGGGTAGTCGTAGTGGATGCGGTGGCCGTTGAAGGTCACTGCCGAGTAGCGGAACAACAGCGTCGGGCTGGGCTCGATGGTTTCCTGCCAGTGCCCGGCGCCGGGAGCGGCGCCACTGTCGAGCTTGGGCGGGGTGGGCTCGCGGTAAACGATGTCTTGTTCTTCACGCACACAGAGTTGGCCGTGCTGGTGGTACTCGTGCAGCACCGTGACGAACAGCAGCGCGCCGCTGCGGCCGTGTTTTTCCTCGATGCGCAGCACGCTGCTGCGGCGCTGGGCCGCGGCGCCCACCGCCAGTGGCGCGATAAAACTCAGGCGGCCACCGGCCCACATGCGGTTGCGGTTGGCCGCCGGCGGTAAAAAGCCGCCACGGGCCGGGTGGCCGTCGCTGCCCAGGGCCGCCTCGGGGTGGGCATCCTGGAAGAAGCACCAGTGCCACAGCAGCGGCAGCGCCTCGCCGTCGGCCGGGGCGGCTTCGCCGAAGGTGGCGGCAATACGCTGGATCATCCCCTGGCTGAAGTGGTCGTGGCTCTCGACCGTGCGGTTCAGCCAGGCGCTGTAGTCGGTGGGCGAAGCGGCGGCAGTCATGGTGGGCGTGGCCTCTGGGTGTTGTTATGGGCCGATCATGGAAGTGCGTTGGCATTCTGTGAATTTGCATTTCTGTAAGCCGGCGTTCATGGTTGCCGAACGCCATTCCAACAACAAAGGCTACCCATGCACTTCGACCTGCCTGACCTGCGGCTTTTCGTGCACATCGGCGAATCCCCCAGCCTGACCCAGGGCGCGCGCCGCGCCTTCCTCTCGCCGGCGGCGGCCAGCGCGCGGATCAAAGCCCTCGAAGGCCAGCTCGGCACCCGCCTGCTGTACCGCGACAGCCGCGGCGTCGAGCTCACCCCGGCGGGGCACAAGCTGCTGCGCCACGCGCGGTTGATCCTGCGCCAGGCCGATTACCTGAAAAGCGAATTCGAGCAGTACGGCGGCGATGCCGCCGGGCACATCCGGATTTTCGCCAACACCACGGCGGTGACCGAGTTTCTCCCCGAGGTGCTGGCGACCTTTCTCGCGCAACGCCCGGGGGTGACCGTCGACCTGCAAGAGCGGCTGTCGCGGGACATCGTCCGTGGCGTGCTCGACAGCAGCGCCGACATGGGCATCATCGCCGGGCCGGTGGAGGCGGCGGGGCTGGAGGTGATCCACTTCAGCACCGACCGGCTGGTGCTGGCCGTGCCGCTGGGCCATGAGCTGGCCGCCGAAGGGGCGGTCACGCTGCGGCAAACCCTGGCGTTCCAGCACATTGGCCTGCACGAGGGCAGCACTTTGCTGAGCTTTTTGCGCGACCACGTCGAGCGGCTGGGGCTGAGCCTGCAACTGCGCATCCAGATGGCCAGCTTCGAGGCGGTGTGCCGGATGGTCGAGGCGGGGGTGGGCATTGGCATCATCCCTGAGTCCGCGGCGCTGCGGCACAGCCGCACCATGCAACTGGCCACGGTGGCGCTGGATGAACCCTGGGCGGTGCGCGAACGCAGCGTGCTGGTGCGCGAGCTGGAGGCCCTGCCGGGGGCGGTACGGGGCTTGGTGGAGGCGTTGTTGGGGCGTTGAGGTAGGGTTGCAGGGCCTCTCGCCCGGCACAGCCGGCCTCCCACAGATTTTGTGTAAGTACCTGATTTACAAGGCAACATAGAACCCGTGGGAGGCCGGCTGTGCCGGGTGAGAGGCCCTGAAGCCGTGCACTGAACCCCCGGCACTCACGCGTTAAACAGCATCACGGCACAGCCGGGCGAAGCGCCTCGAGCATCCCCACTTCATCCGCGCGCAAGGTCAACACCCGCACCCCCTCGGCGGTCACCGCCACGGTGTGCTCGAACTGCGCCGACAGCGTTTGGTCGCGGGTGACCACCGTCCAGCCATCGGCCAGGGTGCGCACGCCGCGCCCGCCCTGGTTGAGCATCGGCTCGATGGTGAACACCATGCCTTCGCGCAGGGTAAGGCCGGTGCCCGGGCGGCCGTAGTGCAGCACTTGCGGGTCTTCATGCATGTCGCGGCCGATGCCGTGGCCGCAGTATTCGCGCACCACGCTGTAGCCATGGGCGCTGGCGTGGCGCTCGATGGCCGCGCCGATGTCGCCCAGGCGCCCGCCCGGGCGCACCGCGTAGATGCCTTGCCACAGCGCCTGGTAGGCCTGTTGCACCAGCGCTTGGGCGCCGGCGCTGGCCACCCCGACCACGTAGGTTTTGCTCGAATCGGCAATGAAGCCGTGTTTTTCCAGGGTGATGTCGAAGTTGACGATGTCTCCGGGGCGCAGCACCCGCGTGGCCGACGGCACGCCGTGGCACACCTCGTCGTTGATCGAGGCATTGAGCACGAAGCCAAAGCCGTACTGGCCTTTGCTTGCCGGGCGCGCGGCCAGTTCATCGACGATCTGGCGCTCGACGAGGGTGTCGACCTGCAGGGTAGACAGCCCGGCCAGCGCGGTGCGGTCAAGGCGCTCGAACACCTGCGCCAGCAGCCGGCCGGCGTCGGCCATCAGGGCAATTTGCGCGGGGGTCTTGATCATGCCTCAGCCGCCACCAGGGCGGGCGGGGTGACCCCGGCGGCGTTCAGCTCACGCTGGACGATCTCGTTGAAGCTCAGCGAAGGGTTGCTTTCGCAGAGCAGGCCGACCTTGATCCACCACGCCGCCTGGGCGTTGATCGAGCGGCAGGACACCTTGATCGCGCGGCGCAGTTGGTCGTGCAGGTCGTCGTCGATGTTGACAATGCCCATGGGGCTCTCCATATACGTTTCGTATATCTTAAACATATGCTTCGTATCGTTCAAACCCCACCCTGCTGCTCGGCACCTGGCAGGTGGTGAGCGCCTGGCGCGCCGCCCCTTGAGCCCTGGGAACGGCCGGCGGTCGGCGTGGTCCATGGCTTAGCGTGCCGTTCCGTCGCGTTAATGGCCATTTGCTGTTAGGCTTCCGCCAGCCCCTCTGTTGCGCTCCGCAGGAGCATTCCATGCCCGCCTTGCCTCTGGCTTTTCCCGAGCACGCCACCGCTGCCGTGCCGGCCCCGGGCGATGACGTCGCCGACCTCGAACTGCTGCACAGCATCAGCGTGGCGCTGATCGGCGAACAAGACCTCGAAGCCCTCTACGGCAAGATCGTCGACGCCGCGGTGGCCATCACCGGCTCGCAATTCGGCACGATGCAGCTGCTGTGCCCGGCCGGGCACCCTTCCGGGCATGGCGGTGAGCTGCAACTGCTCTGCTCGCGCGGGCTGCCGGCGGATGCCGTGGGCTTTTGGCAGTGGGTCAACCCCTGTGCCTACAGCAGTTGCACCCAGGCACTGAAGCTCGGCGAGCGGGCGATCATCGAAGACTTCGAGCAGTGGCCCGACATCGCCGGCAGCGAAGACCTCTTCGCCTTTCGCCGCGCCGGCATCCGCGCCGCCCAGACCACCCCACTGCGTGACCGCAACGGCCGCCTGCTGGGGATGATCTCGACCCACTGGGCCTACCCGTACCAACCCAGCCAACGCGACCTGCGCCTGCTCGACGTGCTCGCCCGCCAGGCCGCCGACCTGCTCGAGCGGACCATGGCCGAAGAAGCCCTGCGCCAGGCCGAGGCGCAGTTGCGCAGCCTCAACGAAACCCTCGAGCAACGGGTCAGCGAGCGCACCGCCAAGCTGATGCAGGCCGAAGAAAAACTGCGCCAGGCGCAGAAGATGGAAGCGGTCGGGCAACTGACCGGCGGCCTGGCCCATGACTTCAACAACTTGCTGGCGGGCATCTCTGGCGCGCTGGAACTGATGGACCGGCGCATTGCCCAGGGCCGCCTCGGCGAGATCGACAAATACATGGCCGCCGCCCAGGGCGCGGCCAAGCGCGCCGCGGCGCTGACCCACCGCTTGCTGGCGTTTTCGCGCCGGCAAACCCTTGAGCCGCGGCCGACCCAGGTCAACAGCCTGGTGCACGGCATGCTCGAACTGATCCAGCGCACGGTGGGCCCGGCGATCGCCATCGATACCGCCGCGACCCCAGGCCTGTGGCCGGCGTTCGTCGACGCCAGCCAGCTGGAAAACGCCTTGCTCAACCTCTGCATCAACGCCCGCGACGCCATGCCCGGCGGCGGCCGCATCACCCTGCGCACCGCCAACCAGTGGGTCGACCGCGAAGCCGCCCGCGCCCTGGACATGCCCGAGGGGCAGTACCTGAGCCTGAGCGTCAGCGACACCGGTACCGGCATGCCGCCGGAGGTGATCGCCCATGTGTTCGAGCCGTTCTTCACCACCAAGCCGATCGGCCAGGGCACCGGCCTGGGGCTGTCGATGATCTACGGCTTTGCCCAGCAGTCCGGTGGGCAGGTGCGGTTGTTGTCGAAGGTGGGCGAGGGCACCACGGTGTGCATCTACCTGCCGCGCCACCATGGCGACGCGCCAGCGGATGAACTCGCCCCGGGCCGGGCCGCCGAGGCCACGGCCAAGCCCGGCGAGACCGTGCTGGTGGTTGACGATGAGCCCACCGTGCGCATGCTGCTGGCCGATGTGTTGCACGAACTGGGCTACACGGTGATCGAGGCGGCCGACAGCGCCGCCGGGTTGAAGCTGCTGCGCTCGGACGTGCACATCGACCTGCTGGTGACCGACGTCGGCCTGCCCGGCGGCATGAACGGCCGGCAGATGGCCGACGCCGGGCGCTTGCTCCGCCCGGGGTTGAAAACCCTGTTCATCACGGGCTACGCCGAGCACGCGGCGTTGCAGGAAGGCCAGTTGGGGCAGGGCATGCAGGTGCTGACCAAGCCCTTCGCGGTAGACCTTTTGAGCGGCCGGGTGCGGGAGTTGTTGGCACTGTAGGCGCCGCGCTGGCGTGCGAGGGCGTACTTGGCCACACCCTCACGTTGCCGCTGGAGTACCCCGTGAACATGCGGCGTTACGGGGTATTCCAGTGCGTTTTCGCTGTGTCGGGCGAAAGGCCCTTCAGTCAGGCCACTTCATGCAGCCCCTGCTGCACTCCTACCACCTCCACCTCGGGCTGGGCGAACACGAAGTTCGCTGCCGTGACCTGCGCGGTCAGGTCCCCACTCATGGCGAACTCGAACTGGTTGCCATTGGCGTCGGCATCGCGGGATTTGAAGTAGGTTTTGTCGCCGCTGTCGTTGAGCACCATGATCAACGTGCCGTCATGGCCATTGCCCAGGCCGGTGAAACCCAGGGCCGAGAGGTCGATGCGGTCGGTGCTGGCGTCGAAGTCGGTGATCAGGTCGCCGTGGTTGCCTTCTTCCTTGCTCAGGCTGTAGTTGCGGTAGCTGTCTTCCAGGGTGGTGAACACAAAGGTGTCGTGGCCACCGCCGCCGCTCAGGGTGTCGGCGCCGAGGCCGCCGATGAGGGTTTCGCTGGCGTCAGTGCCGGTGATCCGGTCTTCACCGTCGGTGCCCTGCAGCAGGTGCTCGAACTGCACGTTGCTGGCGTTCAACTGGCCGACCAGGTTACCGGCCAGGCCCACCTCGAAGCGGTTGCCATCGGCGTCGGGCTCCAGGCTTTTCAGGTAGGTGCGGTCAGTGCTGGCGTTGTACTGCACCGCCAGGGTGCCGTCGCGGCCGTTGCCCAGGCCCGTGAAGCCCAGCCCGGCGAGGTCGAGTACATCCTGGCTGGGGTCGAAGTCGGTGATCAGGTCGGCGTGGCTGCTGGTGGCGGTGCGGTAGCTGTCGCTGACCTCGTAGTAGCGGAAGGTGTCGTGGCCGTCGCCGCCGGTGAGTTTGTCGGCGCCGCCGCCACCGACGATCACATCGTTGCCGCTGGTGCCGACCAGGGTGTCCTTGCCGGCGCTGCCGTCGATGCGGTTTTCCGGGATGGTATCGAGCACCACACTGCCGTCGCCGTACACCAGGGTGGTGCCCTTGGTGGTGTGCTCCACGCTGTTGCCGTACAGGCTGTTGTGGCTGGTGCCGTCTTCGCGGCGCTCGGCGATGCCGTAGGTCGACTGGTCGCCGCCGACGATGGTGTTGCCTTGCACCAGGTTGTTCTCACCCTTGTACAGCCGGCCAGACACCCCGTCGCTGTCGTCGTAGCTCTGGATGATCACTTCCGGCACGGCGCTGGCCTGGGCGTTGCCGTGGATGTTGTTGTCGAGCAACTGGCTGCCGCTGCTGCCGTACAAACGCACCCCGGCGCTGCCGTTGTCATGGATGTCCACCCCTTGCACGGTGATGGCGGTAGACATCTTCACCAGGATGCCTTCGGCGGCGTTGCCGTACACCGCGCCGCCGCTGATCACCACGTTGTCTACCAGGGCGCGGTCTTCGCTGCCGCGCTGCACCACGATGCCGGCGCCGCCGTTGTCGTAGGCGACGTTGCCGCTCAGGGTGAAGTCATGGGTGCTGGTGACGATGTTGAAGCCGTGGCGGTCGTTGTCGTAGGCCACGTTGTTGATGAACGCGCCGTCGCTCTGGTAGTCGGCGACGAAACCGTCCAGGCCGTTGCCGTGGCTCACGCTGTTGCTGATGGTGAGGTTCACGGTTTGCTCGTGGGGGTCGAAACCGTAGCCGGAGCAGTCTTTGATTTCGACGCTGTCGAGCAGCACGTTGCTGTCCTGGCCGTCGCCATCGGGAATGTAGCCGTTGAACCAGCCATCGACCTTGCCGGTGGTGTTGTCGCGGTTGCCGTCCAGGGTCAGGTTGTTCACGCCGAAGTCGTGGGTTTCCTCACCGTAGGCCGAGCGGATCAGCCCGGTGATCTTCTGGTCGGAGCCGTCGGCCAGCTTCAGGGTGGTCACGCCCATGCCCTGGCCGCTGATGGTCACGTTGCTTTTGATCTGCAGGCAGCCATCGGTCGGGTCGCCGGTGCCGCTGATGATGAACGTGCCCTCTGGGATCACCACCTCACCGCCGCCGGCCGCTGCCGCCGCGTCGATGGCCGCCTGGATGGCGGCGGTGTCGTCGGTCACGCCGTCGCCGGCGGCCCCGTAGTCCTTGACGTTGAAAACCATGTGCGCGTACCTCTGCATTCATCTTGAAAGGCGAGGGTCGGCCCCCCGCAGCCACTGCGCAGGGTGTGACCGGCCCGGCGCGGTGGCCGTTGCCTGGGCGGCGGGGCTAATTTGTAATGGTTTTGCACAGTGCGGTTTTTCCCGGGCGCTTTGCCTTAGCGTAAAAAAGTGTTCAGCCGGGATGCGACTGCCATGAGGGCGACGCTGCTGTGTGGGTGGGTGTTGGGGGTGTGGGCCTTGGCCGTGGGCGCGGCCAGCGCGCAACTGGGCGACGGCCCGCGGCAGCGCTGCGAATGGGGCAAGCAGGTGGTGGGCATGGCCCGCGAGGGCTACAGCCAGGGCCTGAGCCGTGACCAGGTGCTGGCGCAAGTCGACGCGCTGGGGTACAACGCCGCCTGGAAGGCGAGGATGGCCTCGGCGGTGACCGCCTGGGTGTACCGCGGCCAGGGCACCACCCTGGACAGCGACCCGCAGCAGGATTACTTCAGCCGTTGCCAGGCCTATTACCTCGAACGTTAGCCAGGAATTTCAATGACCCCCGACCACCACCTGCTGATCGTCGATGACGACCCAGACATCCGCGGCCTGCTCAGCGATTTTCTCACCCAGGCCGGCTACCGCGTCAGCACCGCCTGCGACGGCCGCGAGATGCGCCTGAAGCTCGATGTCAACGTGATCGACCTGGTCGTGCTCGACCTCATGCTGCCCGGCGTCGACGGCCTGGCGCTGTGCCGGCAACTGCGCGAGGTGTCGAACGTGCCGGTGATCATGCTCACCGCCCGTGGCACCCTCGACGACCGCATCGCCGGGCTGGAGGAGGGCGCCGACGATTACCTGGCCAAGCCGTTCGACCCGCGCGAGCTGCTGCTGCGCATCCAGACCGTGCTGCGCCGGGCCCTGAGCTTCCCGCAGCGGGCGCGCATCGACGAGGCGGCGAGCATCCGCTTCAGCGGCTGGGAGCTCGACACCCGCGCGCGCCATGTGCTGTCGCCCGACGGCGTGGTGGTGCACCTGGGCAATTCGGACTTCCGCGTGCTGCGCCTGCTGCTGCAGCACCCCAACCGGCCGCTGAGCCGGGAGTTCCTGCGCAACCACGCCTTCGACAAAGACAGCCAGCCGTTCGACCGCGCGGTCGACGTGTGCGTCAGCCGCCTGCGCCAGCACCTGAGCGCCGAGTTGATCCGCACCGTGCGCAACGAAGGCTACATGCTCAGCGCCAGCGACGTGGCCAGCCAGTGAGGCGCTGGCTGCCGGCGTCGCTGTACGGGCGCATGGTGCTGATCATGATCGGCGGGGTGTTGCTGGCCCAACTGGTGACCAGCACGGTGTGGTTCGACGTGCGCCACGCGCAGTCGCTGGAGATCCCCACGCGGCTGGTGGCCACCCACCTGGCCGACATCGTGCGGGTCGCCGAGCGCGAGCCGGACCAGGTCGACCACCTGTCCGAGCTGCTGCGGGCGCCGGGTTTCAGCGTGCAGGTAAACGCCGCGCCGACCCACCCCGACGTGCCGCTCGACGTCGACTCCCAGGCCGCCGAAGACCTGCTGCGCAGCGTGCTGGCGGAAAAAACCGGGCAGCCGCAAACCTTCCAGCTGCTGCGCCTGGAGCTGCTCGACCAGGCCGAGCACAAGGCCGGCTTGCCGGTGTTGCTGTCGGCCCGGCCCACGGTGGGGCGGTTTCTGATCGACCTACGCCTGCCCGACGGCCGCTGGCTGTTGGTCGATGCCCAAGAGAGCCAGGGCTGGAGCCCGCGCGCCAGCGGTGAGCTGATCGCCGACTACGTGCTGCGCATCTACCTGTTGCGGATCCTCCTGGTGCTGGCGGTCACGCTGTTCGCGGTGCGCTGGGCGATCGCCCCGCTCAAGCGCCTGGCCGCCGCCGCCCACGGGCTGGGGCGCAACATCCAGCAGGCGCCGCTGCCCGAGCAGGGGCCGAGCGAGGTGCGCCAGGCCTGCGCGGCGTTCAACACCATGCAGCGCCAGCTCAGCGAAAGCCTCGGCCAGCGCACGCGGTTCCTTGCGGCGGTGTCTCACGACCTGCGCTCGCCGCTGACGCGCATGCGCCTGCGCACCGAGCGCATCGATGACGCCACCGTGCGCGGCATGCTCCAGCAAGACCTCGAGCACATGCGGCAGATGGTCGACGCCACCCTGGAGTTCGTGACCAGTGGCGAAACCCGCGAGCCGCAGCAGCGCATCGACCTGAACGCCCTGCTGATGAGCCTGGAGGCGGATTTCACCGACCAGGGCCAGGCGGTGACCGTGCAGGGCCGCGCCAGCGCGCCGGCGCGCGGCTACGCGCGCAGTTTGCACCGCTGCCTGCATAACCTGATCGAGAACGCCGTGCGCCATGCCGGCGCCGCCGAGGTCAGCCTGGCCCGCGAGGGCGCCTATTGGCGGGTGACGGTGGCCGACCGCGGCCCGGGCATTGACGAGGCCGCCTTGGCCAAGGTGACCGAGCCGTTTCTGCGCCTGGACGCGGCGCGCCAGAGCGAGGGCTATGGCTTGGGCTTGGCTATCGCCGACGCGGTGGCCAAGGCCCACGGTGGCCGCTTGACACTGCGCAACCGCGAAGGTGGCGGGCTGCAGGCGTTGCTCGACCTGCCGGCATGAAACCAACCGATGAAAAAAGTGTCATGGATTCAGGCTCATAGGCTGGTTATTTCCCTACGATGAGCGATTATTGAAGTACGAACACGTAATGGAGGCACCCATGTTCATCCGCTCGCTGGCCCTGGCCACTTTGTTTGTTGCATCCGCGCCGCTGCTGGCCGCCGACAGCGATTCGCCGCTGGCCAAGGACCGCGGCCATTCCCGGGCCGTGATCGTGATCACCCGCAGCTCGGTAGACCCTGAACTGCTGAACCTGCAAAAGGCCCTGAAAGAGCCGGCCAACCAGCAGGAGTTCAGCAAGCGCAACATGGTGCTGTACACCGTGGCCGACATGATCGGCAAGCGTAACGGCGAGAACCTCGACGCCCAGACCACCGCCGGGCTGGTGCGCGACCTGAAGCTGGGCACCCTCAACGGCACGCGCACCCTGGTGTACGGCAAGGATGGCGAGCAGTACTTCCAGAAAGACGGCCCGGTGACCCCGCAAGAGCTGTTCAGCGCGGTGGATAAAATCCCCGGCCAGGAACAGAGCGCCGCCCCCGCCGCGGCCCAGGCCCCCGCCGCCGAACCGGCCCAGGAAGGCAGCAAGCCCGCCAAGGGCAAGGCCGGCAAGGCCACCGCGCCACCGGCGGGGTTGGATGATTAACCCGCGCCAGGCTTAGCGGCCCTTCGCCCGGCACAGCCGGCCTCCCACCCGTTCTGTGTTGTCCTTTGGTGGGAGGCCGGCTGTGCCGGGCGAAGGGCCCTCAAGCCAAGCCCCACCCTCAGGCACTCACCTCGAACCGCCCCACCAGCGCCTGCAGCGTGCCGGCATCATGCCGCACCTGCGCGGCGCTGCTGTGCAGCACCGCCACGGTCTGGCGCATGTCGGTCGAGGCCTGGCCGACCTGCTTGACCGTCGCCCCGCAATCCAGGCTCTTGTCGTTGAGCTGCTGGATCACCCCGAACAACTGCTCCACCGCCTCGTGCAGTTGCACGTTCTCCTCGCTGGCGCCGGCGGCCAGTTTCAGGCTGCGGTCCACATCGCCCACGCCTTTTTCCATCACCGTCACCGCCTGGCGGGTTTCGCCCTGCAGGCCGTCGACCATGCCGCGGATCTGCTCGGCCACCTTGGCCGTGCGCGTGGCCAGGGTGCGCACCTCATCGGCCACCACCGCGAAGCCGCGGCCGTTCTCGCCGGCGCGGGCCGCTTCGATCGCCGCGTTCAGCGCCAGCAGGTTGGTTTGCTGGGTGATGTCGGTAATCAACGCGGTGAAGTTGCCGATCTCGCCCATGCGTTGGTCCAGCGCCTGCACGCTGGCCGCCGAGCGCGCCACCACGTCGCGGATCGACTGGGTGCCGGCCTGCACCTGCTCGAACTGCTCGCGGGCGCGCAGCACCACCGCGTCCATGGCGTGCTTCATCTGCTCGGCGGTGAGCGAGGCTTGCTGGATTTCCCCCAACTGCGCCTCGACTATCAGCATCATCCGGTGGATCGCCTCGTTCACCTCGGTGCTGCTGCGCTGGGCCAGGTCGCTGCGCTGAAGCATGTGCGCGTTGGTGTCGGCAACCCGCGCCGAGGCGTGGATCACCCGCCCGACCACGCCGTCGAGCTGGTCGATGAAGCTGTTGATCCAGCGCCCCATGGCGCCACTTTCGTCGCGCGCCAGGGTGTTGGCCTGCAGGCGCTGGCGCAGGTTGCCTTCACCCTCGGCGAGGGTGCGCAGTACCTCGGCCATGGCCTCCAGGCGGGCCGCCAGCGGGCGGGGCCCAAGCTGGCGGTAGAGCAACGCCGCGCCCAGCAGCAGCGCCGGCTGCAGGCCGTCGAGCCAGGCCTGGGGCAGGCCGCTGTAGTGCACCAGCGCGTAGTTGCCGGCCAGCGCCGCGGCCAGGGTGCCGAGCAAGGGGCGCATCAGCCCATGGCTGAGCGAGCGGCGCCGGTAGACCTCTTCGAGGTCGGCCTCGCACATCATCCCCCAGCGGTCTGGCGAGCCGGGCAACTGGAAGGTCAGGCCCTTGCCCACCACTGGGATGTGCCGGTAATCGGCGTAGCCGGGGTAGGTCACGAACAGGTTGCTGCCACGGGCGATGGTCTCGCGCACGCCGGCGTGCAACTGGCCGGTGGCCGGGTTGGTAAAGCGCAGCTCCAGCTCGGTGTGGCGCTGCACCCGCACCGTGCCGAAGGCGGTGTGGATGCCGCCCTTGAGGTTGTCGCCCAGGCTGAAGGTGGCGTCTTCGAAGCGCGAGCGTGATAGCGCGGTGCCCGGGGCGATGCGCGGGTCGAACTGCGCCTGCACCATGAACAGGTAGTTGTCGCCGGAGTCTGGGTAGATGTGCCCGGCTTCGCGCTGGATCAAATCGCCCAGTACATCGTTCGGCACGCGCATGCACAGGCAGCCCTGGGCCTGCTCGGCCAGCACCAGCGGCTGGTAGAACATCAGCGTGACTTCGTCGTGGAAGGCCGAGCTCGACGGGCCGATGGCCAGGGTCAGCGGGTCGGTGTACGGGCCGTGCAGCAGCGGCGCGCGCAGCCCGGCGCTGACGGCCTGAGGGTTGAGGTCGCGGCCACCGAGGTGGGCGGCATGGGTCGAGGCCAGCACGCTGCCCTGGTGGTCGATGATGAACACCTCGCTGGCGTCGGCCCACTGCGCCAGGGCCCGCGCCAGCGACGGCTGGGCGGCTGCCGGGGCGCTGCCGCGCAAGGCCTGGGCCAGTTCCTGCAACTGTTGCCACTGGCCGCTGGCCCAGCGTTGCAGCAGGGTGGCGCGGGTGTGCGCGATGGACTCGAACGTATGCTCCAGCGCCGGGTAGGCGCTGCGGTTCAGCCAGCAGGCCCAGGCCATGGCCGCCTTGCCGGTGTGGCCCCACCAGGGCAGCCAGCGGCGTTCGGTGGGCGACAGGTTCATTGACTCGCTCTGCAACGGCATCGCGGACTCCTTCATGATGGTCGCGGCTGCGATTGCAATTAGTTGGCCAGCATGAGGGGTTCGCCGGTGAAACATTGCATTTATGTGTCAATGCGGGCGAGGGCGGGTATTGCGCGGGGCGGGGATGGTGCGCTGAGTGCCTGATTTTGGTGCTTCTGCACCCAACTGGGGCAAAACAAAAAGGCCTGTTCGTTTTATTGCACGGGATGTCGCCAATCGAAAACTGGATGTCGCACCGGGGCGGATCGCCTTGCCCCGCCACGGTGCGGCCGCGCGGGCGTTATAGCGCGCGGATCGGCTGGCCGTCCTGCCAGGCCAGGATGTTCTCGATCATCTGGCTGTAGAACAGCCGGTAGTTGTTCTCGGTCACGTAACCGATGTGCGGGGTGGCCAGCACGTTGGGCAGGGTGCGCAGGGGGTGCTCGGCGGGCAGCGGTTCCTGGTCGAACACATCCAGCGCCGCGCCGCCAAGGCGGCCGTCGATCAGCGCCTCGATCAACGCGGCTTCATCGACGATCGGCCCGCGCGAGGTGTTCACCAGCAACGCGCCGCGTTTCATCCAGCCCAGCGCCTGGGCGTCGACCAGGCCGCGGCTGCGCTCACCCAGCACCAGGTGCACCGAGAGCACATCGGCCTGCTCGAACAGCGCTTGTTTTTCTACCCGCTGCACGCCCACCGCGGCGGCGGCCTCCTCGCTGAGGTTGGGGCTCCAGGCGATCACCTTCATGCCGAACGCCTGGGCGAAGCCGGCGACCTTCTGGCCGATGCTGCCCAGCCCGAGCAGGCCCAGGGTGCGCCCGTGCAGGTCGGCGCCGATACCGATCTGCCAGCCGCCGGTTTGCAGCGAGATCACCTCGGCGAACAGCCGGCGGTTCAGCGCCATCAGGAGGGTCCAGGTCAGTTCCGGGGCGGCGTGCTTGTAGCTGTCGGTGCCGCACACGGTGATGCCCCGGGCCTTGGCCGCGGCGATGTCCAGCGCGGCGTTGCGCATGCCGCCGGTGACCAACAGCTTGAGCCGCGGCAGGGCGGCGAGCAGTTCGGCGTCGAAGGGGGTGCGCTCGCGCATCACGCAGATCACGCTATAAGGGGCCAGGCGCTGGGCGAGGGTGGCGTTGGGCGCCGGGTAGTCGTGGAGAAAATCCACCTGGCCGAGGCGCGCCAGCGGCGACCAGTCGACCACGTCCTGGGCGACGTCCTGCCAATCATCGATGACCGCGATACGAAGTTCAGACATGTGCGCGAAACCCTGATGTTGTCGGTTATTGAGGGGTGTTCAACCAGTTCAGCAGCGCCTGGTGAAAGCGTGCCGGTTCTTCCATCTGTGGCGCGTGGCCGAGGCCGTCGAACTCCACCAAGGTGGCGTGGGGGATGGCCTGGGCGGCGCGCTTGCCCAGTTGATCGTAGTGGCCGATGCGCGCCTTGACCTCTTTCGGGGCGATGTCGCTGCCGATGGCGGTGCTGTCGGCGGTGCCGATCAACAGCAGGGTGGGCATTTTCAGGTCTTTGAATTCGTACACCACCGGCTGGGTGAAGATCATGTCGTAGATCAGCGCCGAGTTCCACGCCACCAAGTTATGCCCCGGCCCTTGGTTAAGCCCGGCGAGCATGGTCACCCAGCGGTCGTACTCGGGCTTCCAGCGGCCGCCGTAGTAGGTGCGCTGTTCGTACTGGCGGATGCTCGCGGCGTCGAGCTTGGTTTCGCGTTCCAGCCAGTCGTCCACCGAGCGCCAGGGCACGCCGAGGGCTTTCCAGTCTTCCAGGCCGATCGGGTTGACCATCGCCAGGCGCTGCACCTGGTCGGGGTACATCAGCGCGTAGCGGGTGGCGAGCATGCCGCCGGTGGAGTGGCCGAGCAGGATCGGGTCTTTCACGTCGAGGTCGGCCAGCAGCGCATGGGTGTTGGCCGCCAGTTGCTGGAAGCTGTACTGGTAGTGCTCGGGCTTGGTCGAGCTGCAGAAGCCGATCTGGTCCGGGGCGATCACCCGGTAGCCGGCCTGGCTGAGGGTGGCGAGGGTGGTTTCCCAGGTGGCGCCGCAGAAATTCTTGCCATGAAACAGCACCACCGTGTTGCCATTGGGCTTGCCGCTGGCCGCCACGTCCATGTAGCCCATTTGCAGGGTTTGGCCCTGGGAGTCGAAGCTGTAGTGGTGCAGCGTGTAGGGGTAGTCGAAGCCTTGCAGTTCCGGGCCGTAGGTGGTGGGGCGCTCATCGGCCTGGGCGCCGGCGGCGCCGAGCAGGGCGGCCAGCAGCACGGTGCGGGTGAACTTCATCGAGGCGGTTCCTTAATCGAAGCGGCATGGGGCAAAGACTCGCCGCGGCGGCGAACGTTCAGCGTTATGATGCCCGGCGCACGGCTCTAGAGACAAAGGCCATGGTCGCCAAGGACACGATTTCCCTACACCTGCTGCACGAGGCCCTGCGCCAAAGCGTACCGGCCGAACACTGGCCGCGCTGGCTGGCGGCGGCGGGCATTGCCGCGGGCGCCGAGCGGGTGGCGGTGGCGCAGTACGCCGAAGTATGGCAAGCACTCGCCGGCCAACTCGATGACGAATTCTTCGGGATGGACCCACGGCCACTGCGCCGTGGCAGCCTGGCGTTCCTGTGCCGGGCCGGGCTGGGCCAGCCCACGGTGCGGGCGGCGCTGGCCCAGGGCTGTAGCTTCCTGGCGCTGATGCTGCAGCGGCTGGCCCCCGCGCTGGAGCAACAAGGCCCCCTCGCCGCGCTGGTGTTGCAGCCGGCCGGCGCGCCACCGCGGGCGTTTGCCTGCTTTACCCTGTGGTTGCTGCTGTACGGCGCGCTGTGCTGGTGGGCTGGGCAACGGGTGCCGGTGCTGGCGGTGGAACTGCAAGGGCCGGCGCCAGACTACCTCGAGGATTACCAGCGGCTGTTCGGCCCGCACCTGCGCTTTGGCCAGCCGCGCAACCGCTTGCTGTTCCCCAGCGCCTGCCTGGCGCTGCCGGTGCGCCGCAGCGAGGCCGAGCTGGCGGCGTTCCTGGCCCAGGCGCCGGGCAACCTGCTGGTGAAGTACCGCGACCCCGGCAACCTGGTGTACCAGGTGCGCGCGCGGCTGCAACAGCTGGCGCCGGCCCAGTGGCCGAGCGCCGAGGCGGTGGCGCAGGCGCTGGGGGTGTCGGCCGCGACCTTGCGCCGGCGCCTGGCCGAGCAGGGCGAAAGCTTTCAGGCGCTGCGTGCCAGCGAGCGGCAAAGCCGCGCCCTGGCCTTGCTGGCCGAGCCGGGGCTGGCCCTGGAGCAGGTCGCCGAGCGCCTCGGCTTTGCCGACGCGCGCTCGTTCCACAAGGCGTTCCGCGCGTGGTTCGGCACCAGCCCGGGGCAATACCGGCGGGCGGGCCAAACCGCTCAGGGCGGCTGAGCGCCACGGCCATTGCCGGCCGGCGGGCACGGCGCGAGCATCGGGGCTAACCTCATTTCAACAAAAAGAGGAGCCACCCCGATGCAACTGGCACAGCAACACTTCGTGGTCACCGGCGCCGCCTCTGGGCTCGGCCTGGCCACCGCCCAGGCACTGGTGCAAGGCGGCGCCCAGGTGCTGCTGCTCGACCGCAGCGAAGCCGCCCTGGCGGCCCGCGCCGCCGAGCTGGAACAACCCTTCGCCGTCGCCGACGTGACCGAGGAGGCCAGCGCCCAGGCGGCGATCGCCGAGGCCATGGCGCGCTTTGGCAGCCTGCAGGGGCTGGTCAATTGCGCGGGGGTGGTGCATGGCGAACGGCTGGTCGGGCGCCAGGGCGCCCATGCCCTGGCCAGCTTCGCCCGGGTGGTGGAGGTCAACCTGATCGGCACCTTCAACCTGATGCGCCTGGCCGCCGAAGCCATGGCCAGCACCCCGGCCGACGACCAGGGCCGGCGTGGGGTGATCATCAACACCGCCTCGGTGGCGGCCTTTGACGGGCAGGTCGGCCAGGCCGCCTATGCCGCCTCCAAGGGCGCGGTGGCCAGCCTGACCCTCCCCGCCGCCCGCGAGCTGGCGCGCCACGGCATCCGCGTGATGACCATCGCCCCTGGGGTGTTCGAAACCCCGATGATGGCCGGCATGACCGAGGCGGTGCGCGCCGGCCTCTGCGCCGACGTGCCGTTCCCGCCGCGGCTGGGCAAGCCCGAGGAATACGCCGCGCTGGTGCGCCACATCATCGAGAACGACATGCTCAACGGCGAGGTGATCCGCCTGGATGGCGCGTTGAGGATGAAGGGCTGAGGGCCCTTCGCCCGGCACAGCCGGCCTCCCACGGGTTCTATATTTCCAAGTAAATCAAGTGGTTACATAAATCTGGTGGGAGGCCGTGGTCCGGCACTCCGGCTGTGCCGGGCGAAGGGCCACAACAGGCACAACACAGGAGGCACACATGAACACAGTCAACGACGACCCGGTGGTGATCGTCGCCGCCGCCCGCACCCCCATGGGCGGCCTGCAGGGCGAATTGGCCGGGTTGGCCGCGCCGCAACTGGGCAGCGCCGTGCTGGCGGCCTGCCTGGCCCGCGCCGGCTGGGGCGAGCGCGAGGTCGACCAGGTGCTGATGGGCTGCGTGCTGCCCGCTGGCCTCGGCCAGGCCCCAGCGCGCCAGGCCGCGCTTGGCGCCGGGCTGGCCAAGGGCACGCCGTGCACCACCCTCAACAAGATGTGCGGTTCGGGCATGCAGGCGGCCATCCTCGGCCACGACCAACTGCTGGCCGGCAGTGCCCGGGTGGTGCTGGCCGGCGGCATGGAAAGCATGAGCAACGCGCCGTACCTGCTGGCCCGCGCCCGCGCCGGCTACCGCATGGGCCATGGCCAGGTGATCGACCACATGTTTCTCGATGGCCTTGAAGACGCCTACGCCAAGGGCCGGCTGATGGGCACGTTCGCCGAAGACTGCGCCGCGCGCCTGAGCATCGGCCGTGAACAGCAAGACGCCTTCGCCATTGCCTCGCTGACCCGCGCCCAGCAGGCGATCAGCGAGGGGCTGTTCCGTGAGGAAATCGTCCCGCTCAGCGCCACCGTGGGCAAGCACACGCAGGAAGTACGCGACGACGAACAACCGCCCAAGGCGCGCCTGGAGAAAATTCCCACGCTGAAGCCGGCGTTCCGCGATGGCGGCACGGTCACCGCCGCCAACAGCAGTTCGATCTCCGACGGCGCCGCCGCCTTGCTGCTGATGCGCGCCAGCCACGCCCGCGCCGAGGGGCTGGCGCCGCTGGCGATCATCCGTGGCCACAGCGTGCACGCCGGCGAGCCCGGCGAGTTTCCGCTGGCGCCGATCGGTGCGATCGAAAAACTCATGGCGCACTTGCCCTGGCAGTTGCAAGAGGTGGACCTGTTCGAGATCAACGAGGCCTTTGCCGTGGTCACCCTGGCGGCGATCCAGGTGCTCGGCCTGGCCCCGGACAAGGTCAACGTCAACGGCGGCGCCTGCGCCCTCGGCCACCCGATTGGCGCTTCTGGCGCGCGTATTCTGGTCACCTTGCTGCACGCCCTGCGCCAGCGCGGGCTGCGCCGCGGGGTGGCGGCCATCTGCATCGGTGGCGGCGAGGCCACGGCGATGGCGCTGGAAATCCCTGACACTTCATTCAACCCGTGAGGCCCCCATGCACGACTACCACGCGATCCTCGTCAGCACCCACGGCCGGGTGGGCTTGATCACCCTCAACCGGCCGCAGGCATTGAACGCGATCAACGCCCAGTTGGTCGATGAAACCAACCAGGCCCTCAGCGCCTTCGAGGCCGACGCCGGCATTGGCTGTATCGTGATCACCGGCTCGGACAAAGCCTTTGCCGCCGGCGCCGACATCAAGGAAATGGCCGGCCTGGCCTACCCTGGCATCTACATGAACAACCTGTTCGCCGAGGCCGACCAGGTGGCGGCCCGGCGCAAGCCGTTGATCGCCGCGGTGGCCGGCTACGCCCTGGGCGGCGGTTGCGAGCTGGCGATGATGTGCGACTTCATCCTCGCCGCCGACAACGCCCGCTTCGGTCAGCCGGAGATCAACCTCGGCGTGCTGCCGGGCATGGGCGGCACCCAGCGCCTGGCCCACGCGGTGGGCAAGGCCAAGGCCATGGAACTGTGCCTGACCGGCCGCCTGATGGACGCCGAGGAGGCCGAGCGCAGCGGGCTGGTGGCGCGCGTGGTACCGCGCGCCGAGTTGCTGGAGGAGGCGCTGAAGGCCGCCACACTGATTGCCGAGAAATCCCTGCCGGTGGCGATGATGGTCAAGGAGAGCGTGAACCGCGCCTTCGAGGTGAGCCTGGCCGAAGGCGTGCGCTTCGAGCGGCGGGTGTTCCATGCCGCCTTCGCCAGCCATGACCAGAAAGAAGGCATGGCCGCCTTCGTGGAAAAACGCCCGCCGCGCTTCAAGCACTGCTGAGGCGCGGGCGCAGCAGCGCGCAGGCCAGCAGCGCCGCCGCCACGCCCACGGCAAACACCCACAGCCCCTGGCCTTGGGCCACGCCGTACAGGCCGCCGGCGGTGGCCAGGGTTTCGGCGCTGGCCCAGGTCAGGGTCACGATGGCCATCGCCCGCGCCGGCCGCCCGGGGAACACCCGCACCGCCAGCGCCTGGTACACCGGGCCGAAGATCATCTCCGCGAGAGTCAGCAAGCCGATGGCCAGCGCCGCCGCGCCCAGGTGGCTGTGGGCGCTGTACAACGCCCACAGCCCCAGCGCCAGGCTGGCGTTGGCCGCCAGCAGCAGCGGCGTGTGGCCCAGGCCACGGCTGAGGCGGGTCAGCGGCACTTGCAGCAGCACGATCAACGCGCTGCTGGCGGCGAACAACAGCCCCACCTGCTCGGCGCCCAGGGTGCCGGCGGCGTGCAGCGGGAACACGTTGTAGAACAGGCTGAAGGCGAGGAAGGTCAGCCCGTTGAGCAGCAGGAACCGCCACGGCGCCAGCGCTGCCGGCGGCGCGGCGGCAGGGGCCTGGGCGGTGCTGGCGCCGCACGGGCGGTTCGGCAGGCACAGGCACAGCAGCAGGGCGGGCAGCACGTACAGCAGCGGCACCAGCAGGTACCAGGCGCGGCAATGGTTGAGCACCCAGGCCGAGGCGTACGGGGTGACCCCGGCGCTGAGGTTCAGCGCAACGTTCTCCAGTGAAAAGGCGGTGAGGGTGTCGGCGCGGGTTTGCCCCGAAGCGATGAAGCTCAGTTGCGCCAGGCTGCTCACCGAACTGGCCAGGCCGAACAGCGCCGCGCACGGCAGCCACAGCCACCAATTGCTGTTGCCCGCGGCGTACAGGCCGTCAAGGCCGAGCAGCGCCAGCACCAGCACCGCCTGGGTGCAGAGCATCAGCGTGCGCAGCGCGCAGCGCTCGACCCAGCGCACGCACAGCAGGCAGCCGGCGCGGTTGGCCAGGGCCAGGGTGCCGGCCAGCACGCTGACCTCAGCGGCGCTGAACGGGGTGACCCCGGTCAGCCATACCGCAAAGAACGAAAACAGCACGCTCCAGCAGCCCCAGGTGAAAAACCGCAACGCGTACAGGGCCATGGGCTCAGTCCAGGCAGTAGGCGGGCTTGAAGCGCCCGCGGTCGGTGAGCAGGCTGATCTGCTCGATGGCCTGCAGCACCCGCCGGGGCTCGCCGCTGAGCATGCCAACCCAGGCGTGGTCCGAGCTGCCCACCGCCGGCACGCGGTGGCCCTCGGCGGCGAACTGGGTGTGGCAGCACTGCACCACCGCGGCGTCGAGGTGTTCCAGGCGGGCACTGGCCGGGCAGCCGTACCAGATGCCCAGGGTGGCCTGCGGTTCGGCCTGGATCGCCGCGAACGGGCAGGGCGCCGCGGCCTCGAGCAGCGGTAGCAGCAACACGTGGGCGAGCAGGTCGGCGGTGTTCAGTTGGTAGGCCTGGGCGATTTGTTCGAGCAAGGTGGCGCCGCCGATGCGCCCGGCGTTGGCGTCGATCAGCCAGAGGTGGTCCAGGCCCTGGATGAACTCGCAGTGGAAGTAGCCAAAGTTCAGCCCGGCCCGTTCCAGCAACTGCTGGATGCAGGCCCAGCCGGCTTCGCGCACCGCCGTGGGCACCCCTTCGCACACCGGGAAGCGGTTGCCGACTTCGGTCAGGCCGAGCCGCGAGCGGCTGGAAATCCCCAACCGGCGCAAGCTGCCGTCGAAGGCATAGCCCTCGAAGCTCAGCAGCCGGCCGTCGAGGCAGCGTTGCAGCAGCCACTGGGCATCGCCGGGCCCGCCTTGCGCGGCCAGGTGCTCCAGCAGCCGCGGCCGCAGCGCCACGCTGGGCAGGTAGGCGATGCCCAGCCCGCCAGAGGCCAGCGCCGGCTTGACGATCACCTGCTCGCCCCAGCGCGCGGCGGCGGCGAGGTCGACCGTGGCGGCTTCGTCGGCGCGAAAGCACAGGCTCGGCGGGCTGTATTCGGGGATGAACGCCTGCACCCGGCGCTTGGCGCTGAGCTGCGCCAGGCAGTAGGGCGGGGTGCGCCAGCCGAATTGCTGGCCCAGCCGCAGCACCGCCGGGAAGCGCTCGTCGTACAGCGTGGTGACCGCCCAGACGTTGGCGTAGCGGCGCGGGTGCAGGCGGATTTCCGCTTCCAGCGCGCCGTCGTCGTCGGCGTCTACGTCGTACCAGCACACCCCGCGCAGGTACGGCTCCATGGCCCGGCACAGGCCGGCGCGGCGGCCCAGCACCACGGCGCGCAGGCCCTGGCGTTGCAGGGCTTGGTCAAGGTATTTGAGGGCGACATTGCCGATGCCGATGATCAACAGGGTTTTCATCGCAGCGCTCCAGGCAGTTCGGAGAGGGCCTCGAGCAGCGCCGGCTGGAACAGCTCGGGGTGGAGGGTCAGGCGCAGCAGTTGGTCATCCCCCCAGGGCGGCGGCAGCGCCATGCTCACCCCCCGGCGCAGCCAGGCCGCGTGCCAGTGGCGCAGCGCCGGGCTGGCGGGCAACACCAGGCTGACGAAATTCGCCGCCGACGGCAGGTAGGGCAGGCCGCGCAGCCGGGCGAACAGCTCGAAGCGTTCGCGCAGCGCCAGGGTGTGCGCGCGCAGGGCCAGCAGGTGCCTGGGTTCGGCGAGCATGCGTTCGGCCAGCCAGGCCGACAGGCCGCTGACCGCGTAATGGATGCGCGTGCGTTGGGCCGGTGCCAGCAGGCCCTCGCTGGTCACCGCATAACCCACCCGCAACCCGGCCAGGCCGCAGGCCTTGGAAAAACTGCGCAGGCGCACCGTGGCCGGCCACGGGCCGAGGTCGCCGTAGTGCTCGGCAAAGCCCAGGTAGGCCTCATCGAGCAGCAGCAGGGTGCCGGGCGGCAAGCGCGCGGCCCAGGCCTTCAGCGCCGCCAGCGGCACGAAGCGGCCGCTGGGGTTGTCGGGGTTGGCCAGGTACAGCAGCCGTGGGCGCAGTTGCTGGGCCGCCTGCAACAGCCCGGGCAGGTCGATCGCGCGGCTTGCGCCGTGCCCGGCGTAGGGCACGGTGTGCAAGGCCAGGCCCTGGGCGCGGGCGAAGTAGGCAAAGGTGGGGTAGGTGCCCTCGCTGCACAGCACCGGCTCGCCGGCATCGGCGTAGGCGCGCAGCATCAGCGCGATCAGGCTGTCGGCGCCGGCGTCCACCAGCAGGTGTTCTGGCGCCACCCCTTCATGGCGGCTGAGCGCCTGGCGCAAGGCTAGCGCGGAGGGGTCTGGGTATTGCCGGCAGTGTTCGAGCAGGGCCGGCTCGAAGGCTTCGGTCCAGGGCCGGGGGTACAGCGCCAGCGCTTCGTTGGCGCTGAGCCGGGCCGGCAGCGGCTGGCCGAGCTCGCGCTCCAGCGCGGCCAGGCCAGGGAACGGGTTGGCCGGCGCGCGAGGGCCGCGCAGGGCTTTGGCGGGCCACGGCATCACCGCGCCTCCCCGGCGTTGAGCAGGTTGCGGTGGGTGCCGTCGCGCAGCAGTTGGTGCAGGCACTCGGCGGCCTTGCGGCGCAACTCGGCCAGGGCCAGTTCGGAATAAAACGCCATGTGCGGGCTCCAGATCACCCGGTCGCTGAGCAGCGCGCCGGCGGGGGCTTGGGTTTCGTCTTCGAGCACGTCCAGCGCGGCGCCGGCCAGGCCGCCGGTGCCCAGGGCCTCGGCCAGCGCTTCGCTGCACACCAGCGCGCCGCGGGCGGTGTTGATCAGCCATTTGCCGCGCAACAGGCGCAGTTGTTCGCGGCCCAGCAGGTGGTGGGTGGCGGCGCTCAGCGGCGCGTGCAGCGAGACCACCTGGCAGGCCTGGAGCAGGTCATCGAGGCGCTCGTAACGGGCCAGTTGCAGGGTTTTTTCCCAGCCGCTGGGGCGGTACGGGTCGAAGAACCCCACCTGGCAGCCCAGCGCCTGGAAGCGCCGCGCCACCGCGGCGCCGATCCGCCCCAGGCCAACCAGCCCCACCCGCAGCCCGGCCAGGCGCGGCAGGCTGCCGGCGCTGCGCCAGTTCCAGTCGCCACCCCGCACTGCGCGGTCGGCCTGGGGCAGCCGGCGCAGCAACGCCAGGGCCAGTGCCAGGGTGTGGTCGGCGACTTCGTCGGTGCCGTAGTCCGGCACGTTGGCCACCTGGATGCCCAGGCTGCGGGCGTAGGCCAGGTCGATGTTGTCGACCCCCACCGCGGCGCGCACGATCGCCCGGCAGCGTGGCAGTTGCGCCAGCGCGGTGGCCGGCAGTGGCACCCGGTGCCAGGCGATCATCGCCTCGCAGGCCAGCGCCTGGGGCGGCAGTTGCGCCACGCAGTCGACGTGGTGCAGTTGCACCCCGGGGCCGAGCACAGCCTGTTCGAGGTCGGCGGTGTGCACGTAGCTGTGCCGCTGAGAGTCGAGGATCAGGATATTCACCGCGCTCACTCCGGGAACACGCAGGGCGTGCCCTGCCAGTTGGTGAAGGCCAGCGCCTCGCTGCCGTCGGCCTGGGTGAACAGCCGCGCCGGGGTGCCGCCCAGCTCCAGCGGCACGCTGTACTTGCCGCTGCGGTGCGGCACCACGAACTCTGGTACGGCCATGTTCGACAAGCGCCGCTTCATCTTCGCGATGATCGCCACCCCGGTGCTGATGGGCGTGCGGTAGCGCTGCGCGCCAGGCGAAAACGGCATGAACTGGTACAGGTAATGGGGCAGCACGCCGAGCCCGTAGAGGCGCATGCACAGCGCCTTGAGGCAGGCGTAGTCGGCGTTCACCCCAGCCAGCAGCGGGATGTTGGCGAACAGCAGCGGCACCCGGGTGTGCAAGTGGCGCACGGCGGCCTCGAAAGCCGGGGTGAGCTCCCGCGGGTGGGCCACGTGCAGCCCCACCGCGTTGACCCGGTATTGGCCAAGGGTTTCGACCAGGCTGTGGGTGATGCGGTAGGGGTTGAAGGTCAGCGCCCGGGTGTGCAGGCGCAGCAGCAGGTCGGGGCGCACCGCGCGCAGGTCGGCCAGCAGGCTGGCCAGGCGCTCGTCGGAGAGCATCAGCGGCTCGCCGCCACTGAGGATCGCCTCCTCGACCTTCGGCTGCTGGGCCAGGTAGGCGAGGGTGTGCTGCCATTCGGTTTTTTTCAGCGGCGCCTTGCCCGAGGCCGGCTCCAACGTGCGCAGGGCTTCGTAGCAGAACTGGCAGTATGCGTGGCACACGTTGGCGCAGCGCAGGATGACGCGGTTGTCGTACTTGTGCTGGCAGATCGGCGTGACCATTTCGCCGGGCATTTCCCAGTTCTCGGTGTGGCCGTCGTAGGCCAGGGCGGCGCCGCCGTCTGGCTCGCCCACCGGGGCCATTTGCAGCCAGATCGGGTCGTCGGGCAGGGGGCAGCCTTGGGCGTCGGTGGCGATCAGGTTGGCCAGGTAGGGGGTGAGCCCCAGTTTGCGCTGGCCGAGGTTGCGCAGCAGTTCGGGGTGCTGCGGGCTGTTCGCCAGGCCCGGGAAGCGCGCGGCCAGCGCGGCGGCGTCCTGAAGGGCGTTGCGTTGCTGCCAGCGCCAGTCTACCTGGGCGCTGGCCGGGGCATTGTGGGGCATGTGGGGCACTCCTTGGCCAAGCCTTCGACTGCGGCCATGTTAGGGGCCAAGGGCGGCCGGCGCCCTGACAGTTCGGGCCTGCGCGGCCTAACTGTTTGGCAGGGTTTTGCTAACAGCAGGCAACGTTTGCCAAGGGCCGGTGAGCTTGTTAAAAAAACCCTTTGGCCCAGGAAGCGGCACATGACAACCACCGCGAACGGCCCCCAGCAAGGGCTGGCACTTTCGCAGCAGGAGCAACTCTGGCAGGCCTTGATCACCTCGATCGAGCAGGGCCAGTTGCAACCCGGGCAACGCTTGCCGTCGATCCGCGCCACGGTGGCCGAACGCGGGGCGAGTTTTCACGCCGTGGTCAGCGTGTACGAGCGGCTGCAGGCCAGCGGCCTGATCGAAGCCCAGGCCGGGCGCGGTTACTTCGTGCAGCCGCCGGCGCCAGCGCCGTTGCCCGCGGCGGGGCCGATCCACCTGGCCGGCGCGCACCCGCTCAAGGCGTTCTGGCGGTTGTTCCACGGCAACGACCACTGCATGAAGCTCGGCTGCGCCTGGCTGCCGCCAGGCTGGCGCGACACCGCCGCGTTCGCCCGGGTGGTGCGGCGCACGGCCAATTTCGCGCACAGTTCGCTGGTGGAGTACGGCGACCCCTGCGGCCACCTGCCGTTGCGCCAGGCCCTGGCGGCGCGCCTGGCGCGCCAGCTCAAGGCCCCCGTGGGCGCCGAGCAACTGCTCACCACCCTCGGCGCCACCCATGCGCTAGACCTGCTCATCCGCCAGTGCATCCAGCCGGGCGACCGGGTGCTGGTGGATAACCCGTGCAACAGCAACCTGGTGCAACTGCTGCGCCTGCGCGGCGCCGAGGTGGTGGGCATCGCCCGCGGCGCCGACGGCCCGCGCCTGGCGCACATGGCCCAGGCCCTGGCCGCGGGGCCGGCGCGGGCGCTGTTCGTCAACACCCGGCTGCACAACCCCACCGGCACTTCGGTGAGCGCGCAGAACGCCTTCGGCCTGCTGCGCCTGGCCCAGCAGCATGGCTTGCTGATCGTCGAAGACGACGTGTACGGCGACTTCTGCGCCGAGGGCGCCAGCCCGCTGCTGGGCCTCGATGGCTTCGAGCGGGTGGTGTATGTGGGCAGTTTTTCCAAGTCCTTGTCGGCCAACCTGCGGGTGGGCTACATCGCCGCGGCCGAGCCGCTGATCAGCGCCCTGGCCGACCTGAAACTGGCCACCTGCGTGTCGGTGCCGGGGCTGTGCGAGCGGGTGCTGGCGGCGATTCTCGCCGACGGCAGTTACGAGCGCCACCTGCAACGCCTGCGCCGGCGCCTGCAAACCGCCCAGGCGACCGCCCGCGCGGCGTTTCGCCGCTGGGGCTGGGAGGTGTTCCACCCGGCCAGCGAGGGGTTGTTCCTGTGGGTGCGCCACCCGCGCTGGCGGCCGGGGGACGAGCAACTGAACGCGGCGTTCGAGCAGGGCGTGCTGCTGGCCCCGGGGGTGCTGTTCAGCGCCGATGGCCAGGTGTCGGAGTGGATGCGGGTGAATGTGGCGCATTTGTGCGTGGCGAGGGGGGAGCGGGTGTTTGCCGGGTTGTAAGGGGGGCTCGCGGGCCCTTCGCCCGGCACAGCCGGCCTCCCACTGGATTTGTGTAACTACTTGATTTACTTGGCAACACAGAACTCGTGGGAGGCCGGCTGTGCCGGGCGAAGGGCCCTGAAGCCCATGCGTACAATCAGCGGAGTTCACAGCTTGAGTGAACACCATTACAACCATGCCGGGCGAACGGCCCTGCAACTTCACAACGTTTCACAACCCCCCACAACCCGCGCCAGCCCTGGCCTGCAGCGCCACCCCGGGGCGCTTGTGATCCAAACGTCACGCCAGCGTCATCTGCGCTTCCTAGGGTGCCTTGACTGCCCCCCACTGCCCAGGAGCCACCCCGATGAATGTCGCCGTCAACAAGCTGACCAAGGCCGAGGCCAAAAGCACCTCCGACGCCCAGTGGGGGGATGCCGTCGAGCGCGCCAAGGCCAAAGACGCTGGCATCGAGTGGGAGCGCCCCAAGGATGACAACCGCTCGGCCCAGCAGATCATCGACGACAGCCCGTTGCTGAAGAACCTCGGCAACCAGAGCGGGGTGAAAGACAAGCTCAAGGAGCGCGTGGGCGACTTCGAGAACGACCCAGACGCCGCCTACCGCGCCGTGCAGGTGCTCGACCACATCGAGCAGCTCAGCGAAACCGGCGAGCGCCTGGCCGGCGGTGACGTCAACAACGGCAAGGTCGATGGCTTCACCAAGGGCGGTGACGCCAAGCACGGCACCGAAGCCGGGCGCCTGCAGGATTTCGGCAAGTACGGCTTTGGCAACCTGCAGGGCAAGCTGGAAAACCCCAGCAGCGTGGGCAGCGACGCCGAAGCGCGCAAAGAGGGCGAGGCCGCCGGCATCGTCTGGGAACTGCCCGAGGGCGACAAGCGCAGCGCGCAAGACATCATCGACGCCAACCCATTGCTGAAAAACCTCGGCAACCAGAGCGGCGTGAAAGACGCGCTCAAAGACAAAGTGGGCGACTTCGAGCACGACGCCAACGCCGCCTTCCGCGCCAGCCAGGTGCTCGACCGTATCGTCGGCTACGACGAAAACGGTAAGGTGCTCAGCGGCGATGAAGTGGCCAACAGCAGCGTCGATGGTTTTACCAAGGGCGGCGAGGCCAAGCACGGCACCGAGGCCGGGCGCCTGCAGGACTTCGGCAAATACGGCTTCTCGGCGCTGCCCAAGGCCGAGGCCAGCAGCGACATCGGCAGCTACAAGGACTACCTGAAAACCAACCCGGATGCCGACGAAGGCTCGAAGAAGGTCGCCCAGTACGCGGCCATTCTCGAGCAGCAATACGACTCGATCCGCGGCAAAACGGGTGCCGGCGATGCCCTCACCGAGCAGAACATCAAAGACTACAAAGACGCCAACCCGCAGCTGAGCCAGGAGCAAAAAGAAGCGCTGGACTTCTTCTCCCAGCCCGGCGCCTTCAAGCTGCTCGACACCGCCAGCAATAACCTCGGTGGCAGCGCCGACGGCAAGGCCAGCAAGGCCGACATCAGCGCCTGGCTCGGCAGCGGCGCGCCGACCGACGCCACCAGCCTGACCAGCCTGATGCAGAGCGTGGTGGCCGGCAACCTGAGCAGCAAGGTCGATACCAGCCAACTGGGCAAGGACGTGTTCGAGCACCCGGAGAACTACAGCGCCGAACAAAAGGCCGCGGTGCTGCTCGACCTGCAGAACGCCCAGAAGCTGGTGCTCGACGGCGCCAACGCCGGCATGTGGAGCACCGACTACGGCAAGGTGGCAATCGCCAACGGCTCCGGCGCCTACTGGGAGCCGGAGAAGGTCCTGCAAGACATCAACGACCACATCACCCAATTGCAGAACGACCCGGCCACCGCCGAGTACCTGAAAACCCAGGGCGACCAGGCGATGAAAGACCTCTTCGAGGCCAACCCGGGGCTGAAGGACGCCGTGGGTAAAACCTACGAAGACCAGGTGACGTCCGGCAAGGCGCTGGACGCCGCGTGGGACGCCGCGACCAAAGACGGCAAGACCGACCAGACCGCCGCGCTGGCCAGCTACTACGCCACCGCGCAAAGCCTGCAGACCATGCTCGGGATCAACGACGCCAGCCAGATTCAAGCCGGGGTGGGCGCCTCCAAGCATGCCGAAGCACTGAAAACCTATTACAAGGACCAGCTCGCCTCCGGCGAGCGCATGCGCGAACTGCTCAAGAGCGAAACCCCAGAGCAGGCCGCGGCTGGCTTCAGCATGGAAGTGGCGCTGTACAACGCCACCCTCGACCCGGAGTTCACCGGCAAGCTCGACCAACAGCTCAACGACAACTTCTCCACCATCACCCAGGAGAACCTGTTCAAAGGCTCGAGCTTCGACGACATCAAAGCCGCGTTTGGCAAAAACGGTGGCGATGAACTCGACGAAGACAAGGTGCGCAAGCTGGTCGACCAGATGCGCACCGAATCGCCCGAGCTGCTGATGAACGCCGACGGCACCATGGCCACCACCGACCAGGTGCTGGCGGGCTTCCGTGGCAACTGGGACGTGTTGCGCCAGGGCACCAAGGCCCTGGATAAATTCGGCAAGCTCTCGGACTTCGACCCCAGCGGCGACGCCAAGGGTGCCTACGGCAGCGGCACCCTGCACGCGGTCAGCGGTTTGTTCCTGGCCGGGGTGACCATCGCCCGTGGCGCCCAGAACGGCGGCAAGCTCACCGACCGCAACATCGTCGACATCACCACCGGCTCAGTGCAGACCGCCACCGTGCTCACCGAGGGCGGCAGCAAGGGTTACCAGCAGTACATGGCCTCGGCGATCAAGAACGGCAAGGAGGTGGTCACCGACATGACCAACAGCGGCCTGACCGGCACCTTGCTCGACAAGGTGCAGGCCAACGTCGACAAAGGCGAGAACTTCGTCAAGATCTCGAAAAACTTCGAAGAGGCCGCCAAGGGCATCGGTGGCCTGGCCGGGATCGCTGCCGGTGCCTACGGCATCTTTGACGGGGTCAACGCCATCCGCCGTGGCGACACCCTTACCGGCGGCTTCGGCATCACCGCCGGCTCCCTCGGCGTGCTGGCCGGCACCGCTTCGGCGGCCGAAGGCACCCTGGGCCTGATCGGCGCCAACCTGCCGCGCTTCCTGCCGATGCTGGCCGGCACCGCCGGGGTACTTGGCGTGCTCGGCGCCGGCGTGGCGGTGCTCGGGGCGCTGATCCCGGGGTTGGTCAAGGAAGGCCAGCAACAGGCCAAGCAGGATGATTTCGCCCAGGTGCTCGGGGATTCGATCGAGCGCTACGGCGTTGACGGGGTGAAAGACGGCACCATCGATGACATCCCGACCAAAGACTGGCCGGGCGGCGAGGACTCCACCATCGCCGCGTGAGGCTGGGGAACGCAGGGCAGGGGGGAGGGTCTTTAGCTGCATGGCTGATGGGCGCTTCGCCCTCCCTAGCACTGAGGCCCACCCCCATGACCCCTGCCCAACTCAGCGCCCAGTACCTCGCCTACATCGCCTGCCTGAACGCCCAGGACTGGCCCAACCTCGGCCAGTTCGTCGACGACAGCGTGCGCCACAACGGCACCTGGCTGGGCGTGGCGGGCTACCAGGCGATGCTCGAACACGACTACCGGACCATCCCCGACCTGCGCTTCAACGTTGGCCTGCTGGTGGCCGAGCCGCCGGTGGTGGCGGCGCGCTTGCTGTTCGATTGCTCGCCCCAGGGGCCGTTTCTCGGCCTGGACACCACTGGCCGGCGGGTGCAGTTCAGCGAGCATGTGTTCTACACCTTCGCCGCCGGCAAGATCACCGAGGTGCACTCGCTGCTCGACAAAACCGCGTTGGAACAGGCCCTGGCCGCGCCGGGCTAGCGCCGCTGGTCGGCCGTTCGGTGGCCGGCCGTTGCGCTCTGCTTCACTGCGCTGAACGCCGTTGCGCTTGCCAACCGTTCGCCCCGTGGTGTGCTGTGGGTGCCGAGCATCGCCTGTGGAGCCGATGCCATGCCGCGCCTGTTGATCTTGCTGCTGCCGTTGTTGCTGCTGGGCTGCGCCGGGCATGGCCCGTTGCGCCCGCAACTGGGCCAAGTGTGCACCCAGGCGCCGCCGGCGCCCGGGCAGGATCGATGCGCCCAGGCCGCTTTCGAACAGGTGACTGGCCCGCAGGGCTACTACCTGGGCTTTGTGGAATTCGATGACCAAGGCCAGCCCACCGTCACCGAGGCCGAGGGCGGGGCGCCCGCGCAGCTGCGCGCGGTGGTCGGCCAGGCCAATACCCTGGCCGGGCAGGGCGATGTGATCCTGGTGGCCTTCGTGCACGGCTGGCACCATTCGGCCGCCGCCGGCGACAGCAACATCGACACCCTGCGCACGGTGCTCGCCGGCCTTGCCGCCAACGAAGCGCAGCGCCCGGCCAACCTGCGGCGGCCGGTGATCGGCGTGTACGTGGGCTGGCGCGGCAATTCGATCACCTTGGGCGGGCTGAATGAACTGACCTTCTGGGACCGCAAGAACACCGCGGCCAAGGTGGGCTACGGCTCGGTGACCCAGTTGTTCGCCGAGCTCGAGCAGATCAAGCGCAGCCGCGATGCCATCGACGGCCCCGCAGCGCGCCCCGGGCGCACCCGGCTGGTGGTGGTGGGGCACAGCTTCGGCGGGCTGGTGGTGCACAACGCGCTGGGGCAGATCATGGTCGACCGCGCGGTGCGCACCGAGGGCGGCAACCAAGGCTATGTGGGTGACATCGAACGCTTCGGCGACCTGGTGGTGCTGATCAACCCGGCCTTCGAAGCCCAGGCCTACGCGCCGCTGCGCCAGGTGGCGGTGCAGCGCAAAAGCTACGGCTGCGAGCAGCGGCCGATCGAGGTGATCCTCACCTCGCGCAGCGACGACGCCACCAAGCTCGCCTTCCCACTGGGCCGGCTGCTGTCGTCGATGTTCCAGCACGGCAGCTGGGCGCCGGCGAACACCACCGCGGTAGGCCACTACGGCCCCTTCCTCACCCATGACCTCAGCCCCGGCGCGCAAACCCCGCCGCCGCCCGGGCCGTGCACCCGCCCCAGCCTGGTCGCCCGGCAAAGCGGCGCCGCCGGCCTCAACCTCAGCCCCTGGCCACGCCCCGCGGGCAGCCCAGACACCCCGCCGCGGCGCGACCCGTACCTGAACATCAGCGTCGACGGCAGCTTGATCAAGGGCCACAACGACATTGGCAATGCGCAAACGATCGAGTTTCTGGCCGGGTTGCTGGCGGGGGCGGTGAGTGATTGAGGGATAAGCGGGTTAGCGCAGTTCCCGGATATTACTGTCGATACGCTCGGCGATGGTTTGCAGGGTAGTCAGGGTGATACGCCCAGGCAGCAGGCGCTGAGCGGTGGCCGCGAATTGGCTGCCGGCTTCGCACACTTGCTCGATAATCCTGTGCACCTCAGCAAGCGGCAGTTCGGCTTCTAGCTGGCCCAGTTGAGCCAGTTGCTTGCGGGTGATCCGTAGCGCTTCGCCCATCACATCCATTTGGTGATAGCCCCCAGGCCCTTCGCAGAACGTCACGTCGAAGGCTGGAGCTAGCGCCCATTGGCCGTTGGCCTTCATCAGGTAGGCAAAATTCTTCGGATGATCATCCCGGTTGTTGAAGACCACGTTGAACACCACCCGCTTGAAGGCGGCGGCTTTTTGCCGGGCATCCTGGGTGCAGAGCTGGGTGGCCCGCAAAAATGTGGTGTAGTCCAGCGCGCCGGGTGTTTGGTAATCGGCCCCGGTAAAGGCTGCCAGGCTTTGCATGGGTACCCGCAACTCACCCTGGCGGTCGAAGCGTTGAGTGGCGAAGGCAGCCTGGCCTGCAGGAAGGTCGAAGTGCACGGTCGCGGGGGTGCAGATGCCACACTGGCGCAAGCCTTCAGCGTAGGCCGCTTCTATCGCGCATACCTCTGGATGTTCGTGTTGGGCCGGAAACTTGATCAGCCAGGCCTCGGCGCTCGCGCTGGGCTGGGTGCTGAAGGCACCGCTGGCGTCGCGATACACCAACGCCTTGGGCCTGGCGCCTTGCGGGGAGCCGCCCATCTGTAGCAGCCGCTGGAGGAACTCGCCTCCTTCACCGCGCTGAACCTCCTGAACTTCGGCCGCCAACTGGGCCAGCGGGATGGCAGCTGAAGGCTGATCGAACTCGGGGGCGGCGGGTTCAAATGCCAACGCGCCCATGGCGTGATGGCCAACGTATGCCAACCGTTGCAACGGGCCGATACGCGCCGGGTTCAGGCCGCGCCGTTTGAACAGGCGGTCCATCAGCAGCATGCCCCAACCGTCAGGCAGCGAATCGTAGACCGGGCCGGGCAGGCCGAGTTGGTGCGCCGGGAACCCAGTCCGCAGGCTGGGGCCTATCAGTGGCAAGGTATAGGCCGCCAGTTCCAGCTGCCGTTGCCTGGCCTTGTCGCTGTACTCGAAGGCGATCAGCGGGCGGCCATTGACGGCGGCGGAGGCCGCCAGGGTTCCCCACTTCCAGTGCTCACCCCAGCCCTGGTAGTACACCTCGATTCGTTCAGGCATCGGTGGCTTTCTTCCGTGCGCGCTGGCGGTTGGCGCTGCGCTCGTAGCGCAGCATGTCGTTGAGGGTGTCGAGCTTGGGTTGGAACAACCCTTCCAGTTCCTGCATCCGCCCCAGCACCAAGGCGACGCGCACCAGGTTCTCGAGGGCAACGCCGCGGCCGGCTTCAAGGTTCGACAGGGTGCCAGCGCTGATCCCGGCGCGTGCCGCGAGCTCTGCCTGGGGCATCTGTTGGGCCAGGCGCTCCTTGCGCAGGCGAGCGCAGAGCAATTGGACCACCTCACTGGGCGACCTGAAGAGTAGGTTCATCATTTTGCGTCTTATGAGGGATGGATCGGTTTAAGAATCAAGATTATAGGTTTTAAAAGATTTTGATGAAAGCGGCTATCTACAGAATATTGTGGCTTAAGCCGGTTCAGTGAGGTTTGGATAAAAAATAGTGAAATTAAATCAACACCCCTCACGCGATGCAGCCCGAGCGATGCACGCCTACAATGCTCCCCCCACACACCCACCCCCCACGAGCCCCCCATGCCCAAGCCTTGGTCCACCGCCGACATCCCCTCCCAACACGGCCTGATCGCGCTGGTGACCGGCGGCAACAGCGGCATCGGCTGGCACACCGTGCTGGAGTTGGCGCGGGCCGGGGCGCAGGTGGTGCTGACCGCGCGCAGCGCGGCCGATGGCGAGGGCGCGGTGGCGCGGGTGCTCGCCCAGCTACCGGCGGCGCGGGTGCGCTACGTGTTGCTCGACCTGGCGCAGTTGGCGTCGGTGCGGCAACTGGCCGAGCAGGTGGCGCAATGGCCGCGGCTCGACCTGCTGGTGAACAACGCCGGGGTGATGCGCATCCCCACCCAGCGGCTGAGCGCCGATGGTTTCGAGCGGCAGTGGGCGACCAATGTGGTCGGCCCGTTCGCCTTGACCCTGGGCGTGCTGCCGGCGTTGTGCCGCGCACCGCGGCCGCGGGTGACTACTGTCAGCAGTATTCTGGCGGCCCATGGCACCCGGCGGGTCGACGTCGCCGGGGTACGTGGCGCCAGCCACTACTCACCCCACGCCGCCTATTGCCAGAGCAAGCTGGCGAACCTGCTGTTCATGACTGAGCTGGCCCGGCGCAGCCAGGCCGAGGGGCTGGCGCTGGTGAGCAATGCCAGCCACCCGGGCTGGGCGATGACCCGCCTGCACACCGCCGGCCCCGAGCGCGCCATGGGCCTGGGCCAGCGCCTGGCGGCGCGGGTGTTGGCGCAAAGCGCGGCGCAGGGCGCGCTGCCCAGCTTGCGCGCGCTGACCGAGGCGGGCAGCCAGGGTGGCGATTACTTCGGCCCGGCCGGGCCCTGGCAGCTCAAGGGCGCGCCGGTGAAGCTGGCGCTGCCGGCGCCGGCGCGCAACCCGGCCGCCGCCGAGCAGCTATGGGCGCTGGCGGAGCAGTGGGTGGGCATAAGGTTCAGCGAGCAGCTAGCCGCTACACGCCAAAATTGAACGCCACGGAAATCCGCGCCCGCGCGCTGGTGTGCGGCACCACCCGGTGCAGCAGCCAGGACGGGAACATCAGCAGCGTGCCCGAGCGCGGCGCGACGTGGGAGCAATAGCCGGCGGTGAGGCAGCCCTGGATGCGCATCCGCAGTTGCGGGTTGTAGGCCGAGGGCATCAGCCCGCGGGGGTCGACGAACTCCAGCTGGCCGCCGAGGGCTGGGTCTTCGCCGCAGCCGCCGTCATCGACCCAGTACACCCCAGACCAGAAGCACCCTGGGTGGCCGTGCAGGGCGTTGGCGTCGCCGGCGCGGTTCACGTTCGCCCAGGCGTTGTAGCGCCATTGCAGGTCGGCCGCGACCAGCCCGGCCTGGGCGTCGTGCACGGCGGTCAGTTCGTTGGCGAAGGCGCGGGCGAAGGCCACCAGTTGCGCGCCGGCCTCGCCGCTCCACTGCTCGAAGTCATCCGGCGACTGCCAGCCGCGTTCGTTACTGTGCTGCACCCCGGCACCCTCGGCGGCGCGGGCCAGGATCGCCGCGCTGAGGGCGGCGTTGAGCGCCTCGGCCTCGGGGTGGGCCAGGCGCGCTACCGGGGTGGTGAACAGGCGTTCGATGTGAATGTGGTCAGGGTCGATCTGGGCGATGGCAGACATGGCAGCGGGCAGTCGGGGGTGGGCGATGGGCCATGATAGTCAGGCCCCCAGGGCCGGCGAAGCCTTTTCGGGTATCCCCGCCGACACGCTGTGTAAGGGTTTTTTCACAATGCCCAGGCTCAGTACGGCGTGCCACGGGCACGCTGGGTTTTCAGCGCCTCGGCGTACCACTGCAGTTCATCGAGAAAACGCTCCATCTGCTGGCGCGTGCGCGGCTCGGCCGGTTGCCCGTCGTCACTCAGGGCGCTGCCGATGCGCGGGATGGCGAACAGGCTGGGGATGCTCGGCATGCCCAGCTCGCCCAGGGTCATGCGCAGTTGCATGGCCGCGCGCACGCCGCCGAAGCCGCCGGCCGAATAGCAGGCGATGGCAGACGGCCGCCACAGGTACTCTTCGAGAAAATGGTCGAGCAGGTTCTTCAGCGCCGGCGGGATGCCGTGGTTGTACTCGGCGCTGACGATCAAAAAGCCATCGGCGCGGCGGTACAGCGTGGCGAGGGTTTCGAGCTCGGCCGGGGCCTGACCCTGGGGGTACTCCTTGTACATGCGGTCGAGCAGCGGCAGGCGGGTGACCAACGGGTCGACCAGCACCGCTTCGTGGCCGCGGGCTTCCAGCGCGCCGAGCAGCAGGCGCGCGGCCTTGATGCCCTGGCGCTCGCTGCGCACAGAGCCGAGCAATACGGCGAAGGTGAGGGGCATGGTGGGGCTCCTGTGGGTGCGGCGAATCAGCGCAGGCTGAGGGCGAGTTCATCGAGCTGGCTGATGACCAGGTTCCAGCCTTCGAAGAACCCCAGTTGTTCATGGCGTTCGCGGCTGGCGGCGTCGGGGTGCATCACCTGGGCGCTGTAGCGGCAGCCAGCGGCCTCGTCGGCCAGGCTGATCACCGCGGTGAAGCCCAGCCAGGGCGTGGCCGGGCGCCAGCCGCCGGTGAGCATCGAGGTGAACACCAGGCGGGTTTCGGGCACCACCTCGAGGAAGCTGCCGGGGTTGTCGCTGCTGGCGCCGTCCGGGCCGCTCATAAAGGTATGGAAGGCCCCGCCCGGCCACAGCTCGAAGGCGCGCACCTCGGTCCGCCAGGGCTGTGGGCACCACCAGCGGGCGAGCAGGGTAGGGTCGGCCCAGGCCCGCCACAGCGCGGCGCGCGGGGCCTGCAATGAGCGGGTGATGAGCAGGTCGTGGGGGTGGCTGGCCATGCTGGGGCGCTCCGCTTGAGGTGGGCCATCGGTTTGGCTGAAAAAGCCTTGCCATTGAGCATAGGCGGCTTGCCGCTCAGCCGCTGCACACTGCGAAAACCTCGCCGGTGCGCTTACAATCGCGGTTTTCTCCGCGGCACACACAGGCCTGGCAGTTTATGGCACTCGACCCAATCACCATGCTCACCCTTTCGATCGCCCTGGCGGCGGCCGCCGCGCTGTACCTGGCGATCGAGTGGCGCAGCGTGCGCGAGCCTTCGCTGTTGTTCTGGAGCGCCGGGTTCGCCACCATCAGCGTCGGCTGCGTGCTGGCCCTGCTGCGCAGCAAGGGCATCCTGCTGGTGGGCATCTGGTTCGCCAACGGCTTGCTGGTAACGGCCCACTGGCTGTTTTTGCAAGGGGTGGCGCGCTTCACCCAGGCGCGGCTGTCGCCGGCCTGGTACCTGATCTTCGCCGCCTGGGCCGGGCTATTGCTGCTGCCGCCGGCGCCATGGTGGTCCAACGCCATGCTGTTGGCCAACTCCTCGCTGGTGGCGCTGCTGATGCTGCGCGCCAGTGCGCTGCTGCGCCCGCTGGGGCAGTCGCTGAGCGTGGGCGCGGTGCAATTGCGCTACGTGCTGCTGGCCCACGGGGTGTTCTACATCGCCAAGGCGGTGACCGCGGTCATGCCGGGCACCTTGCTCGACCTGGCGTCGTTCCGCGGCGAAATCATTCAGGTGTCGCTGGTCGAGGGGGCGATGGCGATCATGCTGATCGCGCTGTCGATGACCGGCTCCGAGCGCCACCGCCGCGAGCAGCGCATCGAGCAATTGGCCGCGCGCGACCCGCTCACCGCGCTGTACAACCGCCGCGCCCTCGAGGTGCGCGCCAGCGGCCTGCTGGCCGAGGCCTCGGTGGCCCAGCCGGGGGCCTTGCTGTTGATCGACATCGACAACTTCAAGCTGGTCAACGACCTCTTCGGCCACACCGCCGGCGACCGCCTGCTGGTGGCCCTGAGCGAGATGATCCGCGCCGCGCTGCCCGAGGGCGCGCTGGCGGCGCGGCTGGGCGGCGATGAGTTTCTGATCCTGCTGCGGGCGACCACCGTGGAGCAGGTGGTGGCCCTCAGCGGCCGCCTGCGCGACCAGTTCGGCCGCGCCGCCGCCCAGGCCTTCGCCACCCCCGCGGCGGTGACCCTGAGCATGGGTGCCAACCTCTTCGACCAGCCCCCGGCCAGCCTGGCGGCGCTGATCGAGCAGGGCGACGCGGCGCTGTATGCGTCGAAGCGCGGCGGCCGCGACAGCATCCGCCTGGTCGACCAGACCCAGGCGCGCCAGGCCGGGTGATGAACGCTGGCGTGGCGTTGCGGTCTTTAATGCCGAACTGCCATAACCTTACGCCAGCCAGGGAATTACCGTTTGAATAGCCGCCTTCGCCATGTGGCCTTGGGCCTGATGCTGCTCGCCAGCACCAGCCTGATGGCCGCGCCGATCCGTATCGGCGCCAAAGTGTTTACCGAACAGGCCATCCTCGCCCAGGTCACCGCCCAATACCTCGCGCAGTTCGGCTACCAGCCGGCGATCACCGGGGGGCTGGGCAGCAGCCTGATGCGCGCGGCCATGGAGAACAACGAACTGGACCTCACCTGGGACTACACCGGCACCGCGCTGCTGGTGTACAACCAGGTCACCGAGCCGGTGCCCAAGGCCCAGGTGTACGCCAAGGTGAAAGCCCTGGACGCGCGCAAGGGCCTGGCCTGGCTGCCGGCGGCGCCGTTCCAGAACACCTACGCGCTGGCCTTGCCGCGTGAGGTGGCGGCGCGTTACCCCGAGCTGAACAGCATCAGCGACCTGGCCCGGCTGCTTCAGCAGCAGCCCGGGCAGGATCACCTGATCGCCCTCGACATCGAGTTCGCCAACCGCGCCGACGGCCTGGTCGGGCTGGCCGAGCGTTACCACCTGGCGCTGAACCGCGAAGGCTACCGCTCGATGGACCCCGGCCTGGTGTACACCGCGCTGGCCAACGGCCAAGTGTTCGCCGGGCTGATCTACACCACCGACGGGCGCATCAACGCCTTTGGCTTGAAGGTGCTCGAGGATGACCAGGGGTACTTTCCGGACTACACCGCCGCGCCGATCGTCAAGCAAGCCTACCTCGACGCCCACCCGGATTTGGCCGAGCACCTGAACGCCCTGAGCAAGCTGCTGGACCAAGAGACCATGCGCGCGCTCAATGCCAAGGTCGACATCGACCGGCAAAGCCCCGAGGCGGTGGCGAGGGGGTTCTTGCGGGAGAAGGGGTTGGTGAAGCAGGGGTAGGTGTTCAGGGCCCATCGCCCGGCACAGCCGGAGTGCCGGACCACGGCCTCCCACCAGTTTTGTGTAAGCCATTGATTTTGGGCTCAACACAGACCCCGTGGGAGGCCGGCTGTGCCGGGCGAGGGCCCTCAACCCTAGAACGCCCACTCCACCCCCACATTCCCCCCCTGATCAGTGAAATCACTGCGCTGCTGCAGCGAATAGCCCACCGTCAGCTTCGCTGTCGCGCTCAGCGGCGCCGCCAGCCCTACACCGCCGCGCAGCAGCCAGGGGTCGGCGCGCTCGCCGCGCACGGTAAAGCGCTGCCCCGGCGCGCCGGCGAAGCGCGCGGTGACCTCGCCGGGTTGGTTGAGCAGGTCGTAGCCCACGCCAAGGGTCAGCCGCAGGCTGGCGCCGCCGGGGCTGAAGGCGTGTTCCAGGCGGCCGTCGAGGCCGGCGATCAACTGGTCGGTTTGCCGGCCATCAACGCTCAGCAGCAGCGGGGCGATGGCCGAGCCGCCGCTTTCGCGGTAGCCATCGTCGCGGATGTGGTTGTAGTCGAGCCGCAGCGAGGGCGTGAGGCGGGTGGCCTGGCTCACCTGATAGGCATGCCCCAGGCTGGCGCCAAGGGTGGCGAACAGGCTGTCGTAGCTGGCCTTGGCCGCGCCGCTGGCACCGCCGAGGGCGAGGGCGCGCTGGTTGTCGACACGGTTATGGCCGGCGCCGGCGTACAGCAGCAACTCGGTGCCTGGCGCCAGGCTGTGGGCGCTGTAGCCGGTGAACTGCCAAAGGTCGAGGCGGCTGTCTTGGGCCGGGCCGAGGCTTTGCCCTTGGCTGGCGCCGCGGGCGTAGGCGAAGGCCATGCCCACCCGCTGGGTGGGCGAGGTGCGGGTGTCGAAGCCAAGCACCTGGCCACTGCTCGCCTGGCTGGCGCCGGGGCGGTTGGCCAGGCTGTTGAACGGCTGGCTCCAGAACGCCGGCGCCTGGGCCAGGCCAATGGCCGGCAGGCCCGCCGGCACCAGCCGCGCTTGCAGGGCGTCGCTGATCTGCCCCAACGCCGCCTGGCTGGCGCGCAGGTTGGCGTCGCCGCTGGGCAGCGCCTGGCCGACCGCCCGCGCCACCTCGGCCTGGGAGGTGGCGGAAACAAAATACGCGCTCAGCGGGCTGGCGCTGCCCTGGGCAAACTGCGCGTCCAGCACCTGGGCGGCACCGCCGGCTTCGGCCAGCCCGGCGCCCTGCACCGCGGCGCGGGCGCTGCTGGTGGGTTTGGCGCTGAGGGTAAGGTCTACCTGGTTGCCGACCTTCTGCGCGCCAAAGTCGAACAACGCGGAATTGCTGCTCACCGCAAAGCTGCCGTCTGACTTCAAGCTGCCGGCACTGAGCACCGCGTTCAGCCGCGCGGTGGTGAACGGCTGGTTGGCGTTGGCCACGTCGACGTCGATCTTCGCCTGGCTGGGCAGGGTGGCGGTACCGCTCACCACCAGTTGGCCATAGTGCTCGGCATCGAGCACCTGGGTGCGCAGGGTGGCACCGGCGGCCTGGTGGTAGTCGCCGTCGATCGTCGCCAGTGCCGAGGCACCGCCCGGGCTGGTGGCGGCCACGCCGAGCACACCGCGGTTGATGAAATTCGCTACGCTGAACCGGTTGCCATCCTGCAGGGTGTAGGTGGCGTTGCTGTACAGGTTGACCGTGGTGCTCGGCGCATACACCGCGCCGTCGAAAATCGCCGTGTTGTTGCCGGCGATGTTCAGCGCATCCAGCCGCGCCGTGGGCTGCACGTACAGCGCGTAGGCGCGGCCTTGCAGCAGGCCGCTGTTGACCAGCCCGCCGTTGAGCTGGGTGGTGCCGTTGACCGCCACGCCGATGGCGCTGCTGTCGCCATTGCTGCCGTAGCCGGCGCTGATGCGCCCGCTGTTGTACAGGCGCCCGGCCACCTGGGTGTTGGTCAGCACCAGGCCGGCGCTGGGGCCTTCTACGGTGCCGCTGTTTTTGACATCACCCTGCACCTGGGTGTTGCCGATCGACAGCGCGCGGCCGCCGCCGTCGGGGTTGAACTTCGCCTCGATCACCCCGCTGTTGATAAAGCTGCCGCCGAGGGTTTCGGTACCTATCACCATGCCGTTGTTGCCGCTGATCAGGTTGCTGTTGATCACATCGCCGGCCACGCTGCCAAAGCTCAGCGCCATGGCCGTGCCGAACGGGCTACCGAGCACCTCGCCGCGGTTGACCACATCGCCGCCGACCTCGGTGTACAGCAGGCGCACGCCGTAGCTGCCCCACTCCTGGGCGTCGATCACGCCACGGTTGGTCAGGCTGCCGTCGAGCTGGCTATGGTCGCTGCGCAGGCCGCCGTTGAGGGTGCCGTTGTTGGCAATGCTGCCGTGCAGGGTGCTGGCGTCTAGTCGCAGCGCGACGGACTCGGGGGCGTCGCTGGTATAGGTGACCGTGCCGGCGCGGTTGTTCAGCAGGTCACCGGTCACCTCGGTGTGGCGCAGCCAGATCACCCCCAGTGCTTCGCTGCTCAGGCTGCCGCTGTTGCGTAGGGTGCTGGCGCCGGCTTCGGGGTGGTCGATCAACACCGCGGCGTTGCCGCCACCGTTGATCGCGCCGCTGGCGGTCACCTGCAGGTTTTGCCCGGCCGGCACTCGGCAGCCACTGGCGCGCGCGCTGCTGACCACCTCCGGGCAGGCTGCCGCCAAGGCCTCGGGCGAGGGCAGGGCGCCGCAGTTGAGGGCGATGGCCAAGGCCAGTGGGGTGCGGGCGATCAACGGCGTGTTGTGATTATTCATGGGGCTGCCTTGCCAGGATCCTTCAGAAGCACTTAGGTGTAGGAAGGGCCTGGGCATGTGTCAAAAACTCGATACAAATGCCCGACGAACGCGTGTAAGCCCCGCGCGCCAAGCTTTTGCCGTTTCAGTTTTGACGCACTGGGCCGATATACAGCCTGTACCGCTCAAGCGGGCACATTCCAGCGTGGTCAATGGTTGAGGTAGCGATGAAAGAGTGGAGCGCCAAGGTGCGTGCGGTGATCGCATTGCCGCGGGACAACCCGCGGCTGATGCGTGCCCAGTACACGGCGTTGTCGCGGCAGTTGCCGATGATGTACTTCATCCTGTTGGTCAATACCTGGGCCCTGGTAGCCACCCACTTGTTGCTGGCGCCGCTGTGGCTGACTTTCGGCGTGCCGTTGGTGCTCACCGTGGTCGGTGCCTCGCGCAGTGTGTTCTGGTACCGCCAGCGCGGCCAGCAACCCAGCGACCAGTACATCCACCGCGCGCTGCTGCGCACCAGCGTGCTGGCCTGCCCGGTGGCGGCGGGGTTTACCGTCTGGTCACTGGCGCTGTACCCCTATGGCGACGAGTACGCCCGCGCCCACGTGGCCTTCTACATGGCGATCACGGTGATCGGTTGCATCTTCTCGATGATGCACCTGCGCCGCGCGGCGCTGATCACCGCAGCGGTGGTCGACCTGGCGTTCATCGTGTTTTTCATCGGCACCGGCATCCCGGTGTTCATCGCCTGCGCAGTGAACATCCTGCTGGTGTCGCTGGCCATGCTGTTGATTCTCGACAACCACTACCGCACCTTCACCGGGCTGATCGCCGAGCAGGCCCGCAGCGAGCAGTTGAGCGACGAAAACCTGCACCTGGCGCACCGCGACAGCCTCACCGGGCTGCCCAACCGCCGGCAGTTCTTTCACGTGCTCGGCCAGGCCCTGGGCCGCGCCCAGGCCGATGGCAGCCGGCTGGCGGTGGGCATTCTCGACCTCGACGGCTTCAAGCCGGTCAACGACCTCTACGGCCATGGCGTCGGCGACCGCCTGCTGACGCTGGTGGGCGAGCGCCTGACGCCGTTGCTCAGTGGCAACATCCAGCTGGCGCGGTTGGGCGGCGACGAGTTCGCGCTGATCATCGAGCAGGTGGCCAGCGACGCCCAGTTGCAAGAGGTGGGCCGGCTGTTCTGCCAGGTGTTGGGGGTGCCGTTCAGCCTGACCGACATGCCCGTGCAGATCGGCGCCTCGCTGGGCATCGCCACCTTCCCCGACCGCGCCGCTGACGCCGAGCAGATTTTCGAGTTTGCCGACTACGCCCTCTACCAGAGCAAGCGCACCCAGCGCGGCAGCGTGACGGTGTTCTCCGAACAGCACCACGCCCAACTGCAGCGAGACAACCTCACCGAACAAGCCCTGCGCCGCGCCGACCTGTACCAGGAGCTGGCCGTGGTGTTCCAGCCGATCGTCGACATCCGCAGCGGCCACACCATGGCCTTCGAGGCCCTGGCGCGCTGGCACAGCCCGACCCTCGGCCACGTGCCGCCGGGGCAGTTCATCGCCGTGGCCGAGCGCATCGGCATGATCAACCAGCTCACCGTGCCGTTGCTGCGCAAGGCCCTGGCCACCGCCCGGCAGTGGCCGGAGCAGGTGCGGTTGTCGTTCAACCTGTCGGCCCGTGACTGCGGTTCGCTGGACGCCGCCCGGGTGATCGCCGGCACCCTGCGCAGCAGCGGCTTCGACCCGGCCCGGGTCGACTTGGAAATCACCGAAACCGCGGTGATGCAAGACATGGCCCAGGTGCAGGCGGCCATCGCGCTGTTCCGCGAGTTGGGCTGTGGGATTTCCCTCGACGACTTCGGCACGGGGTTTTCCAGCCTGTCGCAGTTGCACGCCCTGGCCCTGACCAAGCTCAAGGTAGACCGCAGCTTTGTGAGTGACCTGCAGCACAAGCCGGCCAGCCTGAAGATCGTCAAATCACTGCTGGCGCTGACCCTCGACATGCAGCTCGATTGCATCGTCGAGGGCGTTGAAACCGAGCACGAACTGCAAGCCCTGGAAGCCCTCGGCGCGCGCCTGGTGCAGGGCTACTACTTCGCTCGGCCGATGAGCGCCGACGCCACCCTCGGCTGGCTCGCCGGCCCCGCCTGCCAGGTGCCTACCACAGTGGCGCAGGGGCACTGAGCGCCGCCCGCACCGCGGCGATCGCCCGCTCCACCTCGGCCGCGTCGCTGTAGCGGCCCAGGCTCAGGCGCACCGAGCGGCGCGCCTGCTCATCGCTCAGCCCCAGCGCCCGCAGCACGTGGGAGGCGCCGCCAGTGGCCGAGGAACACGCCGAGGCCCCCGACACCGCCACCTCCGCCGCCAACGCCTGGGCACTGAAGCCCGCCTGCGCCACCTGCACGTTGAGGGTGTTGGCAATGCGCTGGCGCGGGCAACCATTGAGGCTCACCCCCGGCAAGCCCAACAGCCCCTCGCGCAGCCGCGCCGCCAGCGCGCCCAGGCGCGCGGCTTCGTCTTCGCGCAGGGCATCGGCCAAGGCGAACGCCGCGCCCATGCCCACCACCTGGTGGGTGGCCAGGGTGCCCGAGCGCAAACCGCCCTCATGCCCACCGCCGTGCACCTGCGCCGCCAAGCGCGGCCGCGCGCGCTCACCCACGTACAACGCGCCCACCCCCTTCGGCCCATACAGCTTGTGCGCCGACACCGAGAGCACATCCACCGGCAGCGCCGCCAGGTTGATCGGCAACTTGCCCGCCGCCTGCACGGCGTCTACATGCAGCAGCGCGCCGTGCTCACGCACGATCGCGCCCACCGCCGCCACATCGGTCAGCGTGCCCAGCTCGTTGTTCACCCACATCAGGCTGACCAACACGGTGTTGTCGCGCAGCGCCGCCTGCACCGCCGCAGGCTGGATCAACCCGGCGGCATCGGGCTCGAGCAAGGTTACCTCACAGCCGCGGCCGCGCAGGTAGGCCAGGGTGTCGAGCACGGCTTTGTGCTCCAGCACGCTGCTGACGATGTGCGCGCCCGCGCCCGCGGTTTCGGCAATGCCCTTCAGCGCCAAATTGTTCGACTCGGTCGCGCCGGAGGTCCACACCACCTCACTGGCCTGCGCCCCCAACGCCTCCGCCACCTGCCGCCGCGCCGCTTCGACCCTCTGGCGCGCGGCCTGGCCATAGGCATGGCCGCTGGAAGCCGGGTTGCCGAAACAGCCCTGGCGGCCCATGCACGGCAGCATCGCCGCGAGCACGCGGTCGTCGATCGGGGTGGTGGCGGCGTAGTCGAGGTAAGCGGGGAGGGTGGGCATGGGGCGCGTCCTGTGTGAGCGTTCAAGGCAATGCACAACAGCCTAAAGCCGCCAGCGGGCAGTTTTTTTGATGTTTTCGCGCAGCGTGGCTATGAGTGAGCAAATTTATTGCTTAAATTTGCGAACACTCCGAAAAATATTCACCAGGGCCCCCGATGGACAAATTCGACCGCGCGCTGCTCAACCTGCTGCAGCGCGACTGCAGCCTGCCCATGGCAGAGCTGGCCGAGCGCGTCGGCCTCGGCGCCACCGCCTGCTGGCGGCGGATTCAAAAGCTCGAAGACAGCGGGCTGATCCGCCAGCGCGTGGCACTGCTAGACGCCGACCAACTGGGCGTGCCGGTCACCGTGTTCGCCGCCATTCGCACCCAGCAACACAACGAAGCCTGGCTAAAAGTGTTCCACGACCACATCGAAGCGCTGCCGCAGGTGATGGAGTGCTACCGGATGGCCGGGGACACCGACTACCTGCTGCGCATCGTAGTGGCCGACATCGCCGGGTATGACGCGGTGTACAAGCGCCTGATCGAAGTGCCGGGGATTACCGACATCAGCTCGAGTTTCGCGATGGAGCGGATCAAGGCGACGACGGTGTTGCCGTTGGGGTATTGAGGGGGGGGCTTGGGGGGGCACCGCAGATCCAGTAGGAGCCTCGCTTGCGCGCGAAGGGGCCAGGCGCGGCACTGCAAAAAATGCATTGGAATACCCGTAGCACAGTGTATTCGCTGGGTATTCCAACGGCGATGCGAGTATGTAGCCAGGTAAAGCCTCGCACGCATGCGCTCCGCCTATAGGTTGTGTGATGCTTAGAGAATCACAGGCAACACCAAACTTGAGGGAGGCCGTGATCGGCATCTACGCTGTGCCGGGTGAGGGGCTGCAAGTTTATCAGTAGGGTTCAACCACTTACGGGAGAGTTGGCGGTTACGGGGCGGATGTGGGCTGTGGCTATGGGTAGTTATCGGCTAAAAGCAGCCGTTCAGTGCGGGCAGCCTCCACTTCGAATTCGATGCGGCGATTGTAGCTATGACTGTCGTGCGTTGCGTACAGTCATAGATGGCGTGGACTATAGCGGATATTGGTAAATGAGTACGTAAATGCCAAACGTCGCCACGTATTGGCCGCTGCCTATTCGTTAGACACGAATCAATGATCTCGATTATCATCGGTAGCTTGTGCCTGAGCAGCGGGAATTCTGAAGCAGTCAATGCAGCGGTCGCTCTGTTATTTCAAGAAACACCGCCTGGGCAAGGTTGGGTGTTTTTACTAGTTGTGTCACTATTGAAAGAGTGTTTGGAATATGTGGAAAAGAGACGATGCCTTTTCTATTGCGATTGATGATCCTGACTTGATTGACGGGTCTGCAATAATAGCAATGGAGAACATTAACGATGTATTGCTTTTGATATTTAAAGAGAACACTGTTTACAAACTGTTGACCGCTGATTTAACTGATCCACAAAAAACCCAACCAGATACTGGGCACACATATGAAAAAATAGCAGCGTTTGGTGCTGCCTCCCCCTATGTAGCCCGGATATTTCTTCAGTTTAAAAAAATTATTGATCAGGTTTTTCCGGAGGACTCCATAAAGCCTAAGCTTCTGGAACAAATTTGGAGTCTAAACGAGCAACTGCTACTCTGTGCGCAGTTTGAGTCTAATATTCGTGAGCAACTTGATGAGGTTGTGCAGAAATGTGACATCATCATTGAGCAGAGCAAGTCCAATCGCGCCATTCCGCCACTCGCTAAAGTTAAAAATTTAGAAAGTGATGCGAAATCTTTCCTTTTGGTTGGGAAGCAATTCTTAATAGATTGTTTTAAGCTAATAAGCTTGTTCACAGGCTTGCCTTTAGGGACTCGAGATGAGGCGCATTTCGATAAACATATAAAATGGCTAGAGCAGAATCGCTCTGCTTTAAAAAAACTATCTTTAGTCCTGGGCAATGACCTGTCTTGGGTTCGTAGACTGTCGGAGTGCCGGAATGCTCTTGAGCACCCAGGGCCAGGCCAATCTATTGTGATAGAAAACACAAAGCTTCACCCAGGTAATAAATTCTCGCTCCCCACTTGGAGCTACGACCTTACAAATAAGATAAACGTAAAAGAATCCTCCGTTTCTATTCATCAAGAGCTTGATGCTTATCTAAATAATATGCTTTATTTTTTAGAGGATATTCTTCTCTTCTGTATTTCCGAACGCTTACCAGATGATGGGATGTTTTCAATATATCAGCACGACGAGGCAGACATAAAGCCGAACTGTCCGATCAAGTATTATGCAAGCTTAAGTTCTGAATTTTATTTAAGGCTGCAACCGTTTTAATTTTTACAGTGGTCCAAGTTGGCATCCGGCCGCGATTTCACGCGTGAGCAGTGGCCTTCGGGCCAGTACTCGAATTGCTGGACGCGGCGCTGGTAGGCTGAGAGTCTGCGAGCCGATACCCAACGTAAAGGGCGAACATTTCGCACGAACGCCTTGAAGCCAAGAAGTGATACCATTACGTCTGGGCGAAATACCTGACCCGCTGGGGGCGCGGCACGAAAAGTGTTTTTTTTCACCACGAAAACTGGAAAGATTGTTCACGACAGCGTGCGAGCCATAGTTGTTGACGACTATTTCTACAGGACGACCACGCTTACCGGCATGGATGTTCAGGTGATTAAAGCCTTCTCCCGAAAAAGCCCCGGCCATCTTCATAAACAGCACATGTCGTATCTTAATGACTTTCTTATGATGCAGCGGTTTTAGACCATCTACCGAAAATCTGGTATTCAAGATCAGAAAGCCGAGCTGCATCTTAATGCGGTGAAGTGCAACCTGTTGGAAAATCTCCACGGATTTCACGAAGAGAAGGCATTGCCAGTGTTAGCAGCGCTCGCTGATGAAAAAATCGATGTGCTGCAAGATAAGCGGCATATGATCAAGTTCATGATGTTTTTTGGTCACCAAATCTCCCGCACGAAAAATTTCCGAGATGGCGTGATCCAGGTTCAGTCATGGAGCAACAACCTTGGAATTGAAGTGGCCGATGCTACGGCGCATGCATGGTGGTTGCTAAGCTACATGTTCGGTATGAGTCACGGCTTGAGCCTGTACGTAAGCCGCCACGAGGATAGGCATGTGCTACTGGTGAATGACACTAGAGTGCCTTTCAATACGCCCGACCACCCTGTAGTCAACGTGCACTCTTGTGTCTCAGAGACAGAATTCGCCGCACCTGAGTATATCGACTTCTACTACCCGATCTCGCCGAGGGTCGCCTACATCATCTGTAATTCCGAACGATTCGTGACGGGTAGAAATGAGGTTAATGAGATCGCCGCCCTAGAGCTCAATAGCAAAGTCGCAACTCAATCCATGACGCACATCATCGGCGATAAGGAGAACGCCATTCTACCCTTCATGCAGTATATCGGGCGGCGCAACAAAAGAACTCCTGATGGCCATGTCATAGTCTGACTGACCGGGGGCCAAGCTAATCGGTCTCTACTACAAATCGTTACGACTCGATAACTCCTGCTACTTAGAAGCAACGGTATCCGGGCGCGAGTTCGGTCACAGCAGCGCTGCTGCCCCCCGTTACTCCCGCGATGCCCCCGTAATGGCAGCGAACATCATCCAGTCCAATGGATACTTTGGACTGCCAGCAGCGCCAAAACTTCCATGCTTAGCATAAGCAGCGCGTCCTTGTCTCCTTACACCTGCAAAAACGCTTCGACGTGCACGCTCTGCTCGGTGTGTCCGTTGTCCATGTCTAAAATTCTCACGATTAAATGAGGGGCGAAGCGTTTACTTTTCTAAAACAAAGTATCGCGTTTAAAAAATGAAGGCCAAAAACCAATAGAGACTAGCAACAAATCACCGAGTGCCCTGCCACAGGGGCAAGCGGCCAGCGGTTCATTTACCGAAGCTGTTCGCGACCGACCGCTTCCGACCCGAAGCGGCCTCCCGCAGAGGGCTACTGACAATCTATTGCTGCTGGTCAGCATTGGGTCGTATGTCCGTCTCAGAACTGAACTGTCGAATGCTGACTACCAGAGTGCTTAGGCTATGGGGCTGACCTCTGAATCTTATGCTTCAACCTCACCGGAAATATAGTCCTCGTCTTTGCCGCCTGTTGACTCCAAGGAGGCTCCGACCAATTCATCAAGCCCTCTTTCAATAATTCTAGATACTCGAGGATCCGAAACTTCGTATAAGAAGGAGGGTTTTCCTCCTGAGTCGCCGGGCACGGAGCCGCTCTGACGGACTAAGCCAGCATCGCTCCACTTGGTGATCTTGTTGCGAGCGCCCTGGTCACCGATGCGGAATGTAGTTTGAACGTCCTTGTTAATGAAGATGGTTTTTCCAAGACGATAAAGTTGAAGTAGAGTTTCCTTTTTGTACCAGGTTTGGATGGTGTCTCTCGCGTATTTGTCTTGGGCAAGTTCGATCGAGACTAAGTCAATCTTTGGAGGAGCTTCACTTCCTCGGGCATCATGTTCCCTGAAGAGAGTATCCATTAGCCTGATCAGTTCTCGTGGAGACCGTAATGTTAATGCGCAAAATTGCTTAAATATATTGTCTGAATTTAAATCCTGAGAAAATAAGTCGGAAAAGCTAACTGCGCCGTCAGAATAGAACTCAACTCTTCGATCTAGCATTTTCTGAAGTTGCTCCGCCGTCCAAACAATTTTAGCGTTAGCAATTTTATCTAGTCGAATTTTTAGTTTGTTATTGAAGTGGTCTTCAACATTGCCCCAGACGAAGAACATCCAGGAAAAACCTTCTACTTCAAGAAGTTGAATGTTTGCGAGTAGAGGGTGGATGAGGCGCGCAGTGGCCTCTACAGAGTTGTCGGTTTCGCTAGTTTCGTCAAGTTTATCGACAAGAACACACACACCTGTAAAACCAAACATTCGGCTAAGTTCGACTAGCTTAGAAATAATTGCCCTGGGAGTGTTGGCAGAGTCGCTAATCAGGCTGGTCAATATTCGCTCGGCAGAGTCTTTGATGTCTAAGCTCTCATCCACCTTGTTTTTGACAAAGGCGTGAAGTAATCCCGCAAAGATATTGCTTACCGATCCCCATCTTCTTGCAAGCCAAATTTTGCTTTTAGTAGTCCATGCGCTGCCGAGCAATTTGAATGCTTCTGATGTGGACGTATCTCTATCCATTTCAGGGATCGGTAAGTACAAACCTTCTAGCAAAGCCAGAATTAATGCTTTGTCATGCTTATCCAGCTCGCTTAAATGTTTCTCGCGATCTTCGTCTTCCAAAGAAGAAAGCCACGCGAACATCTGTTCTATTACGAAAAATGCAGCAAGCGCGCATATGTCTTTGTCTGATAATTGGCCGCGTTTGAATTTGTCAAGGATTTGTCCGAAGTCGGTTAGGTTGACAATGAACGGTTGCGAAACTATGGATTCTCTGGCAGCTGCCTCCCACGCCTCTTTGTATACAGTCAGCCTTGTGGCACTCTTTCCGGCTCCTCGGTCTCCAAACAATATAAAAGAACTAAGCCCTATTGAGCGTTGCGCAATCGTTTCTAGATAAGGAGGTCGAACTGCGTAAGCAGCAATGTCAGGCTCTTTTTCGGCATTATAATGCTCAAAAGGATTTCCCTTTAGACCTAGGCTCTTCGCGATGTTCATCCTGCTCCCTTCCGTCGGAGTATTTTAGATATGTCAAAATACCATTACTCAACAAGCTATGAAACCAAAAGACTCCGACCTGAGATGCGAGAGGCTGTTTCCGCCCGATAGCAGCCATCCCACGAACATCCACCTCAAGCCGAACGCAGCCCCCTCACCCCCACCTACCCCCCTCCAAAAACCCCACCAACGCCTGCACCCGCGCACTCCGATCCTTCCTCACCGGCACCAACAACTGCACCGGCGCCGCCCCCGCCCGCCAATCCGCCAGCACCCGCACCAACACCCCCCGCGCCACCGCATCGCGCACGTCCCACTCCGAGCGCAACACCACCCCATGCCCTTGCTCGGCCCACCGCCGCGCCACCGCGCCGTCATTGCACAGCATCGCTGGCGCCACCCGCACCGCGCGGCTCAGCCCGGGCTTGCGCAACTGCCACAGCGTTACATCCTCCTCATTCTCGCGAATGCAGATACACCGGTGCGCGGCTAAATCCTCGGGCCCTTGCGGCACGCCGTGGGCGGCGAGGTAGGCTGGGCTGGCGCACAGCCAGCGCTCGTTGTGGGCCAGGGTGCGCGCGACCCAGGAGCTGTCGCGCACGCTGCCGATGTGGATCACCGCGTCGCTGTCGTGGCGGTCGGGCCAGGGGGTTTCGCGCAGGTCGAGGTGCACGGTGAGTTGCGGGTGCAGCCGGGCGAAGCGCGACAGCAGCGGGGCGATGTGTTTGCGCCCGTAGCCGAACGGCGCGGCCAAGCGCAGGGTGCCGCTGAGTTCGGCGCCGGGGGCGCGGAAGTTGTCGGGCAGGGCTTCGATCTGTTCCAGCAGGGCGGCGCACTGCTGGGCGAAGCGTTCGCCTTCGGCGGTGAGGCTGAGGCGCCGGGCGTCGCGGTTGGCCAGTTTGCTGCCCAGGCTGTGTTCGAGTTTGCGCAGGCGCATCGACAGCGCCGGTGGGGTGACGTTCAGCCGGCGGGCGGCGGCGCTGAGGGATTCGGCCTGGGCGAGGGCGGCGGCCAGGCGCATGTCGTCGATGGAAACCATTTAGCTGTGCTTAATGTTTGATGAAACTTGATTGAAGCACAGCTTAATCGCGCTTGGGTACAGTCAGGCCTCGATCAGCAGGAGCTTGCCCCCATGAGCACACCCTTTGAGCAATTGAACACTCCGGCGTTGTTGCTGGACGTACCTCGCATGCAGCGCAATATCGAGCGCCTGCAGGCGCGCATGAACCGCCTGAACGTGCGCCTGCGCCCGCACGTGAAAACCAGTAAATGCTTGCCGGTGATCGAGCGGCAGCTTGCTGCCGGGGCGAGCGGGGTGACGGTGTCCACATTGAAGGAGGCGGAGCACTGCTTTGCTGCGGGTATCCGCGATGTGCTGTACGCGGTGGCGATGGCGCCGGGGCGTTTGCCCCAGGCGCTGGCGTTGCAAAACCGTGGTTGCCGGTTGGCCGTCCTCACCGACAGCGTGCAGGGCGCCCAGGCGATCGTCGACTTCGCCCGGGCCCAGGGTGCGCAGTTCGAGGTGTGGATCGAGGTAGACAGCGACGGCCATCGCTCGGGCCTGCCCGCCGCGGCGCCGGCCTTGCTCGAGGTGGCCACGTTGCTGCACCAGGGCGGTATGGCCATTGCCGGGGTGCTCACCCATGCCGGCTCCAGCTATGAACTGAGCGAGCCCTTGGCCTTGCAGCGGCTGGCCGAGCAGGAGCGCCGTGAGTGTGTGCTGGCGGCCGAGCGTCTTCGCGCGGCGGGCTTGCCGTGCCCGGGGGTGAGCATCGGCTCTACGCCGACGGCGCTGTCGGCGCAGAACCTCGACGGGGTGACCGAGGTACGCGCCGGGGTGTACGTGTTCTTTGACCTGGTGATGCTCAACGTGGGCGTGTGCCAGCCCGAGGACCTGGCGCTGAGTGTGCTGGCCACGGTGATCGGCCACCAATTGGACAAAGGCTGGGTGATCACCGACGCCGGCTGGATGGCCATGAGCCGCGACCGCGGCACCCAGCGCCAGCAACGGGACTTCGCCTATGGCCAGGTGTGCACGGCGGCGGGGGAGTGGATCGAGGGCGCGCTGCTGCACAGCGCCAACCAGGAGCACGGGATTGTCACCGTGGCGGGGGTGGAGAACCGCCTGTTGCTGGAGCGCTTCCCGGTGGGGCATCGGTTGCGCATCACGCCGAACCACGCGTGCGCCACCGGGGCGCAGTTCCCTTTTTACAGCGCGGTCAATGCGCAGGGTGAGGTTGAACAGTGGGGGCGGTTGTATGGCTGGTAACCCTATCGAGTGCATTCACACCGCGCAGGCGAGCGCGCCGGGTGGGCATTACTCACAGGCGGTGCGGTATCAGGATGTGCTGTTCGTGTCCGGGCAGTTGCCGGTGCGGGCAGGCGGCACTCACACCGTTGGCGAGGCGTTCGAGGTGCAGGCCGAGGTGGCCTTGGCCAACGTTGAGGGGATTTTGCGGGCGGCCGGGTGTGGGGTTGGGGATTTGCTGAAAGTGACGGTGTATGTGGTGGGGATCGAGCATTGGCCGGTGTTCGACCGGGTGTATGCAGGGTGGGTGGGGGAGCATCGGCCGGCGCGGGCGGTGGTGCCGGTGCCTGAGTTGCACCATGGGTATTGGCTGGAGGTGGAGGCGTTGGCGCGGGTGCCGCGGGGGTAGCGCCCAATCTGTGAGTGCTGCTGATTCCGTGCATGAGCTTCAGGGCCTTCGCCCGGCACAGCCGTAATGCTGTTCACTTAAGCCATCAGAGCGCTAAGTCGAGGTTAAAAAGCCCTGATCTCTCCCGGCGGTTTTACCAAGCGCATGAGCTGTCTGGCCCATCGCCCGGCACTCCGGCTGTGCCAGGCGATGGGCCCTGAAGCTCATGCACACAATCAGCAGAGCTCACAGATTGATCCCCTTCATGAACCCCTGAAATAGCTTAAGTGAACAGCATTACGGCACAGCCGGGCGAAGGCCCAATCAACCCCAACTCACCAGGTATACGCCAACGTCCCCATCACCGTGCGGCGGGTACCGTAGAACACGCTGTACTCGTAAAAACCCGGGGTGAAATAGGTTTTGTCGAACAGGTTATTCACGTTCAGTTCAACGCGGGCGCCGGCCAGGCTGGCGTCGAGCTTGCCTAGGTCATAACGCAGGCTGGCGTCGGTCAGGCTGTAACCCGGGACCTTGACGGTATTCTTGGCGTTGTAGGACGCCCCCACATAACGCTGCCCGGCGCCCACCTGCAAGCCATCGAACAGGCCTTGGTCGATGCTGTAGTCCAACCACAACGAACCACTGTTTTTCGCCACCGCGATGGGCCGGTTGCCCTTCAGGCTGTAGGCCGTGGTACCGCTGCCCACCGTATTTGCTTGGGTCACTTCGGCGTCGGTGTAGCTGTAGGCGGCGATCACGTCGAGGTTCGCGGTCAGTGCAGCCTTGCCTTCCAGCTCGAGGCCTCTTGAGCGTTGTTCGCCGGTCTGCACCTGAAAGCTCGAGTTGGTCGGGTCGGTGGTGGTCACGTTCTTCTGGGTTAGCTCATACACCGAGGCGGTGATAAAGCTGTCGTGGCCTGGCGGTTGGTATTTCACGCCCAGTTCGTATTGCTCGCCTTCGGTGGGCTTGAACGTGCTGCCATCCTGGGCGGTGCCGGAGGTAGGCTGGAAGGACGTGCTGTAGCTGGCGTAGGGGGTGACGCCGTTATCGAACAGGTACGCCAGCCCGGCGCGGCCGGTGAACTTGTGGTCGTTCTGCGCGCTGCGCCCGCCGCTGCCGAGGTAGCTGTATTCACGGTCTTGCAGCCAGTCTTGGCGGCCACCGAGGGTCAGCCGCCAGTTGTCGAGCTTGAGCTGGTCCTGGAAGTAAGCGCCTTGCTGAACGATCACGCTTTTGCCGTCGGTGGATTTCGCCGCGTTCCACACCACGTTGGCGTTGTACACCGGGTCGAAGATGTCGACGGTTTGGTTGTTCGACCCCCTCCGGGATTCGCGCCCCGAATAATGGCCGTAATCGAGGCCGAAGAGCACCTGGTGATTGACCGGGCCGGTGTCGAATTGGCCTTGCAGGTTGTTGTCGAGCAAGAACGTATCGGTTTTCTTGGGGCGCTTCTGGTAGCCAAAGGTATAGGTGCGGCCGTCGCTGCCCAGTTGCGCGCTGTTGCGCGCGCCGTTGCTGACGTAGTCAACGTCGGCCGCCATGTAGCGGGCGTTCTGCGCGAACGTCCAGTGCTCGCTCAACTGGCGCTCGAAGAGGTAGCCCAGCGAGGTGTTTTCAACGTCGTAGTGGCTGGCGCGCGGGTCGCCCAGATAGGTGCTCGCCGGCACGTGGCCCAAGGCCGTGCCATTGAGCGTGCCGCTCACCGGGAAGCTCTGTTCGGCGCCGCCCTTGCGGGTTTTCAGGTAGCTGGCCAGCAGGGTGAAGGTCGTCGCGTCGTCAGGTTTCCAGGCCAGCGACGGCGCTACGTAGGTACGGTCGTCGGGGGAGTGGTCAACCTGGGTGCCGCTGTCGCGCTGCAGCGCAACGAAGCGATAGGCCAGCTTGCCCTCGTCATCGAGCTGCCCGCCCAGGTCGATGGCCTCCTGCCGGCGGCCATGGTTGCCGGCCTGGACTTGCACCTCGTGCACGGGGTCGCTGGTGGGGCGTTTGCTGCTGAGGTTGACCATGCCGCCGGGCGCCATCTGGCCATACAGCACCGAGGCTGGCCCCTTGATCACGTCGATGCGTTCTAGCGCGAAGGTTTCGAAGTCAGTGTCGTACTGGTTGAAGCCGGTGCGCAGGCCGTCTTTGTACAGGCCGAACAGGTTGAACGCGCGGAAGCCGCGCATGTAGATATCGGGGGCGCCTTGCCCGCCGACGTAGTCGATGGCACGGATGCCGGGGGTATAGGCCACCGCCGAGTTGAAGTCCTGCACGCCGCGCTTGTTCATTTCATCGCGGGTGATCACCGAGATGGATTGCGGCACTTCATTGAGGGCGCTGTTGGTCTTGGTGCCCACGCTGCTGCGGTTGGCGACAATGCCTTCGACCGGTTCGCTGAGGCTTTGCTCGGTACTGCCGTTGATGGTCGAGGTGGGCAAGGTCAGCGGGCCTTCCGGCGCGGTTTGCAAGGTGTAACTGCCGTTGCTCAAGCGTAGCGCTTGCAGCCCCGTGCCGGAGAGCAGCAGCGCCAGCCCTTGCTCCACTGTGTAGTCGCCTTGCAAGCCTGGGCTCTCGCGCCCCGCGGCCTGTTGCGCCGGGTACGCCAGCATCAGGTTGGCCTGGTGGCCGAACTGGTTGAGGGCGCCCAGCAGGCTGCCGGCGGGGATGGCGTAATAGCGCGTGTTGTCGGCGGCGCTGGCCAGTGCCGGGGCGAACAACAGTGCGCCGCTGAACGCGCCGGGGGCCAGGCTACAGGCGAGCGCCAGCGGAAGGGCGCGAAGGCGCAGGGGGTGATTCATGTCGAACTCCACAAGACGTGTGCAAGGAAAAAAGGGGCCTTTATTTCCATGTCTCGCGAGAACGCCGAATGGACCACCCTCTGCGCAACTTTTTCAACGGCGTCAGGCGCGTGGCTGTTTGGCCTCGAGCGTGACCCAGTAGGGGGTGAAGCTGCGCACCCGCAGGTTGAGGGTTGCGCCGAGGGTTTGCAGGATTTTGTCGGTGTCGGCCAGCGGGTAGGTGCCGGCCACGCGGATGTTTGCCACGGCGCTGGCGCAGCCGAGGTGGCCGGGCCGGTAGCGGCTGACCTCGGCGAGGAAGTCCTCCAGCCGTTGGCCGTTGGCCATGATGATGCGGTCGGTCCAGGCGAGGTCGGCATCACTCAGCGCCCGCGGCGGGCCGAGCTCGCTTGCGGTGAACATCACCTGCTGGCCGGCGTTCAGGGTGAGCGGCGGGTGTGCCGCCACACGCAAGGTAAGGTTGCCTTCGGCGACCGCGACCCGGCTGTACCCGGCGGCCTGGCGCAGCAAAAAACGGCTGCCGAGGGTGCTGATGTAGCCTTCGGTGGTGTGGGCCAGCAGCGGCCTGGCCATCAGGTCGTGCCCGGTGCGGACTTGCACTTCGCCGCGCAGTAGGCGCAGCACGCGGCGGTCAGCCTCGAAGCGGACGCCGATGGCGGTGTCGGTGTTCATCAGCACCCGCGTGCCGTCGGCCAGCGTGAGCTGGCGTTGTTCACCGACCGCGCTGTGGTAGTCGGCGCTAGCGTTCTGCCAGATCGTGCTATCGCGCCCGGCCCAGGCACCCGCGCCCAGGCTGAGCAGCGCCGCCAGCGCCTTGAGCGCCCGGCGCCGGGCGAGGTCAGGGGCAGCGGCCGTGCTCAGCGTGGCCTGGGCGATATGGGCATGCTCGGCCAAGGCCGAAAAGCGCTCACCGAAGGCTTCGATGCGCTGCCAGGCGCGCTCATGCTCAGGGCTTTGCGCGCGCCATTGTTGCCATTGCGCCAGGGTGGCCGGGGCCACCGGCGGGGTTTGCAGTTCGACCATCCACTCGACCGCGCGCTCGGCCACCGCGGGTGATACGGCGCTCATCGGTGGGCCCCCATCACGCGGCGAAGAAGCATTGCACACCGGCCTTGACGATGTAGCGCTTGACCGTGGTCAGCGAAACGCCCAGGCGCGCCGCGATGTCCGCATGCGCCAGGCCATCGAGTTGCGACCAGAGAAACGCCTGGCGCACATCGGCTGCCAGGCCATCGAGCAGGCGGTCCAGTTCAAGTAACGTTTCCAGCAGGATCGCCTGGTCTTCGAGCGAGGGCAGCACCGGTTCAGGCAAGCGGGCGAGCACCTCGAGGTAGGCGTGTTCGAGCTTTTGCCGGCGGAAATGGTTGCTCAACACGCTGCGCGCGATGGTCACCAGCAAGGCGCGGGATTCACGGATTTCGATCGGGTCTTTCTTGGTCAGCAGGCGCAGGAAGGTATCGTGGGTGAGGTCCGCGGCGCTGCTGCCACAGCCCAGCTTCTTGCGCAGCCAGTTGTGTAGCCAGCCATGGTGGTCGGTGTAGAGCGCCTGGATGTCGACGCAAGGCTGGCTGTCAGGTGGCGGCATGGGGTGGGCCCGGATAAGCGAGAGATCGATGCGTGCTTGATAATGCTTATCGTATGCGATTGATCCCCGGTCGCTCAAGGCTGCTGTTGGGCCGGGTAATGCCTCAGGCAAACCACGTCAGCCGCGGGTTTACCGCTTCAAGGTCGCATTCCAACGCCCTTGCGGCGACGGCAGGCATTCACCCCCGGCATAAGCGTGGCAGTATCGGCATCACCCACAGGGCGTTTCAGGAGTCTCGCTGATGGCTTGCGTCGTTTCGCTGCATCGCTACCCGATCAAAGGTTTCCCAGGCGAAACCCTGGCCAGCGTTTTATTGGCCTGCGGCGAAGGGGTGCCGGGCGACCGCGCCACGGGGATCTCCCGCGGCCAGGTGGCCACGGGCGCCGCGCCGTTCTTTCAACTGACTACCCATGAAGGCCTGGTGCACTTTAGCTCCGGCCACCGCGCCGGCGCGCTCACCCTGCATCAGCACGGCCCCAGCGCCAGCGCCGACCTGCTGAGCGACCCGGCACGCCTGCGTGAAGTGTTCGGCGCGCAGGCGGCGGTCATCCAGCGCGAGGATGCCCTCGGCCATTGGGATTTCGATGACTCGATGCTGTCGATCATCAACGTCAACACGGTCAAGGCGCTCGAGGCCAAGCTGGGCGTGCCGGTCGACCCGATGCGGTTTCGCGGCAACATTTATATCGAAGCCGAACCGTTCTCGGAGTTTGACTGGCTCGGCCGCGGCGTGCGCGTTGGCGCCACCTGCCTGTCGATCATCCGGCCGATCAAGCGCTGCCGGGCCACCTCGGTGAACCCGCACAGTGGCGAGGTTGACATGAACACCCCCGCCCAGTTGAACCGGCACTTTGGCCACCTGTATTGCGGAGTGTACGCGCAGGTCGAACGCGGCGGCCGCGTGGCCCCGGGCGACCGGGTGCAGGCCACCGACGAGCGCTTCCCGGCGAAGCTGGCGATCGCCGCCACGGTGCCCAAGGCGCCGCCGTTGGTGTCATGGCCGCGGCCGGCGCGGGTCATGCAGATCATCGACGAGGCCAGCGGCATACGCTCGCTATGGCTGGAAGACCCGCTCGCCGCGTTGGGCTCGCTCGACGGCTTCAAGGCCGGCCAGCATATCGCGCTGCACGGCCTGACCCGCAGCGGGGTGTGGCGCCGCTATACGGTATCCGGGCGTGACGGCGATCGCTTGCGCATTACCGTGAAGCGCGACGCGGGCGAGGGTTCCCAGGCGTTGCACGCCTTCGCGGTGGGCCAGGCGCTGCGTATCAGCGGGCCGTTTGGCCCGGACACCGTCGCCCTCGACAGCCCCGCGATGCTGATCCTCAGCGCGGGAATTGGCATTACCCCGACCACCACCAAGCTCAAGGCGCTGGTGGATGCCGGCTACACCGGGCCGGTGCGGGTGGTGCACAGCGTGCGCTTTGGCCACGAGTTGGCGCTGTGGGGCGAGGTGGGCGCGCTGGTGCGGCAGTTGCGCGATGCCTCGGCCGTGTTGCACGTAACCCAAGGCAGCGCCGGCGTTGACAACGCCGTGGCCGGCCGGCCCGACATCACTGCGCTGGTCAGCGCCGCGGCGCGGCTGAACGCGGCGATTCACGTGTGCGGCTCAGAAGGGTTTCAGGCGCAGGTGCTGGCCGTGGCCACCGAGGCCGGCGTTGCGCAGCGCCTGCACATGGACAGCTTCGCCACCCCCGACACCCCGGTAGAGATGCGCCCGATCCCCGCCAGCGGCCCGTTCCGCGTGACCTTCAAGCGCTCAGGCGTCGTTGCCCAATGGTCGCCCCAGGACGGCCCGTTGCTTAACTTCGCCGAGGCCAAGGGGCTGGTGCTGCCCGCCCATTGCCGCGCGGGCCTGTGCCAAACCTGCGCGTGCGGGGTGGTGGAGGGGGAAGTGTTGTCGCTGCTGGAAGCGACCCGGGCGGGCACGGGGCAGGCGCTGTTGTGCGCGGCGGTGCCGGCGGGGGATGTGGTGTTGGATTGTTGAAGGTTATGGCCGGCGCCGGGGGGGAAGGCCTGGATTCAGCGTTGGGTTTGTACCGCGACCACAATCAGTTCACTTCCGGCGAGTTCAATGGATTTCCTCCAGGCATGGGTTATGTTCGTGACTGGCAGGAATTCGCCGCGATACGCTTTTTCCGAGAGTTGGCGGTGAAGCGCCGGGGTCAAGGCGGGAAGTGCCCCAGGCGGTATGTTTGAGCACCAGGTGGAAATGAAACCCTTGAAGTTGCTATGGCTTCCTTGGGTCACATGTGTCGCGCCTTTGTACGAAACTACGTAGGTGTAAAGTGGCACCTGGGCATCCTGCCTATGAGGTTGAAAGAGGATTCAGTCTCCGCTGCGCGTATTCAAGCAAAAAGGTAGGGGGTTGGCCAGCAACCCCGCGGTGGCCCCCAATGTTTTCAATTCCCTTCACCTGCCCGCTACGGATTCACCCACTCAGCGGCCCTGGGCGGGGGCCCAGCTGCGCGCGGCGTTCAAGCGAGCGCTCTGGCCCAGCACATTTCCCAAAGCGTGTACGCAGCGCAACCCAGCGATGACAACTTTCAAATGAATTATTCTGATAGACTTTCGTATCTGAGAATTCATTGCATTAACGCGCGGCTTTCATCCGTTCCGTCCACCTTGCTGGGTAATTGCCTAATGTTCCCGTCTTTTCCCTTTCGCCCCTCTGTGCTTGCACTGTGCTGTTCGTTCAGCGTTGCCGCCAACGCTGCCGATTCGGTCGTTGAGCTAGGTGCAACCGACGTCAATGCCAATGCTGTAAACGCCAACTCGAATACGCTGCCTGAAGCGTATGCCGGCGGGCAGTTAGCCAGGGGCGCGCAGATGGGCGTGCTGGGCAATCAGGACAGCATGAACGTACCATTCGCCATGGCAAGTTACACCTCCAAACTCATCGAGGATCAGCAGGCTGAAGATGTTGGCGATGTACTCCTCAATGACCCTTCAGTGCGCCAGTCATATGGCTTCGGTAACCAGTCGCAAGTCTTCGTCATTCGCGGCCTGCCGCTTGCGGGCGACGATATTTCCTACGGCGGGTTGTACGGTGTACTCCCTCGGCAGATTTTGGCCGCCGACGCCATCGAACGGGTAGAGGTATTCAAAGGCCCCAACGCATTCATCAACGGCGTGAGCCCCACCGGCACAGGTTTGGGTGGCAGTGTGAACTTGCAGCCAAAGCGTGCTGAAGACGTGCCTACTCGCCGCTATTCCCAGGACATCAGTTCAGATGGCCGCATCGGTGAGCACCTGGATCTTGGCCAGCGGTTTGGCGAAGGCAACCGCTTCGGAGCGCGAGTCAACCTCAGCCAGCGTGAAGGCGATACGGCGATTGATGACCAAAGCCAACGCAGCAAACTGTTCGTGGCTGGGCTGGACTATCGGGGTGACAATTTCCGCGTATCTACCGACCTTGGCTACCAGAAACAACGCATAAACGGCCTACGTAATAGCGTGCAAGTGGGCAGCGCTACTAAGATCCCCACTGCTCCGGACGCGAGCCACAACTACGGCCAAGACTGGACCTACAGCGAAACTGAAGACACCTTCGGCATGATTCGTGGCGATTGGGACCTGAGCGAAAACTGGACAGCCTACTTGGCCGGTGGCGCCAAGCACACGCGCGAAACCGGTGTGTACGCCACGCCGACGCTCGTGGGGAATGATGGCGTCGCAACCGTGGGCGGCTCGGAGATCCCACACAAGGAAGACAACACCAGCTTCGCGGCAGGCCTCAACGGCCTGCTGCAAACCGGCCCGCTCAGTCATCAAATTGCAATCGGAGCCTCGACCCTCTGGACCCAGCAAGAGAACGCTTACACGTTCTACCGTTCGGTCGCCGGGAACAGCAATATCTACAACACGCCGGCGTTGGGCAAGCCAACGGACGTGTCCAGCACCGGTGGCGAGATGGGTGATCCGGGGGTCACGGGCAAGACGCGAAACCGCAGCCTGGCCATCTCCGATACGATCGGGCTATTCGATGACCGTTTGCTGCTCACCTACGGGGTTCGGCGGCAGCAGTTGCGGGTAGAGAACTACTCATACGACGGCACGACCTCCAATGGCGTAGCCAACCCGGCGAACGACGGCAGCCGCACTTCGCTGTACGACGAGTCCGTCACTACGCCGGTGTACGGCATTGTTTACAAACCCACAGATACTATTTCGCTGTACGCGAACCGTATTGAAGGCCTCGCTAAAGGCCCCGTCGCATCGGGTACCAACATCACCAACCTCGGAGAGGCGTTTCCACCCGGGCGTACCAAGCAATTGGAAGCGGGCATCAAGTTGGACATGCCATCTTTCGGTGCCAATCTCGGTGTCTTCAGGATCGAGAAGCCCAGCGATGGCTACGTTGACACTGCGCAGCGCCTGTACATCCGCGATGGCGAGCAGGTTAACAAGGGGGTCGAGCTGAGCGTGTTCGGTGAGCCCATCGAGGGCCTGCGGCTGATGGCGGGGGGGACCCGCATGACCTCCGAGCTAAAGAAGACCTCCGGAGGCCTCACGGATGGCAACCATGCCATCGGCGTGCCTACCTTCCAACTCAACGCCAGTGTTGACTGGGACATTCCGGGCTTGGCCGGCGCTGCGCTCAGCGCTCGCATGCTCCGCACTGGAGGCCAGTATGCAAACCAAGCCAATACCCTGAGCCTGCCCACCTGGAATCGGTTCGATGTGGGGGCACGTTATAAATTCAAGGTCGATAGGAAGGACCTGACACTGCGCGTCAATGTAGAGAACCTTACCGACAAGAACTATTGGGCCTCGGCCAATGGGGGCTACCTCAGCCAGGGCGACCCACGATTGGTCAAATTTTCAGGCACCCTCGACTTCTGAACCGAGCGGATTCCCCAGGGGGTGTTCAACGCCCCTGGGTGCTTGCCGCTGGCATCACCGCTAACGCGCCTGCCGAAAAACCTGCTCCTGGCCAAACGCCTGTTTTCACCCCACAGCCCCTTCCAACAACCCCCGCGCCAACGCCCCCAAGGTCTTGATCCCCTGCACATACGGCTCATCCAGCACCTGCCCGCAGCTGATCCGCACGCAATGCCGGTAGCGCGCCCCTTGGGAATACACCTGCCCGGGCATGATCACGATGCGTTCGGCCACGGCGGCGCGGTACAGCGCCAGGCTGTCGACGCCGTTGGGCAGTTCCAGCCACAGCAGGAAGCCGCCATCGGGCTGGGTGGCGCGGGTGCCGGCGGGGAAGTGTTCGGCGATCAGCCCGCGCACGCTGGCCACTTGCTGCTCGTAGAGGCGGCGCACGCTGCGCAGGTGGTGGTCGTAGTGGCCGTGGCGGAGGAACTCGCTCACCGCCATGCACAGCAGCTGCGACTCGCCGCCGGTGGAGGAGAACTTCAAGTGCCGCACGGCGTCGGCGTAGCGGCCGGCGTCGATCCAGCCGAGGCGAAAGTCCGGGGCGATGGCCTTGGAGAAGCCCGAGCAGACCAACACCCAGCCGTCCGGGTCGAAGGCCCGTAGCGCCGGCGCCGGCGGTTCGGTGTATTGCAGTTCGGCGTACACCAGGTCTTCGATCACCGGCACCTTGTACTGCTGGGCGAGGGCGGCCAGGCGCTGTTTGTGCGCCACCGGCATGCTGCAGCCGAGCGGGTTGTGCACGGTGGGCATGCACACCAGGGTGGCCAGGCGGCCGGCTTCGAATAGACTTTGTACGGCGTCGAGGTCCAGCCCTTGTTGCGGGTGGGTGGGGATTTCAACCGCGTTCAGGCCCATGCTGGCGAGAAACGCGTAGAGGTTGAAGTAGCTCGGCGCCTCGATGCCGACCGTGTCGCCGGGGCGGGTGGTCACCCGCAGGGCCAGTTGCAGAGCTTCCATGGCGCCGTGGGTGATGGTCAGGTCGTCGGCGCGCAGGGCCATGCCGAGGTGGCGGGCGCGGCGCACCACTTGTTCGCGCAACGGCAGCGGGCCGGGCGGCAGGGCGTATTGGCCGAGCAGTTCGGGCTGGCTGCGCAGCAGGCTGGCGGTGGTTTTCGCCAGGCGTTCCTGGGGGAAGAACCGCGGGCCCTTGGGGATCGCCAGGGCCAGGTTGAGGTGGCCGGGGCGGCCCTGGGCCTGCAGCACTTCGCTGAGCAGCTGTTGCTGGGCGTTGCCCTGCACCTGGCTGGGCTGGCGGCGCAGCGAGGCACTGGGTTCGGCGAGCACGCTGCGCACGTAGAAGCCCGATTGCGGGCGCGCGGCAATCAGGCCCTGGTCTTCGAGCAGGCGGTAGGCGGCGGTCACGGTATTGAGGCTGAGCCCGCGCTGGCTGGCACAGTCGCGCAGCGAGGGCAGGGCGCTGCCGGCCGGCAGGCGGCCGGCCTGGATGGCCTGGGCCAGCTCGCGGGCCAGGGCCTGGTAGCGGGTGCGCGGAGGGGCGAGGGTGGGCATGGCGGGTGGGCTCGCGGCGGGGAACTGCCACCATTAAAACATGCCCGGGTGGGGGCTGTACTCATCGATGAGGGTGAGGGTTGAGGGCCCATCGCCCGGCACAGCCGGCCTCCCACCGGTTTTGTGTAAGTACTTGATTTACGAGGCAACATACAACCCGTGGGAGGCCGGCTGTGCCGGGCGATGGGCCCTGAAGCACGGCTCACCCCGCGCGCTGCTCCAACAACCGCTGCGCCGCTACATCCAGCGCCCGGTAGGCGGCCGCGTGGTCCGCCCACGGCCCCTTCACCTCCAGCTCATAGGGCCGCCCCGGGTTGGCCCGGTCGAACCGTGAAAGCCAGGCCACATGGGGCGGCGCGCCGTTGCTGCGGCCAAATGTAATCCATACCCTGGGGGCCTTGCGGGGGTAACCATACGAATGAAACAGCGCCATAGCGTTAGACCTTGCGACGGGTTTGAACGGGACTCAGGTGCCGGAAGTGGTAATGGCTATATGGCACCATCGTACCCATAGACTGCAAGCTTTTTTAGACGTTCCGCCACTTCTCAGGCACTATCATTGCCCCTCGAATATCCCCTGCTAGGAAGGCAAACGGTGCGTAAGATTTTCTCGGTGTTGCTCTGCTGTGCGTTGTTCCCGCTGCCGGCCTGGTCGGCGCTGGCGATCGGTGATTTCACCCTGGGCATGCCGCGCCAGCAGGTCATGGAAGTGCTCAATCGCTACTTCCCGAAAGTCGAGCAGCAATACAACCTCGCCTACGCCGCACCGATGCCTTACTACCGCGCGCTCGAACCCAACCGCCCGTATCTGCTCGGGGATGTGCCCATCTATCTGGTGGGTGCCTACTTCGACGAGGCCGACCGCCTCAAGCAACTGAGCATCAGTTTCAACGTCACCGATGTTGAACGCATCAAGCCGCTGGTGCCGCTGATGCGCGACGCGCGCCTGGTGCCCGGCACTGACGGCCGCCATGAGGTGCTGGTCGCGGACGGTGAGCTGACCTACTCGGTGTCCCACGTGTTTGACTGGACCACCGTCGAGATCGCCGACAAAGCCACCTCGGCGTTGAACATCCCGATGCGCGCCCACCTCGATGAGCGGATCAGGGCCACGAAGTAGCCGTGCGCCCAGCGCCCGCCACAACGGCAAGGTTGAGCTAGCATAAGCAGGTAAAACCAGCACAAGGGCCTTGCAGTGAAAACCCTTCTCCAGCCGCTGCTGTTGATCGCTTCCATCCTCCTGGGCTACCCGGCCATGGCCCAGGCCGCGGCCGATATCGAAGTGGTCACCGAAGAACTCCCGCCCTACAACATGACCGAAAATGGCCAGGTCACGGGCCTGAGTACCGAGATTGTGCAGGCGGTGATGAAACAGGCCGGGGTCAGCGCGCCGATCCAGGTGATGCCCTGGGCGCGGGCCTATGACCGCGCTTCGGAAATCCCCAACGTGCTGATCTACTCCATCGCCCGCACGCCGCAGCGCGAGCCGTTGTTCCAGTGGGTTGGGGCGATCGCGCCAACCCGTTGGTTTCTCTACAGCCTGGCCGACAAACCGATCCACCTGAACAGCCTCGCCGACGCCCACGGCCATCAGATCGCTACGGTAAACAAGGATGCCGGGCAGGAATACCTGCTCAGCCAGGGCTTTGTGATGGGCCGTGAGCTGCAGTCCACCACCAAGTACGAAAACAACTACCACATGCTCAAGGTCGACCACGTCGAACTGTGGATTTCCAACGAGCTCAACGCCTATTACCTCACCCGCCGCAACGGCGCGGACCCAGACCAGGAACTGGTGCGTTCGCTGGAGCTGAAAGACCTCGGCGGCGCCGAGGGCCTGAACATGGCCTTCAGCAAAGGCACGCCGCCCGAGCGGGTGGAACAGTTCCGCCAGGCCCTGGCCACGGTGCGCAAGAACGGCACTTATGACGCCATCCTCAAGCGCTGGCTGTCGGGCGAGGGGCCCACGCCGAAGTAGGCAACTGTTACCTTAAAAATTCAGTTTGGCTGGTGCTGTACCCACCCTGGCCAGCCGCTTAGCCTAGGCCGGGTATTTCACAGGACCCGCCCCCATGACTGAATTCTTTGCCCTGGCCAGCTACCTGCTGGTGATGATCATCACCCCTGGCCCGAACAACATCATGCTCACCGCCTCTGGCGCCAACTTCGGCGTGCGCCGCACCTTGCCGCACATGTTCGGGATTCTGGTGGGCAACGGCGTGCAGTTTTTCTGCTGCAGCCTGCTGATGGCCAGCGCCGCCGGGGTGCTGGCGCCGGTGCGCCTGCCGCTGGCGGTGGCCGGTTGCCTGTACCTGCTGTGGATGGCGCTGAAGCTGGCCAGGGCCGGCTCGCCGGGCCAGCGCGAGGTGGGCCAGCCGGTGCGCTTCATCGGCGGGATGCTGTTCCAGTGCGTGAACCCCAAGGCGTGGATCATCGTGATCAACGCCACCGTGCTGTTCACCCCCGCCGGCAGCCAGTGGCTGGCCGCGCTGACCCTCACCGCCACGGCCTTTTGCATCGGCGTGCCGTCGCTGCTGTGCTGGGTGTGGGGCGGCGAGGGCCTGCGCCGCTGGTTGGGCAACCCGCGGGCGCTGGCCGTGTTCAACCTGAGCATGGCCGGGCTGTTGGCCGGCACCGCGCTGTGGCTGCTTTACGACGAACTGCTACGCGGCCCGGCGCTGGCCTGAGCCTTGCGCTGGCCCAGGGTGGGCAGCAGGAAGGCGATCGCCAGCACGCAGCCGGCGATCAGCAGGATGAAGCCGCCGTCCCAACCGAAGCGGTCGACCACGTGGCCCATCAGCGCGCTGGCCGCCACCGAGCCGCCGAGGTAACCGAACAGGCCGGTAAAGCCGGCGGCCGTGCCGGCGGCTTTTTTCGGTGCCAGCTCCAGCGCCTGCAGGCCGATCAGCATCACCGGGCCGTAGATCAGAAAGCCGATGCACAGCAGCGCGGCGAGGTCCACGGCGGGGTGGCCGCTGGGGTTGAGCCAGTACACCAGGGTGGCCACGGTCACCCCGGCCATGAACACGATGCCGGTCAGGCCGCGGTTACCCTTGAACAATTTGTCAGATAACCAGCCGCACAGCAGGGTGCCGGGGATGCCCGCCCACTCATAGAAAAAGTACGCCCAACTGCTGGTGTCGACCGAATAGCCCTTGGCTTCCTTCAGGTAAGTCGGTGCCCAGTCGAGCACGCCGTAGCGCAGCAGGTAAACGAACACATTGGCCAGGGCGATGTACCAGAGCATGCGGTTGCGCAGCACGTACTTGACGAAGATCTCCCGCGCGCTGAACTCGCGCTCGTGGGCGGCGCTGTAGCCCTCGGGGTAGTCGTTGCGCCATTGCTCCACCGGCGGCAGGCCCATTGACTGCGGCGTGTCGCGCATCGTCGCGAAGGCAAACGCCGCCACCGCCACGGCCACCGCCGCCGGCACGTAAAAGGCCGCGTGCCAGTCGTTGAACCAGCCCAGGCCGAGCAGGAACAGCGGGCCGATCAAGCCGCCGCCGACGTTGTGCGCCACATTCCACAGCGATACCACCGCGCCGCGCTCGTTCTGCGACCACCAGTGCACCATCGTCCGCCCGCTCGGCGGCCAGCCCATGCCCTGGGCCCAACCGTTGACGAACAACAACGCGAACATCACCGCCACGCTGGAGGTGGCCCAGGGCGAGAAGCCGAACAGGAACATCACCGCCGCCGACAGCAACAGCCCGGCGGTGAGGAAGTAGCGCGGGTTGGAACGGTCGGACACCAGCCCCATGAGGAACTTCGACAAGCCATAGGCGATGGCGATGGCCGACAGCGCCAGGCCCAGTTCGCCGCGGCTGTAGCCGCTGTCGACCAGATAGGGGATGGCCAGCGAGAAGTTCTTGCGCAGCAGATAGTAGCCGGCGTAGCCGAAGAAGATCCCGGCGAAGATCTGCCAGCGCAGGCGGCGGTAGAGGGGGTCAACCTGTTCCGCCGGCAGCGGCGGGCGGTGAGGGGCAGGGCGGAAGAAAGCGAACATCGGCAGTCCTTGTGATTGTCATTGTTCGGCAATTATTACAATTGGATGACAACCCCTGCCTTGGCTGAGCGGACGCATTCGGTTGGGTAGGCGACATGTTCGCGCTCTATGCATATGCATATCGGTTATTTCTGGGAGGTTTTGAACGCCTATAAGCTGGCCGGCTTTTCGCCATCAAGGACACCGCTACCATGCCTCGTACGCTCGCACAGATGCGCCTTGGCCTGTTCATCCAAGCCGCCGGCCACCACGCCTCGGGCTGGCGCTACCCTGGCGCGCAGAGCGGCAGCGAGAACGTCGAGCTGATCGTGCAACTGGCCCGGCAGGCCGAGCAGGCCAAGTTCGACCTGGTGTTTTTTGGCGACAAACTGGTCACCAGCGCCGGCGAGCACCCGTCGATGGTCGTGCGCCTCGAGCCGCTGGTGCTGCTCGGCGCGCTGGCGATGGTCACCGAGCGCATCGGCCTGGCCGCCACCGCCTCGACCACCTACAGCGAGCCCTACACCCTGGCGCGCCAGTTCGGCAGCCTCGACATGCTCTCCAAGGGCCGCGCGGCCTGGAACGTGGTCACCACTGGCTACGACAGCGCGGCCAACTTCAGCCGCGCCACCCACCCCGACCACGCCAGCCGCTACGCGGTGGCGGAGGAGTTCGTGGAGGTGGTGCGCGGCCTGTGGGACAGCTTCGAAGACGACGCCTACGTGCGCGACGCCCACACCGGTGTGTACCTCGACCCCGCCAAGATGCACCGCCTCGACCACGCCGGGGCGGCGTTCAACGTGGCCGGCCCGCTCAACCTCACGCGCCCGCCCCAGGGCCACCCGGTGCTGATCCAGGCTGGGTCTTCCGGGCCGGGGATGGCCCTGGCGGCGCGGATTGCCGAGGTGGTGTTCACCGCCCAGCAATCGCTGGCCGACGCCCAGGCGTTCTACCGCGCCATCAAAGCCCAAGCCGTGGCCCACGGCCGCGCCGCCGAGCATTGCCTGGTGATGCCGGGCTTGATGCCGATCATCGGCGCCACCCGCAGCGAGGCGCAGGCGCGCTTCGACCGCCTGCAGCAGTACAACGACCTCGGCGCGGCGTTGGGGTTGGTCAGTGAGCGGTTGGGGGTAGACGTGAGCGGCTTTGACCTTGACCAGCCGCTGCCGCCCTTGCCGTTGCCGCAGAACATGCTCAGCCGCGCGCAGTTGCTGCTGGAGTTGTCACACCGCGACGGCCTGACCCTGCGCCAGGTTGCCCACCTCACCGCCGGTGCCCGTGGGCACAAGATCGTGGTGGGCACGCCGGCGCAGGTGGCCGAAGAGATGATCGCCTGGTTCGAGGGCGAGGCGGCCGATGGCTTCAACCTGATGCCGGCCTACGTGCCGGAGGGGCTGAGCCTGTTCACCGAAGGGGTGCTGCCGATTTTGCGCCGGCATGGGTTGTTCCGCGACGAGTACAGCGGCAGCACCCTGCGCGAACACCTGGGGCTGCCGCGCCCGGCCAACCGCCACACGGTCAGCCGTTGACCCACACGCCGACGTGCCAGTGCCAGCCATCGCCACGCGGTTCCCAATAGGGCGCGACGTAGTGGTAGCCCGGGCGCACCGGCTCCCAGTGGCCGCGGGTGGCCACGTAGCGGTTGCCGTTCCAGTGCCAGTAGCCGCGTGCCCACACGTAACCGGGGCGCGGCGCCGGCTCGGCTTCGATCACTTCCACCGGCGGCGCCTGCGGCGCGACCACCTCGACGGTTTCCCGCGGCGGCCGCTCGCGGTAGGCGTAGCGTGGGTGTTCGTGGACAACGCAGCCGGAGGCGCTGAGCACGGCAACGGCGAGGGCAAGCAAGCGAAGGTTCATGAGCAACACTCCAGCGGACGGGCAACAACAATGTTGTAATCGTTTGTTGCTGTACCGAGGCTGAATGACTCTTCAGGTGCAGGGGCTTCAGGGCCTATCGCCCGGCACAGCCGGCCTCCCACGGGTTCTATGTTGCTATGTAAATCAATTACTTACACAAATCTGGTGGGAGGCCGGCTGTGCCGGGCGATAGGCCCTAAAGCCCTGCACAAAATCGCCAGAGCCCACAAACTGCTCCCCCTCACACCACAAACCGCTGCCCGATCATCCGCGCCAACACCGTGGCCGCTTCGCTGCGCTCGCGTGGCTGGCGCAGCAGCAGGATGCGGTGTTCGGGCAGCGCCGGCAGGCCGCTGAGCAGGCGCATGCGCTCGGTGATGCGGCCGCGGTCGACGATGCCGATCGCCAGGCCGGCCTCGATGCAGGCGCGCACGGCCTGGCCGGACTGGGTGTCGAGCACCACTCGCCAGGCTTGGCCGCTGGCGGCCAGGGCCTCGCGGGCGGCGTCGTGGTAGGGGCAGGGCGCGGCGTACAGCGCCAGCGGCAGCGGGCTGCCGGGGTTGGCCACGTAGCGCAGGCCGCACACCCATACCGGGGTGGTGCGCTGCAGCAGCTCGCCGTCGGCGCGCGGCTGGGCCAGCGGCTGGCTGGCCACCGCCAGTTGCAAGTGCCCCTGCTGCACCTGCTCGACCAGGCTGTAACTGGGCGCGGTGACCACCTCCACCGCCACCTGCGGCCACTGCGCGGCGAACGCCGGGAGGATGTCTTCGATCACGTGCACCACGTATTCATCCGGCACCCCAAGGGTCACCCGGCCCTCCAGCGGCGGCCCCTGTATGTGCGCCAGGGCCTGGTCATGGGCGCTGAGCAACGCGCCGGTGGCGCCGAGCACGCGCAGGCCGAGGGCGGTGAGGGTCACCGCCTGGTTGTCGCGCTCGAGCAGGCGCCCGCCGGCCAGGGCCTCGAGGCGTTGCACGTGCACGCTGATCGCCGCCGGGCTTTTATGCAGCAGTTGCGCGGCGGCGCGGAACTTGCCCAGGCGGGCGATGGCGTGAAAGGTTTTCAGCAGCTCGATGTCCAGCGTGGGCATGGTTCACCTTTTATGAAGCACTCGGCTAAAACGTTTTGATATACGAAAGCATAGCCAGCCCCTAGCGTAGGGGCCATGACTAAATCCACCGCGATACCCAGCGCCGCCACCCACCTGCCCCTGCCGCTGCTGGAGGCCGCGCTGGTGCTGTGCTGGAGCTCGGGCTTCATTGGCGCGCGGTTTTCCATCGGCCATGCGCCGGCGTTTCTGGTGGTGTTCTGGCGCTGCCTGGTGGTGGCGCTGGTGCTCACCCCCTGGGTGCTTGCCGAGGTGCGCCGGGCACCGGCGCGGGTGCTGTTGCGCCACGCCGCGCTGGGCCTGCTGGCGATGGCCGGGTACCTGGCCGGGGTGGTCGGCGGCATCGCGTTGGGGGTGCCGTCTGGCCTGGCGGCGCTGATTGCCGACCTGCTGCCGATGGGCACCGCGCTGCTCGGCGTGCTGCTGTTCGGCCAGCGCCTGGCGCCACGGGTGTGGCTGGGCATGCTACTGGGCGCGCTGGGCGTTGGCCTGATGACCGCTGGCGCGCTGCGCCTGGGCGATGCGCCGCTGTGGGCGTACGCCTTGCCGCTGCTGGGGATGCTCTCGCTGGCGGTGGCCACCCTCTGGCAGCCGGGGGAGGGCGGCCTCGGGGTGCTGGCCAACCTGTGGGTGCAAAGCCTGGCCTCGGCGGGCGCCTTCGCGCTATTGGCCTGGGCCCAGGGCGGCTTGGCGCCGCGGCTGGAGCAGGGCTTCGTGCTCAGCGTGCTGTGGACCGCCGGGCTGGCCAACCTCGGCGGCTACGGGCTGTACTGGCTGTGCCTGCGGCGGGCCTCGGCGGCGCGCGTGGCCAGCGTGTTGTACCTCAGCCCGGCGGTGACCCTGCTGGCCGGCGCCTGGCTGTTTGGCGAGCCGCTGGGGGGCGGCATGCTGCTGGGGATGGTGGTCGCCGCGGCGGGCATTGCCCTGGTGCTGCGGGCGCCTAGGTAGCCACCGCCGGCACCCGGTGGCGGTGCGCCGCGCAGGCCACGCCGCCGGCCAGCAGGGCGATGGCCGCCACCTCAGCGAGGCTCGGCAAGCGCTGGGTGTAGATGAACCCGTAGAGGCAGGCGCAAAGGGTTTCGAACACGATCATCTGCGCGCTCAGCGACGCCGCCAGGCGCCGCGAGCAGGCGTTCCACAGCGCGTTGGCCAGCCACGAGCCGCACACCGCCAGGTACAGGCACACCCAGAAGAACACCGCCCAGCGCGCCGGCTCGACCTCGCTCGGCAGCAGCCCGGGGAACAGCCCCCAGGCCAGCCCGCCGAAGGCCACCGCCACCGCGCCGGTGATGATCCCGAGCAAGGTTGACCATTCGCTGCTGTTGAAGTGGCTGCGCTTGAGGTAGCGCGCGTTGTGGGTGGCGTACCAGGCCCAACTGGCCACCGCGCAGGCGCCGCAGGCCAGGCCCAGCAGTTGCTCGCCCAGGGTGTGCGCGGTGCCGCCGCCGGGGTGCTCGAGGGTGATGGTGGCCAGGCCCAGCACGATCATTGCCAGCGGCAGCTTGAGCTGGCGCAGTGGCAGCGAGCCGGCGTCGCCGCGGCCGAGGAAGGTGATCGCCACCGGCAGCACGCCGTTGACCAACGAGGCGGTGGTCACCCCGGCCAGTTGCACGGCGGCGCCGAGCAGGGCGTAGTTGACCACGTTGCCGGCCAGCGACAGGCGCAGCAGCATGCCGAGGTCTTCGCGGGTCAGCCGGCGCAGCAGGCCGGCGGCAAAGGGCAGGGCGATCAGCAGCGACACCAGCCCGTACAGGGCAAAGCGCACGCAGCTGATCAGCACGGCGCTGAATTCAGGCAGCAGCGACGGGCCGATGATCACCCCGCCCCAGATGGCCCCCGCCAACAATGCAAACCCCATCGCGCCTTTCATACGCCACCTGCTCTGAACACTGGAGCCGATTCTAGCGGTGGCGCATACTCGGCACCTGCGATAAAAACGCTGCCAGGCATTCCGCCACGGAATGCCTCTCGTGTTCGAGGTGCTCGCCATCAACCGCTACTTGCGTACCCTGCCGCCGCTGGAAACCCTGGTCACCTTCGACGCGGTGGCGCGGCGCCTGAGCTTCACTCACGCCGCCACCGAGGTATTCCTCACGCAAAGCGCGGTGAGCAAGCAGATGCGCCAGTTGGAGGCCGCCCTCGGCGTGCCGCTGTTCGAGCGCAAACCGCGCGGGGTGGCGCTGACCGCCGCCGGGGTAGAGTTCCAGGCCACCGTCACTGGCGTGCTCGGCACCTTGCAGCACAGCGTCAGCCGGCTGCGCAATGTGCACCAGCCCAATGCGGTGTCGGTGTTGGCCACCCATGCGCTGGCGCAGTTCTGGCTGTTCCCCAAATTGATCGAATTCAACCGCGCCTACCCGGACATCGCCGTGCACGTGCACGCCACCAATGAATTCGACCAGGGCAGCGTCAACGACTTCGACCTGGGCATCTTGTACGGCGATGGCCAATGGGCCTCGCTGGCGGCGGATTTTCTCCTGCCGGAAATCGTCTACCCGGTGGCCCACCCGGCGCTGCCGGTCGCTGGCATCCACACCCTGGAACAACTGGCCCAGGCCAACCTGGTGCAGATCGACACCTCGGCCTGGCATTGCCTGAACTGGCAGCAGTGGTTCGGCCACTTTGGCCAGCGCTACCAGCCGCTGCCCAAGGCGCCGGTGTTCAACCAACTGACCCTGGCCTTCCGCGCCGTGCAGCAGGGCATGGGCATCGGCCTGGCCTGGAGTTTCATGGGCGACGAAGCCCTGGCCCGTGGCGAGTTGCAGCGGGTCACCGGCTTTGAATGCGTGACCGGCAACGGTGAGTACCTGGTGGCGGCCAAGCACCGCCCGCGCTCGCCCTGCGCCGAGGTGTTCCGCCAGTGGCTGCTGGCGGCGGTGGCGGCCGACGCCGCTCAGGCCACCCGCAGCCACAACGCCGAGGCGTCGTCGCTGGCCTTGAAGCGCGGGTAGCGCACGCAGGCGGCGTCTTCCACCTCGATGGCGCGCAGTTGCTGCGCCAGCGGGCCCAGGCCTTCGGCCAGCACCGCGGCGAAGAACGCGTCGGGGCTGTACACCTGGTAGGTGTCGAACAACGCTGCGAAGCCATCGCTCATGAGGATCAGCTCGTCGCCAGGGGCCACCGCCGCGCGCATGTAGCGGGTGCCGGCGGTGGCCTGGGCGGCATCGACGCTGAGCACCGCCTTGGGCCGCTCGCGGGCGGCGCGGCGGTCGGCCAGCACCTCCGGTGAGCGCAGGATGCCGGCGCCGGCCCCCGGGCCCAGCGCCGCGGCCTCGGCCATTTCCGTGGCGCGGTCTGGCGCCGGCGTGAGGAACGCCACCCCGGCGGCGCTGCGCTGCAGCACCACGCAGTCGCTCATGAAGCCGCACACCAGTTGTTCACCTTCCAGCGCCACCGCGGCGAACGAGGCCCGTGGCAGTTCCCAGGCGGCCACCGGCTCGCGCTGCTTGGCGTGCTGGTACGCTTGTTCAAGGCTGTGGAACACCTGCTCGCACAACTGCGGCAGCGGCCCGCTGAATTGGCTGAAGGCCCGCTGCGCGGCACTGGCCAGCCACGCCGCGCCACCGCGCGCGCCGAGCAGGCCGGGCGCGCCGAGGTCGGTGGCGCCGTCGATCACCCAGGCGTGGGTGTCGGCGCAGCCGAGGCGGTCGTCGTTGGGAACGGAAGGTTTACCGGCAAGGCTCAAGGCCTGGATCAGATCGAAATGCATAAGGCGCCCTGGTTGAGGAGGGTGGCTGCCCCGGGGGGCAGCCGGCTGAACGGTGGATGCCAGCTACTGTAGATCAACCGTCAGCGAAGGTGCGCCAAAACTCACCAATTGGGCGTGGGAACGGGCCAGGTAACCGCCCCAGAACGCCTCGAGCTTTTGCACCGCGGTGCCGGGGCGGTAGCCGGCTTTGTTGGCGGCCGGCACCAGCCCGGCGCCGATCACGTACACCTTGGCGCCGCCGAGGTCGGCGAACAGGTTTTTCTGCTCGACCTTCTTCAGCTCCACGGCAGGGTCGATGCCGCGCAGCCCGTTGTTGCTGTAGAAGCTGCCGAAATCGCTGTTCTCCAGCATGTCGCTGGCCAACAGCACCACTTTTTCAGGCGCCGGGCGCTGGGCGATGTCATCGCCAATCTGCTTGAGGCTGAAGAAAATCTCGCTCTTGGCGATGTCTTCGCCGGGCTTGGCGAAGCTTTCGACCATCTTCTGCCCCAGCGCTTTTTGCAGGAAGGCCATCTGCTTGCCCAGGCAGGCATCCAGTTGGCGCAGGCTGTTCATGCCGATGTCGTCGCGGGCCTTGGGCGCCAGGGTGCCCTCCAGTTGCCCGGCGTAGGCCAGGTTCATGTAGTTGCCCGCCAGGTAGGCGGAAAACCCATACAGCCGCACGCTGTCGCCGGGCTGCAGGTAGCGCAGGGCGTGGCGGTAGGTGGATTCTTTAAGCGCCTGCGGCAGTTGCACGGTCTGGTCGATGATGATCACCAGCTCCCGCCCGGACGGCGCCGGGCGCTGCTGGCTCAACTTCGCGAAGTCGTAGCAACTGGGCAGGTCGTTGCGCTCGGCCGCGTGCAGCAGCGGTGGGCTGAGCAGCAAGGCGGTCGAGGCCAACAGCGCGCGCCAGGCCATGCTCACACCTCCTGGGGCGGCGTGCCGGCCTTGGCCGCCATGCGCTGCAGGCGCTGAACTTTCTTCAGTTGCTCGACGGTGACCTGGAACTTGCCGGCGAGGAACGCCAGCTCGTCGTCGTCGAAGTCGCTGAGGTCTTCGAAGCGGTCAGGGTCCAGCGCCAGGGTGGCGGCGGCGGCCGGGGCAGGTGCCGCCACAGGCGCAGGCGGCGCAGGCGGGGTGGCTTCGGCGACCGGCGCGGCGGCCTGTGGCTTGGCCCGGGCACGCTGCTCGGCCTGGTCGGCTTCCCAGTGTTCACGCTGCTGGCGGTGGCTTTGCTGTTGGTCTTTGTCACTCTGGCGCGAGCCCTTGCGGCGCTTGGCCACGTACGCTTCGAAGTTACGATGGCCAAAGCCCTTGAGCATGTGCTCGCGCTCATGCCCGGAGGTGGTGATGCGGTTCGCCAGGCGGCTTTGCAGCACGGTGAGCTTGGCCTGGGCATCGCGCGCCACCCGCTCGCGCAGGTTCTGGAAGTGCACGGCGAACTCTTCGGCGTTGTTGAAGCCGCGGGTGTAGTGCCAGGCCTGCGCGGACTGCTTGCCGGCGAAGGAGAAACGGTTCGACAGCACGATGCCCACGCCCTGGATGCCGAGGAAGATCACCGAGAGGATGATGTAGGTGGTCAGCGAGGCGGCGCGGATGGCTTCCATTTTGTCTTGCGCCGAGTTGTGTTCGGCGGCCTGGTTTTGCTCGGCGCTTTCGGCCGGCAGCTCGAACGGCGAGTCGGGCAGCTTGGCGCCGCCGGCCTGGGCCTGGCTGAAAGCATCGGGGTTGCTGACCAGGTCGACTTCGATCGACTTGAGGCTGTAGTTGCGGATCACGAACGCGCCAATGGCGATGGCCAGTACATACACCAGGCACACGGTGGTCCAGGTGTACTTGGGGGTGACCCGGGCGTTGTGCTCGGTGCGGTTGAGCACCTTCAGGTAGTTGGGTTCGTCGTCGTCGCGGTAGGTGTTATCGATGTCGACCTTGGTGTCGGCCTCGAGGTCGCGCGGGGTGCGCGATTGCTCGTACCAGGTGCGGATCTTGCTGATCAGGCTGCTGTGGTGCATTTCGCGGCCGGCCATTTCAGTGAAGAACACCGCTGCCACCGACAGCAAGAACGCGGTGAACCAGGCCAGCATGCCGGCCACATTGGCCGAGATGTTCTGCACCATGAACGGCGCCAGCACGTAGGCAAAGCCCACCGCTTCGAAGAAGATCAGGCCGATGATCAACAGCCACAGCAGAAAGCCTTTTTCCCGGCGGCCGGTTTCGTGGACCTTGTTCAGGTAGTCCCGGCATTTGTCGTAGAACGCCGGGCTTTTGTTTAGCTCGTGGTAATACGCGTAGTAGTCGGCGCACAGCTTGCTTTCGCTGTTCAGCCAGCCATCTTCGCTGGGCATCGGCGGTTTTTTACTGTCGCTGGCAATGCGCCCGAACAGCGGGAAGGCATAGGCCACGTTCATGTAGAAATAACTGACCTTCGCCCACCACACCTTGATGGCCACCAGCAGCACCATGGTGGTGAGGATCACGCCCACCGCCACGCGGTGCAGCAGCAAGAAGGCCGACAGGCTGTCCATTGAAAACTGTTCCATGATTGTCCTTGATTTGAATGCGGGTCAGGTGCGGATCGGCACGAACTTGGCCACGTAGCGGTCGCCGGCCTGGTCGTAGAACAGCTCGCCGTCTACGGCTTTGGCGCCGAATTTCTCCAGGACCACGTCCATGCAGCTCAGCGGGGCCTGGGCGTCGTCGATGAACACCCGGTACAGCACGGTGTCCTGGCCTTCGAAGGTATTGGCCACGGCGTTGAGGGTGGTGGCCTTGGCTTTTTTGTTCTGCTCGTAGCCCTTGACCAACTGCACCCGTGGCTGCTGGCCGACCTGGGCGCTTTCGCGCAGCACCGCCAGTGGGGTGATCGTCACCAGGTTGCCGTTGACCGCGTTGGCCCACACCCGGCCGTTGTAGCCGGGCAGGTATTGATCAGTGCCGTGCTGGCTCAGGGCCTGGCCGTTGGCGAGGTTTTTCACCTCGCCCATCACCCGTGGGCGGTCAGCGTCGCAGCGGCTCACCGGGGTGCTGGCGTAGGCCTGGGGCAGCAGGCTCAGGCCGCTGCTGCGCAGGGGCTTGAGCAACTGCGCCAGGGGCGTGGCGTCGCTGGTCACCGGGCGGCCGCCGAAGTCGATGAAGCTCGCCGGCAGGCTCGGCTTGGCCGCGGGAGGGCTGGCCTCGGGGGCGTTGGCCAGCACCTTGGGGGCGCTCGCCGGCGCCGGCTTGGCAGCCGGCGCGGGCTGGGTGCGGGTACCGTGGGCGAGGTAGCGCGGGTTGCTGCGCTCTTGCGCCACGCGTTGCTCGAGCAGGGCGGTGCTTTCGAGTTGCACGATCTCCACCCGGCGGTTTTGCGCGCGGCCCTCGGCGCTGGTGTTGTCGGCCAGCGGCCGCGCCGCGCCAACGCCCTGGAAGTAAAGGTTTTGCTTGGCGATTCCGGCCTGCGCCAGCACCTGGCCGACCGCGCGGGCGCGGCGCTCGGAGAGCTGCTGGTTGAATTCGGCGCTGCCGGTGGCGTCGGTGTGGCCCACCACCAGAATGGCCTGGGGCTTGCCATCGGTGGGCTTGAACACCTCGGCCAGCTTGCGCACCTGGCGCAGGCCGTCGGCACTCAACTCGGCGCTGGCGGTGGGGAACATGCCTTGGTCTTCGACCTGGGCGACCAGGCCGGCATCGCTCGGCGCCGCCGTGGGCGCCTGGCCGTTCGCCGTGGGGGCCTGGGCCAGCAGGGTTTGCACCTGCATCTTGAGGTTTTCTTCCTGGGCGATGCGCTCCAGCGCTTGCTGGCGGTTTTGCCACACATGGCCCACCGCGCAGCCCGCCGCGCCACCCACCAGGCCACCGGCGGCGGCTTTGCCGGCGTCGCGGGTGACCGCGTAGGTCAGCCCCGCGCCGAGCAGCGCGCCGCCGGCGCAACCGATGACCGTACCGTAGTCACGGCCAGCGTGGTCGAAGCTGGCACAACTGCTGAGTGTGACCGCCAGGGCCAACACCGCCAGCTTGCCAGGATGAACGTACTTCACTGCAATGCACTCCTTTGTCGCGCGCGAAAACCTTCGCGAACGCCACAGCCGAGCGCAGGCGCCTGGTGTTCGTCCGTGAAATAGAGGCTTCCGAATGTATCCGTTTCGGTTGAGGGCGGGATTGGATCACAGCGGAGGGGGGCGATCAATGGCCTTGTGCCATTTGCCTGAGAGGATGGCTGCCTGGGCGGGGGCGGGCGGGGTGTGGTGGGAGGGCCCTTCGCCCGGCACAGTTGGAGTGCCGGGCGAAGGGGGCAGTGTCACTGCCCGTTATTGGCCCCCAACGCCGCTTCACCCACGCGGTGCTTGCCCAGCTCCGCGCGCACGGCCTTGACCTGGCTGGCGTTCACCGCCGGCGCCTGGTTCGACCAGCCTTGGCGCAGGAAGGTGGCCAGTTCTGCCACTTCGGCGTCGTCCATGCGCCCGGCGAAGCCTGGCATCGGCAGCACCGAGGGGGCCTGTTCAGTCGACGGCGTTTGCGCGCCGGCGAGGATCACGTGGATCAGCCCGGCCGGGTTCTCGGCATTGACCAGCGAGGCCCCGTCAAGCCGCGGGAACACCCGTGGCGCGCCCTGGCCGGTGACGAAGTGGCAGGCGCCGCAGTTGTCGAGGTACAGCCGTTGGCCAAGGCTGAGCTGGGTCGCCGCGGTCAGCGCCTGGGTGGTGGCCTCGCTGCGCGCCGCCTGCGGCTGGTACACCCGGGGTGCGCCGGCCGGCAGCGATTGCAGGTAGGCGGCAATGGCGCGCAGGTCAGGCTCGCTCAGGTGCGAGGTGCTGTTGGCGACCACGTCTTTCATCTCGCCGGCCACCGCCGCGCTGCTGTTGCGCCCGCCGGCCAGGTAGGCCACCAGGTCATCTTCGGACCAATGCTTGACCCCGCGCAGCGCCGGCACGGCCCAGCCGTTGAGCTCGGCGCCGGTGAGGTAGGCCGGGGCGCTGTCGTCCAGGCCGCGCTCTTGCATGGTCAGGGCCCGGGGCGTGTGGCACGAGCCACAGTGGCCGAGGCTCTGCACCAGGTAGGCGCCGCGTGCGATGCGCGCATCGCTGCTGGCCGCGTTCGGCGCCGGGGTGGTTTCCGGGCTGGGCGCGAACAGGCTGCGCCAGTACGCCAGCGGCCAGCGCAGCGACAGCGGCCAGGGAATGCCATTGGCCTGGTTGGCCTGCTGCACCGGTGCCACGCCCTGCATGAAGTAGGCGTACAGGGCTTCGGTGTCGGCCGTGCTGACCTTCGCATAGGACGGGAACGGCATCGCCGGGTACAGCGCGTTGCCGTCGTGGCCGATGCCGCGGCGCACCGCGCGCTCGAACTCGCCGTAGCTCCAGCCGCCGATGCCGGTGCGGGCGTCGGGGGTGATGTTGGTCGAGTAAATGGTGCCGATCGGCGACTCGATGCCCAGGCCGCCGGCGAACGGCTTGCCGCCCGGGGCGGTGTGGCAGGCCACGCAGTCACCGGCGCGGGCCAGGTACTCGCCCTGCTTGACCAGCTCGGGCGTGAGCGCCTGGCTGAGCTTGGCCTGGGCATCGCCGCCGCGGTTCAGCAGCAGGCTCACGGCCCAGGCGGCCAGGGCCAGCAGCACCAGCACGGCGAGCGCCAGCAGCCAGGGGGAACGGTGTTTGCTGTTCATCTTCTCGCTCCTCATGCGCTCACCAGCGGGCCGGGGTTCTTCAGGTATTGCTCCTTGATCGCCTGGGCCGCCCAGAGGGTCAGCGCGCCAATCATAGAGGTGGGGTTGGCCTGGAAGTTCTGCGGGAAGGCGTTGCCGCCCGGCACGAACACGTTGTGCACGTCCCAGCTTTGCAGGTAGCGGTTCAAGGCACTGGTTTGCGGCGAATCACCCATCACCGCGCCGCCCACGTTGTGGGTAGACACATACTTGGTGATGTCCCAGTGGTCGTTCATGCCCAGGTAGCTCTCGCTGTAGCTGTCCGGGCCGAGCTCCTGGGTGATGTTCTTGACGATGCCACGCAGGTACTGCTGCAGCTTCAGTTCGTTCTGTTTCCAGTCGAAGGTGATCCGCAGCAGCGGCAGGCCCCAGGGGTCTTTGTAGGTGGGGTCGAGGTCAACGTAGTGGCCGCGGTAGCTCATGCAACTGGTGGTGATGCCGATCTTCATCGAGTGGCCGTACCAGTCGACCATGCCGTCTTTCCAGCCCTGGCCCCAGTCCGCGGTGCCGCTGGGCAGCGAGGTGCCGATCGGCGTGCCGGTGGATTGCGAGCTGTGGATCTTCGCCCCGCCGATGATGCCCAGGCCCGGGCCGTCGAAGTTGCCGGGGGAGACGTCGTTGAACATCTGCCCGGTGGCGCCAGCGGTGGCGAAGGGGTTGAAGAACTTGTCCTTGAAGAACAGCGTGGTGGCGCCGTTGCTGAGGAAGGCGTAGTTGCGCCCGACGGTGCCGGTGTTGCTCACCGGGTCGTAGGCCTGGCCGATCTTCGACAGCAGCATCAGCCGCACGTTGACGAACTGGAACGCCGCCAGCACCACGATCTTCGCCGGCTGGAACACTTCATTGCCGTGCTCGTCGGCGTAGGTCACGCCGCGCGCGGTTTTGCCGTCGGGGTGCAGGTCGACCCGCAGCACGTTGGCGTTGGCCCGGTAAGAGAAGTTCGGCAGGCGCTTGAGGGCGTCCATCACCGCGGTTTGCGGCGAGGCCTTGGAGAAGTTCAGGCACGGGTACTTGCTGCAATAGCCGCAGTAGTTGCACGGCGCGATCTGGTTGCCGTAGGGGTTGGTCCAGGCCCGCGAAACGTTGGCCGAGGGGTTGGGGAAGGGGTGGTAACCCAGCTTGCGCGCGGCCCCGGCGAACATCGAGCAGTTGAGGGTGTCTTCCAGCGCCGGCAGCGGCGCGGGCTGCGAACGTGGCCCTTCGAATGGGTCGCCGCCTTCGAGGATTTGCCCGCGCAGGTTGCCGGTCTTGGCCGACAGCCCGCAGATCTGGTCGAAGCGGTCCATGTAGGGTTCGATCTCTTCCCAGGTGAAGGGGAAGTCCTGAACCTGCATGCCTTCACCCAGTTGGCCGGGCTTGTAGGCCTGGTCGGCGTAGGTTTTCAGCTTGATGTCGGTAGGGGTAGGGCGGATCAGCACGCCGGTCCAGTGCAGGCCCGAACCACCGACGCCGGTGCCGGGCACGAAGGCGCCCCACTGGCGGGTCGGCAGGGCGGTGCCGCTGATGTCGTGGCGCACGGTGAGGGCGCCGTCGCGCGGGGTGACCATGATCTTGTTGCGCACGCCGTAGGCGTATTCGTCGGCCGGTTTGGGGTAGGCGAAGTCGGCGTTGTTGCGGTCTTCACCGCGCTCCAGGGCGCGGACTTTCAGGCCCGCCTGGGCCAGTTCGATGCTCATCAGCGAGCCGGCCCAGCCGAGGCCGACCACCACCACATCGACGTCATCATTGGTAATGTTTGCCATAAAAATCCTGTTCTGTTGAGGCGGCTTAGCCGCGCTGGCCGCTGAGGCTGACCGGGCCCAGGGGGTACTTCACGTTGTGCTGGGCAACCCATTCCAGGTAGCTGGCGCGCGCCCCGGGGAAGCCAATCGCGATCCACGCCTTCATGCCCTTGTTGCCGCCGTAGATCGGGTCGGCCAGGTAGCCCTGCTTGGTCAGCTTGAGCAGTTCGCCGAAGAACAGCTTCGAGCCCATCACCGTTTCGCCGAAGGCGGCGAAGTCGACCTTGCCGGCCTGCAGGTTCTTCAGCGCGTCGGCCTTGCCGGCGGCGTCGAGGGCGGCGAAGTTGGCGCCGTGGGTTTGCTGGCACCAGGCCTGGGCGGCCTTGATGCCGTTGCGGCAGATCTGCTGCGGGCGGTACGGCAACTGGTAGCCCAGGGTGGGCGGGGCCTTGAGGTCGAACGGGCCTTCGAGGTACACCTCGCTGCCGAGGTCGCCGGCCAGTTGCTGGTCGAGAAACACCGGCACGTTGGTGTCTAGCGCCCCTGGGGCGCGGCCGCCGCCGGGGATCAGGCTGTCGCAGGCGGCGAGGATGAACGCCCATTCGGCGGCGTCGAAAAACGCGGGTTTATAGGTGTCCAGGCTGGGCGCGACCATGTCGGCGGCCATGGCGGCGCTCAGCCCCTTGACCGCCACGCCCATGGCGGGCAGGGCGATCAGCGAGGACAGCAGGAATTTTCGTCGGGACGTTTGCGAGGCTAACAACATATTCGGCTCACCTAAGCTGCTGGCAAAAACCGTGCGGCGCAGGCAACACCTAGCGCGCTCAACGTTGTGCGGCCCCTGGGGCAATTTTCGCGCGCACGCCTCCCGCGTAGGCCAGGGCAGGGCCAACGTTGGGGCGGGGGGCGCCGCGGCATTGCAGGGAGGGGTGGCAGGCCTGCTGGCTGCTCTACTTGTGCTGGTCACATCGGGGCGGCGGGCAGGCTGCCGGCGCCGCCACTGAGGGCGCGATACTCGGGTATCGTCTGGCTCATCACGGGTCAGTCATCATACTACTACTTGTTACAAAGTGTGTTAGTGATTTTTCAAGGGTGTCAACCGGGCGGGGTGTCGCAGGGCTTTTGCCGTGTTTGTTGAGATAGAGCGGTTGCTAGTGTGTTTTTTGTATTTTTGCGAAGTCATTCACACATCTAGTTGTCGTACAGGAGGTTTGTTGTGCCGGCATCGCCGGTGAGGTGGGAACGAAGCGCTCGCGGCGCGGTTCCTAACCTGTATACCCCGCCGGATGGATTCCCATGACCGCATTCCCCGCACGCCCACGCCGTTCCCTGGGGATGGCCGTGCTGGCCTTCCGTGATACCCCCTTGCTGCCGCGGCTGATCGCGGCGCTGATGGACGTGGGGTTCGAGGTAAAGCCGTTCACCGAGGCCGGCGCGGCATTGGCCTTCGTGCTCGACCATGGGCCAGGCAGGCTGGTGGTGGTGGCCGACGCCGACCTCGCCGGGGTCATGAACGGCATCGACCTGTCCACCGTGCTGGCCGAGCGCCTGCCGGCGCTGCCAATCGTGTTGGCAGACCACTTCGACGGCACCCTCGCGCCGAATGTGGTGTGCCTGGATAAACCCTGGACGCTGCACAAACTGACCGAGCAGGTGCTGAAGGTGGCGGCGGGAAGGGTGGCCAAAGGATAGGGGCTGTTGCCCTGGCCACGGTATTGCCCGCCGCGGTATTGCAAAATGTTACACAGCCGAACTAAGCCGCACGCCAGGCGTTCTCTTGCTCTGTACCCGCCAAACGCCAAGGAGCGCCCGTGACCACCCCTGAACTCACCTATCGCCACCGCCCTGGCCCGTTGCATGCACTGCTGCTGGCCGGCGCGGTGCCGCTGTTTTTCGGCGCGCTGCTCAGCGACGTGGCCTACTTCAAAACCTTCCAGGTGCAATGGAGCAACTTCGCCTCCTGGCTGATCGCCGGTGGCCTGCTGCTGGCCGGCCTGGCGGGGTTGTTCGCCCTGGTGAACCTGGCCCGCGCCCGGCGCAAGGCCGGGCGGCCGCTGGTGTATGTGCTGCTGTTGCTGGCGGCCTGGCTGCTGGGGTTGGTGAATGCCTTCGAGCACGCCAAAGACGCCTGGGCGGTGATGCCGCAAGGGCTGGTGCTGTCGATGCTGGTCACGCTGCTGGCCCTGGCCGCGGCCTGGACCGGCCTGGGCAGCCTGCGCGGGGAGGGCGAAGCATGAAGCCGATGAACACAGTGGCGGCCCTCGGCGCCGCGTTGTTGCTCAGCGCCTGTGGCGGTGAGGCCGACAGCACCCAGGCCCGTGGGCCGGACCCTAAACTGCCGGCGCCGCAGCGCGGGTTGTTGCCGAGCATGAAAATCGCCGAGCCGGTGGCCTGGGGGGCACAAACCCCCACGGTGCCCCAGGGCTACAGCGTGGCGGCGATCGCCACCGGCCTGAAGGTGCCGCGGCAAACCCTGGTGCTGCCCAACGGCGACATTCTGGTGGCCGAAGGCAAGGGCGGCAGCGCCGCCCAGCTCAAGCCCAAGGACGTGATCGCCACCTACATCAAGGCCCAGGGCAACACCGCGGAGAAGGGCGGCAACCGCCTGACCCTGCTGCGCGATGCCGACGGCGATGGCCAGTATGAACTGAACACGGTGTTCGCCGAGAACCTCAACGCCCCCTACGGGTTGGCCTACCACGACGGCGCGCTGTACGTGGCCAACCAGGACGCGTTGGTGCGCTTCGACTACCAGCCGGGGCAAACCCAGGCCAGCGGCGCGCCGGTGAAGCTCACCGACCTGCCGGCGCAGATCAACCACCACTGGACCAAGTCCCTCGCGGTCAGCCCCGATGGGCGCTGGCTGTACGTGGGCATCGGCTCGAACAGCAACATCACCGAGCGGGGCCTGGAGGTGGAAGTGGACCGCGCGATGGTCTGGCAGGTCGACGCCCAGAGCGGCGCCCACCGGCCCTACGCCACCGGCCTGCGCAACCCGACCGCGCTGAAGGTGCAGCCCGGTACCGGGCAACTGTGGGCGGTGGTCAACGAGCGGGACGAACTCGGCCCGGACCTGGTGCCCGATTACCTGAGCTCGGTGCGCGAGGGGGCGTTTTACGGCTGGCCCTACAGCTATTGGGGCCAGAACGTCGACACCCGGGTGCAACCGCCGAACCCGGCCAAGGTGGCCGCGGCGGTGAAGCCCGATTACAGCCTGGGCTCGCACGTGGCGGCGCTGGGGGTGGACTTCTCCTTGCCGGTGATGGGCGAGCCCTTCGCCGAGGGGGTGTTCGTGGGTGAGCACGGCAGTTGGAACCGCGACAACCCGGTGGGCTACAAGGTGGTGTTCGTGCCGTTCAAGGACGGCCGCCCGGCCGGCGAGCCGGTGGACTTCGCCACCGGGTTTCGCGGCGACGACGGCAAGACCCGTGGCCGGCCGGTGGGGGTGACGGTGGACCCACGAGGGGCGCTGATCATTGCCGATGACCTGGCCGGGACGGTGTGGCGGGTGGTGCGGCGCTAGGGGGGGGCCTTCGCCCGGCACAGCCGGCCTCCCACCAGATTTGTGTAAGTACTTGATTTAACAGGAAACACAGAACCCGTGGGAGGCCGGCTGTGCCGGGCGAAGGGCCGGTCAGTCTGTCCTCACCCGCAACCCTTCATTCAGGCAGTAACCAAACCCGCGCAAGGTTTGCAGGGCAAACGGTGCGCCGAGGTCGGACAGCTTGCGCCGCAGGTTGCAGATGTGCCGCTCGATCAGCGGCCCGCGGTGCTGGCCGCCTTCGCCCCACAGGTGTTTCTCGATGGCCTGGCGGCTGATCGCGCCGGGCTGCACCGCCAACAGCGCCAGTAGGCGCTGTTCGGTCACCGTCACGCTCTTGTGGCGGCCGCCGCGTCCCAGCAGCAGGCGGTTGTTCGACAGCCACAGGCCGCTGGCCGCCGGTTCCGCCGCTGGCGCCGCCGGGAAGTGGCGCATCAGCGCCTGCAGCCGCGCCAGCAGTTCGTCGACGCTGTACGGCCGCGACAGGCACACATCGGCCCCGTATTTGAGCGCCTGAATGCGTTCGGCGTGGTCGCCGCTGTCGAGCAGTACCACGATCGCCGCCGCGCCACGGCGCTGCACGCACTGGCGCAACAGGCGCGGGTCGGGGCTGGCGAGGTCGAGCACGATAAACGCCAGGCCCTCGCCGAGCAGGTGTTCGAAGTGCTCGGGCAGGGCGTAGGTCAAGGCCATGCCGTTGAGCTCAAGGGCCTGGACCAGCTCCAGGTCGGCGTGCTGCGCAAGGTAGAGAACGTTCATGACACCACCAGGTTGGCGCCGGGGCGGCAGGCCAGGCTCAGGCTTGCGCCGCCCAGGCTGCCGCTACCGACCACAAGGTTGAAGCCGTGCAGGTTGACGATGGCCGCCACGATCGACAGGCCCAGGCCGAAACCGCCCTGGCCGCCGCTTTCGTCGCTGCGGTAAAAACGCTGGAAGATCGCCTCGCGCTCGCTCTCGGGGATGCCGGGGCCGGAATCTTCCACCTCGATCAGCGGCGCGCCCTGATCGGCGCGCGCGCGCAGGGTGACCTGGCCGCCCGGCGGGGTGAACTTGATCGAGTTCGACAGCAGGTTGCCGATCGCCTCGAACATCAGCGCGCGGTCGCAGTGGATGCTCGGCAGCGCCTCGGGCAGTTCGAGGTTCAGGTGCAGCTCGCCTTCTTCGGCCAGCGGCAGGTAGAAGTCGTGCAGTTCGTGCAGCAGCGGCAGCGGGTCGAGCAGCACGAAGCCAGAGCGGCGCTGCTGGTCTTCGAGCTCGGAGATGCGCAGCAGGCCGCGAAAGCGCGCCATCAGCGTGTCGGTTTCGGCGATCACCTGGTCCAGCTGCAGGGCGTGGGCGGAATCCGCCTCGGCTTGCTGCTTGATCCGATACAACTGGGCACGCAGGCGGGTCAGCGGGGTGCGCAGGTCGTGGGCGATGTTGTCGCACACGCCCTTGACCTCCATCATCAGCCGCTCGATGCGGTCGAGCATGGCGTTGACGATCACCGCGAGCATGTCGAGCTCGTCGCGCCGGTTAGACAACGGCAGGCGCTTGGCCAGGTCGCCGGCCATGATCGCCTCGGCGCTGAGCTGGATCTGGCGGATCCGCCGCAGCGGCCGCCGGCGCAGGATGTGCCAGCCCAGGGCGCCGGGCAGGATGGTCAGCGACACCCCCCAGAGCAGCGCGCGCAGGATGATGTGGGTCACCTGGAACAACGAGCCGTTGTCACGCACCAGCACCAGCCAGCGGCCGTCACGGGTGGGCATGGCCACCGCGGCGCAGCTGTCTTGCGGCAGTTTCGGGTCGTTGGAGTCGATGCAGTCGTCGAGCTCGTAGATGTTGCCGTCTAGCGCCAGCCCACGGGGGATGCGCCGCAGCTCGCCGCCCAGCGGGTAGAGCTGGTCGTCGAACAGGCCCCAGGCGTCGTAGGCGCGGTCGTCGAAGGCTTCGCTGGCGGCGAGGGCGTCTTCCAGGTCACGGCCGGCAAAGCGCGAAAACAGATGCTGGCGCTGCATCAACGAATGCCGGGCGAGGCTGTTGAGGTAGTCCGACACTTCGAAATACAGCACCCCGAGCAGGATGCTGCTCCAGGCCACGAAGAGGAAACTGTAGAGCGCCAGCAAGCGGCTGCTGGAGGAGCGCCAACCCTTAGAGGGGTTCGGCAATGACATAGCCCGAGCCCCGTACAGTCTTGATCAAGGGTGGCAGGCCAGCGGGGTCGATCTTCTTGCGCAGGCGGCCGATGTGCACGTCGATCAGGTTGGTACCCGGGTCGAAGTGGTAGCCCCAGACTTCTTCGAAGATCATCATGCGGGTGAGGATTTGCCCGGCGTTGCGCATCAGGAACTCGAGCAGCTTGAACTCGGTGGGCAGCAGGTTCAGCTGCTGGTCGCCCCGCCGCGCTTCGCGGGTGATCAGGTCGAGTTCGAGGTCGGCCACGCGCAGTGAGTTGTCTTGGGTGGTGGAGGCCTGCTTGCGGCGCAGCAATACTTCGACCCGGGCGGCCATTTCGTCGGAGGCGAAGGGCTTGGTCAGGTAGTCGTCGCCGCCGGCGCGCAGGCCGCGCACGCGTTCGTCTACATCGCTCAGCGCGCTGATCATCAATACCGGGGTAGACACGCCGATGGTGCGCAAGGTGGTCACGATCGCCAGGCCGTCGAGTTCGGGCAGCATGCGGTCGAGGGTGATCACGTCGTAGTCGCCACTGACCGCCTTGACCAGGCCTTCGCGGCCGTTGTCGACCCAATCCACTTCCAGGCCGTGGTTGGTGAGTTCGGCGACGATTTCCTTGGCGGTCACGGCGTCGTCTTCGATGGTCAATACGCGTGTCATGGTGTGGGGTACCCGAGGTTCGGCTTCAGACCGTGGCATTGTGCCAAGCTTTGCGCAATGGCTCTCTGAAGATTATTTCATCTGGCGTTAAGTGGGCATTACCCACCCGAACGGTGGCAAATAACTACGCCTTTGTACGCGTGTGTACGGGAAATGGTACCAAATTGTTGCTAAAGCCGCGTGGCGCCTGGCCGATGGCCTGCCAGGGACATCTTCATTCATAGGACGCCAACGCCATGACCAGCATCAGCAGCACCCTTGCCACCAACCTGCACATCAGCAGCACCTCGGCCAGCAGCAGCACCGCCAGCGCCAGCGATGACGACAGCACCACCAGCAGCGCCGCCGGTTCCGCCGCGGCCACCAGCGTACAGCTCAAGGGCAATGCCGGCGGCGGCGTGGGCGGCGCCGGTGGCGCCAGCAGCAGCGAAGACAGCGACAGCAGCGACAGCGAGTCCGACACCGTCAAAGCCCTGAAAAAACAGATCGCCCAGGTGCAGAAAGAACTGCAACAAGCCCAGCAGGCGGCGGCCCAGGCCGAGCAGAACAGCGACGGCAGCGACCCGGCCAAGGCCGCCGAGGCCGCCTCGGCGCAAGCCCAGGTGGCAACCCTCGCCGGGCAATTGCAAACCCTCACCGCGCAGCTGACCCAGGCCCTCACCGAGAGTGGCAGCAGCACCTCCGGCTCGATGGTCAGCACCACCGCCTGAGGCCGTTTCGCTTCGCGCCTTGAAATACGGGGCTGTGCAGTTACGCTAAATAGCTGCACGGCCTTTTATTTTCTGGAGTCGTTATGCAGGCGCCCGCCAACCACCCTGACGAAAACCTGCGCATCCATACCTTGCGCACCTTGAGCCTGCTCGATACGCCGGCCGAGGAGCGCTTCGACCGCCTGACCCGGTTGGCCCGGCGGCTGTTCGATGTGCCGATCGCGGTGGTCAGCCTGGTGGATACCAACCGCCAGTGGTTCAAGTCGTGCAGCGGGCTGAGCGCAACGCAAACCCCGCGGGATGTGTCGTTCTGCGGCCATGCGATCCTGCAGAACGAGTTGTTCGTGATCAGCGACGCCATCCATGACCCGCGCTTCAGCGACAACCCGCTGGTGGTCGGCGAGCCGCACATTCGCTTTTATGCCGGGCGCCCGCTCAAGGCCAGCAACGGCAGCCCGATGGGCACCCTGTGCCTGATCGACCGGGCGCCGCGGCAGTTCGATGATGAAGACCGCGCGGCGATGGAAGACCTCGCGATCATGGCCGAGCTGGAGCTTGAGGCGCAGCAGGTGGCCACCGTCGACCACCTGACCCAGGTTGCCAACCGCCGCGGCTTCGAGCACATGGCCGAGTACGCGCTGAGCATCTGCCGGCGGGTGGGCACGCCGGCCACCTTGCTGTTTTTCGACCTCGACGGTTTCAAGGCGATCAACGACCGCTTCGGCCACGCCGAGGGCGACCGCGCGTTGGCGGTGTTCGCCGACGTGCTGCGCTCGGTGGTGCGCGAAATGGACAGCATCGGCCGGCTGGGCGGCGATGAGTTCGTGGTGCTGCTGATGGGCGCCGGGCAGGGCGAAAGCGTGCACGTGCTGCAACGCCTGGACAAAGCCCTGGCCACGCGCAACCGTGACGGCGCGCGTGGCTATGAAATCGCCTACAGCGTGGGCCGGGTGGAATACGACCTGGCCCGCCACGACGGGCTGCCGGCGTTACTGGCCGATGCCGATACGGCGATGTACCGGCATAAGCATCGGCGGTAAGGCGGCTGTGCCGGCTTGCTCAGTCGGCCATCTGCCGGTTCTTCTCCGAGCGATACTGCATCGCCACCGCCGCCGGCTTGTTGCTGCGGCCGGTTTCCATCCAGTTGCGCAGGCGCGTGGCGTCGGCAAAGTGGGTGAACTTGCCGTAGGCATCGAGGATCACCATCGCCACCGGGCGGTCGGCCATGCGCGTGACCAGCACCAGGCAGTGCCCGGCCTTGTCGGTGAAGCCGGTCTTGGTGATCTGGATTTCCCACTTTTCGTTGTTCAGCAGGTGGTCGGTGTTACGAAAGCCCAGGGTGTAGTTGGGGTGCTTGAACGCCACGGTTTTTTCACGGGTGGTCGACAGCTCGCGCAGCATGGGGTAGCCGCGCGCGGCCATCAGCAGCTTCGACAGGTCGCGGGCGGTCGACACGTTGTGCTCGGACAACCCCGTGGGCTCTACATAGCGGGTGTGGCTCATGCCCAAGGCCTTGGCCTTGGCGTTCATGGCGCTGATGAACGCGTTGTAGCCGCCCGGGTAGTGGTGGGCCAGGCTCGCCGCGGCGCGGTTTTCCGAGCTCATCAGGGCGATCAGCAGCATGTTGCGGCGGTCTAGGGTGCTACCGAGTTTCACCCGGGAGAACACGCCTTTCATTTCTTTGGTCTGGCTGATGTCGACGTTGATTTCTTCGGTCATCGATTGCTTGGCATCGAGTACCACCATCGCGGTCATCAACTTGGTCACCGAGGCGATCGGCACGACCAGGTCGGGTTTGTTCTCGTAGATGACCTTGTTGGTTTGCAGGTCGATCAACATGGCGCTACCGGAGGCCAGGTGAAGTTGCGACGGGTCGCGGGCCAGGGCCGCTTCGTTGGCCTGCACGGGGGTGACGATCACAGCGCCGGCCAAGGCTACGAACAGACTGAGCATGGACAGGGTTTTTTTCACGGAAATACGCACTCAGCTAAAAATGAAGATCACAAAAAAATGATGATGAAAAAAGCTGTCACATTCTAGGAGGATGGCTATCTGCCTGTCGATTGCCGTGCCGGGTGAATGTTTCTTCATCTTTGGCACTTCGTCGAATACTGCAATAAAAAAGCCCCGCACAAGGCGGGGCAGGGGGAGCTTAGGGCAGGCCAGGTAAACGGTACAGTGAAATCAGGCAACCAAGGCGTTCTGCAGTTGTTCGCGCACGGCCTGGGCCTCGGCGCGGGAGAGCAGCGGCCGGCTGACGATTTCACCTTCGCGGACCACGTACCAGCAGGCCAACAGGCCCAGGTCGCGGATACGCTCCGGTACGGCGCTGCCAATCACGGACATGATGCTCAAACTGTACATAGGGAACCTCCTGAATCGATGGGCCCATGCTAGAGCGCCGCGATCCCAGGGGGAAATCGATGCGCTCGATAGCAACCATTGAGCGAGCGCATCGTGCCTGCCGGCGCTCGGCTTACCAGCGGCCGTAGTGGCCGCCGTAGTAGTACCCCGGTGGAGGCGGTGGTGGTGGCGGGGCGTAGTACACCGGGGCCGGCTGGTACACCACCGGCGGCGCCGAGTAATACACCGGCGGCGGAGGCGGCGGGGCCACGTACACTGGTTGCTGCACGTACACCGGTGCCGGGCGCGAGGCCACGGCCGCGCCGAGCACGGCGCCACCCACCAGCGCGCCAACCCAGGCACCCGGGCCAGGGCCGCCATGGGCTGAAGCGGGGCCTGCCAGGGCGGCAGTGAGGGCACCGGCCAGCAGGGCAACCTTGGATAAATGACGGATCATGATGTTTCCTCGTATAACGACATGGCGCGATGAGCCCGCCTCGGGATCATGGTCTGCCGTACACACTATGACAGCGAAAATGTAAGAAACTGCGACTGCAAACGGTAAATTTTGTGTAAGGTCAACGTATCGTTTTGCTTACGAAATCAACAGCCTGCTTCAGGATGCTTAGATGCTCAACGCCCCCGATAAAGACACTCTTTTATGCATGTCCCTGGCGGGGCGGCCCGGTAACTTCGGCACCCGCTTCCATAACTTTCTCTACGCCCGGCTGGGCTTGAACTACCTGTACAAGGCCTTCACCACCCAAGACCTGCCCGCCGCCATCGGCGGCATCCGCGCGCTGGGCATTCGCGGCTGCGCGGTGTCGATGCCGTTCAAGGAGGCGAGCATCCCCTTGGTCGATGAGCTCGACCCCTCGGCTGCGGCGATTGCCTCGATCAATACTATCGTCAACGACGGCGGTTATTTGAGGGCCTACAACACCGACTATCTGGCCATTGGTCAGTTGATCGAGCGCCACCGCCTCGACCCGGCCATGCCCTTTGCCCTGCATGGCAGCGGCGGCATGGCCAAGGCGGTGGCCTGTGCGTTTCGCGATGCCGGCTTTGGCCACGGCACCATCGTTGCGCGTAACACCCAGGCCGGCCCGGCGCTGGCCCAGCAGTGCGGCTACGACTGGCGCCACGCCCTCGGCGCGCTGCGCCCGGCGCTGTTGGTCAACGTGACGCCGTTGGGCATGGCCGGTGGGCCAGGCGCCGACACGCTGGCCTTCGAGGCGGCGGCGGTGGAGGCCGCCGAGTGGGTGTTCGACGTGGTCGCGCTGCCGCCGCGCACGCCGTTGATCCAGCTCGCCGAGCAGTTGGGCAAGCCGGTGATCACCGGCCTGGATGTGGTCGCGCTGCAGGCGCTGGAGCAGTTCGTGCTGTACACCGGGGTGCGCCCGGATGAGGCGCTGGTGCGCGAGGCGGCGGCGTTTGCCCGGGGGTGAGGGTTGCGGGCCATCGCCCGGCTGTGCCGTACTGCTGTTCACTTAAGCCATTTCACGGCTTTACGGAAGAGATCAATCTGTGAGCTCTGCTGATTTTGTGCATGAGCTTCAGGGCCCATCGCCCGGTATAGCCGGCCTCCCACGGGCTCTGTGTTGCCTTGTAAATCAAGCACTAACACAAATCTGGTGGGAGGCCGTGGTCCGGCACTCCGGCTGTGCCGGGCGAAGGGCCCTGAAACCCTACAACCCGGCCTGGGCCAGGCGCGCTTCCAATTCCGCCACCCGCGCCTCCAGCGCGTCCAGCCGCTCTTGCGCGGGGCTGGCGGCGCCGGCCGCGCTGCCGCGGGCCTGCAGGATCGCCTCGGCATCGGCCAGGTCGCCCAGCGCATGGGTGTAGCGGTCTTCGCGCTGCCCCGGCTGGCGCCCGATCAGCACCGCCAGGCCGCGGCTGATCAACCGCTCCAACTGGTGCACGGCCTACTCGGTGTCGTCGAAGGCATACACGCGCTGGCTGCGGGTGACCAGCTCGTTCGGCGTTTGCGGGCCACGCAGGAACATCAAGCTCATCAACGCCACTTGCGGTGGGGTCAGTTCCAGGCCTTTTTCCAGGCAGTGCTCCCAGCGGTCGGCGCGGCTGCCCATCTGCAACCGGGCCAGGCCCCGTTGTTCAAGGGCGCGCAGGGCCTGGCCGACTTCGCCGGGGGTGTGGTTGCTGATCGGCTCGCGGCTGGTCTTCTGGTTGCAGGCCAGCACCAGGGCGTTGAGGGTCAGCGGGTAGGCTTCGGCGCTGGTGGCCTTTTTTTCCACCAGCGCGCCGAGCACACGCAGCTCGGCGGGGGTGAAGTGCGGGGTGGCGGGGGCTTCCTGGAAGTCAGACATCGGCGCGTACCTGCGGGCAGAAAAGCCGATAGCTTAGGCGTTGTGCCGGTGCGGCGAAAGTGCCATCACCCTAGCCCTGGTGAAACAGTTCGCGGCGCGCGCCTTCGTTGAGCGCGACGATCGCCGGGTGGCGAATGCGCCGCTCGACGGAAATCGCATAAAAGGTTTCGATCACGCTGTCGACCTGGCCCAGGCACACCACGCCATACTGCTGGCACACCTCGGTGGCGATCGCCGCCGGGGCGACGAACACCCCCGCGCCGGATTGGCCGAAGGCCTGCATCAGCGCGCTGTCATCGAACTCACCGACCACCCGCGGCTGGATGTGCTGTTCATCGAACCAGCGCAGCAGGCGCGCGCGCATCACGCTGTCGGGGCCGGGGATCAGCAACGGCTGGCCCTGCAGCAGGGCCGGGAACGCCCCCGGCAGGCGCTCGGCCAGCGCGGCGGTGGCGAAGAACGCCACGCCGCATTCGCCCAGCTTGTGGCTGAAGCCCTTGATGTCGAGGTTCGGCGGCATAGGGCTGTCGGAAATCACCAGGTCCAGGCGCTGGATGGCGAGGTCGGCCAGCAGCCGTTCGAGTTTGTCTTCGCGGCAGGTGATGCGCAGCGGCTCGGGCAACTCCATGGTCGGCGCGAGCAAGCGGTACACGATGGACTTGGGCACCACGTCGGCCACCCCCACGCGAAACAGCACCGGCTGTTCGGCCGGCTGGTGGCGCAGCAACGCCTCGAGCTCCGCCCCGGCCTGGAAAATCCGCTCGGCGTAGGGCAAGGCCTGGCGCCCGGCGGCGGTCAGTTCTAGCTGGCGCCCGGCTTTTTGCAGCAAGGCCACGCCGAGGTGTTCCTCCAGCAGGCTAAGCTGGCCACTGACCGTTTGCGGGGTGAGGTTGAGTTGCTCGCAGGCGCGGGCGATGCCGCCGGTGCGGGCGACCATCCAGAAGTAGTACAGCTGGCGGTAATTGAGCATGGGCTTGATACTTCGTTAAAACCGAATGGTTTTGTATAAAAATACGAATTTTCAGGAAGTATAGGCGCCGCTATTCTCCTTCGCCATCACCTCAACATCAGGCCTACCCCATGGAATACCTTCTCGAACTCGCCGCCAGCCCCGCCGCCTGGGCCGCGCTGGCCACCCTGGTGGCGATGGAAATCGTCCTCGGCATCGACAACCTGATCTTCATCTCGATCCTCACCAACAAGCTGCCGGCGCAGTTCCGCACCAAGGCGCGGCGCATCGGCATCAGCATGGCGCTGGTGCTGCGCCTGGCGTTGCTGAGTACCGTGGCGTTCATCGTGACCCTCACCGAGCCGGTGTTCGAGGTCGCGGGCCAGGCGTTTTCCTGGAAAGACATGATCCTCATCGCCGGCGGCCTGTTCCTGGTCTGGAAGGCCACCACCGAAATCCACCACAGCGTCGACCCGGTCAGCAAGCAGGAAGACACCGCCAGCGGGCAGATTGCGATTGGCTTCACCGCAGCGATCGCGCAAATCCTCATGCTCGACTTGGTGTTCTCGATCGACAGCATCGTCACCGCCGTGGGCATGACCCAGCACTTGCCGATCATGGTGATCGCGGTGATCGCCGCGGTGCTGGTGATGCTGCTGGCTTCCGAGCCGCTGGCGCGGTTCATCAACGACAACCCGACGGTGGTGATGCTGGCCCTGGGCTTCTTGATCATGATCGGCATGACGCTGATCGCCGAAGGCTTTGGCGCCCATGTGCCGAAGGGCTACATCTACACGGCGATGGCCTTCTCGGCGGCGATCGAGTGCCTGAACATCTGGGCGCGCAAGGCCCGGGTGAAGCGCGAGGCGCAGGGCTAACGCAGTGCTCAACGCCCCGCGCGGCGCGCTTTCAGCGCTTGCCACAGGCGCGGGTCGGTGAAGTCATCGATCACCAGGTCGGCGCCCACCGCCAGCAGCGCTTCGGCCGGCTGGCTGGTGGCCAGGCCCACGGTGAACAGGCCGGCGGCCTTGGCCGCGGTCAGCCCGGGCACTGAATCTTCAAACGCCATGCCCTCGGCGGCGCTGGCACCCAGTTTGAGCAGGCCGGTCTGGTAGGGCAGCGGGTCGGGCTTGGCCCGTGGCAAGTCTTCGGCCACCACCACGTGGGCGAAGGTGCCGGCCAGGCCCAGCGCGCCGAGCATGTGGTCGGCGTTCGCGCGCGGGGCGTTGGTCACCACCACCCGGCCCAGGCCCTCGGCCACCGCCCAGTCGAGCAGCGCCAGCAACCCGGGGATCGGTTCCAGCCTGGTAGACAGCGCGCGAAAGCGCGCTTCCTTGCGCTCGGCGAAGCCCTGGTGTTCGGCCACGCTGCGCTCGGGGAACAGCAGCGCGCACATCTGCGGGTTGGCGCGGCCGCTGCATTTTTCCATGAACTCTTCGTCGCTGAAGGCGCGGCCGTCTTCTTCCATCAGCAGTTGCTGGATTGCCAGCAGGTGCAGGGTATCGGTGTCGGTAAGGGTGCCGTCGAGGTCGAACAACAGGGCATTGAGCATGGCGAGGGATCCAGCCTGAGAAGCCCCGCAGGGTAGCAGCCAGGCGCGGGAGGCTCAAACGCCCGCTGGTCCCGGCGGGGTTGCCGGCGCTTTACGCTGTATGTATAAACAGCTACCCGAACGTTGAAGCCATGCCACCGTGAACAGCGCCCCACCGTGAACCCGCTCGATAACCCCCTCTATTACCTGGTGAACTTCCGCTACGTGCTGGCCTGGCTGGCCGAGCACTACAGCGACGTGCTCGGCGCCAGCGAGCAGCGCTTCATCGAGCAGTTCACCGCCTTGCCCGAACCGAGCCAGGCGCTGCTGGTGCGGCTGGTGATGCGCAAGGGCCCGCTGTACCGCGAGAGCAAGCTGGCCTACCTGGAAATCGGCGCCATCGGCGCCGCCGCCCAGCCCTTGCTGGCGCTGGGCTGGTTGTGCGCTGGCACGCCGCTGTCACTGGCCGAGCTGTTCAGCGTGCTCGACAAAACCGAGGTGCTGCGCAGCTTCCCTGGCCACGGCCTGCGCGCCAGCCAGCGCAAGGATGCGTTGTTCGAACAGTTGGCTGGCCACTACCCCGAACCGCGGCCGTTCACTGAGTGGTGCCCGGGCCTCGGCGCGCTGTACCAGTTGGCGCTGCGGCCGCTGTGTGAGCGGCTGCGCTTGATGTTCTTCGGCAACCTCTACCAGGACTGGTCGCAGTTCGTGCTGGCTGACCTGGGCGTGCAGCGCTTCGAGCAGGTGGCCTTCGCCCCCGGCAGCCGCGCCCTGGCCTGCCGCGAAGACGTCGACGCGGCGCTGGCCGTGCACGCCGCCCGCGAGGCGCTGGAGCTCGGCGAGGCGGTGGGCGCGCTGCTGGCCCGGCTGGCGGCGATCCACACCGCCAACCCCTGGCTGCAAGGCCGGCGCGCCAAGCTGGCCTACCTGCTGGCCTACCACTGCGAGCGCCTCGGCCATTGGGCCGAGGCCGAAGGCCTGTACCGCGAGTGTGCCTACCCCGGCGCGCGCTGGCGGCTGCTGCGGGTGTATGAACAACAGGGCCGCCACGCCGAGGCCTGGGCGCTGTGGCAGCAGGCCTGGGCGGCGCCGGAAAGCCCCGCCGAGGCCCAGGCCCTGCCACGGGCCTTGCCGCGCCTGCAACGGGCCCTGGGCCTGCCGGTCGCGCCGCGCCGGCGCGCGCCCGGGCCTGCGCGGCTTGACCTCTGCCTGCCCCAGGCCAGTAGCGTTGAGGCCGCGGTGTGCCAGGCGCTGGCCGAGGAGGGCGCGCCGGTGTTGTACCTGGAAAACGCCCTGTTCAATTCGTTGTTCGGCCTGCTTTGCTGGCCGGCGATTTTCGCGCCAGTGCCGGGGGCGTTCTTTCACCCGTTCCAGCACGCCCCGGCCGACCTGCACCAGGCGGATTTCTACAGCCGCCGCCAAGCCCTGTTCGAGGCCTGCCTGGGCGAGCTCGACAGCGGCAGCTACCAGGCGACCATCCTTGCGCGCTTTGCCAGCAAGTACGGCCTGGCCAGCCCCTTCGTGTTCTGGGGCGCGTTGAGTGAGCCGTTGCTCGCCTTGGCCCTGGCGTGCATCCCGCCGGCGCACCTCAAGCTGCTGTTCGCGCGCTTGCTCGAAGACCTCAAAAGCAACCGCGCCGGCCTGCCGGACCTGGTGCAGTTCTGGCCTGCCGAGGGCCGCTACCGGATGATCGAGGTCAAGGGCCCGGGCGACCGCCTGCAGGATAACCAACTGCGCTGGATGGCCTACTTCGCCGAACACGGCCTGCCGGTGCAGGTGTGTTACGTCAGCTGGCACGCCGAGGTGCCGGCATGAGCTACCGGGTGGCGGTGCGCGCGCTGTGCGAGTTCACCGCTCGGCGGGGCGACCTCGACCTGCGTTTTACCCCGTCGCCCAGCGCCCTCGAAGGCATGGCCGGGCACCGCCGGGTGGCCAGCGGCCGCGGCGCCGCGTACGAGGACGAGGTCAGCCTGCAGGGGGAGTACCAAAGCCTGCAGGTGCGCGGCCGCGCCGACGGCTACGACGCTGCCCGGCAGTGCCTGGAAGAAGTGAAAACCCACCGCGGCGACCTCGCCCGCCAGCCGGCCAACCACCGCCTGCTGCACTGGGCCCAGGCCAAGGTGTACGGCGCCTTGCTCTGCCAGGCCCGCGGCCTGGCCGAACTGACCGTGGCGCTGGTGTACCTGGAGGTCGACAGCCAACGCCAAACCCGCTTTGAGCAACGCTTGAGCGCGGCCGAGCTGCAGGCGTTCTTCATCGCGCAGTGCCAGTGCTTTCTCGGCTGGGCCGAGCATGAAGCAGCCCACCTCGAGGCGCGTGCCACGGCGCTCGGCCAGTTGGCGTTCCCGCCGGGGCGGTTTCGCCCGGGGCAGCGCGAGCTGGCCGAAACCGTGTACAAGGCCATCGCCAGTGGCCGATGCCTGCTGGCCCAGGCGCCCACCGGCATCGGCAAAACCCTGGGCACCTTGTTCCCGGCGCTCAAGGCCATGGGCCAGCTGGATAAACTGCTGTTTCTCACCGCCAAAACCCCGGGGCGCGGCCTCGCCCTGCATGGCCTTGGCCAACTGCGCGAGCAGGCGCCGGGCCTGCGGGTGCTTGAGATCATCGCCCGCGACAAAGCCTGCGAGTACCCCGGCCAGGCCTGCCATGGTGACAGCTGCCCGCTGGCCCAGGGCTTCTACGACCGCCTGCCGGCCGCCCGTGAAGCCGCCGCCGGCGCCGCCTGGCTCGACCAGCCGGCACTGCGCGAAATCGCCCGCCGGCACCAGGTATGCCCCTATTACCTGGCCCAGGAAATGGCCCGTTGGGCCGACGTGATCGTCGCCGACTACAACTACTGGTTCGACCTCAGCGGCTGGCTGTTCGGCCTGGCCCAAGCGCAGCAGTGGCGCACCGCGGTGCTGGTCGACGAGGCGCACAACCTGGTCGAGCGCGGCCGCGACATGTACAGCGCTGAACTGCACCAGCGCTGCCTGGCGCCGCTGCGCAAGGCGCCACTGCCTGGGCTGAAGGCGCCGCTGGCGCGCTTGGCGCGAGCATGGAAGGCGCTGAACGCCGCGCAAACCGAGGCTTACCAGGCCAGTGCCAGCCCGCCGGCGGCCTGGCTCGGCGCCCTGCAGCGCTGCGTGGCGGCGCTGGGCGAGCAGCTCAACGAGGCCCCGCAGAGCGTGACCGGGCCCTGGCTGGACTTCTACTTCGCGGCCCTGCAGGTCAACCGCATCGCCGAGCTGTTCGGCGCGGGCCATGTGTTCGACAGCCACCTGCACGGCGAAGGCCGCCAGCGCCAGTCGCGGCTGTGCCTGCGCTGCCTGGTGCCGGCGGCGCAACTGGCGCCGCGCATGCAGGGCGCGCGCAGCGTGGTGCTGTTCTCCGCCACCCTCAGCCCGGCGCGGTATTTTCTCGACCTGCTGGGCATGCCGGCCAGCAGCGCCTGGCTCGATGTGCCGTCGCCGTTCGCCGCCGGGCAACTGGAGGTGCGCCTGGCCGGCCATGTGAGCACGCGTTTTCATCAGCGCGAGGCCTCGCTGGCGGCGCTGGCCGAGGTGCTGGCCGGGCAGTACCAGGCGCGCCCAGGCAATTACCTGGCGTTCTTCAGCAGCTTCGATTACCTGCAGCAGGCCCTGGCCGCATTGCGCGCGCGCGCCCCGGCGCTGCCGGTGTGGGCCCAGGCGCGGCAGATGAACGAGGCCGAGCGCGACGCGTTCATCGCGCGGTTCGAGCCGGGCGGGCAGGGCATCGGCTTTGCCGTGCTCGGTGGCGCCTTTGGCGAAGGCATCGACCTGCCGGGGGCGCGGCTGATCGGCGCGTTCGTCGCCACCCTGGGCCTGGCGCAGTTCAACCCGGTCAACGAACAGCGGCGCCTGCGCTTGCAGCAACAATTCGCCGCCGGCTACGACTACGCCTATCTTTACCCGGGCCTGCACAAGGTGGTGCAGGCGGCCGGGCGGGTGATCCGCAGCGAAACCGACCGCGGCGTGGTGGTGCTGATCGACGACCGCTTCGCCGAGCCGCGCGTGCAGGCGCTGTTGCCGCGCTGGTGGCCGGCGCCGCAGCCTTGCCCGGTGGTGCCGCCGGGGTTGCCAGGGCACACCCTGCCGTTGGCGTGGCAGTGAACGCCAGCCGTCGCCAGCCGGTCCAATGCTCAGTAAACTGATGCCCTTTTGATAGCCCTCCGACTCCGAGGTTTGCATGACGCACAATCCGCTGGCCGGCAAGCCGGCCCCCGCCGAATCCCTGGTAGACATCCCCAAGCTGGTCAGCGCCTATTACACCGGCCGCCCTGACCCTGCGGTGGCGGCGCACCGGGTAGCCTTCGGCACCTCCGGGCACCGTGGCAGTTCGTTCAACGACAGCTTCAACGAAGCGCAGGTGCTGGCCATCAGCCAAGCCATCTGCCTGTACCGCCAGGCCCAGGGCATCGACGGCCCGCTGTTTCTCGGCATCGACACCCACGCCCTGAGCACCCCCGCCGGCGCCAGCGCGCTGGAGGTGTTCGCCGCCAACGGGGTAGAGGTGATGCTTGCCGCCAACGACGAGTACACCCCCACCCCGGCGTTGTCCCACGCCATCCTGTGCTACAACCAAGGCCGCAGCCAGCACCTGGCCGACGGCGTGGTGATCACCCCCTCGCACAACCCGCCGCAAAGCGGTGGCTACAAGTACAACCCGCCCAACGGCGGCCCGGCCGACAGCGACGTGACCAAGTGGGTCGAAGCCAAGGCCAACGAGCTGCTCGAGGGCGGCCTCAAGGGCGTCAAGCGCATGCCCTATGGCCAGGCCCTGAAGGCCGCCACCACCCACCGCCATGACTACCTCAACACCTACGTGCAAGACCTCGCCAACGTGGTCGACATGGCCGCCATCCAACAGTCCGGCCTGCGCCTCGGGGTAGACCCGCTGGGCGGCGCCGGGGTGCGCTACTGGGCGGCGATCGCCGACCATTACCAGCTCAACCTCGAGGTGGTGAACCCGAACGTCGACCCGACCTTCCGCTTCATGACCCTCGACTGGGACGGGCAGATCCGCATGGACCCATCCTCCCGCGATGCCATGCAAGGGCTGCTGGCGCTCAAAGACCGCTTCGACGTGGCCTTTGCCTGCGACCCGGACCACGACCGCCACGGTATCGTCACGCCCCAGGGCGGCCTGCTGGCGCCGAACAATTACCTGGCGGTGATGGTCGACTACCTCTACCAGAACCGCCCGCAATGGCGCGCCGACGCCGCCGTGGGCAAAACCGCGGTGAGCAGCAGCCTGATCGACCGGGTGGCCGCGCGCCTGGGCCGCCAGCTGTTCGAAGTGCCGGTGGGCTTCAAGTACTTCGCCCAGGGCCTGTTCGACGGCAGCCTTGGCTTTGGTGGCGAAGAAAGCGCCGGGGCGTCGTTCCTGCGCCTGAACGGCGGGGTGTGGAGCACCGACAAAGACGGCCTGATCCCGTCGCTGCTGGCGGCCGAAATGACCGCCAAGACCGGGCAGAACCCGCACCAGCGCTACTTGGCCCTGGCCAGCGAACTGGGCGAGCCGTTCGCCACCCGCGTCGACGCCAAGGCCGATGCCCGGCAAAAGGCCGCGCTGAGCAAGCTGGCGCCGGAGCAGGTGACCTCCACCGAGCTTGCCGGTGAGCCGATCACCGCGGTGCTCAGCCGCGCCCCCGGCAACGACCAGGCCATCGGCGGGCTGAAGGTGGTCACCGCCAACGGCTGGTTCGCCGCGCGCCCTTCGGGCACCGAAGACATCTACAAAATCTACGCCGAGAGCTTCCTCGGCCAGGAGCACCTGCAGCGGCTGGTGAGCGAAGCCCAGGCGCTGGTCGACAAGGCCATTGCCTGACGCGGCGGGCCGGGCGATGATGCCCGGCCATTCCCGTGGGCAGGAGGTCGTGTGCCACGCCGTTCCACCGAGCCAGCGCCACCGCGCAGTTGGCTGAAACGCATCAAAGCCTACCTGGGCGAGTTGCGCGAGATCACCGCCGTGTACAACGGCCCCGCGCAGCCCGCTGCCCCCGCCAAGCCCCGCGCACCGGCCAAGGCCCGCGCCAGCAAGGCCAAACCCGCCGCCAAGGCCAAGGCCGCGCCAGTGCCGGCCGAAGGCTGCCTGCCGATCAGCGCCGCCGTGCGCAAGCAGATGAAGGCCGACGTCGCCCGCCTGTTGCCCGCGAACCAGCAACCCAGCAGCGCGCAGTGGAAGATGATCTTCAGCGCCGCCCCCGCCACCTGCGTGGTTGCCGGGGCCGGGGCCGGTAAATCGGCCTCGCTGGTGCTGCGCGTGGTGCTGCTGGTGCAGTACCTGCAGGTGCCCCTGGAGGCGATCAGCGTGGTGACCTTCACCCGTGAATCGCGCAAGGATTTCATCGCCCGCCTGGTGCGCACCCTGGCGCTGTGGGAGCGGCGCCTGGGCGAGCGCCAGGCCAAGGAGGTGGTGCGCACCTTCCACTCCCGCGCCCTCGGCTGGGCCCAGGGGTTGCCGGGGCTCGATGGCCTGAAGGCGTTCGAAACCCTCGGCCAGGGCGGCGCCGCCGACCCGGACGAACCGCCCTTTGCGCACACCCTCAACAACGCCCAGCGCGAGCACTTCAACCGCGCCTACCAAGCGCTGCACGCGCAGGCCCCGGCCTTTGCCGGGTTGATCGAGGCGTTGCGCCAGCGCGCCTTGCAACTGCCCAGGCTGGGCACCGACCACCCCGATGTGCGCAAGCGCGCGGTGGTGATGGAGCTCGCCGCCCGCCGCGACCAGGCCCTCTGCGAAAGCGCCGAGGCGCTCTGGCGCGGCGCCGGCCAGTGGCCGCTGGCCGGCGTCGAGCCCGGGGTACGGCCGCTTGAGCTGCGCGGTTTGCCGTTCTACTGCAACGGCTACCACCCGGGCCTGAAGGCCTGGGTGATGCTTGGCGTCGACCCACGCGAAGCCCAGGACCTGCGCCGCGCCCAGGGCGAATTGCCGCTGGCGGCGGAAGTGGCGGTCAAGCGCACGCTGTTCCAGGCGTTCTGCGAGCAGCCGGTGATCTGGCTCGACACCTATGCCGCGGCCAAGCAATTGCAGCAGGCCGATGCCGCCGACCTCAGCCAGGGCCCGGGGCTGGACTACACCCTGGGCGGCGAGCGCAAGGCGCTGCCGCTGCTCGATGCCTTCTATGAAGTGGGCAGTTTTATCGAAACCCTCGGCCTGGGCGTGCCCGCGGCCATCGAGCAGGCTGGGCTGGCGGTGGAGGAGGGCGATGGGTTGTTCTTCCAGGCCCTGGCCCTTTACTGGCCAGCGCTGCAGGCGCACCTGCAGGCGCAACAGCCACCGTTGATGACCTACAACGGCGTGTTCAGCCTGTTCAGCGCGCCTGGCTGCGCGCCACTCAAGGCCTTGCCCAACGAGCAGCTCGACCGCTTCAGCCATGTGCTGGTGGATGAATTCCAGGATGTATCACCGCTGTTGGTGAACTGGCTCAAGGCAGTGCAGGGCGAGCGCCAGCGCCGCGCCTTGGCGCCCGGCTCGTTGCTGTGCGTGGGCGATGACTGGCAGTCGATCTACGGCTGGCGCGGCAGCAGCCCGCGGTTTTTCCTGGAGTTCGAGCAGGTGTTCGCCGCCCCCGCCCACGCCCGCTTGATGCTGCGCGAGAACTACCGCAGCCAGCAGGGGGTGATCGACGCCGCCGAGCACCTGGTCAAGGGCACCGCCAGCCTCAAGGGCAAGAAGGGCCGCGCCGTCGGCGAGCTGCCGGTGCTACCGGTGCAGGTGCTGGGCCGCAACGACGATCACCTGCTCGAGCGGGTGCAGGCCCACCAGGCCCAGGGCCACAGCGTGCTGGTGCTGTTCCGCAAGGGCGCCGAGCGCGCCGGCTTGGCCAAGCTGCTCAAACCGGTGCAGGGCGAAGGCGTGCGGCTGATGACCTACCACAGCGCCAAGGGCCTGGAAGCCGACGCGGTGATGCTGGTGGGCGATTGCCAATACCAGGGCAGCTCGCCCTGGCGCAACGCGCTGTACCGCCTGGCCGGGCTGGGCACGCCAGAAGCCGAAGCCCCCTACGACCAGGCCCAGGCCGAAGAGGCGCTGCGCCTGGCGTATGTGGCCATCACCCGGGCGCGGCAGCACTGCTATTGGTACCTGGAGCCGGGCAGCCCCGGGGGCAACGCCGCCAAGGCCTCGGCGAAGGTGGCGGGCAGTGCGTTGTTCGAGGATTCGCGGGCCCTTCGCCCGGCACAGCCGGCCTCCCACCAGATTTGTGTAACTACTTGATTTACGGGGTAACACAGAACCCGTGGGAGGCCGGCTGTGCCGGGCGAAGGGCCAGTCAGCTCATGCACTCAGTAAAACCCTGAACACCATCGCCGCGTAGCAGGCCTCCCACCCGATCTGTGTGGGGGCCCTCAGCCCGCCTCGGCCAGCCGCTGCGGCGGGATGAACGCTTCCAGCTCCAGCTCTACCGCCTCGATGATCCGCTCCACATCGGTGGCGCTCATCACCGTGGCGCAGGGGATGCCGGCGATGGCGATCAGGGTGTGGCCGCTGTCGCGGTCGAACAGCCGCGCAACCATGCTGCCAGGGGCGTCCATGGTGGCTTCCAGGCCCATCGGGTGGAAGTGCCAGCGCATGACCTGGCAGGCATTGGGGAAGGTCATCTTGTGCACGTCGCCCCCCTCTCAAAAAACCGTGGTATGGACACTCAACATAGCACCGGGTGGCGAGGGGCAACGGGGAAATTTCTTAAACTGAAGTGAAGTTCAGCCTGGGGTTGATCCAGCTCAACCCCAGGGCGCCGCGCTCAGAGTGCGCGGGTCACGCGGATGTCGGCGATCGCCGGCGCTTCGGCTTCGCCGTGCAAGGCCAGCAGGGCGGCCAGGGCCTGTTCGGCGGTGCCGCTTTCGAGGTGGGCGAAGTCCCAGCGGCGCTGGCCATTCAAGGTGTAGTGGATCACGTACTTGGTCACGAGGCGGTCCCGGAAGGAGGTGGCTCAGTTGAACGACGACGACGTGCGCCGCACGATCTTGATCTTGTGCTTGAACGCGGTGTTCTTCAACGGCTGGTTGCGCAGGCGCGGGCCGGCGGTGTCCAGGGTGATGTTCCAGAACCCGGTGCTGGGCACGGTGATGCGCGCCGGGAAGGTGTCGAACGCCCCCCCATGGTAGGTGTGCCGGCCGCCGTTGCGAAACGCGCGAAAGTTCGCGTCGTTCATCAAACGGATATTGCAGCGCTGCGAACATTCGATCACGACGAGGTCGTCTTCGTTCAGGTGCTCGCGCTGGTGGACGAATTTCATGAAAACTCCGGTAAAACGTGGGGGCTGCTGGCGTGCACATTACCACAGGCGTTGTGCCAGCGCCTCTCTCGGCCGCCGGCTGAACATTGTGCTATCACCATGGTCATACCCCTTTTACCCGCAGGAGGAGCGATGTTGAAGAAGGCTGCAGTGTGTGCGTGGTTGGCGTTGGCCCTCGGCGGCTGCGCGAATGTGGCGGACATCGAGAAAACCCACGAAACCATGGACGTGATCTCCGGCAAGTCGCCCAAGGACTACGCCGCGTGCCTGGCCCAGCGCCTGGAAAGCAGCCGGGCGCCGCTGACCATCGAAGATTACAAAGGGGGCTACCGGGTGATCGTGCCGCAGAAATTCTCCTCGAGCCCGGCGGCGGTGATCCTCGTGACCGAGCGCTCCAGTGGCAGCGCGATCAAGGTGCACGAGCGCCTGAGCAACCTGCCGCTGCGCCTGCACGATGTGCGCAACGCCGCCACCGCGTGCATTTCCGGCTGATCGGCGCGTGCCATGGAACTTAACGCGGCGGGTTTTTTCGAATGGTTCAGTAGAAAGCAGCAGTATTCACCGCACGGCGCCATTGTAACGTTGTTCCGGCCTGATTAGACTTCGCCGAATACGTAGGCCCGCCCTTTCATTAAGGACACTTCATGATCAAGAAATGCTTGTTCCCGGCAGCCGGTTACGGCACTCGCTTCCTGCCGGCTACCAAGGCCATGCCCAAGGAAATGCTGCCGGTGGTCAACAAGCCGCTGATCCAGTACGGCGTTGAAGAAGCACTGGAAGCCGGCCTCAACGGCATCGCGATCGTCACCGGCCGTGGCAAACGCGCCCTCGAAGACCACTTCGACATCAGCTACGAGCTGGAAAACCAGATCCGCAACACCGACAAAGAGAAGTACCTGGTCGGTATTCGCAAGCTGCTCGACGAGTGCACCTTCTCCTACACCCGCCAGATCGAAATGAAAGGCCTGGGCCACGCCATCCTCAGCGGCCGTTCGCTGATCGGCGACGAACCGTTCGCCGTGGTGCTGGCTGACGACCTGTGCGTCAACCCCGGCGGTGACGGCGTGCTGCAGCAGATGGTCAAGCTGTACAACCAGTTCCGCTGCTCGATCGTCGCCATCCAGGAAGTCGACCCGGCGGAAACCAACAAGTACGGCGTGATCGCCGGCGAAATGATCCGCGACGACATCTACCGGGTGAACACCATGGTGGAAAAACCGAAACCCGAAGACGCCCCGTCGAACCTGGCGATCATCGGCCGCTACATCCTGACCCCCGACATCTTCAAGCTGATCGAAGAAACCGAGCCGGGCAAGGGTGGCGAGATCCAGATCACCGACGCCCTGATGAAACAGGCCAAAGACGGCTGCGTGCTGGCGTACAAGTTCAAGGGCGAGCGTTTCGACTGCGGTAGCGCCGAAGGCTATATCGACGCGACCAACTATTGCTTCGAGAACTTCTACAAGAAAGGCCAGCTCTGAGCCCCGGGCCCAGGCTGTAACGTGTAGAGAAACGCCGCTATCGTTCAGCGATAGCGGCGTTTTCATGTGTGGAGCAAAAACGATGCAATACGATTTCGACCTGTACGTGATCGGCGCCGGTTCCGGCGGTGTGCGCGCGGCGCGTTTCGCTGCGGGCTTCGGTGCCCGCGTGGCCGTGGCTGAAAGCCGCTACCTCGGCGGCACCTGCGTGAACGTCGGCTGCGTGCCGAAAAAACTGCTGGTGTACGGCGCCCACTACCGCGAAGACTTCGCCCACGCCGCCGCCTATGGTTGGGGGCTGGAGGCGCCACGTTTCGATTGGGCCACCCTGATCGCCAACAAGAACGCCGAAATCGAACGGCTCAACGGCATCTACCGCAAGCTGCTGGTCAATGCCGGGGTGGCCCTGCACGAAGGCCATGCGCGCATCCTCGGCCCGCACCAGGTCGAAGTCGCCGGGCAACGCTACAGTTGCGAGCGGATCCTCATCGCCACCGGCGGCTGGCCGCAAATCCCCGACATCCCTGGCAAGGAACACGCGATCAGCTCGAACGAAGCGTTCTTCCTCGAGCACCTGCCCGAGCGGGTGATCGTGGTCGGCGGTGGCTACATCGCCGTGGAGTTCGCCGGTATCTTCCACGGGCTGGGCGCGCGTACTTCCCTGGTGTACCGCCGCGACTTGTTCCTGCGTGGCTTCGACGGCAGCGTGCGCACCCACCTGCGCGATGAGTTGAACAAAAAGGGCGTGGCGCTGAAGTTCAACAGCGACATCACCCGCATCGACAAACACAGCGACGGCTCGCTGCTTGTAACCTTCGCCGACGGCAGCAGCGAGTTCACCGACTGCGTGTTCTACGCCACCGGCCGGCGCCCGTACCTCGACAACCTGGGCCTGGAGAACACTGCCGTGGCCCTCGACGAGCGCGGCTTCGTCGAGGTCGATGAGCACTATCAAACCGCCGAGCCGTCGATCCTCGCCCTGGGCGATGTGATCGGCCGCGTGCAGCTCACCCCGGTGGCCACCGCCGAAGGCATGGCCGTGGCGCGGCGGCTGTTCAAGCCGGAGGAGTTCCGCCCGGTGGACTACGCGCACATTCCCACCGCGGTGTTCAGCCAGCCGGCGATCGGCACCGTGGGCCTGACCGAGGAGCAGGCGCGTGAACAGGGCTATGCGATCAACGTGTTCGAAACCACCTTCCGGCCGATGAAGCTGACCCTCACCGACGACCCGGAGCGCATCCTGATGAAGCTGGTGGTCGACCGCGCCAGCGACCGCGTGCTTGGCTGCCACATGGTTGGCCCAGAGGCCGGCGAGTTGATCCAGGGCATGGCCGTGGCACTGAAGGCCGGCGCGACCAAGCAGGTGTTCGACGCCACTATTGGCGTGCACCCTACCGCAGCCGAAGAGTTCGTTACCCTGCGCAGCGTGACCCGCCAGTAGCCTCTGGCCCGTGGTAGATCAGCGCCTCGGCGCGCAGCCCGAGCTTGTCGAAGGCGTTGCGCCGTTGCACGGCGATGGCCTTGGCGCTGCGCCCCAGCCGCGCGGCCATTTGCGGGATGGTCAAGCCGGCGCGGGCCAGGGCCATCACCTCGGTTTCGCGCTCGCTGAGCACGCAGCGGCCTTCGTTGGGCCAATGGCTGGGAGCCAGGTAGCGCTCAGCCAGTATCGCCTGGCTATGGCGGCACACGTAGCGCCTGCCATTGGCCACCTGCAGCGTGGCCTTGAGCAATTCGGCCAGCGGCGCGCGCTTGTTGACCAACCCGGCCGCACCGCTGGCGAGAATGCCGCCCAGCGCGCACGCCTCGCTCAAGGCCGTTAGCACCAGTACTGGCAGGCGGGCAAACGCTTGGCGCAGTTGTGCCAGCAACGCCAGGCCATCGGCCTGGCTGCCCCCCGGCAGGTAGTAATCGCAGATCAGCAGGTCGGCGCCGCCACCGTGCAGCGCCTCGAGCAGTGCATCGGTGCTGGCCACGCTGGCGTGCACCTGCAGGCGCCCGCGGCTGTGCGCCTGCAGCCAGTGGGCGAGGCCGGCGCGGGTGAGCGGGTGGTCGTCGGCGAGGAGGATGCGCAGGGTCATGCGCGCAAGCCTTTGGCCGGGGCCAGGTGCTGCGGCACCTCGATCGGCACCAGGCCGCGGGCCGCGCTGATCGCGGCGATGTAAGTGGTGGAGGTGATGCCGAACTTGGCGTGCAGGTTGTTCATGTGGAAGTTCACCGTGGAGGTGGCGCAGCGCAACAGCAGGGCCATTTCGCTGGCGGTTTTACCGTGGCAACACCAGAACAACACCTGGCGCTCGCGCTCGGTCAGGGTTTCGAACACCGGCACCACCGGGGCTGCTGGCAAGGGCAGGGGGTAACCCATGAAGAGGCTCCTTCTCTTGATGTTTACCCTGTTGTAGCGCTGCATTCGGCCCGGGGCACCTGTCCTTTATGACAGGGGGGCAGCTTACGCGGCGCTGGCTGGCGGTTATGTAGGAAAACACGCCTGAAAAGGTAGGAAAAATCAACAGCTAACGGCCCCTGTTACGGCAGCCGCGGCCTTGAAAATGTTCGCGTGTGCCTCCATTTAGAGCGGCATTGGGGAGGGCGCTCATAGGCAAAACCAATGGGCTGCATATGCATTGCCAATCACACGGCCTGCAATGTTTCGTTAGCATACTCACCATCAGCTTCAGACAGTTACCACCTCAAGCAACCAAGGAGCCTTATCGATGCCTCTGATCAACAGCCAAGTCAAGCCGTTCAAAGCCACCGCTTACCATGGCGGCAAGTTCGTCGACGTGACCGAAGCAGACCTGAAGGGCAAATGGTCCGTGGTGTTCTTCTACCCGGCCGACTTCACCTTCGTATGCCCGACCGAGCTGGGTGACCTGGCCGACCGCTACGAAGAGTTCCAAGCCCTGGGCGTTGAGATCTACGGCGTGTCTACCGACACCCACTTCACCCACAAAGCCTGGCACGACACCTCCGACACCATCAGCAAAATCAAGTACCCGCTGATCGGTGACCCGTCCCAGGTGATCTCGCGCAACTTCGACGTGCTGATCGAAGGAGCCGGCCTGGCTGACCGCGGTACCTTCGTGATCAACCCTGAAGGCCAGATCAAGATCGTCGAAATCAACGACGGTGGCGTAGGCCGTGACGCTTCCGAGCTGCTGCGCAAAGTCAAGGCTGCCCAGTACGTGGCTGCCCACCCAGGCGAAGTGTGCCCGGCCAAGTGGAAAGAAGGCGACGCCACCCTGGCGCCATCGCTGGACCTGGTCGGCAAAATCTGACCATGCCGTACCTGGCGGTGGCTGACCGCGACTAGCTTCAACACCGCCCACCTGAACGCCCGGGCGCCTGCGCCTGGGCGTTCTTGTTTCTGAACCATTGATAGGGAACCTTCGTCATGCTCGACGCCAATCTTAAAGCCCAGTTGAAAACCTACCTGGAGCGGGTCACCCAGCCGATCGAGATCGTCGCCAGCCTCGACGACGGTGCCAAATCCCAGGAAATGCTCGGCCTGCTGCGCGACATCCAGGGCCTGTCTTCGCTGATCACTTTGCGCGATGACGGTACCGACGCCCGCAAGCCGTCGTTCTCGCTGAACCGCGCTGGCGCGGACATCAGCCTGCGTTTTGCCGGCCTGCCCATGGGCCATGAATTCACCTCGCTGGTGCTGGCGCTGCTGCAAGTGGGCGGCCACCCGTCCAAGGCCAGCCAGGAGGTACTCGAGCAAGTAGCGGCCCTGGAGGGCAGCTTCAGTTTCGAAACCTATTTCTCGCTGTCGTGCCAGAACTGCCCGGACGTGGTCCAGGCGCTGAACCTGATGGCGGTGCTCAACCCTAACGTGAAGCACGTGGCCATCGACGGCGCGCTGTTCCAGGCCGAAGTCGACGCCCGCCAGGTGATGGCGGTGCCCAGCGTGTACCTCAATGGCGAACCGTTCGGCCAAGGCCGCATGGGCCTGGAAGAAATCCTCGCCAAGCTCGACACCGGCGCCAGCGCGCGCCAGGCCGACAAGCTCAACGCCAAGGCACCGTTCGACGTGCTGGTGATCGGCGGCGGCCCGGCCGGCGCGGCGGCGGCTATCTATGCCGCGCGCAAAGGCATCCGTACCGGGGTTGCGGCCGAGCGTTTCGGCGGCCAGGTGCTCGACACCATGGCCATTGAGAACTTCATCTCGGTGAAAGAAACCGAAGGCCCGAAACTGGCCATGGCGCTGGAAGAGCACGTCAAGCAGTACGACGTTGACATCATGAACCTGCAGCGCGCCGAGCAGGTGATCCCCGGCCTGCACGGCGAGCCCCACGAAGTGCGCTTCGCCGGCGGTGCGTCGCTCAAGGCCAAGGCGCTGATCATCGCCACCGGCGCGCGCTGGCGCGAAATGAACGTGCCCGGCGAGCAGCAATACCGCAACCGCGGCGTGGCCTACTGCCCGCACTGCGACGGCCCGCTGTTCAAGGGCAAGCGTGTGGCGGTGATCGGCGGCGGTAACTCGGGCGTGGAAGCGGCCATCGACCTGGCCGGTATCGTCAGCCACGTGACCCTGCTGGAGTTCGACAGCCAACTGCGCGCCGACGCGGTGCTGCAGCGCAAGCTGCACAGCCTGCCGAACGTGACCGTGTTGACCGAAGCGCTGACCACTGAGGTGACCGGCGACGGCCAGAAGGTCAACGGCCTGAGCTACAAGGAACGCCAGACCGGCGAGCTCAAGCATGTCGAGCTGGAAGGCATCTTCGTGCAGATCGGCCTGCTGCCCAACAGCGACTGGCTCAAAGGTGCGATCGAGCTGTCGCCGCGCGGCGAAGTCATGGTCGATGCCCGCGGTGAAACCGACCTGCCGGGGATTTTCGCCGCGGGCGACGTGACCACCGCGCCGTACAAGCAGATCATCATCGCCATGGGCGAGGGCGCCAAGGCGTCGTTGGCGGCCTTCGACCACCTGATCCGCAGCTCGGCGCCGGCTTGATCCGACAACGGCCATGGCCAAAGGCTTACAACAGGTTGCAGCGATCTCCACTGTTGCAGGCCTGAGCCAGGCCGTAATCTATACCCATCCCACGGCGCTACGGATTGGCGCTGACGGTAAAGGATGATCGACCCGGGCCTGGGAGGGCCGCCGACAGGATGTTGGAGGGTGAGGAACAAGAACCCGCTTCGGCGGGTTTTTTTGTGCCCGGCGTTTAGGGCCCGGCGACCGGCAACACCCCCAACAAAAAACCCGCCGAAGCGGGTTTTTTGCGTTACCAGTGCTGAAGCTTAGGCTTCGACCACCGGGATCTTGGCGTTGGCTGCCGCTTCGCGGAAGCTGGCCATCTGGTCGAACGAGAGGTAGCGGTAAACGTCGGCAGCCATGCTGTCGATGTTCTTGGCGTACTCCATGTACTCGGCCACGGTCGGCAGCTTGCCGGTGATCGAGGCCACCGCGGCCAGCTCGGCCGAGGCCAGGTACACGTTGGCACCGTCGCCCAGGCGGTTGGGGAAGTTACGGGTGGAGGTCGACACCACGGTGGCGTTCGACGCCACGCGCGCCTGGTTACCCATGCACAGCGAGCAGCCTGGCATTTCCATCCGCGCGCCAGCCTTGCCGTAGATGCCGTAGTAGCCTTCTTCGGTCAGCTGGTGTTGGTCCATCTTGGTCGGCGGCGACAGCCACAGGCGGGTCGGAATCGCACCCTTGACCTTGTCGAGCAGCTTGCCGGCAGCGCGGAAGTGGCCGATGTTGGTCATGCACGAACCGATGAACACTTCGTCGATTTTCTCGCCGGCCACGGTCGACAGCAGGCGCGCGTCGTCCGGGTCGTTCGGGGCGCACAGTACCGGCTCGGTGACGGTGGCCAGGTCGATTTCGATGACTTCGGTGTATTCGGCGTCGGCGTCGGCGCTGAGCAGTTGCGGGTTGGCAATCCACTCTTCCATGGCCTTGGCGCGGCGCTCGAGGGTGCGCGCGTCACCGTAGCCTTCGCTGATCATCCAGCGCAGCAGGGTGATGTTCGACTGCAGGTACTCGGCGATGGCTTTTTCCGGCAGCTTGATGGTGCAACCGGCGGCCGAACGTTCGGCAGAGGCGTCGGATAGCTCGAACGCCTGCTCTACGGTCAGCTCGTCGAGGCCTTCGATCTCGAGGATGCGGCCGGAGAAGATGTTCTTCTTGCCCTTCTTCTCGACGGTCAGCAGGCCCTTCTGGATGGCGAAGTACGGGATCGCGTGAACCAGGTCACGCAGGGTGATGCCCGGTTGCAGCTTGCCTTTGAAACGCACCAGGATCGACTCGGGCATGTCTAGCGGCATCACCCCGGTGGCGGCGGCGAAGGCCACCAGGCCGGAGCCGGCGGGGAACGAGATGCCGATCGGGAAGCGGGTGTGCGAGTCGCCACCGGTGCCGACGGTGTCGGGCAGCAGCATGCGGTTCAGCCAGCTGTGGATGATGCCGTCACCCGGGCGCAGCGACACGCCGCCACGGGTGCGGATGAAGTCGGGCAGGGTGTGGTGGGTGGTCACGTCGATCGGCTTGGGGTACGCCGCGGTGTGGCAGAACGACTGCATCACCAGGTCGGCGGAGAAGCCCAGGCAGGCGAGGTCTTTGAGCTCGTCGCGGGTCATCGGGCCGGTGGTGTCTTGCGAGCCGACGGTGGTCATCTTCGGCTCGCAGTAGGTGCCCGGGCGTACGCCGGTCACGCCGCAGGCCTTGCCGACCATCTTCTGCGCCAGGGTGTAGCCCTTGCCGGTGTCTTTCGGTTGGTCAGGCTTGTTGAACAGGTCCGAATGGCCCAGGCCCAGCTCGGTGCGGGCTTTTTCGGTCAGGCCACGGCCAACGATCAACGGAATACGGCCGCCTGCGCGGACTTCGTCGAGCAGCACGGGGGTTTTCAGTTCGAAGGTGGTGATCACCTCGTCGGTGCCGTGCTTGCACACCTTGCCGGCGTGCGGGTACACGTCGATCACGTCACCCATCTCGATGTTCGAGACGTCGAATTCGATCGGCAGGGCGCCGGCGTCTTCCATGGTGTTGTAGAAGATCGGGGCGATCTTGGTGCCGAAGCAGAAGCCACCGGCGCGCTTGTTCGGCACGTAGGGGATGTCGTCACCGAAGAACCACAGCACCGAGTTGGTCGCCGATTTACGCGACGAACCGGTACCGACCACGTCGCCGACGTAGGCGACCGGGAAGCCCTTGGCTTTCATTTCTTCGATTTGCTTGAGCGGGCCGATGGCGCCTTGCTGCTCCGGCACGATGCCGTCACGGGCCATTTTCAGCATGGCCAGGGCGTGCAGCGGGATGTCCGGGCGCGACCAGGCGTCTGGGGCCGGGGACAGGTCGTCGGTGTTGGTCTCACCGGTGACCTTGAACACGGTCAGGCTGTATTTGTCGGCGATCGCCGGGCGCTTGGTGTACCACTCGCCGTCGGCCCAGGATTGCAGCACGGCCTGGGCATTGGCGTTGCCGGCCTTGGCTTTTTCAGCCACGTCGTGGAAGGCGTCGAACATCAGCAGGGTGTGCTTGAGTTGTTCGGCGGCCACAGGGGCGAGTTCGGCGTCGTCGAGCAGGTCGACCAGGGTGGCGATGTTGTAGCCGCCCTGCATGGTGCCCAGCAGCTCGGTGGCGCGCTTGCGGTCGAGCAGCGGCGAGGTGGCTTCGCCCTTGGCCAGGGCGGAGAGGAAGCCGGCCTTGACGTAGGCGGCCTCGTCGACCCCTGGGGGTACGCGGTTGGTGATCAGGTCAAGCAGGAAGGCTTCTTCGCCGGCGGGCGGGTTCTTCAGCAACTCGACCAGGCCTGCGGTTTGTTCGGCGTTCAACGGCTGGGGAACGATCCCCTGCGCGGCCCGCTCTTCGACGTGTTTGCGGTAGGCTTCAAGCACAGTAATACCCTCATCAGTGGTCCCGGCTAGGGACGCTCATCCAGTGAAATACCGCTTCCTGCGCACTGGGCTGGCGCGATAGCGCGAACCCTCGGCTTTTTGAGCCGCTTGGCCAGGTGCAGGCACTCCATACAGAAGCTGCTTTCAAAGTTTTACGCCGCGAAACGGTAGCTGATGAGGGCTGGCACGCGGGGAGGGCCCGGGTGCCATTACCGTTCCGGCGGACGACTGTGCTCGTGACGCTTTGAAAACAGCTTCCAACGGATATGGTTGCCTAAAGGTGCGGCGCTATGCCGCACGCTTGGGGCGCTAAGATTCTACGTTACTTTTGCGAGAAAGGTAAGTTAGGCCCTGCACAGCACCGGGGTAGTGGGGTTAGACATACGGCTAAGGCGCGGCTTGGGGCAGCCCTGAACCCCGGCGCATGGCCAGCGCCAGCCCGGCACCGGCCAGCACCACCAGCCACGCCACCAGCCATTGATCGCCCAGCCCCAACAGCGCGCTGGCGATAAGGCTGAGCACCCCGCCGCCCATGAACGTCAGCATGCCCAGCCACCCGGCCGCCGCGCCTGGCCGGCCGGGCCAGGCATCCATCGCCAAGCAGTTGGCGGCGGGGCGGGCGATGCATACGCCGCACGTGGCGATGACCGCCACCAGCAACGCGACCCAGGCCTGCAGGCCGGTATAAAGGTACAGGCCCAGCATCAGCACGCCTGCGGCCATGATCAGGCTGAAGCCCGCGCGGATTTGTTGCTGGGTATCCAGCGCCTTGGCAACCCTCAGCGCTACCAGCCCGCCCAGCAGGTAAAAGCCGCCGTACACCAGCATCACTCCGGCATAGGCCCACAGGCTCAGGCCCCGGCGTTCGATGAAGAGCAGAGGCGAGACGACGATGAACAGAAAGTGCACACTGAAGGCGAGGCTGGCGGCCAATGCGCCATGGGCAAAGCGGCTGGTGGCGAGGGCGCCGGTGTGCGCCAGGGCGGGTTGCTGCTGGCCTGCGGCGGGCAGGCACAGCGGCACGGCCAGCGCTACGGCCAGCGCCAGTGCCGCGTAAACCCAAAAGCTCAGCTGCCAGCCGCCCAGCACCTGCAGGCACACCCCCAGCAAGGGCGACATCGACAGGCATATGCCGCCGAGCATCGTCAAGCCGATGCGCACGGTGGCCCGCTGCGCGGCGGGGTAGTGCGCCTGCACCACGGCATGCAACAGGCCAAAACCCGCGCAACCGAGCGCCTGGAGCACGCGCCAGGCATTGAAGGCACCGTAGCTGGTCGCCGTGGCTGCCGCCAGCGCGGCCAGGGCGCTGATCGCCACCGCCAGCGCCATCACCACGCGTAGGCCATAGCGGTCGGCGGCGGCACCCACCAGCAGTTGGCCGAACGCGTAGGCGATGGGGAACAGGGCAATGTTGGCGGTGATGGCTTGCGGTGCGACGCTGAAGTGGCCGGCCATGGCGGAAACGGACGGCAACATCACATCGAGAGGGAATACCGCGAGTAGGCTGACAAGTACCAGAAGTACTAACAGGGGGGCTATTCGAATTGTTTTGAACACTGCGTGACTTATTATTTTAGTGGGTGTATCGAGCGAGGGATGTACCCGTGCGCCCTAAGAGGAAGCGAAGCGGTGAGTGTACAAACAACCGGCGGGTGTGAAGGGAGATTAAATGTAAGCAAAATTTTAGCGGTGAACCCTTGCCCTGAACGTGGGCACCCTAACCCGCACAACCCCAAGGGTGAAACCCACCCCCACATGGGGCTACCATACGCCCTCCGTTCACGCGTCAAAGTGTTGCCCCGATGCCCAACCAGTCGATCAAAACGCCCTGCGTGGGCCTGTGCTCCACCGTTTATGGAGACCTGGTGTGCCGGGGCTGCAAGCGTTTCCACCATGAAGTGGTGAACTGGAATGGCTACGACGAAGAGCAAAAGCGCCTGGTCTGGCTGCGCCTGGAGTGCCTGCTGGTGCAGGTGATGCAGGCCAAGATCCAGGTGTTCGACGCCGCCGTGCTGCGTCAGCAGCTGACCCAGCGGCAGATTCGCTTTGTCGCCCACCAGAGCGAGTACACCTGGGCCTACCAGTTGATCGCCCGTGGCGCGCGGATGATCACCCAGGTGCAGGCCTATGGCTTCACCGTGCTGCCGGAGTTTCGCGACTGGGACCTGCCCGCTTTGCGCGACGCCATCGACCGCGAGTTCTTTTTGCTCTCAGAGGCGCATTACGAGCGCTACATCGCCCCGGCGTTCCTCAAGGACGCCATCCCCCAGGGTTAGGCGCGCACCAGCGTACCGGTGCCGGCGAGGATCACTTCCAGTGTGGCGGCCAGTTCCGCGAGGTCTTCGGCATCGCTGCTATGGGCCACTTCCAGCAGCATGTCGCCGCCGAACAGGTCGGCATCTTCGGCGGCCACCTCAACCACCAGCGCGCTGGCGCTGAGGGTGACCTTTATATCCCGCACGCCGGCCGGTTCGTCTTCGTCGAAGGCGATGTCGATTTCGTCTTCGCCGGGGTAGCGCGACATCAGGAACATCCGGCCGTCGGCGCTCTGGCAGGCGAGCAGGGCCATGTTGTCTTCTTCTTCGTCGCAAGGGTTGCCCATTAGCAGGGCGGCGGTCATGTGCATGGTGCGGTGCTCGGGGTTCAGCCAATCGAGCGGTTATTGTGGCAGAGCGGGGGGGGGTGGCTGGGGTATTTCAACTACAGGGCCCTTCGCCCGGCACAGCCGGCCTCCCACCAGATGTGTATTGCCCCGTAAATCAAGGACCACACAGATCTGGTGGGAGGCCGGCTGTGCCGGGCGAAGGGCCAGTCAGGTCATGCGCTCAGTAAAACCACCTGAAGAGATCAGGGCTTTCTACCCACGATCCAGCGCGCTGATGACTCAAGCGAACAGCCTTACGGCACGGTCAGCCTCTATCTATTCACCACCTTGGCCGGCAACCCCACTACCAACAGGCTGCTCAACAGCAAGCACCCGGCAAAGATCCACAACGCGATCTGCGGGCTGTGGAAGTGGTCCATCACCGCGCCCATCAGCGAGTTGCTCACCAGCCCGGCGATGTTCGCCACCGAGCAGGCCAGGGCAAAGCCGGTGGCCGCGGCGGTGCCCTTGAGGAAGGTCGCCGGCAGGCTGAAGAACACCGGCACCGCGCCGATGATGGTCAGCGAGGCCAGCGAGAACAACAGCACGGTGACCGCCACGTTCTGGGTGAAGAACGTGCTGAGGAACATCGACGCCGCGCCGATGATGAACGGCACGATGATGTGCCAGCGGCGTTCACGGTGCTTGTCGGAGCTGGCGCCGATGGCGAGCATGCCGACCAGCCCGGCCAGGCTCGGGATCGCCACCAGCAGGCCGATTTGCTGCGGGTCGGCCACGCCGGCGTTGCGGATGAAGGTCGGCAGCCAGAAACCCATGGCGTAGGCGCTGAGCAAAATCGAAAAATCGATGCCGCCGAGCATCCACACCTTGATGTCGAAGAACCCATCGCGGAACGAATGCCCGCCGGGGTTCTGCGCCTCGTCTTTATCCAGAATGCCCTGCAGGCGCTGTTTTTCCTCGCTGTTCAGCCAGGGCGCCTGGGCGATGCCGTTGGGCAGCACGGTAAAGCACAGCACGCCGAGCACCACCGTGGGCACCGCTTCGAGCAGGAACAGCCATTGCCAGCCGGCCAGGCCCGAGGTGCCGTTGAAATGGCCCATGATCCACCCGGAAAGCGGGCTGCCGACCAGGCTCGACAGCGGCAGGCCGATCATGAACAGGGCGATGATGCGGCTGCGCCGCCACGACGGGAACCACTTCGACAGGTAGTACAGCACCCCCGGCAAAAAGCCGGCTTCGGCGGCGCCGAGCAAAAAGCGCAGGGTGTAGAACTGCCACTCGCTGGTGACGAACATGGTCAGGCCCGAGAGCAGCCCCCAGCTGATCATGATGCGGGCGATCCAGATGCGCGCGCCGACCTTCTCCAGCACCAGGTTGCTCGGCACTTCGAAGAGGATGTAACCGACGAAGAACAGCCCGGCGCCGAGGCCGTAGGCGGTTTCCGAAAGGTGCAGTTGGTCGAGCATCTGCAGCTTGGCAAAGCCCACGTTGATGCGGTCGAGGTACGACGCCAGGTAGCAAAAGCACAGGAACGGAATCAGCCGCCAGATCACCTTGCGGTAGGCGGCGTTCGCCGAGTCGTCGGCCGGCAGCGCGGTGGCGTGCGCGGGGATTGAAGCCATGGTCATTCTCCAATAAATGCGCGTTTATCAGCGGGCCTGGCCGGCGAGCCAGGCGATGGCCTCGGCCTTGCTCACCACGTCGCCGTACTTGCTGTCGATGTCGAACAGGTTGGCCTCGTGGGGCGCTTGGTGGCGGTCGCCCACGCACTCGCGCACCACGATACAGCGAAACCCGTGCTGCACGGCGTCTACCGCGGTGGCGCGCACGCAGCCGCTGGTCGAGCAGCCGCTGAGGATCAGGGTGTCGACCCCCAGGCTGGTGAGCATCGGCGCCAGGCTGGTGCCGAAAAACGCACTGGCGTACTGCTTGCTGATCACCACTTCGCCGGGCTGCGGCGCCACCGGCTCGCAGAAGGCCGCCAGCGGGTTGCCCTCGACCATGTCTTTCATCACCGGGGCTTTTTTCACCCACATGCCGCCGTCGGCGAAATGCCCGGGGTGGTAGCGGATGTTGGTGTGGATCACCGGCACCCCGGCGCCGCGGGCGGCGGCCAGCAGGGCCGGGGCCTCGGCCACCGCGCTGACCACCCCCGGCGCGTACAGCGGCGCGCCGGGCTGGGTGTAGCCCTGCATGAAGTCGATCACCAGCAGGGCGCCGCGCTGGCCGAAACCGATGCGGTTGCCCCATACCCCTTCGTAGTTGCTTTGAGCGTCGCTCATGGCCAAACCCTCTTCAGTAAGCACCCGACAACAGCGCGCCGGCACCCGGCACGATGGGCTCAAGGTTCAGCGCCTTGAGCATGGCGTAGGTGGTCGCGATGGCGGCGGTGAGCACCGGCTTGCCGGTTTGCGCTTCGACCTTGGCCACCGCGCCAAGCGACGGCATCTGCACGCAGGCCGAGAGCACGATGGCATCGACGCCGTCGAGCTCAAGCCCGGCGACGATGCCCGGCAGGTTGGCTGGGTCATGCTGGGCCACGGCGAGGTTGTCGGCGATCTCCAGCGCGTGCCAGACCTTCACCTCGATGCCTTCGTGTTCGATGTAGTCGACCACCAGCTCGGTGAGCGGCTTCATGTACGGTGCCACCAGGGCGATGCGCCGGGCGCCGAGCACCTTGAGGCCGTCGACCAGGGCGCCGGCGCTGGTGATCACTGGCGCCGGGCCAGCGTTTTCATGGGTGACCTGGGTCAGCCGCGCCTGGGATTCACGGTGGTAGCCACGGCCCATGGCCATGATCGCCACCAGGCAGGCGTAGCCGAGAACGTCTACGCGGGCGTCGGACAACTCCGCCGCGCAGCGGTCGGATTCGCCGTCCATGGCGGCGAGTTCTTCTTTTTTCACGTGCTTCATGCGCATCCGCGCGCTGTGGAAGGTAAAGCGCTCGGGGCGGATCAACTGGCGCGCGGTGAGCATCGCCGGGATTTCGGTTTCCATCGTGGTGTTGGAGCTGGGCACGATCTGGCCGATACGGTAAAGAGGGTTCATGCGGCACTCCATTCAGTCGAGAAAACCGCCCAGGGCGGTGAAAAAACCATCGAAATCGTCCCAGGGGATCATGTGCCCGGCGCCTTCGACCCGGCGGATTTCAATGCCGGGCTTGAGCGCGGCGATCTCCGCCTCGTCGGCCGCTTCGATCACCCCGCCCTTGCCGGCGACCATCAACAGCGCGGGCTGTGGTGCGTGGGGGAAGTCCTGGTGGATGTCCACGGCATGGAAGTCGTCGTAGGCGCGGCGGATCGCCGGGGCGTAGCAGGTGTGCAGCCATTCGGCGCGCAGTTGGCGCTGGGCGTCGGTCCAGGTCGGGCAGTAGGCGCGCATGGCCTCGGCATCCATACCTTCGAGGGCTTCGGCGATCGAGTCCATGTACCACGGCAGCTTGCCTGGGTACTCGCGGCGGCCCGGGCCGGAGACGGGCGGGTCAACCAGCACCAGTTTGCCGATCGGCGCCTCGGGGTGGCGGCTGGCGGCGCGCAGGGCAAAGCGCGCGCCCATCGAGTGGCCGAGCAGGTGGTAGTGGGCCAGCCCCAGCGCCGCGGCGAAGGCCGGGATGTCGTCGGCGCAGGCGTCGGTGCCGTAGTCCAGTTCAGGGCCGCTGCTCGACAAGCCGCGGCCGCGGGCGTCGAGCACGTATACGTCGTAACGCTCGCCCAGGCGTTCGGCAACGAAGCCCCAGGTGATCGCCGGGCTGGTGATGCCGGGGATCAGCAACAGCACCGGGCCCTGGCCGCCGTAGCGCAGGTAATGCTGGCGAATGCCGTTGGCCTGGACTTGGCCGCCATAGAGGTAAGTGCTCATGCCGCGCTCTCCGTTTTCAGCTCGTGGCCGTAGAGGTCATAGCCAAACACCCAGGCCGGGTCTTCCTGGGTGCGCAGCCAGGTGTTGGCGTTCGACACCGCCTGCACCCGCGAGGCGCGCTCGCGCCGGTTGGCTTCGTACAGGCTGAAGGCCGTGGCGTAGTCGCCCAGGCCGGTTTCGCCCAGGCAGCGGGCGAGCATGGCGCCGTCTTCGATGGCCATCGCCGCGCCCTGGGCCATGTGCGGCTTCATCGGGTGGCAGGCGTCGCCGAGCAGCACCATGCGCCCGCGGCTCCACAGCGGCAGTGGCTTGCGGTTGAGCAGCGGCCACTTGGTGATCGACTGCGCACTGGCGATCAGCGCCTGCACGCTCGGGTGGTAGCCCTTGAAGGCGTCGTACATCTCGGCCTGGCTGCTGTCGATGAAGCTGGCGTTGCCACCTTCCCACTCCGCCTGTGGCACGCCGCTGACGAAGTAGTATTCCTCACGGCTGCCGGTGGTGTAGTAGACCATCAGGTGGCGGTCTTCAGACCACCACTTCACGCAGCTCTCGAAGTCGAAATCGAACGCCTTGAGGGCCTCGCCCGGGATCAGCGCGCGGTGGCCGACCCAGCCGTTGTAGGTGGGCGCTTCGAAGCCCAGCAGGTGCTCGCGCACGTAGGAGTTGATGCCGTCGGCGCCGACGATGATGTCGGCGCTGGCGGTGCTGCCATCGGTAAAGGCCAGGCGCACCTCGTCGCCGGTGTCTTCCAGGCCCGCCAACTGCTTGCCGAAGTGCACCGAGCCGGGTAGCAGGGCGTCGATCTGCAGCGCGTGAAGGTCGCCGCGGTGCACGGTGATGTAGGCGGCGCCGTATTCCTTGCGGGCGTGGGCGCCGAGGGCGATGCGCGACAGGTAGCTGCCGTCCTGGGCGCGGCTGAACCAGTAATCCGGGTGCGAGCCCATGGCTTCGAGCGGTTGCTCGATGCCGATCTTGCGGAACACCTTCATCGCGTTGGGGCCCATGTGAATGCCGGCGCCCAGGCGCGAGAACGCCGGGGCCTGTTCGTACACATCGACGTTGAAGCCGCTTTTTTGCAGCAGGGCGGCGGCGGCGGCGCCGCCCAGGCCAGCGCCGATCACGGCGATTCGAGGTTGCTTGCTCATCGACCAGGTCTCCCGTTGGGTCATGGGGTGGGCGTGATTGCCTTGATAAATAGCGTATGCACTATTTATTCCCGTTTTTGCCGTGGCCCTCGAAAAAGCCCGTTCAAACACTCTGGCGCCATTTTATTCGTTGCGTGAGCGGCGCTGGGGCGATGTTTCTATTTGAAACGAAATAAGTGTACACGCTACTAAACTGCACCCTTTTGGCGCCGCATGCCGCGGCCCTGTGCGAAGCCGGTGCGTATTTACACGTGTTCACGGGCAATCCCGTTGCCCACCCGAACGATGTCGGCCATCACCGCCAGGGCAATTTGCGCCGGGGTTTTGCTGCCCAGGTTCAGCCCGATCGGCGCCTGGATGCGCGCCAGCTCGGCATGGCTCAGCCCGCCGACGCGGCGCAGGCGCTCGAAGCGGTTTTCACTGGTGCGTGCCGAACCCATGGCGCCGATGTAAAACGCCGGGGTGCGCACCGCTTCCATCAGGGTCAGGTCATCCAGGCGGGGGTCATGGGTCAGCGCCACCACCGCGGTTTGCCCGTGGCAGTGGCCGGCGGCAATGTAGCGTGCCGGCAGCTGCGCCACGCACTGCGCGCCGGCCACGGCAAAGCCGTCGAAGGCGCCGTCGCGGGGGTCGCACACCACCACCTCGAAGGCCAGGGCGCGGGCAAACTCGGCGCAGTACAGCGCCACCGGCGACAGCCCGGCGATCAACAGGCGCTGCACCGCGCCCAGGCGGATGTTGACCTGCTCGCCGTCGCGCGCCACCGCGGGCCCCGGGCTGTGGCAGGGCTCCAGCGCCGAGCCCCGCGGCAGCACGCTGCGCAGCACCGGCGCGCCGCCGCCCAGCGCCTCGGCGATGGCCTCCAGTTGCGGCAAATGGCTGGGGTCGAGGCGCTCGACCAGCACCTCGAGGCTGCCGCCGCAGGGCAGTTGCACGCCGCTGGCGAGGCCACCGGCGCCGTAGCGCAGGGTGCTCACCGCTGGCAACTGGCCGGCGGCCAGGCGTTCGAGCAGGTCGTCTTCCACGCACCCACCCGACAACGAGCCGCACGCCGGCAGGCCCGGGCTGAACGCCAGCATCGCGCCGGGGCCGCGTGGCGCCGAGCCATAGGTGGCCAGCACGGTGCACAGCCAGGTGCCGCGGCCGGCCGCCAGCCACTGCCGGGCATGGGCGACCACCTGTTGATCCAAAGGCTGCATGGCGCCTCCGCGTAAAAGTAGGGTACACGCGAAAAAAACCACGCAATGAGCGTGCCGGCCTGGCAATGGCCCGATGGTTGCAGGGTTTTGGCTAGATGCAACGCGGTAACAAACAGCGTACACGTTATATTCATGCACCCATGCCATGCACGCTGCCCTTTGCCGGTGCGTGGCCCAGAAGGAGCCCTGCGATGCCTGTCAGCGATAGCGAACTGACCCAGATGTTCGAGCACGTGTTGACCCTCTCGAAGGTCGACGCCACCCAGAGCGTGGCCATCCTCAAAAGCCACTACTCCAACCCGCGCACGGTGAAGGCGGCGATGGACGCCGCGCAGCGCCTGAAGGCCAAGGTGTATGCCGTCGAGCTGCCGTCGTTCAACGCGCCGATGGCCATGGGCAACGACATGACCGCCTATTGCGGCGACACCGCGCTGACCGGCAACCTCGCCGCGCAGCGGGCGCTGGAGGCGGCAGACATGATCATCGACACCATGATGCTGCTGCATTCCCCCGAGCAGGAGCAGATCCTCAAGACCGGCACGCGCATCCTGTTGGCGGTGGAACCGCCAGAGGTGCTAGCGCGGATGCTCCCCAGCGAGGCCGACAAACACCGCGTGCAAGCCGCCGAGGCGCGCTTCAAGCAGGCCCGCTCGATCCAGGTGCGCTCGGCCGCCGGCAGTGATTTCTCGGCCAGGCTCGGCCAATACCCGGTGGTCACCGAATACGGCTACGTGGACCAACCAGGGCGCTGGGACCACTGGCCCAGCGGCTTTCTGTTCTCTTGGCCGAACGAAGAAAGCGCCGAGGGCGTGCTGGTGCTCGACGTGGGTGACATCCTCCTGCCGTTCAAGAACTACTGCCGCGAACGCGTCACCCTGGAGATCGAAAAGGGCTTTATCACCAAGATCCACGGCGGCTTCGAGGCTGAGTACCTGCGCGACTACATGAAGTACTTCAATGACCCTGAGGTGTACGGTATTTCCCATATCGGCTGGGGCCTGCAGCCGCGCGCGCAATGGACCGCCATGGGCCTGCACGACCGCAACGACGGCATGTGCATGGACGCGCGCGCCTTCGAGGGCAACTTCCTGTTCTCCACCGGGCCCAACACCGAGGTGGGCGGCACCCGCAAAACCCCGTGTCACATGGACATTCCGCTGCGCAATTGCAGCGTGTTCCTCGATGAAGAACCCGTGGTCATCGACGGCAAGGTGGTGGCCCCGCCCGCATCGCTGGCCTCGTGATACCATCGGCGCACAGCGAGGCAAGGAACCCTTCAGGCATGACTTCAGCGCCGTATGATTTCACCGAGCAGGTCGGGCACCTGCTGCGCAAGGCCTACCAGCGCCACATGGCGATCTTCCAGCAGCAGGTGGGCGACGCCCAGCTCACCGCGGTGCAGTTCATCACCCTGTGCGCCGTGCGCGACCGCGGCCCCAGTTCGCTCACCGAACTGGTGGCGGCCACCGCGGTGGACCAGGCGACCATCCGCGGCATCATCGAGCGGCTCAAGGCCCGCGAGCTGATCCAACTGGGCCACGACGCCCAGGACAAGCGCAAGGTCATCGTGCACCTGAGCGACGAAGGCCGCGCGGTGGTGGAACGCACCGTGCCGCTGGCACTCGAAATCACCGAAGCCACCCTGGCCAACCTCAACCCTGGGGAGCGGGTGGCGATCGCCTTCCTGTTGCGCAAAATGCTTGGCGACACCGACTGACCCTCACTCAACGCGCTGGTGCCTATGCCCCCTTCGAATCTCGTCCGCGTGCGCGGCGCCCGTGAACACAACCTGAAAAACGTCGATGTAGACATCCCCCGGGACGCCCTGGTGGCGTTCAGCGGGGTGTCGGGCTCGGGCAAGTCGTCGCTGGCCTTCGGCACCCTGTACGCCGAGGCCCAGCGGCGTTACTTCGAGTCGGTGGCGCCCTATGCGCGGCGCTTGATCGACCAGGTTGGGGTGCCGGATGTCGACAGCATCGACGGCCTGCCGCCGGCGGTGGCGCTGCAACAGCAGCGCGGCACGCCCAGCACCCGCTCGAGCCTGGCCAGCGTCACCGGCCTGGGCAGCCTGGTGCGTATGCTGTATTCACGCGCCGGGCATTTTCCCGCCGGGGCGGCGATGCTCTACGCGGAGGATTTTTCCGCCAACACCCCGCAGGGCGCTTGCCCGCGCTGCCACGGCCTGGGCCGGGTGTACGAGGTCACCGAACGCTCGATGGTGCCCGACCCCAGCCTGACCATTCGCGAGCGCGCGGTGGCGGCCTGGCCCACGGCCTGGCAGGGGCAGAACTACCGCGACATCCTCGTCACCCTCGGCTATGACGTCGACCGGCCCTGGCGCGAGCTGCCGCAGCAGCAGCGCGACTGGATACTGTTCACCGAAGACACCCCCACCGTGCCGGTGTACGCCGGGCTCAGCCCGCGGGATACCCAGCGCGCCCTCAAGCAGAAGCTCGAACCCAGCTACATGGGCACCTTCAGCGGCGCCCGGCGCTACGTACTGCACACCTTCAGCCAGTCGCAAAGCGCGCTGATGAAAAAACGCGTGGCGCAGTACATGGTCGGCAGCCTGTGCCCGGCCTGCCAGGGCAAGCGGCTCAAGCCCGAGGCGCTGGCGGTGACCTTCGGCGGGCTGGACATCGGCGAGTTCCAGCGCCTGCCACTGACCGCCCTGGCCGAATTGCTGCAGGCCGTGGCCGAGGGCCACCCGAGCGAGCCGTTGAGCGTGGAAAAAGCCCTGGCCGCGCGGCACATGGCGGCCAACCTGTGCGAGCGTATTCGCACCCTGACCGGCCTCGGGCTGGGCTACCTGACCCTGGAGCGCGGCACCACCACCTTGTCGGCCGGCGAGCTGCAGCGCTTGCGCCTGGCCACCCAGTTGGCGTCGCAGTTGTTCGGCGTGGTCTATGTGCTCGACGAACCCTCCGCCGGCCTGCACCCGGCCGACAGCGAGGCGCTGTTCGCCGCCCTCGACGGCCTCAAGCAGGCGGGCAACTCGTTGTTCGTGGTCGAACATGACCTGCGCACCCTGCGCCGCGCCGACTGGATCGTCGACGTCGGCCCGGCGGCCGGCGAGCAGGGCGGCCAGGTGCTCTACAGCGGGCCGCTGGCGGGGCTGGCCGAGGTGGCCGAATCGGTCACCGCGCGCTACCTGTTCGGCACCGCGCCCAGCGCCGCCCGCGCGCCGCGCCCGGCCCAGGGCTGGCTGCGCCTGGCCGGGGTGACCCGCAACAACCTGCGCAACCTGGACGCGGCATTCCCGCTCCAGTGCCTGACCGCGGTGACCGGGGTGTCCGGCTCGGGCAAGTCGAGCCTGGTCAGCCAGGCGCTGCTGGAGCTGGTCGGCGAAGCCCTGGGCCGCGCCGCCCCGGCCGAGGAAGACCCGCCGGCGCTGGAAGACCTGCGCTTCGAGGCCACCGAAGGGCGCATCAGCGCCGGGCTGGAGGGCGTGAAGCGCTTGGTGCGGGTCGATCAAAAGCCCATCGGCCGCACCCCGCGTTCGAACCTGGCGACCTACACCGGGTTGTTCGACGCGGTGCGCAAGCTGTTCGCCGCCACCCCCGAGGCGCGCGCGCTGGGCTTCGACGCCGGGCAGTTCTCCTTCAACGTGGCCAAGGGCCGTTGCGCCCAGTGCGAGGGCGAGGGCTTTGTCAGCGTTGAGCTGTTGTTCATGCCCAGTGTGTACGCGCCATGCCCGGCCTGCCACGGCGCGCGCTATGCGCCGGAAACCCTGCAGGTGAACTGGCAGGGGCACAGCATCGCCAGCGTGCTCGGGCTGACGGTCAGCCAGGCGTGTGAGTTGTTCGCCGAGCAACCGGCGGTGCTGCGGCCGCTGGCGGTGCTGCGCGAGCTGGGCCTGGGCTACCTGCGCCTGGGCCAGCCGGCCACCGAACTCTCCGGCGGCGAGGCGCAGCGGATCAAACTCGCCACCGAACTGCAACGCGCCCAGCGCGGCGGCACCCTCTACGTGCTCGACGAACCCACCACCGGCTTGCACCCCAGTGACGTCGAGCGGCTGATGGCGCAATTGCAACGGTTGGTCGACGAAGGCAGCACGGTGGTGCTGGTGGAGCACAACATGGCGGTGGTGGCCCAGGCCGACTGGCTGCTGGACATCGGCCCCGGGGCCGGGGACGCGGGCGGGACGATCGTTTACGCCGGGGTGCCGGCGGGCCTCGCCGAATGCGCGCAAAGCCGCACGCGGGATTATCTGGCCGGGTTGTAGGGCCCTTCGCCCGGCACAGCCGGCCTCCCACGAGTTCTGTGTTGCCTAGTAAATCAAGCACTTACACAAACCTAGTGGGAGGCCGGCTGTGCCGGGCGATGGGCCGGTCAGGCCATGCGCTTAGTAAAACCGCTTGAAGCAATCAGGGCTTTCTACCCTCAATCAATCGCTCAGCGCCCACCCATCATCATCCGCTCCACCGCGCCCTCCGCCTGCAGCCCCTGCAGCGCTTTGCGGGTGCGTTCCACCACCGCGTCGGGGGTATTTCGGCCCCGGGGCCGGGGACGCGGGCGGGACGATCGTTTACGCCGGGGTGCCGGCGGGCCTCGCCGGGTGCGCGCAAAGCCGCACGCGGGATTATCTGGCCGGGTTTTAGGGCCCATCGCCCGGCACAGCCGGCCTCCCACCAGATTTGTGTAAGCCATTGATTTACGAGTCCACACAAAACCCGTGGGAGGCCGGCTGTGCCGGGCGAGAGGCCAGTCAGGCCATGCGCTTAGTAAAACCGCTTGAAGCAATCAGGGCTTTCTACTCAGCGCCCACCCATCATCAACCGCCCCACCGCGCCCTCCGCCTGCAGCCCCTGCAGCGCTTTGCGGGTGCGTTCCACCACCGCGTCGGGGGTGTTCAGGCTGTAGGCGTACCAGGCGTGGGCGGTGATCTCGTCGATGGTGCGCACCGGTGTGAGCGGCGCCTCGCCCGGGCCGAGCAGTTGGCTGAAGCGCTCGGCATCGGATTCGGCCAGCGGGATCAGGTCGACCTGGCCATTGAGCAGCTTGCGCACGCTCTCCTGGGGCGAGGCCGAGACCACCAGCCGGGTGAAGCCCTGGCCGCGCAGGAACACCTCGCGAAAATCATCGCGCACCACGCCCACGGTGTAGCGCTGGGCGTCTTGCCAGCGCCCCAGTTGCACCTGTTGGCGGTCGCTGCGGCGGTACAGCACCGAGTGGATCTGGGCGAATTCTCCCACCCACTTGAAGCGTGCTTCGCGCTCGGCGGTGCGCAGGATCGGGAAAATCAACACGTTCGGCTCGGCCAGCGCCATGTCGTAGGCACGCGCCCAGGGGTACACGCTGATGGCGTAGTCCAGCTTGGCGCGCGCCAGCAGCGCTTGGGTCAGGTAGGTCAGCGGCCCGGCCAGCTCGCCTTGCAGGTAATAGGTGTACGACGACTCCTCGGTCACTGCCTCGACCGCCGCCGCGCGCACCTGGGCGCCAAACAGCAGCGGCGCCGCCAGGCACAGCGCCAGCCAGCGGCGGCTCATGCGTGCACCCGGTCGCGGCCGTCGGCCTTGGCCCGGTACAGCGCTTGGTCGGCGCGCTGCAGCAGGTGGTCGAAGCCGGCCATGGTGTCGGCGTCGAGTTGCGCGGTGCCGATGCTGATGGTCACCCAATCGGCCGCCGACGACGCCCCGTGGGGCATCTGCAGGGCGTTCACCGCCTGGCGCAGGCGTTCGGCGGCCAGCCGCGCCTGGGCGGCGTTGTGCGCCGGCAGGATGATCGCGAACTCCTCACCGCCCAGCCGCGCGCACAGCTCGCCGGTGCGGTTGAACAGGGTTTGCATGGCGCGGGCGATGGTTTTCAGGCACTCATCGCCCTGGCCGTGGCCGTAACGGTCGTTATAAGCCTTGAAGTGGTCGACGTCGCACATCAGCACCGCCAGCGGCTGGTGGCTGCGCAGGGCGCGGCGGAATTCCACTTCCTTGACCTCATCGAAGTGCCGGCGGTTGGCCAGGCCGGTCAGCGGGTCATGCCGAGACAGCGATTCGAGCCGGGCGTTGGCGGCCTTCAGCTCGGCGGTGCGGGCATCCACTTGCCCGGCCAGGTCGTCGCGGCTGCGCTCCAGTGCCTGCTCGGCCTCGTGCTGGCGCGCCAGGTAGGTGCTCATGCTGCTTTGCAGCTGGTTGATGCCGTTCTGCAGCAGGTCGAGTTCGTCGTTGCGGGTGCCGAGGCGGCCCAGCCGCAGCGGCTCGCCGAGGGTTTGCGGGGTCAGTTCGTCGAGGTGGCGGGCGATGTGGCGCACGTGCACGGTCACCAGGCGGTTGAACATCAGCATGATCAACCCGGCCAGCGCCACCGACTGGATCAACTGCGTGGTGATGATGAACGCCAGCTCGCGCCACAGCCGCTGCCAGAGCAGGGTGGGGTCGCCTTCGAGGAACAGCGTGCCGACCGGCTGGTGGGCGTCGGGGTAGGGGTTCACGCTCAGCTCACGCAGCAGCACTGGCGCCGCGCCGAGGGTGGTGAAGCCGTCGCGCTGGCGCACCAGCACCTCGTCGTTGCGCCCCGGCCTCGGGATGCGCAGGATCACCCGGCCCACCGGCGCGGCCTTGGCGACGTTGTCGAGCTGGGCGTTCAGGCTGTCGTTGTCCAGCTCCCAGATGGCCTTGGCCAGTGGGCCCTGGAACACCTGGTCGACGAGGTTCAGCTCGGTGGTCATGTTGGCCAGCCCCGAGTTCCAGGCGAACCAGGTGCGCAGGCCCACGGTGGCCAGGGTGAACAACAGGCAAAAGCACAGCGTGGCCACCACCAGGCGGTGGGCCAGGGGGCGCTCGCGGTCCATCGAAGCGTGGGTGGGGTCGTCCTTGTAGAGAGGGGCGCTCAAGGCTTACATCCACTTCTTCAGGATGGCGTCGTAGGTGCCGTTCTGGTGCAGCCGCGCCAACGCTTTGCGCAGTTGCTCAACGGTTTGCGGCGCGGTGCCGCGGCTCATGGCGATGCTGAAGGTGTCTTGCCCCAGCTGCGGCAACGCCAGTGCCGGCATCAGCACGCGGCCAGGCTCGTCACCGGCCTGGCGCACGATGTAATAGGCGTTCAGCTCGTCGGAGATCCACAAATCCACGTGCCCGCTCTTGAGTTTTTCGTAATCCAGCGCGTAACGGCTGCTCGACTGCAGGTTGCGGCCGATCTCGAAGCCATGGCTTTGCAGAAACTGCTCGCCGGAATCCTGGTTGACCGTGGCCACCTGCAGGGCTTGGGCATCTTCCAGGGTAGTAAGGTTCAGCGGGTGGCTGGCCAGGGTGTACAGGTACCAGCGCACCGGCAGCAATGGGCCGACCCACTGGAAGAGTTTTTCCCGGTCCGGGGTGCGGCTCATCGAGTAGATCAACACGTTGTCTACATGCAGCGCCATGTCGTAGGCGCGTGCCCAGGGCATCACCTGCACCTGGCCGTCGAGCCCGGCTTCCTTCAGCACGGCGCGAACCAGCTCGGTGCACATGCCGGTGACCTGGCCATTCTCGGTCATGTTGTACGGCGGCAGTTCTTCGGTCACCACCTGGATCGGCGCGTTTTGCGCAGCCGCCGGCCCCAGGCACAACAGCCAGGTGGCAACAGCGCTGAACAAGAGGCGGGGAAACGGCATGGTGGCTCGCGAGCGGTAAATGGCCGAGGGCTGACACACGGCTTATCGGCAGGGTTCGCAACGCCTTGAGGGAGGGCGACACGCGGTGCGGCGGGAGATTGTGCCAATTGGCCATCATGCTGTCGAGAGGCGCCGGGCCGGCGGTGGGGCTACTGTTCAGAATGGGCATGGAGGTCAGACAACTCGGCCATGACCGAATATGTCGCCCCAGCGCAAGACCCTGCCGCCAAGGGCTCGGTAAGCTGGGTCGCTTTTGCGCGGCCACTGCCCGTTTTACCTGGCCGGCAAGGGAACTCTCTACGACGCTTCGATCAAAAACAAGGTTGTTCACCCGCCCCCGGGCGGCTCGAAACACATTCCAGCGGAGTAATTCTTAACATGGCGTTCTTCACCGCAGCCAGCAAAGCCGACTTCCAGCATCAACTGAGAGCGGTCCTGGCGCAGCACGTCAGTGAACAGGCCCTGCCACAGGTGGCCCTGTTCGCCGATCAGTTCTTTGGCATCATTTCCCTCGACGAGCTCACCCAGCGGCGTTTGTCCGACCTCGCCGGCTGCACGCTGTCGGCCTGGCGCCTGTTGCAGCGCTTCAGCGCCGGCCAGGGGGAAGTGCGGGTGTACAACCCGGATTACGAACGCCATGGCTGGCAATCGACCCACAGCGTGGTCGAAGTGCTGCATGAAGACTTCCCCTTTCTGGTCGACTCGGTGCGCACCGAGCTCAACCGCCGCGGCTACAGCATCCATACCCTGCAAACCACCGTGCTGAGCGTGCGCCGCAACGCCAGCGGCGAGCTGCTCGAGGTGTTGCCCAAGGGCGAAGCGGGCGAGGGCGTGGCCCACGAGTCGCTGATGTACCTGGAGATCGACCGCTGCGCCAGCCCGGCGCAGATGACCACCCTGGTCAGCGAGCTGCTGCAGGTGCTGGTCGAGGTGCGCGCCGCGGTGGAAGACTTCGAGCCGATGAAGGCGAAAATCGCCGAACTCACCGCGCTGGTCGACGCCACCCCCTTCGCCAAGGTCTCCGCCGAAGAGAAGCAGGAGGTCAAGGTGTTCCTGGAGTGGTTGCTCGACAACCACTTCACCTTCCTCGGCTATGAAGAGTTCGTGGTGCAAGCCGATGCCGATGGCGCCCAGCTTCACTACGACGACAGCGCCTTCCTCGGCCTGACCCGCCTGCTGCGCGCTGGCCTTTCCGCCGAAGACCTGCGCATCGAGGACTACGCCGCCGCCTACCTGCACGAGCCGACCCTGCTGTCGTTCGCCAAGGCCGCCGCGCCCAGCCGCGTGCATCGCCCGGCCTACCCCGACTACGTGTCGATCCGCCAGCTCGACGAACACGGCCAGGTGGTGCGCGAATGCCGCTTCATGGGCCTGTACACCTCGGCGGTGTATGGCCAGAGCGTGCACCGCATTCCGTACATTCGCAGCAAGGTCGCCGAAATCGAACGCCGCTCCGGCTTCGACCCGCGCGCGCACCTGGGCAAAGAGCTGGCCCAGGTGGTCGAGGTGCTGCCCCGCGATGACCTGTTCCAGACCCCGGTCGATGAGCTGTTCAGCACGGTGATGGCGATCGTGCAGATCCAGGAGCGCAACAAGATCCGCGTGTTCCTGCGCAAAGACCCGTACGGCCGGTTCTGCTACTGCCTGGCCTACGTGCCGCGCGAGGTGTACTCCACCGAAGTCCGGCAGAAAATCCAGCAGGTGCTGATGGAGCGCCTGAAGGCCAGCGACTGCGAGTTCTGGACGTTCTTCTCCGAATCGGTGCTGGCCCGCGTGCAACTGATTTTGCGGGTAGACCCGAAAAACCGCATTGACATCGACCCGGCCCAGCTCGAACGCGAGGTGATCCAGGCCTGCCGCTCGTGGCAGGACGACTACCAGGCGCTGGCCATCGAGAGCTTTGGCGAAGCCCAGGGCACCAACCTGCTGGCAGACTTCCCCAAGGGCTTCCCGGCCGGCTACCGCGAGCGCTTCGCCCCGCATTCGGCGGTGGTCGACCTGCAGCACCTGATGGCCCTGGGCGACAACCGCCCGTTGGTGATGAGCTTCTACCAGCCGCTGGCGCAAAGCGGCCAGCACTTGCTGCACTGCAAGCTGTACCAGGCCGACCAACCGCTGGCGTTGTCCGACGTGCTGCCGATCCTCGAGAACCTCGGCCTGCGCGTGCTCGGTGAGTTCCCCTACCGGCTGCGCCACAAAAGCGGCCGCGAATACTGGATTCACGATTTCGCCTTCACCTGCGCCGACACCCGCGAGCTCGACCTGCAGCAGCTCAACGACACCTTCCAGGACGCGTTCGTGCACATCGTCAAGGGCGATGCCGAAAACGACGCCTTCAACCGCCTGGTGCTCAGCGCCGGCCTGCCGTGGCGCGACGTGGCGCTGCTGCGCGCCTACGCCCGTTACCTGAAGCAGATCCGCCTGGGCTTCGACCTGGGCTACATCGCCGCGGCGCTGAACAACCACGCGCCGATCGCCCGCGAGCTGACCCGGCTGTTCAAAACCCGCTTTTACCTGGCGCGCAAGCTCAGTGGCGATGACCTCGAGGGCATGCAGCAGCGCCTGGAGCAGGCGATCCTCAGCGCCCTGGACGACGTGCAGGTGCTCAACGAAGACCGCATCCTGCGCCGCTACCTCGACCTGATCAAAGCCACCCAGCGCACCAACTTCTACCAAACCGACGCCAGTGGCCAGGCCAAGGGGTACTTTAGCTTCAAGTTCAACCCCAAGCTGGTGCCCGAGCTGCCCAAGCCGGTGCCGAAGTTCGAGATTTTCGTCTACAGCCCGCGGGTCGAGGGCGTGCACCTGCGCTTTGGCAACGTGGCCCGTGGCGGCCTGCGCTGGTCGGACCGCGAGGAAGACTACCGCACCGAGGTGCTTGGCCTGGTCAAGGCGCAGCAGGTGAAGAACTCGGTGATCGTGCCGCTGGGCGCCAAGGGCGGCTTCGTGCCACGGCGCTTGCCGCTGGGCGGCAGCCGCGACGAGGTGCAGGCCGAGGCCATCGCCTGCTACCGGTTGTTCATTTCCGGGTTACTCGACATCACCGACAACCTCAAGGACGGCGAGGTGCTGCCGCCGGCCAACGTGGTGCGCCACGACGCCGATGACCCGTACCTGGTAGTAGCGGCCGACAAAGGCACGGCGACCTTCTCCGACATCGCCAACGGCATCGCTATCGACTACGGCTTCTGGCTGGGCGATGCGTTCGCTTCCGGCGGCTCGGCCGGCTACGACCACAAGGGCATGGGCATCACCGCCCGCGGCGCCTGGGTCGGCGTGCAGCGGCACTTCCGCGAGCGCGGCATCGATGTGCAAAAAGACCCGATCACCGTGGTCGGCGTCGGCGACATGGCCGGCGACGTGTTCGGCAACGGCCTGCTGATGAGCGACAAGCTGCAACTGGTGGCCGCGTTCAACCACCTGCACATTTTCATCGACCCCAACCCCGACACCGCCAGCAGCTTCGCCGAGCGCCAGCGGCTGTTCAACCTGCCGCGTTCGGCCTGGAGCGACTACGACGCCAGCCTGATCTCCGAAGGCGGCGGGGTGTTCCTGCGCAGCGCCAAGAGCATCCCGATCAGCCCGGCGATGAAGGCCCGCTTCGACATCAGCGCCGACCGCCTGGCGCCCACCGAGCTGCTCAACCAGATCCTCAAGGCACCGGTCGATCTGCTCTGGAACGGCGGCATCGGTACCTACGTGAAGGCCAGCGAAGAGTCCCATGCCGACGTTGGCGACAAGGCCAACGACGCGCTGCGGGTCAATGGCAACGAGCTGCGTTGCCAAGTGGTGGGCGAGGGCGGCAACCTCGGCATGACCCAGCTCGGCCGGGTCGAGTTCGGCCTGTGTGGCGGTGCCACCAACACCGACTTCATCGACAACGCCGGGGGCGTGGACTGCTCCGACCACGAGGTGAACATCAAGATCCTGCTCAACGAGGCGGTGGCTGCCGGCGACATGACGCAAAAGCAGCGCAACCAGTTGCTGGGCAGCATGACCGACGAAGTCGCTCACCTGGTGCTGGGCAACAACTACAAGCAAACCCAGGCGCTGTCGCTGGCCGCGCGCCGCGCCGCCGAGCGGATGGCCGAGTACAAGCGGCTGATGGCCGACCTCGAGGGCCGCGGCAAGCTCGACCGGGCGATCGAGTTCCTCCCCGGCGAAGACGTGCTCGCCGAGCGCGCCGCCTCCGGCCAGGGCCTCACCCGCGCCGAGCTGTGCGTGTTGATTTCCTACGCCAAGATCGACCTCAAGGAAACCCTGCTGCAATCGGCGGTGCCCGACGACGACTACCTGGCCCGTGACATGGAAAGCGCCTTCCCGCCGAGCCTGGCCAACCCCTACCGCGAGGCCATGCGCCGCCACCGGCTCAAGCGCGAAATCGTCAGCACGCAGATCGCCAACGACCTGGTCAACAACATGGGCATCACCTTCGTGCAGCGCCTGAAGGAGTCCACCGGGATGAGCGCGGCCAACGTCGCCGGGGCCTACGTGGTGGTGCGCGACATCTTCCACCTGCCGCACTGGTTCCGCCAGATCGAAGCCCTCGACTACCAGGTGCCAGCCGACATCCAGCTCAAGCTGATGGAAGAACTGATGCGCCTCGGCCGCCGCGCCACCCGCTGGTTCCTGCGCAACCGCCGCAACGAGCAGGACCCAGGCCGCGACGTCGCCCATTTCGGGCCGCACATCGCGGCGCTGGGGCTCAAGCTCAACGAACTGCTCGAAGGCCCGACCCGCGAGCTGTGGCAGGAGCGCTACCAGGCCTATGTGGAGGCGGGCGTGCCGGAGTTGCTGGCGCGCATGGTCGCCGGCACCAGCCACCTGTACACGCTGTTGCCGATCATCGAAGCCAGCGATGTGACCGGCCAGGATGCCGCGCTGGTGGCCAAGGCGTACTTCGCCATGGGCGCCTCGCTCGACCTGAACTGGTACCTGCAGCAGATCAGCAGCCTGCCGGTGCAAAGCACTTGGCAAGCCCTGGCCCGCGAAGCGTTCCGCGACGACCTTGACCTGCAACAGCGGGCCATTACCATCGCCACCCTGCAGATGCACCAGGCGCCGGAAGAAGTCGACGAGCGCGTAGCGCTGTGGCTTGACCAGCACCGCCTGCACGTGGAGCGCTGGCGCGCCATGCTCGAAGACCTGCGCGCTGCCAGCGGCACCGATTACGCCATGTACGCAGTGGCGAACCGGGAGCTGGCCGACCTGGCGCTGAGCCCGGCGGTGATGCCGGCGTAGTCGGGGGCCTGTGAGGGCCCTTCGCCCGGCACTCCGGCTGTGCCGGGCGAGAGGCCCTCAAACCCAACCTAGTAGGTCCGCGAAGCCTCACTGGGCTTCGCCACCTCACGATACAACCCCAGGTTCGCCAGCGCTGCCTGGCGCATCAGCACCACGTCCAAACCCACCGCCACGAACTGGCAACCCCACTGCAGATAACGCCGGGCGTCGTCTTCCCGCGGCGCGAGGATGCCGCACACCTTGCCGGCGGCGCGGGTGGCGTCGATCGCCTGGCGGATGCGCTGCTGCACCTCCGGGTGGCCGGGGTTGCCGGCGTGGCCGAGGTCGGTCGAGAGGTCGGCCGGGCCGATGAACACCGCATCCACGCCGTCTACCGCGGCGATCGCCTCGACGTTGTCCGAGCCCAGCCGCGATTCCACCTGCACCACCAAGCACAGTTGCTCATGGGCGTGCTGCATATAGTTCTCCACCGCGTCCCAACGGGTGGCGCGGGTCAGCCCGCCGCCCACGCCGCGAATGCCATGGGGCGGGTAGCGCATGGCGCGCACCAGCGCCTGGGCCTGCTCGGCGCTGTCGACCATGGGCACCATCAGGCTTTGTACGCCGATGTCGAGCAACTGCTTGATCAGCACCGCATCGCCGCTCACCGCGCGCACCACTGGCGCGCTGGCGTAGGGCGCCACCGCCTGCAGTTGGGCGAGGATGCTCGGTACGGTATTGGGGGCATGCTCGCCGTCGATCAGCAGCCAGTCGTAGCCGACCGAGGCCAGCACTTCGGTGGCGTAGCCAGTGGCAAAGCCGGCCCAGCAGCCGAAGTGCGGCTCGCCTGTGGCCAGTTGGGCTTTGAAGGGGTTGAGCGGTACTTTCATCGGGGCATCCTTTTTATTGTAGGCCCCGTGCAGTGTAGGTGGTTTGGCTAGGAGGGTTGCGTTAAAGGCCCCTCGCCCGGCTGTGCCGCAATGCTGTTCACTTAAGCCATTTCAGGGCTTCATGTAAGGGATCAATCTGTGAGCTCTGCTGATTGTGTGCATGAGCTTCAGGGCCTATCGCCCGGCACAGCCGGCCTCCCACGGGTTCTGTGTTGTCTCGTAGGTGGGAGGCCGTGGTCCGGCACTCCGGCTGTGCCGGGCGAAGGGCCCTGAGGCCTAGCGCCGCAACTCGAACAACAGGAACGAGCGCCCGGTCACCATGAACTCATGGCCAAAACCCAGTTGCTCGGAGGTGTCGACGTCGGTGCGGTTGGTGTCGACCAGGCACACCCAGTGGTCGCCCTCGGGTACTTCCGGGAGGGTGAAGTTGACCACGTCATGGTGGGCGTTGACGATCACCATCAGCGTCGCGTCGTCACCGCGCTTGCGGATACCGGTGGGCTGCGCGCGGCCGTCGAGCACCATCGCCAGGGCCTTGCTGTGGCCTTCCTGCCACTGCTCGGCGGTCATCTCTTCGCCGCTGGGGCTGAGCCAGGTCACGTCCTTGACGCCGATGTCTTCGTTGTAGGTGCCCACCAGAAAACGGTTACGGCGCAGGATCGGGTACGCCATGCGCAGGCGGATCAACCGCTGCACGAACTTCATCAGCCCGGCACCGTCGTCGTCCATGTTCCAGTTGACCCAACCCAGCTCGCTGTCCTGGCAATAGGCGTTGTTGTTGCCGTTCTGGGTGCGGGCGAACTCGTCGCCGGCGACGATCATCGGCGTGCCCTGGCTGAACAGCAAGGTGGCGAAGAAGTTGCGCATCTGCCGCAAACGCAGCTCGACGATATTGCGGTCGTAGCTCTCGCCTTCCACCCCACAGTTCCACGAGATGTTGTTGTCGCTGCCGTCGCGGTTGTCTTCGCCGTTGGCCTCGTTGTGCTTCTGGTTGTAAGACACCAGGTCCTTGAGGGTGAAGCCGTCGTGGGCGGTGATGAAGTTCACCGAACTGTGCGGGCGGCGGCCGCGCTGGTTGAACATCTCGCCAGAGCCGGTCAGGCACTTGGCGAAGTCGGCCAGCTTGCCGTCGTCGCCCTTCCAGAACGCCCGCGCGGTGTCGCGGAAGCGGTCGTTCCATTCCGCCCAGCCGGGGGCGAAGCCGCCCACCTGGTAGCCGCCCGGGCCGCAGTCCCAGGGCTCGGCGATCAGCTTCACGCTGCGCAGCACGGGGTCTTGGCGGCAGGCAGTGAGGAAGCTATGGCGCTCGGTGAAGCCGTCGCGGTAACGGCCGAGGATGGTCGCCAGGTCGAAGCGAAAGCCATCGACGTGCATTTCAGTGGCCCAGTAGCGCAGTGAGTCGGTGACCATCTGCAGTACGCACGGGTGGCTCAGGTCGAGGGTGTTGCCGGTGCCGGAATCGTTGATGTAGAAGCGCTTGTCATCGGGCATCAGGCGGTAATACGAGGCGTTGTCGATGCCGCGCATCGACAGGGTCGGGCCGCGTTCGTTGCCCTCGGCGGTGTGGTTGTAGACCACGTCGAGGATCACCTCGAGGCCGGCGTTGTGCATGCGCGCGACCATCTCCTTGAACTCGGCGATCTTGCCGCTGGCGAGAAAGCGACTGTGCGGCGCGAAGAACGCAATGCTGTTATAGCCCCAGTAGTTGTCGAGGTCTTTGTCGAGCAGGTGCTGGTCGCGGACAAAACCATGGATCGGCAGCAGCTCGATGGCCGAGATGCCGAGCTTCTTCAAGTGGGCGATCACTTCCGGGTGCACCAGGCCGGCGAAGGTGCCCTTGACCGCATCCGGCACCGCCGGGTGGTTCATGGTCATGCCGCGGGTGTGGGCCTCGTAGATCACGGTCTTGTCCCACGGGGTGTTCAACTGCTGGTCGCGGCCCCAGGTGAAGGCCGGGTCGATCACCTTGCTCTTGGGCACGAACGGCGCGCTGTCGCGCTCATCGAACGAGAGGTCGTCGTCGGGGTGGCCGATGGTGTAGCCGAACAGCGCCTCGGACCACTTCAGCTCACCCACCAGTTGCTTGGCGTAGGGGTCGATCAACAGCTTGTTGTGGTTGAAGCGGTGGCCGTTCTTGGGGTCATAGGGGCCGTACACGCGGTAACCGTAGATCATCCCCGGGTGGGCGTCGGGCAGGTAGCCGTGGAAGATCTCATCGGTGTATTCGGGCAGCTCGATGCGCTCGATTTCTTCTTTGCCGTCGTCGTCGAAGATGCACAGCTCGACCTTGGTGGCGTTGGCCGAGAACAGCGCGAAGTTCACGCCCAGGCCATCCCAGGTCGCCCCCAGGGGGAACGGCTGGCCTTCACGAATGCGCGACGGTTGAGCAACGGGTTGGGGTTCGGGTTTCTTTGACCGGGCCATGTTCAATCCTTGGGGGTTACCGAAAGTGCTTTTGTCAGGGTGCAGGAGGTTGCTGCGGCCGGGGGCGAACCCGGCGCAGGAGTGTTCATGGGGTGAACGGCCGCCGGCGGCGGCCGGAGGTGTCAGCTGGCGGCGGGCTTCTTCGGCGCGCGCGGTTTCTTCACCGCGGCGGGCTTGGCCGCCGGTTCCGCCTTTGGCGCGGGCTTGGCGGCGCTGGCCGCGGGTGGCTTGGGCGCCGCCGGTTTTTTCGCCGGCGCTGCGGGTTTAGCCGCGGCGGCAGGCTTGGCCGCAGCAGCCTTGGGGGCGGCCTTGGGCTTGGCCGTAGCGCTGGCGGCGGCCGCCTCCTTGGGTTTTTTCGGGGCGCTGCGCGGCAGCTTGGCCGGGGCCAGGGCCTCGGCTTCAGCGAGCTTGCGGGCTTTCTCCCAATGTTCGAAGTGCTTGCCTTCCGGCCGGCCTTCAGACTCCCAAAGGTAATAGGCGAATTCTTCGATACGCTTGTCGCTGACACTCATTTCAACGCTCCTGATCACAAGTCGCTTTGTAGATAAAGATTGACGGGAAAATCCTTCAGGGCCTCGGCAATCGAAACGCTACCTTCTGCTGTGACTGCTAGGTCCGAAAAAAGTCCCTTCAACTTCGAGGGCAAGGCAGGGCTCAGTGGAAGCTTGAGGTGGGTGTCTCCCCACTTGCTGTGCTCGATCAGCGGCTGGCGGTGTTCGCCGAGGGCCTCGCTGAACAACCGTGGCACAATCACGATCGCCCGTTGCCCCTGCCAGGTACGGGCAAACGCCAGCACCTTGCCGGCGTATTCGCCCGCCACCTCCAGTGGCTGGTAATCCCCCTGCTGGAACAGCTCAGGATAGGCCTGGCGGCGTTCCAGCACCCGGGCAATCAAGGCTTGCTTGGCCCAGCCATCACCCCAGCGCTCGAGCAGCGCCGCAGGGCTTTGCGGCGCCTGTTCCAGGCTAAGGCTTCGAGCAGTGTAGTCCACCGGGCGGCGGTTATCCGGGTCGACCAGGCTGAAGTCCCAGTACTCCGCGCCCTGATAGAGGTCCGGCACGCCGGGGGCGGCCATCCGCAGCAGGCACTGGGCAAAGCTGTTCAGCGCGCCGGCCGGGGCGATCACCTGCACCGCCGAGGCCAGCGACTGGCGCAGGTCGAGTGCCTCGGGGGCGGTCAGCAACTGCGTGAGGTAGGCCCGGCAGCCTTGCTCGTAGGCCTCGTTCGGCGCGCTCCAGCTGCTCACCAGCTTGGCCTCGCGCAGGGCCTTTTGTTGCCACTGCAGCATGCGCTCGAGGTAGGCCTCCAGGCCCGCGGTGTCGTCTGCGGCCAGCTCCAGCGGCCAGCTGCCCAGCAGCGCCTGGTAGAGCATGGCTTCGTCGCCACCGCTGGGCACGCTGGCGCCTTCCTGTTCACTGCGCAGCGGGCTGGCCAGGGCCTGCCAGTGGTTGAGCAGGGCGTTGTACCAGGTGCCGCGTTCGCTCAGCACGGCCAGGCGCGCGCGGCTGTCTTCGCCGCGCTTGTGGTCGTGGGTGGCGGTGGTCAGCAGGTTCAGCGGGAAGTGCCGCTGGCGCTCCAGGCAGGCGCTGTGAAAGGCCTCGGCGGGGGCGGCGAACACTTCCGGGTCAAAGCCCACATCGTTGCGCGACAGCAGCACCGCGCTGCGGTAGAACGAGGTGTCTTCCACCGCCTTGGCCGCCGCGGGTGAGGTCAGCTGCTGAAACCGCGTGCAGGCATGGCGCAGGTCGCGCCGCGCGCGGCCCGGGCCGAGCCGGCGCCAGGGCTCGCCACCGAGCCAGCGGGCAAGGTAGTCGAGCACCGGCCAGTCGCCCTCGTTGAGGGTGGCGCGGGCGCCTTCCAAAGCTTGCTGGAAGAACGGCTCATCGGTTGCCGAACGCCCGCAGCCGCTGATGTAGGTGCGGTACACCGGGAAGTGCACGATCAGCGCCTGCAGGGTGCGGCGGATCGCCCCGAGGGTCAGGTCGCGGCTCATCAGGTCGTTGCGCGCCACCCGTAGCAGGGCCTGGGCGACGGTTTCGAAATCGCCGGCGAGGGTGCCGCCGAGCACCAGTTCACGGGCGCCGCGGGCTTCGACGAGGAAGTCCCCCGGGCGGCCGCTGGCGCGGACCCAGGCCTCGGTCAGCGGCTCTTGGCCGCGCGGCTCGTGCTGCAGCAGCGACACCTGGTTCATGAACTCGTAGCCGGTGGTGCCGTCGACGTTCCAGTCGGTGTGCAGGTGCTCGCCGTGGCCGAGGATTTTCTCCACATAGATGGGAAAGTGCGCAAGCTCGGTGCCGGCCGGGCGTTGCTTGAGCAGGCTTTGCACGCGCCGGCGCAGCTTGCGGCTGTAGCCGCGCGGGTCGGCCAAGCCGTCGATGTGGTCGATGCGCAGGCCATCGACCAGGCCCTCGGCGACCAGCTGGAAAATCTTGCCGTGGGTGGCCTCGAACACTTCACTGCGCTCGACCCGCAGGCCGCCCAGTTCGTTGATGTCGAAGAAGCGCCGCCAGTTGATGTCGTCGGCGGCGGTGCGCCAACTGGCCAGGTGGTAGTGCTGTTTTTCCAGCAGCCGGTGCAGGCGCGGCAGGCCGGCTTCGGTGCTGGCGTCATAGGCCTTGAGCACCTCGGCCAGGGCGCTGCTGACGGCCGGGTCGCGCACCAGCGCCGCCAGCTCGCCGCGCAGGCCGGCGGCCTCGGCCACCGCGCCCGGTGCGTGGGCCAGCGCCGCGAAGCGCTGGGCCAGCGCTTGCACGGCGGGCTCCGGGCAGGCGTTGAGCAGTTCGGCGTAGTCTGGCGGGCAGATCGGGAAGCGGTGCTCGTAGTGCTCCACATAGAAGCCGCCGCTCTCGGCGTCGAAACACAGCGGCAATTGCCCGGCCTGCAACACCTTGCCGTAGTCGTCGCCGAGAAACGGCACCAGCAGTTGGCCTTCGAGTTGCGGGTCGGGGGAGTGCCACTGGATGTCGAAGAACTTCGCGTAGCGGCTGCGCTGGCCCCATTCGAGCAATTCAAGCCACCAGGGGTTGTGCGGGCCACCCACGGCCATGTGGTTGGAGACGATGTCGAGGATCAAACCCATGCCGTGTTCGCGCAGCGCCGCCACCAAGCGCTTGAGCGCCGCTTCGCCACCCAGCTCGGGGTTGACCTGGGTCGGGTCGACCACGTCGTAGCCGTGCATCGAGCCCGGGCGCGCCTTGAGCAGGGGGGAAGCATACACATGGCTGATGCCCAGGCGGTGGAAGTAGGGCACCAGGGGGACCGCGTCGTCGAGGGTAAAGCCTTTATGAAATTGCAGCCGCAGGGTCGCGCTCAGTGCTTTCATCGGTTTCGGTCCTGGGCTTGTTGCCGGGCCGCGGCCAGCAGTTCAAGGCGTCGCGCGGCATCGGGGGTATCCAGTAATTCGGTGCAGGGGGCGGGCAGGCGCCGCCGCCAGTTGGGGTGTTCGTCTATCGTGCCGGGCAGGTTCGGCGCCTCGACCAGGCCGAGGGCGTCTTCGATCGGCAGCAGCACCAACGGCGCGCGGGTGTGGCCGAGAAAGCGCACGCTGGCGTCGATCAACGGGTCCGCCTCGTCGCTGCCCTGATGTTCTTCACGGAAGTTCTGTGGGTCTTGCCCCAGGGTGTGGCGCAGGCCATTGCGCTCATGGCCGCGGCTTTCCCGCCAGTGCTGCTCAACGTTGGCATCGATCAGCCGCAGGCGCTGGTTCCAGTCGATGTCGTTGGCGCGCCACCAGCCCTTGAGTGGCGGCAGGTCATGGGTGCTGCTGGTGGCCAGGGCGTTGTCGGGCCATTCTTCGACGCGCTTGAAGTGGCCGGTGTGGTGCTGTTCGAACAGCAGCACGCGCATGCCCAGAATGCGCCGCGCCGCCAGTTGCTCGCGCAGCCCATCGGGCACCGTGCCGAGGTCTTCGCCGAGCACGATCGCCTGGTGCCGGTGTGACTCCAGCGCCAGCAGGCGCAGCATGTCTTGCAGCGGGTAGTGCAGGTAGGCACCGGCCTTGGGCGAGTCGCCCTGGGGGATCACCCAGAGGCGGTTCAGCCCCAGTACGTGATCGATACGCAGGCCGCCGGCGTGGGCGAAGTTGGCCCGCAGCATCTCGATGAACGCACGGAAGCCATGGCGCACCAGGCCCTCGGGGGAGAACGCAGAAATGCCCCAGCTTTGCCCGGCGCGGTTCAGTACATCCGGCGGCGCACCGACGGTGAGCGAGGCGAGCAGTTCGTCCTGGCGGCTCCAGGCCTGGCTGCCGGCGCCGTCGGCACCGACCGCGAGGTCAGCGATCAGGCCCACGCCCATGCCGCTCTTGCGGGCTTTTTGCTGGGCGTTTTCCAGGCAGCGGGCGATCAGCCATTGGCAAAAGGCGTAGTAGGCCACCTCGTCGGCGTGCTCGGCGGCGAACGCGGCCACCGCTTCGGCGCGGGGGTGGCGCAGGTGTTCGGGCCACTGGCGCCAGTCTTGCGCTTCGCCCTTGCGCGCGCATTCGGCTTGCAGGGCCTCGAAGCGGCAGTGGTTTTCCAGCGCCTCGCCGCCCTTGTGGCGGAACGCTTCGAAGTCTTGCCGCAGCGGGCTGTGGCCGGCCACGAAGGCGTCGAACAGGCTGCGCAGCAAGGCTTGCTTGGCGCCGGCGGCGGCCGGCCAGTCGATCAGTTCGAGGCGCTCGAGCTCAGCGAAGGTGCGGCCCAACCCGGTGCGCTCCAACGCTTCGCACACCGCGGCCTCGCCGAGCACGCTGGCCGGGGCGGCGTAAAGGCTGTTGAGAAACAACCGGCTCGAGGGCGAATAGGGGCTGTAATGGCCGTTGTCGCTGGAGAACATCGCGTGCATCGGGCTGATCGCCAGGGCGTCGGCGCCGCGTTGGCCGGCGGCGCTGACCAGCGCCTCCAGCGCCAGGGTGTCGCCAAAGCCGCCGTCGCCGGCGCGGCGCAGCGAGTACAACTGCACCCCCAGCCCCCACAGCCGCGGCTGCTCGCTGGCGGCCACGTCCTGGGCGCTGTAGCAGTGCGCCGGGGCCACCGCCACGCTGAAGTCGCGGCCCTGCACGCGCAGTTGGTGGTAGCCCACCGGCAGCAGCCCGGGCAGTTGCGCCTGGGCATCGAGCTTGAGTTCGATCTCGGCGCCGTCTTCCTGCAGCACCCGGCAGCCATCGCCAGCGGCGAACCAGCGGGCCAGCGCCAGCGGCTGGCCATAGTCGGCGGTGAGCAGCGGCGGCAGGGTGCTGCCTTGCAGGGTGTTTTGCAACTCGGCGGTGCTGTGGCCGATGGCGGCGTCGTCTTCGGCCGGGTGGCCCAGGGCGCCGAGCACGCGGCGCAGCACCTCGGGTTGTACCCGTTGCGCGTGGCCGTTGGCGTCGACCCATTCCACAGCGATGCCGGCGAGCTTGGCCAGGTGTTCCAGAGCGTCATGCGCCATCGGTTACGTCTCCATGGCATCGGCGGGGATCAAACTGACCACGGCGCAATAGCCGGGCAGCCGGTCCAGTTCGCCCTGCGGGTTTTCGCGGCTGTCGAACATCCGGTAGGTGGGGAAGGGCAGTGGCGCGTCAAGGCTGTCGCTGCCCAGGTTGAGGTCGATCTGCCAGCCGCTGCCGTCGCCCAGGCGCCAGCGCGCGCTGAGCGCCTTCGGGCCGATCACCTTGCAGCCCAGCGGGCGGCTGCCCGGTAGCCGCTCGAACAGCTCGCGGCGGCGCAGGGTGAGCAGTTCGCGGTACAGGCTGACCCATGGGCCATGTTGCTGCGCGGCGAAGTCGTTCCAGGCCGGCACCGAGGCTTCGAAGGTGGCCAGGGCGTTGGGGTCGGGAATGCGCTCGCGCTGGGCGGGGTCCTGGAACGCGGCGAGGTCGGCGAACTCCTTGCGCCGGCCGTTGCGCACGGCATCGGCGAGTTCGTCGTGGAAGTCGGTGAAAAACTGGAACGGCTGCTCGGCGGCCCACTCATCGCCCATGAACATCAGCGGGATCATCGGGCTGGCCAGCAGCAGGGTGGTGGCGGCGCGCAGCGCCGGCGCCGGGCACAGCCGCGCCAGGCGCTCGCCAAAGGCGCGGTTGCCGATCTGGTCGTGGTTCTGCAAGAACAGCACGAAGGCTTTCGGCGGCAGGTGCCCGCTGGGCTCGCCGCGGGCCACGCCATGGCGGTTGAGGTGGCCCTGGAAAACGAAGCCCGAGGCCAGGCAGCGGGCCAGCTTGGCGATGGTGTCGTCTTTGTAGTCGGCGTAGTAATGGTCGGTTTCACCGGTCAGCAGCACGTGCAGGGCATTGTGGCCGTCGTCGTTCCACTGCGCGTCATAGCCCTGGCGCAGCAGGCTGGCCTGGTTGTGTTCGTTTTCCAGGGTGAGGTAAATGTGCCGGCCATGGGGCGTGCGGGCGCGGATGCGCTTGGCCATTTCCTGGAGGAAGTCGGGTGACTCGATCGCGTGCACGGCGTCGAAACGCAAGCCGTCGAAGCGGTACTCGAACAGCCACATCAGCGCGTTATCGATGAAGAACTCCCGCACCTGTGGGCGGCTGAAGTCGATCGCCGCGCCCCAGGGGGTATGTTTGTCTTCATTGAAGAACGACTTGGCGTATACCCCGAGGTAGTTGCCGTCGGGGCCGAAGTGGTTATACACCACGTCGAGCAGCACCATGATGCCGTGGCCGTGGGCCGCGTCGATCAACTGCTTGAGCTGGTCGGGGGTGCCGTAGCTGGCCTCCGGGGCGTAAGGCAGCACGCCGTCGTAGCCCCAGTTGCGGTGGCCGGAGAACTCGTTGATCGGCATCAGCTCGATGGCGGTGATGCCCAGCGCCGCCAGCCGTGGCAGTTGCGCGCGCACGCCGTCGAAGCCGCCCATGGCGCCGACGTGCAGCTCATAGATGATCGCCTCGTGCCAAGGCCGCCCGGTCCAGTGGGTGTGGCGCCAGGCGTAGCTGTCGGGGTCGACGGTGAGGCTGGGGGAGTGTACGTCGTCTTGCTGGGCGCGGGAGGCGGGGTCGGGCACCTTCATAGAGTCGGTGCCGTGGGTCACTTCGTAGTGGTAGGCGCTGCCGGCCGGGCAGCTGGTTTCGATCACGAACCAGCCCTCGGGCTTGGGCAGCATCGGCAACGACACCCCGTTTTCGAATTCGACGCTGGCGGTGTCAGCGTCTGGGGCCCAGAGCGAAAAACGCGTCAGCCCCGATTCCAGCCTCAAGGCACCGTGGCCCCAGTTTTCGGTTTGCAACATCCAGCCACTCCTGCGATCAGAATCGTCCCTGCCGGGCAACGGCGCGTTGTACCAACTTCACGTACAGCTCGGCGTAGGGTTCTACCGCCTGGCTCCAGTTGAAGGGTTGGGTCATGGCGCGGCAGCGCATCGCGCCGAGCAGGTCATCTTTGCTGTAGGTGTAAAGGGCGCGGGCCACCGCCTCGCGGTAGGCCTCGATGCTCGGCTCGTCGAACAAAAAGCCGGTCACGCCATCTTCGATGGTGTCGGCCAGGCCGCCGGTGTTGCGCGCGATCGGCAGCGAGCCGAAGCGTTGTGCGTACATCTGGCTGAGGCCGCAGGGCTCGTAGCGCGACGGCATCAGCAGAAAGTCGCTGCCGGCGAACATCCGCCGCGCTTCGGTTTCGTTGAAGCCGATGCGCACGCCGACCTTGCCCGGGTGGCGCTTGGCCAACTCGCGCATGGCTTGTTCTTCTTCCGGCTCGCCGCGGCCGATGATGACCATCTGGCCGCCTTGCTCGACGATGAAGTCGGCCACGCCGATGGTCAGGTCAAGGCCCTTCTGGTACACCAGCCGCGACACCACGGCGAACAGCGGGCCGTCGCCGGCGTCGATCTCGAACAGCTCGCGCACGTAGTCGGCATTGACCCGCTTGCCGTCCCAGTCATTAAGGCTGAACGGGGCGATCAGGTGCGTGTCGGTGGCGGCTTCCCAGCTTTCGTCGATGCCGTTGGGGATGCCGCCGAGCAGGCCCTGGTGGGCCTTGCTGCGCAGGAAGCCGTCGAGGCCGCAGCCGAATTCGGGGGTGGTGATTTCCTTGGCGTAGGTGGCGCTCACCGTGGTGATGTGGCTGGAGTAGGCCAGGCCCGCCTTGAGGAACGACAGCTTGCCGTAGAACTCCATGCCTTCCTGCTGCAGCGCGTGCTCGGGGATGCCCAGCTCGGGGCAACAGGCCAGGCTGACCACGCCCTGGTAGGCGAGGTTGTGGATGGTGAACAGGGTGGGCACGTTCACCCCACGCCAATGCATGTAGGCCGGCGCCAAGCCCGCGGGCCAGTCGTGGGCGTGCACCAGATCGGGCTTCCAGTGCACCATCGCGTGGCCGGCGGCGATTTCGCAGGCGGCCAGGCCCAGGCGGGCGAAGCGAATGTGGTTGTCGGGCCAGTCGCGGCCGTTGTTGGCGCCGTAGGGCGTGCCGTCGCGCTCGAACAGCTCCGGGCACAGCAGCACGTAGATCACCTGGCCGTCGGGCATGTCCATGCGCCCGAGCTTGCACGGCGGCAGCGCGGCGTGGCCGCCGAGCTCGCCGACGGTGTGGATCGGGTGGCCGCTGTTGACCACCTGCGGGTAGCCGGGAATCAGTACGCGCACGTCATGCAAGTGCGCCATGGCCCGTGGCAGCGCGGCGGACACATCGCCCAAACCACCGCTCTTGACCAGGTCGGCCATTTCCGAGGTCACGAACAGCACCCGCTTGCGGTTGATGTGGGTGGTCGGGTCGGCCTGCAGTACCTTGCTCGTCGAAGTGATGGCCGGCAGCGAGTGAAGCTCGGCGGCCTGCTGATTGAAGCGTTCTCCGTGGGTTTCGACAGCGGCACTGATCATTACTTTCTCCCGAAGTTGTCAAAGTTACATCTGGCAATACTCATTTTTCGTTTTAATCCGTTCCCGTTGTTTTTCCATGCAAAGGGCAGGCACAACAGCCCGCCACCTCGGCCCGGCCGTAGGCGTTCATCGAAAACACGAGAAGGGTAGGCCGCGGCGCTGGGCTAACGCACGTGGGCTGCGGCTTACCTTAAAGCTGACCTGCGCGGCGCATCAGAAGTTTCAGGTTTTTTTTGGGGAAAATTCCGTACAGCCGCGGGGGTGCAAAGCTGAGTGTAGAGCGGCGCTGGCAAAACGCCGCTTGGCTGGCAGGAAAGTTAGCGCGCGGGGCGACCGTTGGTCTTGGGTTTAACGTTTAAGCGGGATTTTCGGGGAAGCAGCCGGTGAGTTGTGCGGCGTTGGTGCACGAGCTTGAGGGCCCATCGCCCGGCACAGCCGGCCTCCCACGGGTTCTGTGTTGCCCAAATAAATCAATGACTTACACAGATCTGGTGGGAGGCCGTGGTCCGGCACTCCGGCTGTGCCGGGCGATAGGCCCTGATGCTCGTGCACAAGATCAGCAGCCTACGCCGGGCCAAGCCCCCTCAGGGAAAACCACAAATACCTATCACCCCGCGCACACGCGGCAAGGCTTGAATGCGGGCCCTTTCACCCAAGGCCCAGCCCATGTACGACACCTTATCGATCCTCCCCGAAGTCACCCGCCGCGCCACCCTGGCCGGCGCCGTCGGCCGGCGCTTTGCCGGGCGCCCTACGCTGTATGGTACTGCCGCCCGGCTGCTGCAGGCCGAGCTCGACGCCGACTACCCCGAGCACACCCTGAGCGTGGCCGGCCTGTCCCTGGCCATCCCGCAATACCGCGACAACGACCCCGCGCAGTTTGAAGGCTATGCCTGCAGCGGCTTGCCCTGGGTGCTGATCGACCGCTATATCCAGGCGATGACCTTCAACCTGGTGGAGGGCTTCCACTTCGTCACCGACCAGGCCGGTGCCGAAACCCCACGGCAGTTGGCGCTGCACATGGTCGACCTGGAGCGCTGGCTGGATGCCTGGGGTGACCGCCTGATGGGCGAGTTTGCCCAAGAGTTGCTGGCGTTCTGGAACCGCCATGACAGCCAGGGCGTGAGCCAGTGGGCCTGGCTGGCCGAGCACCTGCGCGAAGAGGCCCGCGCCGCCGTGGCGGTGGCCGAGCGCGCGGGCCAGGTGCAGGCCGATAAGGCCCAGGCGTTTATCGCCCTGGCCCAGCGCGACCAGGCGTTGCCGGCCGGTGCGGGGTTTCTCGAAGTGGCGACGGCGAGCATCCTGCCGGGCCTGCCGCCTGAGTTGAACCCGTGCCTGGCCTTGGCCTTGCACGGCGAAGCCGGGCCGTGGCTGAGCTGGTCGCCGGTCGCCGGGTTTGCCCGCCACCCCAGCAGCGAAGCGCTGTGCCTGTACCTGGCCGGCTACCTTGGCGAGGCGGTCTTCGCGGCGCAACCGCAGCTATCCCTGCAGGCGCCGTTGGGCGATACCTTCGAGGCCATGGCGCGGCGCTTGCTCGAGCAGCAGATCAGCCAGTTGCCGCTGCTGCGCGAAGCCCTGTTGCACAGTTCGGCGGGTGGCCCCGACCTGGCCACCGGCTGCGAACTGCTCACCAGCCTGGCAGACCTCGACTCGCAGCAAGCCTCGACCGCCGGGCAACTGATCAACGCCCAGTTGCCCGGCTGGTTGCAGGGCGCCTCGTTGCACGACAAACGCCACTTCGCTGCCGGCCTCGGCCAACTGGCGCTGGGCCAGGCGGCCGGCACGGTGCAGGGCATGCTCGCCGGGTTGCAGCCGATCGAAGCCTTCGCTGCCGAGCGCCTCGCCCAGCAGATGCGCCACGACCACCCGCTGGGCCCCTGGCCGGCACTCGAGGACGTAGACATTCAATTGCTGACCGTGCCCAACGCCTTGCTCAACATCGTCAACGCGGGCGATTCCGACCTGCAGGTACGCCACTTCGGCTGGGTTGAGTTGGCGCTCACCAACCTTGCCAGCCGCCCCGGTGGCAACCTTGCCGTCAGCCCGGCGGCAGGCGCCGAGTTGCCCGCCTGGTGCGATGCCGATGAAGTGCAGCGGCTGGTCCAGGCGGTGGATGCCGGCAGTACCTACCTGGCCTACTTGCGTGAGCACTTGCTGGCGAGTACCGAGGAAGGCGCCGGCCGGCGCAGCGCGTTTGCCAGCCAGGTGCAAGTGCAGTTACCCCACGCGGCACTGCGGCTGAAGTTACAGCAAGAAGCCGGCTTTACCGAGGCCGGGGTGCAGCGGCTGCGCCACGCCAGCCTGCCGTGGCCAGACAGCGCCGCCGGCGCGGTACTTTGCCGGGTGGCGCTGCAGGCCCAGCCCGGCGCCGCGCTGGACGTGGTGCGCGGGGTGTACCTGTTCGCCCCGCTCGACGGCAGCGACGGGCCACGGGTGCTGTACACCCCGCTGGCCCGGCAGGTGCTGCGCGAGTTTCCTGACCTGCACGCGCTGGACACCGCCGTGCGCCAGGAGCCCGCCTTGCGTGAGCAGGTGCTGGCCTGGCTGGCGGACGATGTGCGCGCCCGCTATACCGCGGGCGGGCTGGACGAGCCCCACATCGTACGCTTTGGCCAAGGCAGCGAGTTTGCGCCGCTGCCGGTGCCGGGCCCGGCGGCACTGCGTGAGCAGCGCATCGATGGCGACTGGCCCGGGGTGGTGTACGACGAGTGTGTGCAGGCGCTGCTCAGCGTGGCCGACCGGCAGTCGGTGTCCAATGAAGAGAATCGCTGGCTGTCGTACAGCCAACTCGGCTGGGTGTTGTTCAACAGCCTGCTGCCGGTGCTCAGTGGCCCCATCGCCACGGCCGGGTGGATGCTGCAGGCCTTCGAAGTGCTCGGCGAAGCCCTGCGGGCCGAGGCGGACCCGCAGCCGGCCAGCCGCGAAGCGGCCTTCACCGATCTGCTGTTCAACCTGGCGTTCTTCGTGTTCGCCGAGGCCCTGCACGTGCCCGGCAAGTGGGGCCGCCCACCCGAAGCCAGCGCGGCGCCGGCCGGCACCCTGCCGGCGCCGCGCTGGGCCGCCGCCAGCCTGTTTGCCCAGCAGCCCAATAGCCCCTTGGTGCTGGGCTGGAGCGAGGCGCTTGGGCAATTGCCGGCCGAGCGGCGCAACGCCTTGCTGGCCATGCAGGTGCCGGCGCCGGCGGCGGAGCCGGCCCCCAGCGGCCCGGCCCAGGGCCTGGTGCTGGACGGTAACCGGCTGTTGGCGCCGTTGGCCGAAGGCTGGTTCGAGGTGGCGCTCGGTGAGCGCCCCGGGCAGGGGCAAATCGTCGACCCCGCCCAGCCGGATGGCCCGGGCCCGGCGGTCAGCCGCGATGAGGCGGGGCGCTGGCGCCTGGACCTCGGCCTGCGCCTACGTGGCGGGCAGGTGCGCGCAGGCGGCGAGGGCAGGGCCAGGGTGGCGCGGTTCCAGGCCGAACTGACTGCCTGGATCGACCGCGCCAAACAGCAAACCCAGCAGATGATCTTCACTTATGAGTTGATCAACCGCACCCTGGCCGGTACCCACCCGGACCGCCTGGAGCAAGCCAACCGCTTGCGCGAGAACTACCATGGCCGCGCCCAGCAGGCGATTGCGGGCACCGACGCGATCGAGCAGCAACTGCTGAGCGTCAACCGTGAGGTGGTGGTGCCGCGCTACGTTGAGCGGCTGGCCTCGATCAAGCAGGCACGCATCGCGCTGCTGCTGGACATCGCCCGCAACCGCCAGTTGCAGGTGGTGGAGCACACCTTGCTGCGCCGCGAAGCGCATCCGGCCGATTACACCGAAACCCTCGACGATGCCAGTTACCTGGAGTACCTGCGCAGCACCGCGCAGTGGCTGGATGAGCTCATACAGGTCAACGACCGCCTCGACGCCGAAAGCGAGGCCTTGGGGCAACTGCCTGGCGATGGGCCGAAGCATCGTGATGCCTTGCTCGATGACATCGCCTCGCTGCCCAATACCTTGGACTGGCGGTGGTCGCGGTTGCAGATCTGGGGCAACCTGGGGCTCAAGGAAGTCATCGACGCTGGCGCCGCGGCCGGGCCAGTGCGCAATTATTTGATTCAGGCCCGTGAAACGGTGCACCGCTTCAATGAGTTGCTCGATGAGTTATCCGGCCGCAACGCTCCGGGCAGTGCACCGCCAGGCTGGGCAGAGGCCGCGGCGCGGCTCGAAACCCTCGCTGGCGAATTGGCGGGCGCCGAGGACGGCCTGGCCTTTACCCGTGAGGGTGAGGCCAGCCTGGCCGAGGCGCCCTGGTTGGGCAAGCTCATCACGGAGTTGGCGGCGCTGCGCGGCGAGGTCGAGGCGCAACTGGCCAGCGTGCTTGACAGTGACCTGCGTGCCCGCCGCCTGCAGCGCAAACAGCAGCGCAAAAGCAGCCGCCGCGCGCACAAGGTGGCCAGCCAACCCGGGCGCCGCCCAGGCCAGAGCAGTGGCGCCCGGCCCGGCACCAGTGGCGAGGCGCCGGCCCCCGAGGTCAGCCGCGAGCCGGTCGAAGCCGCCGAAGCGCTGGCGCGGCTGCAGTTGGCACCGCGCACCCACGAACTGGCCGCCATGGTTCGTGACGCTGAGCGCCAGTTGGCGGCCGCGCCGGGCTTGATCAGCCGCGCCCAGCGCTGGCTCAGCGCCGAGCGCATCGCCGTGGAGATGGAAGAGCTGCTGACCGGCCCGGCGCAATCACTGGAGGCGCTGGCCGAGAGGATCGACCAGGCCGTGGGCCGCAGCAATGAAACCGACGTCGCCACCGAGGCCGGTTCGGCCGAGCGCCTGGCCCTGGCGATGAACAACCAGGCGGCGCAGCTGCGCGAGGAGGGCAAGCGGCTGCGCGTGGCCACCTACCTGATGGGCAAGCCCACCGCCGCGGCGCTGCAGTACCTCAGTGCGCTCGGTGAAGCGCGGCTGGGCGCCGCCGGCCCGGCCCGGCCACTGGGGCGCAAAAGCGAAGGGGAGCAACTGCGCGAGGCGGTGATCAGCGACGCTCAGGGCCAGCCGTTGTGGTACGCGCACTTTCATTACGACAACAGCGGGCGCCTGCTGGCCGCCCACCTGAAAACCGAAGCGCAACGCTTTGACGGCCTGAACCTGCAGCGCCAGCAGGCCAGCGCCGGCCAGCAGGTCACGGCCATCTACCGCGGGCGCCTGCCCGAGGCGGTGGTGCGCGAGCTGTTCCCCGGCGCGCTGACTGCCCAGTAACGACGAAGCCGCGCCACCCCTGGGGGATGGCGCGGCTTCGTTTGCCAGCGGCCGGGCTTAGGCGATACGCGCCTGGCCCTGGTAGGCGAGCACTTCACGCTGGGCTTGCACCAGCAGCGCGGTCAGGTGAGCGACCTCGGCGGCCAGCGCGTCGCGCTGGTCCTTGAGTTCGTTCAGCTCGTCGCGGCGAACGGAAACATACAGGGTTTGCGGAATGTTTGCGGCTACTACGGTTCCCATGGTGCACCTCAAAGCGCAGAGGGTGGTGTTAGACGGCCTTGGCCGTGGGTTTTGCCTTACAGCAATCAACCTGGCTGCTACCGTTGTCGGGGCGGATAATGATTTCTTTAGGGCGCGTTGGGAACTTTTTTATTTTTCAGGGTCCGCGTGCCTTTTCGGTTTTTTCCCGCAAGTGCCCGTGCGGCGTGGTTTTCGTGGCGCCAACCGTTTGTCGGCTGGTGCTGGCGCAGGTTTCACGAAACCTTCGAAAGCGCACTCGGACTAACGAACATCCGCTGCTCTGCGATAAGCTGTCAGGGCTTTTTCTTATTTCTTGGAGTTACCGGCATGCAATTGGGAATCGTGGGACTGGGTCGCATGGGTGGCAATATTTCGCGACGCCTCATGCGCGGCGGTCATAGCACGGTGGTATTCGACCGCAGCGAGCAAGCGGTCCAGGCACTGGCGGGCGATGGTGCCCAGCCGGCCAAGGACCTTGCCGACCTGGTCGCCCAACTGGAACGGCCGCGGGCGGTGTGGGTGATGCTCCCCGCCGGCGCGCCGACCGAAGAAACCATCCACGCGCTCGCCAGCCTGCTCGAGCCGGACGATGTGATCATCGATGGCGGCAACACGATGTACAAAGATGACATCCGCCGCGCCAAGGCCCTGGCCGAGCAGCAGCTGCACTACGTCGACGTCGGCACCTCCGGCGGCGTGTGGGGCCTGGAGCGCGGCTTCTGCATGATGATCGGCGCTGAAACCGAAGTGTTCGAACGCCTCGACCCGCTGTTCGCCACCCTCGCCCCAGGTGTAGGCGACATCCCCCGCACCAAGGGCCGCGAAGGCGAGCACTCGCGCGCCGAGCATGGCTACATCCATGCCGGCCCGGTGGGTTCGGGGCACTTCGTCAAGATGATCCACAACGGCATCGAGTACGGCATGATGCAGGCCTTCGCCGAAGGCTTCGATATCCTCAAGACCAAAGACAGCGAGCAACTGCCCGAAGACCAGCGCCTGGCGCTGAACATGGGCGACATCGCCGAGGTCTGGCGCCGCGGCAGCGTGGTGTCGTCGTGGCTGCTTGATCTGACCGCCGACGCCCTGGTCGGCGACCCGGACCTGGCCAACTACTCCGGTTCGGTCAGCGACAGCGGTGAAGGCCGCTGGACCATCGACGCCGCCGTCGAGCAAGCGGTGCCAGCACCGGTGCTGGCCGCGTCGTTGTTCGCGCGCTTCCGTTCCCGCCAGGACGCCACCTACGGCGACAAGATGCTCTCGGCCATGCGCTTCGGCTTTGGCGGCCACATCGAGGTCAAGAAGTAACAGCACACAGCAGCGCCCCGGCCATCGCGGCCGGGGCGTGGTGTTCCCGTTCAGATCGAGGTAGCGCAATGAAGCGAGGCAAATCCAAGGTCGACCCGGCTCCCCCTTCCACCCTGTTCCTGTTCGGCGCCCACGGCGACCTGGTCAAGCGGTTGCTGATGCCAGCAGTGTACAACCTGGCCCGCGACGGGCTGCTCGATGACAACCTGCACATCGTTGGGGTTGACCACAACCAGGTCGGCGACGCCGAGTTCGCCCAGCGCCTGCACGATTTCATCCTCGAACAGGCCCGCGCGAAAAACCCCGACACCGCCGGCAACGCCATCGACCCCGCGGTCTGGGGCAAGCTGGCCGAGCGCATCAGTTACCTCACCGGTGACTTCACCGACGACGAAACCTACCAGGCCATCGGCCGCAAGATTCAGGAAACCGGCACCGGCAACGCGGTGTTCTACCTGGCCACCTCGCCGCGGTTCTTCCGCGAAGTGTCGCGCCGGCTGGGCCGCGCCGGGCTGCTGTACGAGCGCCCGGAAGCCTACCGCCGGGTGGTGGTGGAAAAACCCTTTGGCCACGACCTGCCCTCGGCCGAGGCGCTGAACCGCGACCTGCTGCAAGACATGAGCGAGGCGCAGATCTACCGCATCGACCATTACCTGGGTAAGGAAACGGTGCAGAACATCATGACCAGCCGCTTCTCCAACGGGATTTTCGAAGCGTTCTGGAACAACCACTACATCGACCACGTGCAGATCACCGCCGCCGAAACGGTGGGGGTCGAAACCCGTGGCAGCTTTTACGACAGCACCGGCGCCCTGCGCGACATGGTCCCGAACCACCTGTTCCAGTTGCTGGCGATGGTCGCCATGGAACCGCCGGCGGCGTTTGGCGCCGACGCGGTGCGCGGTGAAAAAGCCAAGGTGATCGCCTCGATCCGCCCCTGGAGCAAGGAAGAAGCCCGGGCCAACTCGGTGCGCGCCCAGTACGCCAACAACGGCAAGCTGGCCAGCTACCGCGAAGAGCCCAAGGTCGAGCCCGACAGCCGCACCGAAACCTACGTGGCGCTGAAGGTGATGGTCGACAACTGGCGTTGGGTTGGCGTGCCGTTCTACCTGCGCACCGGCAAGCGCCTGGGCGTGCGCGACACCGAGATCGCCATTTGCTTCAAGCCGGCGCCCTATGCGCAGTTCCGTGACACCGAGGTAGACCGGCTCAAGCCCAACTACCTGACCATCCAGATCCAGCCCAACGAAGGCATGTACTTCGACCTGCAGGCCAAGCGCCCAGGCCAGGCGCTGGTGATGGAAGATGTCAAACTCGGCTTTGCCTACAAAGACTACTTCCAGATGGCGCCGTCGACCGGCTACGAAACCCTCATTTACGACTGCCTGACCGGCGACCAGACGCTGTTCCAGCGCGCCGACAACATCGAGAACGGCTGGCGCGTGGTGCAGCCGTTCCTCGATGCCTGGGCCGAGGGCGGCGAGGTGCACGAGTACCCGGCCGGCAGCGAGGGCCCCGATGCCGCCGACCAGTTGCTGGCCCGTGACGGGCGCAAATGGCAGCCGCTCGGATGAGCGGCGGGCCGCTGCGCCTGGTACTCAGCGACATGGACGGCACCCTGCTGATGCCCGACCACAGCATCAGCGAACCGGTGCGCGCGGCGATTGCCCAGCTGCGCGCCGCCGGCTGCCACTTCAGCCTGGCCAGCAGCCGCCCGCCGCGGGCGATGCGCGCCCAGGTGCAGGCGCTGGGCATCGACGACGTCGCCACCGCCGCCTTCAACGGCGGCACCCTGGTCAACCCCGACGGCAGCTACCTGCTGCGCCACTTCATCGCCCCCCAGGCGCTGCGCACCGCCCTGGCGCTGTTTGCCCAGCACCCAGTGGCGGTGTGGCTGTTCGCCGATGACCAGTGGCTGGTGACCGAACTGGGCGCCGCCTACCTGGAAAAAGAACACACCACCCTCGGCTACGGCCCGACCCAGGTGCCGAGCTTCGAGCCGTACCTGGAGCGGGCCGACAAGCTGGTGGCCACCTGCGCCGACTTCGCCCTGCTCGAACGCCTGGAAGGCGAGGCCCAGCAGGCCTTGCAAGGCCAGGCCCTGGCCGCTCGTTCCCAGGCCTATTACCTCGACGTTACCGCCTTGGCGGCGAACAAGGGCGATGCCCTGGCCAGCCTGGCCGAGCACTTGAACATCCCGCTGGGGCAAACCGCCGCCCTCGGCGACGGCCACAACGACGTGGCGATGTTCCGCCGCGCCGGCCTCGGCATTGCCATGGGCCAGGCCAGCGACGCGGTCAAGGCCGAAGCCGGCGCGGTGACCGCCAGCAACACCGAACACGGTGTTGCCCGGGCCATCGAGCGCCTGATCCTGCCGAGGGTGTGACTGCATTTTAAAAAAACCAGAGGTACCCGCCTGCATGCCTGCTCTGATCGAAGACTATGCCTTGATCGGCAATTGCCGCACCGCTGCCCTGATCGACAAAACCGGCTCACTGGACTGGCTGTGCTTTCCGCGCTTCGATGGCCCGGCGTGCTTTGCCGCGTTGCTGGGCGATGAAGACAACGGCCGCTGGCGCATCGGCCCGGCCGGTGAGGCCACGGTGGCCCGGCAGTACCGCGAAGACACGCTGATCCTCGAAACCACCTTCAGCACCGCCACGGGCCGCGCGCTGCTGATCGACTGCATGCCGGTGGGCCACAGCCAGAACAGCGTGGTGCGCATCGTGGTTGGGCTGGACGGCGAGGTGCCGATGGCCATGGACCTGACCATGCGCTTCGACTACGGCAGTAGCATCCCCTGGGTCGAGCAGCCGCGCGAGCGGGTGCTCAGCGCCGTGGCCGGGCCCGAGCGGCTGGTGCTGTACAGCGCCAAGGAACTCGAAGCCCGCGACCACCACACCACCAGCCAATTCACCGTGCGCCCCGGCGACCGCCTGGTGTTCACCCTCAGCCACCAGAATTCCACCCTGCCGCTGGCCGAGGCGTTCGACGCCGAACAGGCGCTTCAGCACAGCGAGCAGTACTGGCGCGAATTCGCCGGGCGCTGCCCCGACCTGGGCCGCTTCACCGCCCAGGTGAAGCGCTCGCTGCTGACCCTCAAGGCCCTGACCTACCAGCCCAGCGGCGGCATCGTCGCCGCCGCCACCACCTCGCTGCCGGAAAGCCTGGGCGGTGAGCGCAACTGGGATTACCGCTTCTGCTGGCTGCGCGACGCCACCATGACCTTGCTCGCCTTCACCAACCTGGGCTACCTCGAGGAAGCCAGCGCCTGGCGCGAATGGCTGCTGCGCTCGGTGGCCGGCAGCCCCGAGCAGATGCAGATCATGTACGGCCTGGGCGGCGAGCGCCGGCTGCCGGAGTATCAGCTGGATTGGCTGGCCGGCTACGCCGGCTCGCGCCCGGTGCGCATCGGCAACGCCGCCTCCACGCAAACCCAGCTCGACGTGTACGGCGAGGTGGCCGATGCCATGAGCCAGGCGATTCGCGGCGGCATGCCGCGCCACCCGCGCAGCGCCTCGGTGTTCCGCTTGATCATGCGCTACCTCGAAACCGCTTGGCGCAAGCCCGACGAAGGCATCTGGGAAATCCGCGCCGAGCCGCGCCAGTTCGTGCATTCGAAGGTCATGGCCTGGGTCGCCTTCGACCGCGCCGCCAACCTGGCCGACCAGGCCACCGAGGAAGGCCAGCAGATGAGCCTGCACTACCGCGCGGTGGCCGATGAAATCCACGCCCAGGTCTGCGCCCAGGGCTTCAACGCGCAGCGTGGCCACTTTGTGCAAAGCTACGGCGGCGATGAGGTCGACGCCAGCCTGCTGCAGATCGGCCTGACCGGCTTCTTGCCGGCCGATGACTCGCGCTTCGTCGCCACCGTGGCGGCGATCGAGCAGCAGTTGGTGCAGGGCGGGCTGGTGCTGCGCTATCGCTCCCATGAAGTGGACGACGGCCTCACCCCGGGCGAGGGCACCTTCCTGGTGTGCACTTTCTGGCTGGCCGACGTATACGCGCTGCTGGGCCGCAAAGGCGATGCCGAGGCGCTGTTCTTGCGGCTGGCCGGGCTGTGCAACGACGTCGGCCTGCTGGCTGAACAGTACGACCCGCTGAGCCAGCGCATGCTGGGTAACTTCCCGCAGGCGTTCAGCCACATCGGCATCATCAACACCGCGCTGAACCTGCACCGCGCTGAGTGCCCGGCCCAGGCCCGCGCCCAACGCAGCGAGCCGGCCGCGCCGGCACAGCAGCGGGCTTCTTGAGTTTGGCGCTTTCGCCACGGCCCGGCCGGGCCCGCCGGGGCTATCATGGCCCGGCCGTTCGCCCATGAGCCCAGGAGTGTTTTATGCAGGCCTACCATGCCCTTGATGTGCAGTACGACGGCGCCATCGCCGTGGTGCGGCTGAACCGCCCAGACAAACGCAACGCCCTCGACCAGCCGTTCTGGGACGAGCTGCCACGGTTGTTCCAGGCCCTGGACGACAACGACGCGGTGCGCGTGGTGGTGCTCGGCGCCCATGGCGAGCACTTCTGCGCCGGCATCGACCTGGCCTTGCTCGGCCAGGTGGCAACCCAACTGGGCCACGACGTGGCGCGCAACGCGCGGCTGTTACGCCGGCAGATTCTGCGCTTCCAGGCGGCCTTCAGCGCCGTGGCCGCGTGCGCCAAGCCGGTGCTGGCGGCGGTCAGTGGCCATTGCCTGGGTGCTGGCGTCGACCTGCTGGCGGCCTGCGACCTGCGCTACTGCAGCAGCAGCGCGCGCTTCAGCATCAAGGAGGTCGACATGGGCATGGCCGCCGACGTTGGCACCCTTCAGCGGCTGCCGCGGATCGTCGGCGAAGGCCGCTTGCGCGAATGGGCCTACACTGGCTGCACGGTCGAGCCGGCCGAGGCGCTGGCCGCCGGGCTGGTCAACCGGGTGTACGGCAGTGACGCCGAGCTGCAGGCCGGCGTCTTTGCCATTGCCCGCAGCATCGCCGCGAAATCACCGCTGGCCGTGCAGGGCAGCAAGCGCATGCTCGACTACATGCGCGACCACCGTATCGACGAGGGCCTTGAATACGTCGCGAGCTGGAACGCCGCGATGCTTCAGGGCGCAGACCTCAAGCAAGCGCTGCTGGCGGCCATGAACCGCCAGCCAGCGGTTTTCGACGATTGACCGTGAAGGATGCCAAGCATGGCTGAAGGCTGGATAACCGCGGTGCTCGGCACCGCCGCCGAAGGTGGCCTGGCGGTCGCGCGCTCGGCGCAGGGCTTTATGTTCAACCCACAGGGCGCGCTGTTCTCCCGCGATTGGCTGAAGGGGCTGGGCCTGCCGCTGCTGTTCGAGCACGGCATCGGCCACCTCGACGGCCAGCCGGTGTACCTGCTCGAGTTCGACGGCACGGTGCAGGTAGAAGGCTGCCAGTGGCAGGGCCTGCGCCAGTTCATGCTGCAGCCGGAGTTCGAGCACTTCCGCCTGCTGGCCTACGCCGCGCAGATCGGCACCTGGGCCCGCGAGCACCGCTTTTGCGGCAGCTGCGGGCGGGCCACCACGCAGGTGCCGGGCGAACGGGCGATGTACTGCAGTGTGTGCGAGCTGCGCGCCTACCCACGGATTTCACCGAGCATGATCGTGCTGGTCACCCGTGGCGACGAGGTGCTGCTGGCGCGCTCGCCGCGGTTTGTGGCGAACGTTTACAGCACCCTGGCCGGCTTTGCCGAGCCGGGTGAGTCCGCTGAAGACTGCCTGGTGCGCGAGGTGTTCGAAGAGGTGGGCGTGGCGGTGCGCAACATCCAGTACGTGGCCAGCCAGTGCTGGCCGTTCCCGCACTCGATGATGCTGGGCTTTCACGCCGAGTACGCCGGTGGCGAGATTGTGCCGCAGCCCGACGAGATCGAAGACGCCCAGTGGTTCAACGTGCGCGCGCTGCCGGCGCTGCCCGCCGGGCGCTCGATCGCCCGCTACCTGATCGACCTCTACGTGGCGCGCCGCCTAGGCCTGGCCGAACCAGTGCTGCCACGCTAGGCGCGCGGTCAGCACCAGCACCACGCAGATGAACACCGGGCGAATGAACTTGGCCCCGCCACCGATCGCGGTGCGGGCGCCGAAGAACGCCCCGGCCATCACGCACACGCCCATGCTCAGGCCAATCAGCCAATCCACCGAGCCGCTGGCGATGAACACCGCCAGCGCCGCGGCATTGCTGACGAAGTTCATGCTGCGCGCCACGCCGCTGGCGCGGACCAGGTCCACCGGGTACAGCAGCAGTGTGCTGACCGTCCAGAACGCCCCGGTGCCGGGGCCCGCCACCCCGTCGTAAAACCCCAGGCCCAGCCCTTGGGGGATCTGCCGGCGCTTGGCGATCGGTGCGTCGGCGTCCAGCGGCGCCTTCGGCGTGCCACCGAACAGCACGTACAGCGCACAGGCGAAGACGATCACCGGCAGCATTCGGTTGAGCCACTCGGCCGGCAGGTAATGGGCCGTGCCGGCGCCAAGCAGCGCGCCGGCCAGGGTGCACCAGAAGGCGCGTTTCCAGTGCTTGGGGCGAAACAGTTTGCGCCGGTAGAACTGCACGCTGGCGGTGGCCGCGCCAAAGGTCGAGCTGAGCTTGTTGGTGCCCAGCACCAGGTGCGGCGGCAGCCCGGCGGTGAGCAAGGCCGGCGTGGTGAGCAGGCCACCACCGCCGGCGATGGCATCGATGAAACCGGCAAGGAACGCCACGGCGGCGAGAATCGCCAGCGTGGTGGGGGCAACGCTGAGGTCGAAAGGCATGGGCAGGCAGGGCAGGTGGGGGCAAAGGCGGCGATCATAGCGCTAAATTGAGGGTGATGAGCGCTGATTTCTTAGGTGGTTTTACCAAGCGCACGGGCTGACTGGCCCTTCGCCCGGCACAGCCGGCCTCCCACTAGGCTTGTGTAAGTATTTGATTTAGTTGTAAATATAGAATCCGTGGGAGGCCGGCTGTGCCGGGCGAAGGGCCCTCAAGCCCCCCGCAAGCCGTCAAGCCCAACCGCGGCGCTTGCATAGGCCCATCCTAATCACCCCCCCAAGATCGCCTAATTGACGCCACCGCCCACCGCGCCGATCCTGAGTGCACTCAACGCCGTGCCACGCCCCAAGGAGTGCCCCCATGGGCTTATCCCACGAAGAACAGATCCGCATCGACCTGGCCGCGACCTTTCGCATCATCGCCCACGTGGGCATGCACGAAGCGGTGGCCAACCACTTCAGCGCCGCGGTCTCGGCCGACGGCAAGCAGTTTTTGCTGAACCCGAAGTGGAAGCACTTCTCGCGCATCCGCGCCAGCGACCTGCTGCTGCTCAACGCCGATGACCCAGCCGGCGCCGACCGCCCCGACGTCGACTCCACCGCCTGGGCGATCCACGGGCAGATCCACCAGCGCCTGCCCGAGGTGCGCGTGGTGCTGCACCTGCACCCGGTGTACACCACCGCGGTGGCGTGCCTGGCCAACCCGCACATTCCGCCGATCGACCAGAACACCGCGCGCTACTTCAACCGCGTGGCGATCGACGAGATGTACGGCGGCATGGCCGACACCGACGCCGAGGGCGCGCGCCTGGCCGCCTTGCTGCAGGGCAAAAGCCGCTTGCTGATGGGCAACCACGGGGTGATGGTCACCGCGCCCACCGTGGGCGAGGCCTTCGACGACATCTGGACCCTCGAGCGGGCCTGCCAGATCCTCGTCACGGCGTGGTCCACCGGCCAGCCGGTGAAGGTGTTGTCGGATGAAGTGGCGGAAAAAACCGCGCGCGGCTGGGAAGGCATTACCGACTTCTCGCAGCGGCACTTCGAAGAGATGAAAGAACTGATGATCCAGATGGACCCATCCGTACTGGACTAAGCCCGCTTACAGCCCGGCCAGCAGCTCGCGCGGCACATCGTGCTTGGCGAGCAGCTGGCACTGCTGGCTTTCGCCGTCGAACACAATGAACGCCTGGCCCTTGGCCAGGGCCTGGCGCACCCGCAGCACGCGGGTTTGCAGTGGGGTTTCATCGCCGTTGTCGGTGCCGTCACGGGTGACGAAATCTTCGATCAAGCGGGTCAGGGTGTCGGGTTCGAGGGCATCAAAGGGAATGATCATGGCGCCGATGGTACCGCACCTGGCGCCCAGGCACATCAAGCCCAGCCGTACAGCCGCGCGGGGTTATCCACCAGCACCCGGCGCAGCCCGCCAGCCCCCACCCAATCCCCCAGCAGCGCCAGCAGGCCGGCGGTGTCGGCGTGGCCGTGCTCGGTCACGTGGGGCCAGTCGCTGCCCCACACCACCCGCTCCGGCGCCAGTTCGGCAAAGGCCTGGGCCACCGCGCTGGCATCCGGGTAGGCCGGCGCGCCCACCGCGGTGTTGAGGTAGGCACCGCTCAGCTTGACCCAGGCCTGGCCGGCGTCGATCCGCTCGGCGATAAAGCGGAACAGCGGGTGCCGCGTGCCTTGCGCCGGCGGCAGCCGGCCAAGGTGGTCGAACACCACCGGCAGCGGCAGCCGGGCGATCAACGCCTGGGCATCGAGTGCCTGCTCCGGGCCCAGGTGCAATTGCACATGCCAGCCCAGCTCGGCGATGCGCGCCGCCAGCGGCTCGAGCATGCCCAGGCTGACCACGGCGTTGCCCGGGTTCCACAGGCTGAAGCGCACCCCACGGATGCCGCCGGCATGCAACTGCTGTAGCTCGGCGTCGCTGACCTCGGGGGTGAGCACCGCGATGCCGCGGGCCTGGCCCTTGAATTGGGCGATGGCGTCGAGGGTGCAGCGGTTATCGGTGCCGTAGTTTTTCGGCTGCACGATCACCGCCCGGGCCAGGCCCAGCGGCTGCGCCAGCGCCTGGTAGGTGGCGGCGCTGAACGCCGCCTCGCCGCCGAAGCGCGGGTCCATGATGTGCAAGTGGGCGTCGCAGGCGTTCGGCGGCAATTGCATGGCGTTCCCCTCAAACCAGCCAGAGCAGGGCGGCGCCGTAGGCCACGGCGGCCACCAGGAAGGTGACGAAGGTATACCCCAGCACGCGCTGCAGGCCTACCCCGGCCATCGCCACCAAGGGCGCGGCCCAGAACGGCTGGAGCATGTTCGACACCTGCTCGCCCATGGCCACGGCCATGGTGGTGGCCGCCAGCGAGGCGTGCAGCTCGACCGCCGCCGGGATCGCGAACGGCCCTTGCACTGCCCAGTGGCCGCCGCCGCTGGGGATCAAGAAGGTCACCAGCAGCGAGCACACGTAGCTCCAGAACGGCAGGGTTTGCGCGGTGGAAATCGCCACGAAGCCCTTGGCGATCACCGCCGGCAACCCGGAGGCCTCCATGATGCCCATGATCCCGCCGTACAGCGGATACTGCAGCATCATCGAGCCACTTTGCTTGGCCGCGGCCTTGACCGCGTCAGCGTAGGCCAGCGGGCTGCCGTGCAGGAGGATGCCCAGGGTGAACATCACCACGATCACCCCGTTGACCCCCGACAGCGACAAATGCCCGAACGCGGCATACACCACCACGCCGATGCCCAGCGCGCCCATCAGCAGGCTGCCAAGTGGCGAGTGCTCGAGGTGCTGGGCAAAGCTGCGGGCGCCCTGGGGCTTGGCCCGCGGGGTCGGGTCGGGGTGGCGGCTGATGTCCAGGGCGATCACGTCTTCATCGCGCGGGCGCAGCGCGGCCAGCACAAACGGCATGGCCACCAGCATGAACAGGGTCGGCACCAGGTTGAACGGCACGAACACCATCTCGCCCAGGCTCAGCACCTGGCCGGTGATCTTCTGCACCACGTTCATCGGGCTGCCGGGGGTGGTTTGCGCAAGCACGATCGAACTCGACACGCCGCCGGCCCACACCACCCAACCGGAGAACCCCGCCGCCACCAGCCAGGCGAAATCCACCCGCATGCGCTTGGCGATTTCCCGCGCCAACAGCGCCGACAGCACCAGGCCGAAGCCCCAGTTGAAGAACGAGGTGATCGCCACGCAGAGAAACAACAGCGCCGCCGCCTGGTTAGGCGTGCGCGCCAGCGCCACCACCCGGGTGAAGCCGCGCTGGATCAACGGCGCGTGGGCCAGGGCGTGGCCCAGCACCAGCACCAGGGTGATCTGCAGGGCAAAGCCGAAGATGTTGCAAAAGCCCTTGAACCAGCCGTTGAACATGGCGTCGATGGAGGCCTGCGGGGCCACCAGCCAAGACGCCGCGGTGACCAGCACGGTGATGAAGATCGCCAGCACGAACGGGTCGGGAATGGTCCGTTCGAACAGGCTGATGGTGCCCTCGGTAAAGCGGGTGCGCAGGCTGCGCGGCGCGGCCAGTGAGTGGTTCATCGGGTGTTCCCTGATTGTTGTGATTGTGGGAAAAACAGTGGTTGCGCAGGGGCCTCTGGCTAGAGCACCGCCCCCTGCGCCCTCAGCGCCGCCAACTGCTCGGCGCTGAAGCCATATTCGGCCAGCACCTGGTCGGAATCGGCGCCGAACACCGGCGCGGCGAACGGCGCCGGCCCCGGCGTGCGGCTGAATTCGACCGCCCGGGTAAAGCCGCGATAGCTGCCCACCACCGGGTGCTGGTAGTCGGTCACCAGTGCCTCGGCCTGGCATTGCGGGAAGTCGAACATGTCTTCCACCCGCCGCGCCGCCGCGCAAGGCACTGCCTCGCCGAAGTGCGCTTCCCAGCCCAGCGCGCTGCGCGCTTGCAGCGCCTGGTGCAGTTGCGGGATCAGCAGGTCTTTATTCTCCGCGCGCTTGCGCACGCTGTCGAAGCGTTCGTCCAAGGCCAGCTCGCCCAGGCCGGTCAGTTCGCAGAGGGCCTTCCAGAAGTGCGGGGTGTTGGCCGAGATGTACAGGTAACCCTCGCCGGTGGGGTGGAGGCCAGTGATGCCGCCCGAACGCATGTCGCGGTCCAGCGCGCGGGGTTCACTGGCGGCCCACACCAGCCGCGCCGACTGCATCGCCAGGGCGCTGCGCAGCAGCGACACACCCACCTCCTGGCCCAGCCCGGTGCGCTCGCGCTCGTACAGCGCCGAGCTCACCCCGCCGGCGACCATCGCCGCGGCGTAGTAATCGACCACCGAGCCGTAGAGGATCTCCGGCGCGCCGCCAGCGCTGGCCTGGGCCGCGCACATGCCGGTCATGGTCTGCAGTACCTGGTCGTAGCCGGCTTTGTCTTTGAGTGGGCCGCGGCTGCCGTAGCCGGTGACGTTGCAGTAGATCAACCGCGGGTTGATCGCCTTGAGGTCTTCATAGGCGATGCCCAGGCGCGCCGGCACGGCGGGGCGGAAGTTGTGCACCAGCACGTCGGCTTCGCGCACCAGCGCCAGCAGCGCATCGCGCCCGCCCGGGGTTTTCAGGTCCAGCGCCACGCCTTGCTTGCTGCGGTTCACGCCGAGAAAGGCTCGGCTTTCACTGGCCAGGGTCGAGGGGTACTTGCGCAGGTTGTCGCCGGCCGGCGGCTCGATCTTGATCACCCGCGCGCCTTGGTCGGCCAGCAGCGAGCAGCCATAGGGGCCGGCGATGTAGGCACTGAGGTCGAGGACGGTGATGCCGGCCAGGGGGCCGGAAGAGGGCTGGTGCATGGGGGGCTCCCGAATTCTTGTTGTCGCGGCCCGTTACGCCGCGCGTGAAACCATTCTGGGAAGGTTGAGTGCTGAATAAAATGCCTTTTTAGTGGCTTTAGAGTGTAGAAAAAATGGATTGTTAGGTGCGCAGTGGGAAACTGCAGTACCGCCCCTCAAGCCCAGCGCCGGTGCGCCGATACCCCGGTTGAAGGCCCGCCCCGCGCGGTGGGCCGCCCCGTGCCCTTTTGCCGAGTACCCACCCATGGCCTGGCTCTCCCACTTGAAACTCAAAACAAAACTGTTGGTCGCCTTTTGCCTGTGTGCGCTGATCACCGTGGTGGTAGGCCTGCTGGGCCAGTTCGGCATCAGCCGGCTGAACAGCCAGGTCGACACCCTGCTCAACGACAACCTGATGTCGGTGGTCAAGACCGACTCGGTCAAGGCCAACGCCATCGCTACCAACCGCGACTTTTACCGCGCCCTGGCGCTGGCGGCGTTGAAGGCTGAGCCGCAACTGATGGACGACACGCTCAAATCCCTCAAGGACAACCAGGCCGAGGCCGAGCGGGACTTCCGCGTGTACCGCGCGACCCCACTGGAAGCCGATGAGCGCGCCGCCGGTGATGCCTTCGAGCAGGATTGGCCGGCGTACATCAGCGCGCTGGACCAAGCCATCGCCACGGCCCGCGCCGGTAACCTCGACCAGGCCCGCGACCAGGCGCTGAACGTGGCCACGCCGGCCTACCGCAAGGCCATCGGCGAGCTGAAGATCATGATCGACTCGAACAGCCGCCAGGCCCGTGAAGCCGGGGCGCTGGCGGTGCAAACCAACAGCGAAGTGACCTGGACCCTGGCCATCGGCGCGTTGATCGCGGTGTGCTGCGCCATCGGCCTGGGGCTGATCGTCACCGGCATGATCACCCGGCCGTTGCAGCAGGCGGTGGCGTCTGCCCAGCGGGTGGCCAGCGGTGACCTGACCCAGGCCATCGCGGTGCGCGGCAGCGATGAAACCGGGCAGTTGCTCAGCGCCCTGGCGGGCATGCAGGCGAGCCTGAAAACCACCGTCACGCAGATCGCCAGCGCCTCCGAGCAACTGGCCAGCGCCGCTGAAGAACTGACCGCCGTGACCGACGACAGCAGCCGCGGGCTGGTGCGCCAGAACGATGAAATCCAGCAAGCCGCCACCGCCGTGAACGAAATGACCGCCGCCGTCGAAGAAGTGGCGCGCAACGCCTCGAGCACCTCGCAGGTGAGCGCCGACACCGCCAGCCAGGCCCAGGGCGGCCAGCGCCAAGTGCAGGAAGCGGTGAGCGCGATGAGCAGCATGAGCCACGAGATCGACGCCTCTACCGCCCAGGTGGGCGCGCTGGCCGAGCAGGTGCGGGACATCGGCAAGGTGCTCGACGTGATCCGCGCGATTGCCGAGCAGACCAACCTGCTGGCGCTCAACGCCGCCATCGAGGCGGCCCGCGCCGGTGAGCAGGGCCGTGGCTTCGCCGTGGTGGCCGATGAGGTGCGCGCCCTGGCGCACCGCACCCAGGCCTCCACCGGCGAGATCGAGACCATGATCAACGCCGTGCGCAGCGGCGCCGACCACGCCGTGCAGGCCATGGGCAAAAGCCAGGCGCTGGCGCAAAGCACCCTGGCCCTGGCCAGCGAAGCCGGCCAGGCGCTGGAGCGCATCAGCAGCGGCGTGTCGCAGATCAACGAGCGCAATCTGGTGATCGCCAGCGCCGCCGAGGAACAAGCCGCGGTGGCCCGGGAAGTGGACCGTAACCTGGTGAACATCCAGGACCTCTCCACCCAGACCGCCGCCGGCGCCAACCAGACCAGCGCCTCGAGCCAGGAGCTGTCGCGGCTGGCGGCGTCGTTCAATAGCCTGGTGCGGCGTTTTACTGTGTAAGGCTGGCCGGCCCTTCGCCCGGCACAGCCGTAATGCTGTTCACTTAAGCAATCAGAGCGCTAAATCGGGGGTGAAAAGCCCTAATGACTTCAGGTGGTTTTACTGAGCGCATGACCTGACTGGCCCATCGCCCGGCACAGCCGGCCTCCCACCAGATTTGTGTAAGCCATTGATTTTTGCAGCAACACAGACCCCGTGGGAGGCCGGCTGTGCCGGGCGAAGGGCCCTTGCGCTCAGGCACACACGCCTACCCCTCAACATCACTAGGTCCCCTGGCCGGCCACGGCAGATATGCTCAGTGCACCGCAACGGGAGCATTCAGCATGTTGATCCAGACTGACACCACACGCACGGTGCTAGGCACTTTCGCCAACGGGCGCGCGGCACTGCCGGTTACGCCCTGGGGCTATGTGCATGGGCAGCGCAGCGGGCCGGGCTTGCAGGGTGAGTGGTTGGAGGGCGGGGGGCGTTACCTGTTGGGTAACGGCTACCGGGCATTGCTCGGTACGCTCGGGCGCTTCAATGCTCCAGACAACCTCAGCCCGTTCGGCGCGGGCGGAATCAATGCCTATGCTTTTTGTCGCGCCGACCCCGTGAACAGGGTGGACCCTTCAGGGCACGTGCACGGGTTGGCCCAGGCGGTATTGGCGCCATTCGAGGCGCTGATGCAAAACCACCTGATTGCTGAGGAGCTGGCATCCTGGCTGGACCCCAAGGCAATGGTTGCGCTGAAGAACACTTCCCGAACGGTGAGAACCGCGATCACCGGAACTGCTCGATTCAAGAAACTGGGGCGCGCCGCAGCGGCTCTTGGGCAGGACATGCCCTCTGTCGCTGAGCAATACATGGGAATCATCGGGACAGAGTTTTATCGGCCCCCTCGCCGCAGCCCGGGCGTGATGCATGATGTGTTTTCCCATGGCAGCGTGCCTGAGCGTGCCAGCCTGATGCTCACTGGAGAGAGCAAGGCAGACCACCGGCGCAGGATGCCGAATTTGGCGGGCATGAGTGATCGGGATCAAGCGCAACGCATGAGTCGATTCTATGGTGCGGCAGGTGATGTTCCGCCTGATTGGGCTTGGGCCCAATCGGCAATCGATCGGGCATTACCGCCAAACTTTACAGGCGATTATCAGCCTACAGGGCTGCAAGTGCGGGCGTTGATGGATACGACGCGTCAAGTCGCGCGGCAGGTCAGTGATCCGTTCTTTTGGGTCAGGAATGGGCTCAGGTAATGCTGTTCACTTAAGCCATTTCACGGCTCCATTGAAGGGGTCAATCTGTGAGCTTTGCTGATTGTGTGCGTGAGCTGCCGGGCGATGGGCCGCTCCAGGTACCCCCGCATAAACCACCCCACCGCCCACAGCGCAAGCCCCACCCACACCAGCACCACCGCCGCCGCCACCCAGCGCCGTGGCGGGGTTGAAGCGCAGCCAGGCCTCTTGCACGATGACTTCGGCCTGGGCGCGGTCGCCAGTGATTTTCGCCGCATAGCCGACCAGTTCGCGGCGCAGGCCGAGAAACGTGTGCAGGTGAGCGGGCGGGGTGGGCATGGCGGTAGGGGCGGTAATAGCAAAACGCCGAGTGCCAGGAGAGTGATAACGGTTTGCAATTACTGCGCGTCGGCCTCAGGAGGCCGGTTGATAGCCCGCCCCTATCCCCCTGATCAATCCATCCAATAACCCCCTCGCGCCACCGGGCTAAGCTTCACCAAGCCCATCCACAATAAAAAGGGCGCGCCGGCCCAGCGAAGGCCCGCCACCTGATGACGACCGAGGGAACCTCCAATGGCAAGCGAATCGAAATGCCCGTTCAACCACGCCGCCGGCAGCGGCACCCGTAACCACGACTGGTGGCCGAAGCGCCTGGACCTGAAATTCCTCCACCAGCACTCCGCGCTGTCCGACCCGCTCGGCGCTGATTTCGACTACGCCAAGGCCTACAAAAGCCTCGACCTCGAAGCGGTCAAGCAAGACCTGCGCGCGCTGATGACCGACTCCCAGCCTTGGTGGCCGGCGGACTTCGGCCACTATGGGCCGCTGTTCATCCGCATGGCCTGGCACAGCGCCGGCACCTACCGCATCGCCGACGGCCGCGGTGGCGCCGGCGCCGGGCAGCAGCGTTTCGCCCCGCTCAACAGTTGGCCGGATAACGTCAGCCTCGATAAAGCCCGGCGCTTGATCTGGCCGATCAAGCAGAAGTACGGGCAGAAAATCTCCTGGGCGGATTTGATCATCCTCACCGGCAACATCGCGCTGGAAACCATGGGCTTCAAGACCTTCGGCTTCTCCGGCGGCCGCCCCGACACCTGGGAGCCGGACGACTCGGTGTACTGGGGCAACGAAAAAACCTGGCTGGGCGGCGATGTGCGCTACGGCAAGAGCGGCGACGGCCCGCTGGTGGCCGAGCCCGAGCTGCACGGCAGCGAGCAGAGCCGTAACAGCGCGCCCGGCCGCGACCTGGAAAACCCCCTCGCCGCTGTGCAGATGGGCTTGATCTACGTGAACCCCGAAGGCCCTGACGGCAACCCCGACCCGGTCGCCTCGGGCAAGGACATCCGCGAAACCTTCGGCCGCATGGCCATGAACGATGAAGAAACCGTGGCGTTGATCGCCGGCGGCCACGCCTTCGGCAAAACCCATGGCGCCGGCCCGGCCACCGCGGTGGGCGCCGAGCCAGAAGCCGCCGGGCTGGAGGAACAGGGCCTGGGCTGGCGCAGCAGCCATGGCAGCGGGGTGGGCGGCGATGCCATCACCAGCGGCCTGGAGGTGACCTGGACCAGCACCCCCACCCAGTGGAGCAACGGTTACCTGACCAACCTGTTCCAGTTCGACTGGGAGCTGTTCAAAAGCCCCGCCGGTGCCCACCAATGGCGGCCGAAAAACAACGGCGGCGCCGGCACCGTGCCGGATGCCCACGACCCCGCCAAAACCCACCAGCCGACCATGCTCACCTCGGACCTGGCGCTGCGCTTCGACCCGATCTACGAGCCGATTGCCCGGCGCTTCAAAGACAACCCCGAACAACTGGCCGATGCCTTTGCCCGTGCCTGGTTCAAGCTCACCCACCGCGACATGGGCCCGCTGGCGCGCTACCTGGGGCCCGACACCCCGGCCGAGGAACTGCTCTGGCAAGACCCATTGCCCAAAGCCAGCGGCGCGCCGATCGACAGCAGCGATGTGGCCACCCTGAAAACCCAGGTGCTTGCCTGTGGTGTGCCACCGGCACAGCTGATTGCCGCGGCCTGGGCCTCGGCCTCGACCTTCCGCGGTTCGGACAAACGCGGCGGCGCCAACGGCGCGCGGCTGCGCCTGGCGCCGCAGAAGTTCTGGCAAGCCAACCAGCCCGAGCAGTTGGCCAGCGTGCTGGCGGCGCTCGAGCAGGTGCAAGCGCGCTTCAACGTCGGTGGGGCTAAGCAGGTGTCGCTGGCGGATCTGATCGTGCTGGCCGGCAGCGCCGCGGTGGAGCAGGCCGCCCAGGCTGGCGGCCACCAGGTGGTGGTGCCGTTCAGCCCGGGCCGGGTCGATGCCAGCCAGGAACAGACCGACGTCGAAGCCTTCGCCGTGCTCGAGCCGCTGGCCGATGGTTTCAGGAACTACAGCAAGGGCCATTACGGCGAGATGACCGAAGCGCTGTTGATCGACAAGGCCAACCTGCTGACCCTCACCGCGCCGGAACTCACCGCGCTGGTCGGCGGCCTGCGCGTGCTTGGTGGCAACTACGGCGGCAGCGAGGAGGGGGTGTTCACCCAGCGCCCGGGGGTGCTCAGCAATGACTTCTTCGTGCACCTGCTGGACATGAACACCGAGTGGAAGCCCACTTCCGCCGCGCGCGAGGGGTTCACCGGCCATGACCGCGCCAGCGGCGCGCAAAAATGGACCGCCAGCCGCATCGACCTGCTGTTCGGCTCGCACTCGCAGTTGCGCGCGGTGAGCGAGGTGTATGGCAGCAGCGATGGCGAGGCGGGGTTCGTCAAGGCGTTCGTGGCGGCCTGGGCCAAGGTGATGGACCTGGATCGGTTTGATTTGCGCTAGGGGCGGCTGGCCCCTCGCCCGGCACAGCCGTAATGCTGTTCACTTAAGCAATTTCACGGCTTTATGAAAGAGATCAATCTGTGAGCTCTTCTGATTTTGTGCTTGAGCTTCAGGGCCCATCGCCCGGCACAGCCGGCCTCCCACGGGTTGTATGTTGCCTCGTAAATCAAGTACTTACACAAAACCGGTGGGAGGCCGGCTGTGCCGGGCGATAGGCCCTCAAGCCTGGCGCCGGCGGTACCCTTCGAGTAACGGCTGCACGCTCACCCCATGGGCAAGGATGCTCAGGCTGACCACCGTCAGCGCCACCGGCGCCACCTGTTCGGCCACCGCCGCGGCCAGGTGGTGGTTCAGGGCAAAGCACAGGTAATACAGGGTGCCAATGCCGCGGATGCCGAACCAGCCCAGCAGCGCCCGCTGGTGGCCGCTGAGCAGGCGCCGGCCGCCGCCCAGCAGCCATACCGCGAGCGGGCGGATCACACAGAACAGCAGCAGCCCCAACCCCACCGCGTGCCAGTCCCAGTAGCGGTAGAGCAGGGTGCCGAGCAGGGTGATCAGCACCACCTCCATGCTGCGCTCCACCAGGCTGCCGAAGGCGAGCATGTCGCCCATCATCACCCCGGCGGCCAGTTGGGGTTTTTCCAGGGCGCTGGCGTCGGCGGCGGTGGCTTGGTCCAGCGGTTTGTCGTGGTGGCCGAGCACGGGTTGGGTGAGGTGCTCGGAGGGCACGTCGGAGGCGGACAACCGCGCCTCGGCCTGGCGCAGGCCCAGGCCGGCGGCGAACACCGCAAGAAAGCCAAAGGCGCCCAGCGCGTAGGCCACCACATAGGCCACGGCGATCAGCGCCAGGGCGAGGAAGTCATTGGGCGACAGCGTACTGTCGTCGTGGCGCACGCGCAGGTTGATCATCCAGTGGCCGATCAACCGGCCCAGCCCGTAACCGCTGGCCAGGCCCACCGGCACCGCCCACAGCACATCCTGCAGCAGCCAGGTGGTCAGCCATTGGCTGTTCCACTGGCCGTGTTCGATCAACAACAGCCCCAGCAGCACGAACGGGAAGGCCGTGCCGTCGTTCAAGCCGGCCTCGCCGCTCAAGCCAAAGCGCAGGCGGTCGTCGTCCTGGGCATCGCTGACCTGCACGATGTTGGCCAGCACCGGGTCTGTCGGCGCCAGCATCGCCGCCACCAGCAGCGCCGCGCCCCAGCCCAGCCCGAGCAGGTAATGGGCCGCGGCGCAGGCCCCGGCGATGCTCGCCAGCATCACCGGCCCGGCCAGGCAGTAGGCGGCCCGCCAGGCGCTGCGGTGAAAGCCCAGGCGCAACTTGATGCCGGTGCCGAACAGCGAGAACAGCACCGCCACCTCGGCCAGCCGCTCCAGCCAGCCGCTGGCGTCGCGCAGGTTCAGGTCGATCAGCGCCAGGCCCGCCGGGCCGATCGCCAGGCCGAACGCCAGGCACACCGCCGAGGTGGTCACCGGCAGCCAGCGCAGGTAGGCCGAGGCCAGCGCCAGCATCAACAGCAGCGCGCCCATTACACTCAGGCACAGGATGAACGTCATGAGGGTCCTTGGTGGGAGGGTGATAGTGTTATGACTGCACCGGCGCCCACGAGTTGAACCCGTTCACTGTTTGCCGCACTAAAGGTTGCGGCGAGGGGCTTTTACTCCCGCTTTGTGGCAAAGCCATGTAAGCTTACCGCCACTCAAGTTTTCAGGCGGGCGCGTGTGGGCGTGCCTGTTCGTGTTCATCTCTACAGGCAGGACCTCACGTGGATAAGCTAAAGCGCCTAGAAACCGGGATTGCGGGCCTCGATGCCCTGCTCAAGGGTGGCTTGGTGGCGGGTGCTTCGTACATCGTTCAGGGGCGGCCGGGCTCGGGCAAGACCATCCTAGCCAACCAACTGGGCTTCAACCACGCGCGCCAGGGCGGGCGGGTGCTGGTGGTCACGCTGTTGTCCGAATCCCACGAGAGGCTGTTCCAGTACCTTTCAACGCTGTCGTTCTTCGAGCCGGCGCGCATTGGCAATGAAATCCAGTTCGTCAGCGCTTTCGACACCCTCGAGAACGAAGGCCTCGACGAAGTGGTCAAGCTGCTGCGCCGTGAAATCAGCCGGCAAAAGGCCACGGTGCTGATCGTCGACGGCCTGCTCAATGCCCGCTCCAAGGCCGACTCGCAAATCGACACCAAGAAGTTCATCTCCGAGCTGCAGGGCCATGCCGCCTTTGCCGGCTGCACGGTGCTGTTTCTCACCAGCGCCCGGCTCGACGACGGCAGCCCCGAGCACACCATGGTCGATGGCGTGATCGAAATGGGCGAAGAGCTGTTCGGCACCCGCTCGGTGCGCCGCATCCAGATGCGCAAAACCCGTGGCAGCGGTGCGTTGTCGGGCTTGCACGAGTGCGAAATCAACGACGACGGGCTGGTCATTCACCCGCGCCTCGAAGCGTTGTTCCCGCACTTCATCAGCCATGACCATTACGACCCCAAGCGGGTCAGCAGTGGCGTGCCGGCCCTCGACGAGTTGATCGGCGGCGGCCTGCCCCAAGCGTCGGCCACGCTGCTGATGGGCCCGTCCGGGGTGGGCAAAACCACCTTGGGCATTCACTTTCTCGGCGCCGCCACGCCCGAGGCGCCGGCGCTGCATTTCGGCTTCTATGAAGGCCCGGAGCGGCTCACGGCCAAGGCCAAGGCGCTGGGCGTGGATTTCGAAGCGCTGCAGCAAAGCGGCGCGCTGTTCGTTGAATGGCAGCCGATCACCCAGGGCATGATGGACGGCCTCGGCGCGCGCCTGCTCGCGCTGGTCGAGCGCCACGGCATCCGCCGCGTGCTGATAGACAGCCTCGGCGGGCTGACCCGCACCAACGGCAACCCGGCGCGGCTGGGCGATTATTTCAGCGCGCTGGTGAGTGAGCTGCGCGCCCGTGGCGTGACCGTGGTGGGTACCTACGAGCTGCGCGGGCTGTTCGGCCCCGAGGTGAGTTCGCCACTGCCAGACCTCTCCAGCATCGTCGACAACGTGGTGGTGATGCGCTTCGTTGAACATGTCTCTGAACTTAAACGTTGCCTGACCATTCTGAAAATCAGAGACAGTGACTACGATGCGTCGCTCAGGGAACTGGTGATCGGCGGGCAGGGCGTGGAACTGAAAAAAGCCTTTACCCAGGCCGAGGCCGTACTGACCGGCAGCGCCTCGACCACAGAGAGCCGTTAATGCCAGCCGAATCGATCCGACAATGTCTACCATCCTGATCGTCGACGACGAGTACCTGATTGCCGACATCCTGGGCTACGCCCTGGAGGATGAAGGCTATATGGTCGTCAAGGCGAGCAACGGCAAGAAGGCGCTGGAGGTGCTCGACCGCGAGCGCCCGGCGCTGGTGATCACCGACTTCATGATGCCGGTCATGGACGGCCTCGAGTTCGCCAAGGCCGTGCGCGAGCGGCCCACCTCGGCGCACTTGCCGATCCTGCTGATGAGCGGCGCTCAGGGCGGCATCGGCCGTACCAAGCCTGAGCTGTTCGCCGCGGTGTTCGACAAACCCTTCGACATCGAAGCGGTGATCAGCAAAATCCGCGAGTTCGTGCTGCCCGATTCCTACTGATACCCCCGCCTCAATCGGGATAAGGAGCTCCCATGCCAGCCGAGGGCAACCTGCTCGAAGCCGCTGTCGTCTTTCTGTTCGCCGCCGTGATCGCCGTGCCGCTGGCGCGCCGCCTGCAATTGGGGGCGGTGATCGGCTACCTGCTGGCCGGGGTGGTGATTGGCCCGGCGGCGTTGGGGCTGGTGAGCAACACTGAAAACATCGCGCATATCTCCGAGCTGGGGGTGGTGCTGTTGCTGTTTATCATCGGCCTTGAACTGTCGCCGCGGCGGCTGTGGGTGATGCGCAAGGCGGTGTTCGGCGTGGGCCTAGCCCAGGTGCTGCTGACCGGGCTGGTGATCGGCGCGATCGCCTTGCTCGGCTTTGGCCAGCCGTTGGCGACCTCGGTGCTGCTGGGCCTGGGCCTGGCGTTGTCGTCCACCGCCTTTGGCTTGCAAAGCCTGGCCGAACGCAAAGAGCTGACCGCGCCCCATGGCCGCCTGGCCTTTGCCATTTTGCTGTTCCAGGACATCGCCGCGATCCCGCTGATCGCCGCCGTGCCGCTGCTGGCGGGCGCCGGGTTGGGCGGCGGTGACGGGCTGAACCAGGGCTTGAAGGCCGCCGGCAGCATCGCCGTGGTGGTCATCGGTGGCCGTTACCTGCTGCGCCCGGTGTTTCGCATCGTCGCCCGCACCGGCATCCGTGAGGTGTCGACCGCCACGGCGTTGCTGGTGGTGATCGGCACCGCCTGGTTGATGGACCTGGCCGGGGTGTCGATGGCCCTCGGCGCGTTCCTCGCCGGGCTGCTGCTGGCCGACTCCGAATACCGCCACGAGCTGGAAGCGCAGATCGAGCCGTTCAAGGGGTTGCTGCTGGGGTTGTTCTTCATGAGCGTGGGCATGGGCACCAACCTTGGCCTGCTGGCCGCCCAGCCGGGGCTGGTGGTGGGGCTGACCTTGCTGCTGTTGCTCACCAAGCTGCCGTTGCTGTGGCTGATCGGCCGCCTGGCCGGCGGCTTGAGCAAACGCAGCGCGTTGCGCCTGGGCATGGTGCTGGCCGCCGGCGGCGAGTTCGCCTTCGTGGTGTTCCAACTGGGCCGCGACCAGGGCCTGTTCACTGAGCAACTGCACGATGTGCTGGTACTGACCATCACCCTGTCGATGGCGCTGACGCCGTTGATGCTGCTGCTCGGCCAGCGTTGGCTGGCCCAGCAACCGCGGCCGGCCAAGCCGGTGCCCGAGGAGTACCGCGCGATCGACACCGACGGCCCGCGGGTGGTGATCGCCGGCATGGGCCGGATGGGGCAGATCGTGGCGCGGATCCTGCGCGCGCAGCAGGTGCCGTTCGTGGCGCTGGACACCTCGGTCGAAACCATCGAGCTGTCGCGCAGCTTTGGCGGCATGCCGGTGTTCTATGGCGACCCGCTGCGCGAGGACATTCTGCGCGCGGCCAAGGTGGAGCAGGCCGAGTACTTCGTGATCGCCACCGACGACCCCGACACCAACCTGAAAACCGCCGAGGTGGTGGCGCGGCTGTACCCGCACATCAAGATCATCGCCCGCGCGCGCAACCGCCAGCACGTGCATAAGCTGGTCGACCTCGGCGCCCGCCCGGTGCGCGAAACCTACCATTCCAGCCTGGAGATGAGCCGCCTCGCGCTGGTCGGCCTGGGCCTCAGCGAAGCCCAGGCGCAGGCGCGCATCCAGCGTTTTCGCCAGCACGACGAGCAGGTGTTGCGCGCCCAGCATTTGGTCTACGACGACGAAGCCAAGGTGCTGCAAAGTGCACAGCAGGCGCGCGCCGAGCTGGAGCGGTTGTTTGCCGCGGACGAGGAAAACGAGGCGAAGGAGGCGGGTTGATGGGCCCTTCAGCCGAGCACCAGCACCACAAACACCCCCAACCCTCCCAGCGTACAGGCCGCCAGCCCCAGCGCCAGCACCGGCAGTAACGGCGGCGGGGTGCGGTCGGCGCTGATCCCGGCCACGCTCACCCGGTAGCGGTGGCCTTGGCCCAGCCAGATGCCGCCGGCGGCCAGCAGCGCCAGCAGCACCAGCGACACCGCCAGCGCGCCGTGGTGTGGCACCCAGCGCAAGAACAGCACACTGGCCCCCACCAACGACAGCAACGTGCGCCGCCAGGCCAGCAGCGTGCGTTCCGGCTGCAGGCCGAGGTCTTCGTGGCCGCGCGGCGGGGCCATCGGCTACAGCCCGCGCAGCGCGACGAACACCACCAGCACCGCGGTCACCAGCGCGCCGCCCAACGACAGCAGCGGCACCAGCAGCGGGAACGGCAAGGGCGCTTTGTGCCGCATCGCCCGCTCGACGTTCAGCCAGCGCACGCAGGCACTGGCGCTGAGCAGCATGCCCAGCAGCAGCAGGGCGATCGCCAGCAGCTTGCGCAGTTCGGGGATGAACACGTCGGCGGTGAACGCCTCGACGGCAATGCCGCCGGCCATCAGCGCCAGCGAGGTGCGGATCCACGCCAGGAAGGTCCGTTCGTTGGCCAGGGTGAAACGCGGGTCTGGCTCGGTGCCGCCCGGCAACAGGCGCTGGGCGAGTTTACTGCGAGGTTCCATGTGGAGTGCTCGGCTGGGGGTTGGGGTATCAAGCGGTGGCGGGCAGGGCCTGGGTCACGTCTACCCACTCGGCGCCGGTGAGTTCGGCCAGCCGTTGTGGGGTGATGCGCACCGCGGTGTGGGTGCCGCCGGCGGCCGGCATCACCTCGCCGAAGGCCAGCAGCGAGCGGTCGCAGTACACCGGCAGCGCGGTGGCCAGGCCGAACGGGCAAACGCCGCCGACCGGGTGGCCGGTAAGGGCCACCACGGTGTCGGCATCGAGCATGGTCGCCTTGGCGCCAAAGGCCTCGCGCAGCTTGCGGTTATCGAGCCGCGCATCGCCGCGGGCCACCACCAGCAGGGTGCGCTCGGCCACCCGCAGGCTCAGGGTTTTGGCGATTTGCCCCGGCTCCACGCCGTGCACGGCGGCGGCCTGCTGCACGGTGGCGGTGGGCTCTGGGGTTTCGATCAGGTGAAGGTCAGGCGCGTGTTGCTCGAACCAGGCGCGAACCGAGGCGACGGTCATGGGCAGGCTTTCCTTGAGTGGCGCAAAACAGCGTTCCTAAGTACCAGAGCCCCGCCGGTGACGCAACCGTGCTGGCGCCGGTGCAACGCTGAGAGACGCTGAGACGCCCGGTCTCAGATCGGCAGCGCCGCACGCGCTGCTGGACGCCGCGCCGGAGCTGGGCACCATGGCCGGACCACAACAACAAAAGAGGGCTACACCATGAACACTGCCGCACGCGTTGCCTTGGTCACCGGCGCCGGCCAGGGCATTGGCCGCGCCATTGCGCTGCGCCTGGCCGGGGATGGGTTTGACCTGGCGCTGGCCGACGTGAAGGCCGACAAGCTCGACCAGGTGGCCGGGGAGGTGCGCGCCCTTGGCCGGCGCAGCGAGGTAATCAGCTGTGACGTTGCCGACCGCGAGCAGGTGCTGGCCGCCGTGGCGCAGGCGCGCAAGGGCCTGGGGGCGCTGAACGTGATGGTCAACAATGCCGGCATCGCCCAAGTGGCGCCGCTGCTCGACGCCCGCCTCGATGATGTGCGGCGGATTCTCGGGATCAACCTCGAAGGCGTGCTGTGGGGCATCCAGGCCGCCGCTGAGGCGTTTCGCGCCCAGGGCGGTGGCGGCAAGATCATCAACGCCTGCTCGATCGCCGGCCACGAAGGCTATCCGCTGCTGGGGGTGTACTGCGCGACCAAGTTCGCCGTGCGCGCGCTGACCCAGGCCGCCGCCAAGGAGTTGGCCCACGACGGCATCACCGTCAATAGCTACTGCCCTGGAGTGGTCGGCACCGACATGTGGGTGGAGATCGACCGGCGCATGAGCGAGGTGACCGGGGCCAAGCTCGGTGAAAGCTACGACCGCTTCGTCGGTAACATCGCCCTGGGCCGGGCCGAGACGCCTGAAGACGTGGCGGCGTTCGTGAGCTACCTGGCCAGCGCCGACGCCAACTACATGACCGGGCAGTCGGTGATGATCGATGGCGGGTTGGTGTATCGGTAACTGGCTTCAGGGCCTATCGCCCGGCACAGCCGGCCTCCCACCAGGTTTGTGTAAGTAATTGATTTACTAGGCAACACAGAACCCGTGGGAGGCCGGCTGTGCCGGGCGAAGGGCCCGGAAGCCTTTTCAAGGTAAGATACGCCACCCAGCCCTCAGGCCCCTTACCGCCCGTGAACGCCGCCCCCCGCCAAGGCTTCCTGCTCACCCGCCACTGGCAAGACACCGACGCCGGCTGCCAGGTGCACTGCTGGCTGGCCACTGACCAGGGCCCGTTGCGGGTCAGCCTGGCGGCGCAGCCGCAGGTGGCGTTCATACCCCAGGCGCAGTGGCCGCGGGCCCAGGCGCTGCTGGCCGGCGAGGCGGGCATTCACTGGCGCGAGCTGGCCCTGAAAGACTTTCGCCAACGGCCGGTGGTGGGCCTGTACTGCGTGCAATACCGGCAGCTGCTGGCCCTGGAAAAACGCCTGCGCCAAGGCGGGGTAGACGTGTACGAGGCCGACATTCGCCCGCCGGAGCGCTACCTGATGGAGCGCTTCATCACCGCTGGGGTCAGCTTCAGCGGCGCCGAGCAGGCGGTGCAGTTGCGCCCGGAGCCCCACTATCGGCCGGCCTTGCGTTGCGTGTCGCTCGACATCGAAACCAGTGAGCGCGGCGCGCTGTACAGCATCGGCCTGCACGGCTGCGGCCAGCGCCAGGTGTACATGCTCGGCGCGCAACCGGCGCAGGCCGCCGAGGTGGATTTTGCCCTGCACTACTGCGCCAGCCCGGGGCAGTTGCTCGAATGCCTGAACGCCTGGCTGGCCGAGCACGACCCCGACGTGATCATCGGCTGGAACCTGGTGCAGTTCGACCTGCGCGTGCTGCAGGAACACGCCCAGCGCCTGGGCATCGCGCTGCCCTGGGGGCGTGACGGCGGCGCGCTGCGCCTGCGCGAACATCCCAACGGCGGCCACCTGTTCGCTGAGGTCGCTGGGCGCTGGGTGGTCGACGGCATCGAGGCGCTGCGCTCGGCGACCTGGCACTTCCCCTCGTTCAGCCTGGAGAACGTTGCGCAAACCCTGCTGGGCGAGGGCAAGGCGATCTCCACGCCGTACCAGCGCATGGACGAAATCAACCGCATGTTCCGCGACGACAAACCCGCGCTGGCCACTTACAACCTCAAGGATTGTGAGCTGGTCACGCGGATTTTCGCCCACACCGGGGTGCTGGCGTTCCTGCTTGAGCGCGCGGCGGTCACCGGCCTGGTCGGCGACCGCAGCGGTGGCTCGGTGGCGGCCTTCACCCACCTGTACCTGCCGCCCATGCACCGGCTGGGCTACGTGGCGCCGAACCAGGGCGAAAAAATGCCCCAGGCCAGCCCTGGCGGTTTTGTCATGGATTCGCGCCCGGGGCTGTATGACTCGGTGCTGGTGCTCGATTACAAAAGCCTCTACCCGTCGATTATCCGCACCTTTCTGATCGACCCCGTGGGGCTGATCGAGGGCCTGGCGGCGCCAGACGACGCCCACAGTGTGGCGGGGTTTCGCGATGCGCGGTTTTCCCGCACGGCGCACTGCCTGCCGCTGATCGTCGAGCGGGTGTGGCAAGCCCGCGAGGCGGCCAAGCGCGATGGCAACGCGCCGCTGTCGCAGGCGCTGAAGATCATCATGAACGCCTTCTACGGGGTGCTTGGCTCCAGCGGTTGCCGGTTTTTCGACACGCGCCTGGCCAGCTCGATCACCCTGCGCGGGCACCAGATCATGGCGCGCACCCGCGCCTGGATCGAAGCCGAGGGCTATGAGGTGATCTACGGCGACACCGATTCGACCTTCGTCTGGCTCGGCCGCGCCCACACCCAGGCCGAGGCGGCCGCGATTGGCCAGGGCCTGGCGCGGAACATCAACGGCCTCTGGCGCGAGCACCTGCAGGCCGAGCTGGGCCTGGCCAGCGCGCTGGAGCTGCAGTTCGAAACCCATTACCAGCGCTTTTTGATGCCGACCATCCGCGGCGCCGAAGAGGGCAGCAAAAAGCGTTACGCCGGCTGGGTGGGCGGCACCGGCAAGCTGGTCTTCAAGGGCCTGGAAACGGCCCGCAGCGACTGGTCGCCACTGGCGCAAACGTTCCAGCAGGAGCTGTACCGGCGGGTGTTCATGGGTGAGCCGTTCGATGACTACATTCGCCAGTACCTGGCGCAGTTGCTCGCCGGTCAGCTGGACCACGCGCTGGTGCTGCGCAAGCGCCTGCGCCGGCCGCTGGCCGACTACCAGCGCAACGTGCCGCCGCAGGTACGCGCCGCGCGCCTGGCCGATGAGCACAACGACCGCCTCGGCCGGCCGCGGCAGTACCAGCGCGGCGGCTGGATCAGCTACGTGATGGCCACCGCCGGGCCGGAACCGCTGGAGGCGCGGCAGTCGCCGCTGGATTACGAGCACTACCTCGAGCGCCAGTTGCGCCCGGTGGCCGAGGCCATCCTGCCGTTTCTCGGGCGCCGCTTCGATGAGTTCGTCGGCGCCCAGCTAGGGCTGTTCTAGCGGGCCGCGCGCCTGCAACTGGCCAAGCCGGCTCTGGCTGCGCATCAGGTCGATGGCCTTGGCGTGCAGCGCCTCGGCCAGCGGGTAGGCGCTGATCAGGGTAAGGCGTTTGTCTTGGTCGTAGAGCACGTCGACCAGGTTGATAAAACGCTGCTGCACGGCGATCGGGCAGTCATCGAGCAGCGGCAACTGGTCGATAGTCCAGTCGTGGTAGGTCTCGCAGAGGATCAGGTAATCCATCACCGCCGTGGCCTGCTCGAACAGTTCGCTGAAGGTAAAACCGATGCGGCCCTGCTCGGCGAACTGCACCCGCAGGGTGCGGTGGCCCACCGCCAACGGCTGCCCCGGCCCGGTGGGGGCCAACCCCAGGGCCTGGCGCTGCTCGGCATCGCCAGGCCACACGTAGGCGCCCTTGACGAAGCGCTGGCCCGTGCCGGAGCCGCTGAGGGCGCGGTAATCCTGCTCGCCGCCGACCTCGAGCACCTGCATGTCGCTGTGGATCAGGCGGATCACCGGCAAGAAGCGCTCGTGGTACAGCGGGTTGGGCAGCAGCCCTTCGGGGGCATAGTTGGAGGTGACGATCAACAACACGCCGCGCTCGAACAGCGCCTTGAACAGGCGGGTGATGAGCATCGCGTCGCCGATGTCGTGCACGTGGAATTCGTCGAAGCACAGCAGCAGGCAGCCGTGCAGCAGTTCATCGAGGGTGGCGCCCAGGGCGTCGGCGTGGGCGCGGTGGCTGAACATGCCCTGGTGCAGCTGGTTGAAGAACACATGAAAGTGCACCCGCCGCTTGGCCGCCAGCGGCACTGCCTGGAAGAAAGTGTCGAGCAGCCAGCTTTTGCCGCGGCCCACCTTGCCATGAAGGTACAGGCTTTGCGGGGTTGGGCCGCTGCCTTCAGCGCAGGCCAGCAACGGCCCGACCCGCCGCGCCAGGCTATCGACCACCTGCCGCTGGCCGGCGCTGAGGGTGTAGCCGCGCTGGCCGGCGGCCTGTTCGAAGTGCTCGGCCAGCGCCTGCCCGGGCCCTTCGGCGGGCAGGGCAGGCAGCGGGGCAGGGCGGCGCAGTTTGCTGAACCAGGAGGGCTTGAACGACAAGGCGGAACGTCTCGCGGGCTGGAATGGCTCGGGAGTATAGCGGGTTGGTGGGGTTTGATGGCCCTTCGCCTGGCAGCGCCGTAATGGTGTTCACTTGAGCCATTTCACGGCTTCATGGAAGGGATCAATCTGTGAGCTCTGCTGATTGTGTGCATGAGCTTCAGGGCCTATCGCCCGGCACAGCCGGCCTCCCACGGGTTCTGTGTTGCCTTGTAAATCAAGTGCTTACACAAATCTCGTGGGAGGCCGGCTGTGCCGGGCGAAGGGCCCCTACAGGCTCACCCCAACGCCGCCTCGCGCAACAGCGCGGCGGTCGCCTCCCAGCCCAGGCAGCCATCGGTGATCGACACCCCGTAGCGCAGGTTCGGCCCCAGCGGCTGGCAGCCTTCGAACAGGTTGCTCTCGAGCATCACCCCGACCACGCTGCGCTCGCCGGCGCGGCGTTGGGCCAGCACCTCGCGCAGCACCTCGGGTTGGCGCAGCGGGTCTTTGCCGCTGTTGGCGTGGCTGCAGTCGACCACCATGCGTGGCGCCACCCCGGCTTTTTCCAGCTGCTGGCGGGCGCGGGCCACGCTGGCGGCATCGTAGTTGGGCCCGGCGTGGCCGCCGCGCAGCACCAGGTGGCCGTGGGGGTTGCCTTCGCTGCGCACCACCGCCGGGTGGCCATGGGCGTCGAGGCCGAAGTGGCGGTGGCCGTGGGCGGCGCTGCGGATGGCGTCGCAGGCCACCGCGGTGGAACCATCGGTGCCGTTCTTGAAGCCCACCGGCAGGGCCAGGCCGCTGGCCATCTCCCGGTGGATCTGCGATTCAGTGGTGCGCGCGCCAATCGCCGCCCAGGCCAGCAGGTCATCGAAGTAACCGGCGGCCAGCGGCTGCAGCAACTCGGTGGCCACCGGCAGGCCGCAGCCGAGGATCTCCAGCATCAGCTCGCGCGACAGCGTAAGGCCGGTGAGCATGTCGTCGCTGCCGTCCAGGTGGGGGTCATAGGCCAGGCCTTTCCAGCCCACCGTGGTGCGAGGTTTTTCCACGTAGGCGCGCATCACGATCAACAACTGGTCGGCGCATTCGCGGGCCAGGCTGCTCAGGCGTTGGGCGTAGTCGAGGGCGGCTTGTGGGTCGTGCAGCGAGCATGGGCCGGCAACTACCAGCAAGCGCGGGTCGTGGCCTTCGAGGATGGCGCGGATGGCCTGGCGGTCGCTGTGCACCTGGGCGGCGAGGCGGCCGGGCAGGGGCAGTTGCTGCTTGAGGGTGAACGGGGTGGGCAAGCGTTGGCCGATGCCAGCGTGGGCCTGGGCCGAATTCAGGGTAGCGGTATTGAGCGATACGTTCATGGGGGCGTCCTTGAGCGCCCGCTGCGTCAACTGAGCGAGCGGGATAATGAGGGTGTTCGGCCTAGCGCCGGGCAAAGGGGTTCGCCACCCATAAGGGGCCGGTCGGAGGTGGCGCACTGATCCGAGCGGAGGGGGCTAAATCGCCAGGCTTGGGTGCGGTAGCTGCGGTAATAGGCGTAATACATGGTGGGTGTCCTCGTGATAATCCAAAAAGGTTGAACGCTGAAAAAACAAAACCCCCGGGCGGGAGGGCCGACCGGGGGTTTTTTCAAACGCTATGGCAGGCGGCCCGGGTGTTGGGCGCCTGTATGGGAGTCAGGCGCGCCAGTGGCTAAACCAATACCCATAATAGGAATACAGCGCTGCCACGGCCGCGCGCACAGCCACACGCAGCGGGCGGCAAGCGCGGGCGGCGAGGGGGGCGGTGTGCAGGGCTAGCGGCATGCTAATGTCTCCAAGTGTTGCGGCGAGCTTACAAGACAGCCCGTACACCTGCAACGGTATTTGGGAGAGAAAATGCTCAGCGAAGTACAGTGGGCGCCGGCCGACAACGCGCAGGACCTGGCCTTTGCCAAGGCCCTGGCGCGGCGCGCGATGATGCCGTATTACACCCGCCACGGCCTGCTGTGGCGCGACGAAGACTTCGACGCCGGCTGGAGCTGGCGGGAAAACTACCGGTTGCGGGGCGCCGGCGCCGACCTGGGCTTCATCAGCCTCAGCCACGACGGCCGGGCGCTGTACATCCGCGAACTGCACCTGCTCGAAAGCGCCCGTGGCCGCGGCTACGGCGGGCAAATTCTCCAGGCAGTGCACGCAGACGCCCGGCGCCGGCGCCTCCCGGCGGTGCGCCTGACCGTTTTCAAGGACAACCCCGCCCAGCGCCTGTATGCCCGCCAGGGCTTCGTGACGGTGGGCGAGGAGGGCTGCTTCTGGCGCATGGAATGCCCTTGCCCAGCGCCTAGCCAGGCGCCTGCGGCGCCGGTTCGGGAATGATCCCGTCTTTGATCCCGAGCAGCACCGCGACCTTGTGCGCTTCGCCGCGGCGGCCTTTTTTTCTGCCCGACAGCACCTGATAGGTGGTGGCGGGGTCTACGCCATGTTCCCGGGCGAATTGCTGAACCGACTTGCCCTGGCGGTCGAGCCATGCTCTCGCTTGTGCGGGGGTCCTGATACCGTGCATAGTTCAAATCCGTGTCGAATGACTCATTTAAGTGTAAGATTCCACCCATTTGGGGTGTTGAGAGCGGATTATACATTCAAATGGAAGTAATTGGTCCGCGTCTTCGCGAAGAACGTGAACGCCTGGCAATGACCCAACGCCGCTTCGGTGAAATCGGCGGCGTAGAACCCAATGCCCAGGGCAAATATGAGAGTGGCGAGCGCCACCCCAAGGCCGACTATCTGCAAAAGGTCGCCGAGGCTGGGGTGGATATGCTTTATGTGTTGACCGGGCGGCGCACGCCGGCCCCGGCCGACCGCCTGGCCGCCGAAGAAAACAACCTGCTGCTCGATTACCGCGCGCTGGCGCCGGCCGACCAGGCCGTGGTGCTGCGTGTAGCCCAGGCGCTGCGTGGCCGCGGCTAGGTTCATGCCAGGATGTTTGTTAAGGTAGGGATCCGATTGCAAATGCGTAACGAGAGGTGTCCGCTTGATTAAGGTCCTGGTGGTCGACGACCACGATCTGGTGCGCACCGGTATTACCCGCATGCTTGCCGACATCGACGGCTTCCAGGTGGTGGGCGAGGCGGAGTCTGGCGAGCAGGCCTTGCTGTGCGCCCGCGAGCTGAAGCCCGATGTGATCCTCATGGACGTGAAAATGCCCGGCATCGGCGGGCTCGAGGCCACCCGCAAGTTGCAGCGCAGCTACCCCGAGATCAAGGTGGTGGTGGTCACCGTGCACGAGGAAGACCCATTCCCCACCCGCCTGCTGCAGGCCGGCGCCGCCGGTTACCTGACCAAGGGCGCGGGGCTTGAGGAAATGGTCCAGGCGATCCGCCTGGCCTTCGCCGGGCAACGTTACATCAGCCCGCAGATCGCCCAGCAGATGGCGTTGAAATCGTTCCAGCCGCAAACCAGCGCTTCGCCGTTCGACCTGCTCTCGGAGCGGGAGATCCAGATCGCGTTGATGATCGTCGGTTGCCAAAAGGTGCAACACATCTCCGATACGCTGTGTTTGTCGCCGAAAACCGTGAACACCTACCGCTACCGTATTTTCGAAAAGCTTTCCATCACCAGTGACGTTGAACTCGCGTTGCTGGCCGTTCGCCACGGCATGGTCGACGCTAACTCCTGACATGGCCCAGACCTTCGACCCCGCCGCCTTCCTCGCCACCTGCAGCGGGCGGCCGGGGGTATACCGCATGTTCGACGAGGGCGCGCGCCTGCTCTACGTGGGCAAGGCGAAAAACCTCAAAAAGCGCTTGGCCAGTTACTTTCGCAAAACCGGCCTGGCGCCGAAAACCGCCGCCCTGGTGGGGCGCATTGCGACCGTTGAAACCACCATCACCAGCAACGAAACCGAAGCGCTGCTGCTTGAGCAAACACTGATCAAGGAGTGGCGCCCGCCGTACAACATCCTGCTGCGCGACGACAAAAGCTACCCCTACGTGTACCTGTCGGACGGGCCTTACCCGCGCTTGTCGATCCACCGCGGGGCGAAAAAGGGCAAGGGCCGCTACTTCGGCCCGTACCCCAGCGCTGGCGCCATCCGTGAAAGCCTGAGCCTTTTGCAAAAAACCTTTCTGGTGCGCCAGTGCGAAGACAGCTACTTCAAGAACCGCACCCGGCCGTGCCTGCAATACCAGATAAAACGCTGCAAGGCGCCCTGCGTGGCGGCGGTGGAGCCGGCCGAATACGCCGTGGACGTGCGCCACTCGATCATGTTCCTCGAAGGCCGCAGCCACCAGTTGACCCAAGAGCTGTCGCAGGAAATGGAACAGGCCGCGATGGGCCTGGAGTTTGAAAAAGCCGCGGAGATCCGCGACCAGATCGGCGTGCTGCGCCGCGTGCAAGACCAGCAGAGCATGGAAGGCGGCACCGGCGACGTAGACGTGATCGCCGCCTTTACCAACCCGGGCGGCGCCTGCGTGCACCTGATCAGCGTGCGCGGCGGGCGCGTGTTGGGCAGCAAGAACTTCTTCCCGCAGGTGGGCATCGAGGAAGAACTCGGCGAGGTGATGTCGGCCTTTCTGTCCCAGTACTACCTGGGCAGCAGCGAGCGTGAACTGCCGGCCGAGGTGATCCTCAACGTGCTGCCCGAAGACATCGAAGCGCTGGTCGAGGCCCTGGCCACCCTGCGCGGCCGCGAGATGAGCGCCAGCCACCGGGTGCGCGGCACCCGCGCGCGCTGGCAGCAGATGGCAGTGACCAACGCCGAGCAGGCCCTCGGCGCGCGCCTGGCCAACCGCCAGCACCTGGCCGCGCGCTTCGACGCCCTCGCCGAGGTGCTGCAGCTCGACGAAGCGCCGCAGCGCCTGGAGTGCTACGACATCAGCCACTCCAGCGGCGAGGCGACGGTGGCCTCCTGCGTGGTGTTCGGCCCCGAGGGCCCGATCAAAAGCGACTACCGCCGCTACAACATCGAGGGCGTGACCGCCGGTGACGACTACGCCGCCATGCACCAGGCCCTGACCCGGCGCTTCGCCCGGCTCAAGGACGGCGAGGGCAAGCTGCCCGACGTGCTGCTGGTCGACGGCGGCAAGGGCCAGCTGAACATGGCCCGTGAAGTGCTACAGGAGCTGGCCGTGCCGGAGTTGATCCTGCTCGGCGTGGCCAAGGGGGTCACGCGCAAAGCGGGTTTTGAAACCCTGTACCTCAACGACGCCGCCCATGAGTTCACCCTCAAGGCCGACTCGCCGGCGTTGCACCTGATTCAGCAAATCCGTGACGAAGCCCACCGCTTCGCCATCACCGGCCACCGCGCGCGCCGCGGTAAAACCCGCCGCACCTCGCCGCTCGAGGGTGTGGCTGGGGTCGGCCCCACCCGCCGCCGGGAGTTGCTCAAGCACTTTGGCGGCCTGCAGGAATTGGCTCGCGCCAGCGTCGAGGAAATCGCCAAGGCGCCTGGCATCAGCAAAAAGCTCGCCGAGTCGATTTATGCCAACCTGCACAGCGAGTAGAATGCCCCTTCAACCAGCCGCCAGTCGTGCCGATGAATATCCCGAACCTGCTTACCGTTCTGCGTGTCGTGCTCATCCCGATCTTCATCCTGCTGTTCTATTTGCCGTTCACCTGGAGCTACGCCGCCGCCAGCACGGTCTTCGCCATCGCCGCCGCCACTGACTGGCTCGACGGCTACCTCGCCCGGCGCTTGGGCCAAAGCACCCCATTCGGGGCGTTTTTGGACCCAGTGGCCGACAAACTCATGGTCGCCGTGGCCTTGGTGCTGTTGGTGCAGGAACACGCCAACATCTGGCTCACGCTGCCCGCGGCGGTGATCATCGGCCGCGAAATCGTGGTCTCGGCCCTGCGCGAATGGATGGCCGAAGTCGGCGCCCGCGCCCATGTGGCGGTGTCGAACCTGGGCAAATGGAAAACCGCCGCGCAAATGGCCTCGCTGGTCATCCTGCTGGCCAACCCGCCGTCGATTTCGCTGATGTGGGTGCTCATCGGCTACGGCCTGCTGATCGTTGCCGCGGCGCTGACGCTGTGGTCGATGGTCAACTACCTGCGCGCGGCTTGGCCGCACCTTTCGCCGATGGCGGGGGAGTGATTCATAAAAGTATTTTGAATCAAGGGGTTGACGGGGCTTGAGGATTCTATAGAATGGCCCCCGCAACACAGCGCGGGAATAGCTCAGTTGGTAGAGCACGACCTTGCCAAGGTCGGGGTCGCGAGTTCGAGTCTCGTTTCCCGCTCCAGATTCTCAAAAACGCCGCCCGGCGAAAGCCGGGCGGCGTTTTTGTTTGTGGATTGGGTAGTGCGCGATGGGCCAGTCAGGCCAGGCGCGCAGCGCAACCACTGGCGTTGCCATGCGGCAAGGCTAAAAGTCAAAGTTGTCCACCATTACACCTTGTGTACCCCCATCAAGCCCTTTGAAATTCAACTGCGTGCGAGTGCGCCCTGTGGCTTCATCGAGCCCCGGCACGCGCACAGCAATCACGGTGTCTAGGTAGTCCGAATACAGATAGCGCACCCCCTGCTGGGTGGTGGGATTGGCGCCCTCATAGTCGCCAGAGTTGGTGATGTCGCAGCGGTACGCATAGACCTTACCTGGCAGCCCATTGAGGGTTGAAGTGTGCTGTTGGGCACATTCCATTAGCGTTTTAGTGTGAAAGCGCTCACGCCGGCCGTCTTTATAGTAGCCACAGGTCAGTGCGTAATTTTCATTCACCTGCTCGGTGTAAATTTTGAACGAACGGCTCGGCCACGGGCCGTCTTTGATCAGTTTCATTTGCGTGGGTGCGCTGGTGTTTGGCAGCGGGCCACAGTTCATCGCAGGCACTGGGATGCTGGTCCAACTGAGAGCGGTGAACCCTCTATAGACATAGACCACCACGGTATGTACGCCCTGCTGCATCAAATCAATGCCCCACGTGCTCGCTGACGTTTGCCCGGTCTTTGCGTCGGTTAAAGAGATCAGCTTGTGCTCACGGGTGCCGTAGGGGCCGATGTCGGGGTTGTACTCATATTGCCGTATCAGCTCAGCCGGTACCCCGGGCAGGTTCACCGGGAAGTTACGTAGTTTGGGTAAGTCAGCGGCCTGCACTGGCAGGCCCGCAATGATCACTACAGCAGCCATGCAACGCTTCATCATCAGCTCCAGTGCGGTTACTGCGGTGCGCAAATTTCGCAGCGCTCGACATCCAAGTTCGTTCGGCTCAGCGGTTTTTGACTCGAGATCGCCTCGACGGTGCTGGCGCGGTGGTTGAGTACGGTCAGTTGTGGCGTGTTATCGAGGTACCAACTGACCCGTGAGCACTGGGCTTCAGATGAGCTTACGCGCACGGTCCAGCCAGTTTTTCCGGTTTTCTTCAGGTCACTCAGTGTGGCCTGGCACTGGCCGATCACCTGCCGGCAGTTGCAGCCTGACGACGCGCCGACGGCTTTGCCGGTATTCGCCTGGCGAGCAGCGTCCGCCTCCCAATCGTCACCGCCCAATTGGTTCACATACTGGTCGAACTGGGCTGCGCGCCGGGCAGCATCGGCCTGTTTTGCCGCTTCCCGCGCGTTTTCTGCATCGCGTGCGTGCTGTTCCTGCTCGGCCTGGCGGTCAGCGTTATTTTGGAGGAAATCTCCCAAGCCTTGCACCGCGCCTTTAATCACGCGCTGCTTTTGCCCGTTATCACTGCCGCCGGACGTGCAGCCGTAATCGTTACAGGCGCCCCCTGCCAGTGCGTAGGGGGTGAAGCCACTGATCAACAGGATTGCCCAGCGGGCGATGGGTACGGGTTGCATGGGTACTCCTTGTCGGATTTTTACCGCGCTCGCTGTGCCCCACGGCTGCGCGACTACAACAACGTACCCTCGCGCACGCCAACTCACCACACTACAGCTGTAGTAACGCCGCCCCAGCGAGTGCTAAAGCCCGTTACAGGTCAGAATGAGTGAATGATCTGGCCGAGCACTTCCATGGCGCGCTCCGACGTCTTGCCCCATGGGTGGCCGTAGTTCAAGCGCGCGCAGTGATTGAATGCCCGCTTGGCGGAAAAGATAGGCCCCGGCGCCAGGCTGATGCCTTGGGCGAGCGCCAACTGGAACAACTTCAAGGCGTTCACCTGCTCCGGGAACTCGAACCAGAGAAAGTACCCGCCATTCGGCCGGGTGACCCGCGTGCTTTTCGGGAAGTGCCGGGCCGCTGCCGCGAGCATGGCTTGCTGCTGCAACTCGAGGCTGTGCCTGAGTTTGCGCAAGTGCCGGTCAAAGCCTCCATGTTGCAGGTAATCTGCCAGCGCCGCCTGGCTGGGGATCGCCGGGGAAATGGTCGTCATCAGTTTGAGCTGGGCGAGTTTCTGGGTGTACCGCCCCCCGGCCACCCAGCCCACCCGGTAACCCGGTGCCAAGCACTTGGAGAACGAGCCACAGTGCATGAACAGACCATCGTTATCGTACCCTTTGAGCGGGCGGGTAGGGCGGAAGCCGAAATGTAGCTCGGCGTAAACGTCGTCCTCGATCAGGGGGATCTGGTGGCGATGCAGCAAGTCGCTGAGGCGCTGCTTGCTGCTGTCGGACAGGCTGGCACCGATCGGGTTTTGAAAGCTGCTCATGAACCAGCAGGCCTTGATCGGCAATGTCGCCAGGCTTTCTTCAAGGCGGTCGAGGTCGATGCCGTCGCGCGGATGTATCGGGATCTCGACCGCCTTGAGTTTCAAGCGTTCGAGTACCTGCAAGGAGGCATAGAAGGCTGGCGCCTCGATTGCCACCAGGTCGCCGGGTTCGGTCACCGCCTGCAAGCACAGGTTCAGCGCTTCCATCGCACCGTTGGTAATGACCAGTTCCTCCATGGGGAGCATCACCCCGGTCATCATGTAGCGCATGGCAACCTGGCGTTTCAGCTCGGCGTTGCCATCGGTCTGGTCGGCAATGATGGCGTGCGGGGACAGTTGCCGCAGGCCCTGACTCATCGAGCGTGCCAGCCGAGCCAGCGGGAAAAGGTCGGCGCTGGGGAAGGCTGAGCCAAACGGAACGGTATGCGGGTTTTTCAACGAGCCGAGTACCGAGAACACCAACTCGCTGACGTCCACATCGGTGGCGGCGGCGTCGTGCGCCTGCATGGCGGGCTCGGCCAGGGCTTGCTGTACATGCTCGCGCACGTAGTAGCCAGAGCGCTCTCGCGCTTGGATCAGGCCGCGATCTTCGAGCAGATAATAGGCCTTGAACACGGTGGCCGGGCTGACGTTATAGGTGTTGCACGCCTGGCGAACCGAAGGGATGCGATCGTTCGCCGCCAGCACGCCTTCGCGAATCAAGGCAGAGATTTCATCGGCGAGCTTTTCATAACGCTTGAGCTTGATCATCTGATCTGCCTCCGGTTCAAAGGCGGCAGTATAAAGGAGCACAGCTTGGCCATGCTCGGTGGATAGCATCGAGTGTGGAAAATTTATCTGATCCGTTTTTTTTGCATTCATCTGAAGCTAAACAGGTCAGTTCCGGAGGTTCATCATGCGCCTGCCTTAAATCAATGGCGGACGCGAACCCGCCGGGGAATCAAGATGTTCGGAAAACTCAGCTTGGAGGCTGTGCCATGGCACGAGCCGATCGTAATGATGACGCTGGCCTGTGTCGCCGTGCTCGGCGCGGCACTGGTCATGGCGATCACCTATTACAAAAAATGGGGTTACCTGTGGCGTGAGTGGTTGACGTCCGTGGACCACAAACGCATTGGTGTGATGTATATCGTCGTTGCGCTGGTGATGCTACTGCGCGGCTTTGCCGACGCCATCATGATGCGCAGCCAATTGGCACTGGCGACCGACGGCAGCACCGGCTACCTGCCCCCGGAACACTACGACCAGATCTTCTCCGCCCACGGCGTGATCATGATCATCTTCATGGCCATGCCGTTCTTCACCGGTTTGATGAACATCGTGCTGCCCCTGCAGATCGGTGCTCGCGACGTGGCCTTTCCGTTTCTGAACTCGCTGAGCTTCTGGTTGCTGGTCGCGGGCGCGGCGTTAGTGAACATTTCTCTGGGCGTGGGCGAGTTCGCCAAAACAGGCTGGATCGCTTACCCGCCGCTTTCCGAACTGGGCTACAGCCCTGGGGTGGGGGTCGATTACTACATCTGGGCGTTGCAGATTTCAGGTATCGGTACAACGCTGACAGGGGTGAATTTTCTGGTCACGGTGCTGAAGATGCGCGCACCGGGCATGAAGCTGTTGGACATGCCTATCTTCACCTGGACCTGCACTTGGGCCAACGTGTTGATCGTCAGTTCGTTCCCGATCCTGACTGCCGCGCTGGCCATGTTGACGCTCGATCGATACCTGGGCTTCCACCTGTTCACCAACGATCTGGGCGGCAACCCCATGATGTACGTGAACCTGTTCTGGGCCTGGGGCCACCCGGAGGTCTATATCCTCGTTTTGCCAGCCTTCGGCATCTATTCGGAGGTGGTGTCTACGTTCGCCGGCAAGGCATTGTTCGGCCATCGCTCGATGATCTACGCCAGCGGTGCAATCACCTTCATGGGTTTCATGGTGTGGCTGCACCACTTCTTTACGATGGGGTCCGGGGCAAACGTCAATGCCTTCTTCGGCATTGCGACAACGCTGATTTCGATTCCGACCGGCGCGAAACTGTTCAACTGGCTGTTCACGATATTCCGTGGCCGGCTGCGCTTCACCACGCCGGTGTGGTGGACACTGAGTTTCATGGTGATCTTCACCCTGGGTGGGATGACCGGCGTACTGCTGGCGGTGCCGGGTGCCGACTTCGTGTTGCACAACAGCCTGTTCGTGGTGGCGCACTTTCACAACGTGATCATCGGCGGCGCGGTATTTGGTTATCTGGCCGGCATGGCGTTCTGGTTCCCGAAAGTGTTCGGCTTCACGTTGGATGAAAAATGGGGCAAGGCGGCCATTGCATTCTGGTCGGTGGGCTTCCTGATGGCCTTCATGCCACTGTATGCGCTGGGCTTCATGGGTATGACCCGCCGCCTGAACCATACCGACAACCCCGCCTGGACGCCTTGGCTGCATATCGCGATGGTTGGTGCGGTGTTGATCGCTATCGGTATCGCCTGCCAGTTGATTCAGTTGTACGTGAGCTTCAAGCGCCGTCACGAGCATGTCGACGCCACTGGCGACCCTTGGGGCGGCCGTACCCTGGAGTGGTCTACCTCGTCGCCGGCGCCATTCTACAATTTTGCAGTGGTGCCCAAGGTACATGGCCTCGACGCCTGGCATGAGATCAAGCAGCGCGGCGAGGCCCAGCCGGTGACCTATCGGCCGATCCATATGCCCAACAACACCGCCACCGGTGTGGTGCTCGGGGGGCTGATCGGCCTGTTCGGGTTTGCGATGGTCTGGCACATCTGGTGGCTAGTGATCGCTTCGCTGGTTGCAAGCATCGCGTGTTTCATCCGCCATGCTGCGCGGGATGACGAAGGCTACTACGTCAGCGTTGAGGACATCGAGAAAATCGAAAATGCCCGACTGCGCGCTACGGCGACCCATGCCAAGGCCCAGAACGCACGGGCTGGCTGACGGCAACGGACAGTCGATCATCGGGGGCCGGCAGGCCTAAGGCTATTCCGAAAGAGTCTTTCGGCCTAAGAAAAACCCTGCTTATATTTTGCGTAACAACCTGTTATGACAAGTTATGAGTAGCCATGGCCCCGTTGATTCCGCTGTCTCCCGTGCCGCTGTTCACGCAGTTGAAAGATACGCTGCGGCAGAAGATTCTCGAAGGCGAATACCCGCCGATGAGCAAGCTGCCGTCTGAATACCAGCTGTGCAGCCGCTACTCAGTGAGCCGCATCACCGTGCGCCAGGCCTTGGGTGACCTGCAAAAAGACGGGCTGATCTTCAAGATTCCCGGCAAAGGCACCTTCGTCGCCAAGCCCAAGGCGTTTCAGAACGTGACCACCTTGCGCGGCCTCGGCGAGGCGGTGCAGGCCCAGGGTTATGAAGTGCTCAACCAGGTGCGAAGCCTGCGCACACTGCCGGCCAATGCCGCGGTCGCGCAGCGCCTGCAGCTCAAGGAAGGCGCGCCGGTGTTGCAGATCAAACGGGTGCGGCTGATCAACCGCGAGCCGGTGTCGCTGGAAGTGACCTACCTGCCGGCATCGTTGGCCGACGTGGTCGGCCGCGCCGACCTGGCCAGCCGTGACCTGTTCCTGATCCTCGAAAACGACGCCGGCATCGCCCTCGGCCATGCCGACCTGGCGGTCGATGCGATCCTTGCCGACAGCGAACTGGCCGCCGCGCTGGGGGTAGAGGAGGGCGGGCCGATCATGCGCATCGAACGCCTGACCCACGACGCCCAGGGCGCGCCGCTGGACTACGAATTTCTCTACTACCGCGGCGATGCCTTTCAATATCGGCTGCGCATCGACCGCCACAAGGGGGCGACCCAATGAGCGACTACCCAACCCTGGAGCGCGAGTACGACATCGTGGTCATCGGCGGCGGCACTGCCGGCCCCATGGCGGCGATCAAGGCCAAGGAGCAGAACCGTGAACTGAAGGTGCTGCTGCTCGACAAAGCCAACGTCAAGCGCAGCGGTGCGATCAGCATGGGCATGGATGGCCTGAACAACGCGGTGATCCCCGGCCACGCCACGCCTGAGCAGTACACCCGGGAAATCACCGTCGCCAACGACGGCATCGTCGACCAGGCCGCGGTGCTGGCCTACGCCGAGCACAGTTTTGCCACGATCGAGCAGCTCGACCGCTGGGGCGTGAAGTTCGAGAAGGACGAAACGGGTGACTACGCGGTGAAGAAGGTCCACCACATGGGCGCCTACGTGCTGCCCATGCCTGAAGGCCACGACATCAAGAAAGTACTGTACCGCCAGCTCAAGCGTGGCCGGGTCGAGATCACCAACCGCGTGATCGCCACCCGCCTGCTGCTCGACGAACACGGCGCCGCCAGCGGCGTGATGGGCTTCGACTGCCGCAGCGGGGCGTTCCATGTGATCAAGGCCAAGGCGGTGATCCTCTGCTGCGGCGCCGCCGGCCGCCTTGGCCTGCCCGCGTCTGGCTACCTGATGGGCACCTACGAGAACCCCACCAACGCTGGCGACGGTTACGCCATGGCCTACCATGCCGGTGCCCGCCTGGCTAACCTCGAGTGCTTTCAGATCAACCCGTTGATCAAGGACTACAACGGCCCGGCCTGCGCCTACGTGACCGGCCCGCTGGGTGGCTACACCGCCAACAACAAGGGCGAGCGGTTCATCGAGTGCGACTACTGGAGCGGCCAGATGATGTGGGAGTTCCACCAGGAACTCGAAGGCGGCAACGGCCCGGTGTTCCTCAAGCTCGATCACTTGGCCGAAGAAACCATCCAGACCATCGAAACCATTCTGCACAGCAACGAGCGCCCCAGCCGCGGCCAGTTTCATGCCGGGCGTGGCACCGACTACCGGCAGAAAATGGTCGAGATGCACATTTCCGAAATCGGTTTTTGCAGCGGCCACAGCGCCTCGGGCGTGTGGGTCAACGCCCGCGCCGAAACCTCGGTGCAAGGCCTCTATTCGGCCGGTGACATGGCCGCGGTGCCACACAACTACATGCTGGGCGCCTTCACCTATGGCTGGTTCGCCGGGGTCAATGCCGCCGCCTATGTGGCCGGCCGCGAGCACCCGCCGGTGCCGGCCGCCCAGGTCGCCGCCGAGCGCGCCCGGGTGTACGCGCCGCTGCTGCGCGAACACGGCCTGGCCCCAGCCCAGGTGGAGTACAAGCTGCGGCGCATGGTCAACGATTACCTGCAGCCGCCCAAGGTCACCCGCAAAATGGAAATCGGCCTGGAGCGCTTTGCCGCGATTGCCCATGACATCGACCAGATCAAGGCGCACAACCCCCACGAACTGATGCGCGCGCTGGAAGTCAGCGTGATCCGTGACTGCGCTGAAATGGCCGCGCGGGCGTCGTTGTTCCGCGAAGAGAGCCGCTGGGGCCTGTACCACCACCGCGTCGACCATCCGCGGCGTGACGATGCCCAGTGGTTCTGCCACACCCACCTGGCCAAGGGCGCCGACGGCGCGATGGCCTCGAGCAAAGTGCCGGTGGAGCCCTACGTGGTGCCACTGGCTGAAGACGAACTCACCGCCTATGACCGGCTGCGCGTCGCGCCCGGCCACGCGGCCTGACTGGCGGAGTTGCCCATGGCCTTCCAACCCCAGGATATTTTTCTGCGCAGCAGCGCCCCGGTCACCGTCGATGCCGACAAGTGCATTGCCGACAAGGGCTGCACCGTGTGCGTAGACGTGTGCCCGATGGACCTGCTGGCCATCGACCCAGCCAGCCAGAAGGCCTACATGGCCTTCGACGAATGCTGGTACTGCATGCCCTGTGAAACCGACTGCCCCACCGGCGCGGTGAAAGTGGAGATCCCGTACCTGCTGCGCTGAGCCCTGAACACCCAGAAAATCAAGAAAATGCCCACCGGCCAACCACCGGAAGCCTGACCGCCGCACCCCCTCGTTTCCCACCGGCCCGACGCCCGGCGGAAGCGACAGCACTTCATAGACTCGAGGGGAACCACCCATGCTACGCACCGCTTTGGCCGGCCTTGCCCTGGCCGCCTTTACCCTGAGCGCCCAGGCGCAGACCATCCGTATCGCCATCGGCACCCAGGACACCACCATCAATTGCGCCGCCGGCGGGTTGATGATCCGTGAGCTGGGGCTGCTGCAAAAGTACTTGCCCCACAGTGGCCAGTACCAGAATGCCGACTACGACATTCAATGGAAGAACTTCACCAGCGGCGCGCCACTGACCAATGAAATGGTCGCCGGCAAGCTCGGCTTCGGCGCCATGGCCGACTTCCCCGGCGCGCTCAACGGCGTGGCCCATGAAGCCGGCGGGCGCCACAGCCTGTTCATCAACGTGCTCAGCGGCAGTGTGCAGGGCAGCGGCAACGGCATCGTGGTGCCGAAGGACTCCCCCGCGCAGTCGCTGGCAGACCTCAAGGGCCAGGTGATCTCCGTACCCTTCGCGTCCACTGCCCACGGCATGCTGCTGCGGGCGATTGCCGCGCAAGGCTGGGACCCGCAAACCGACGTGACGATCATCGCGCAGCCGCCGGAAGTCGCCGGTTCCGCGCTGCAGGCCAACAAGGTCGCGGCCCACGCCGACTTCGTGCCGTTCGCCGAGCTGTTCGAGAGCAAGGGCTTCGCGCGCAAGATCTACGACGGCTCCCAGGCCAAGGCACCGACCTTCCACGGCGCGTTGGTCGAAGAAGACTTCGCCAGGCAGTACCCGGAAATCGTCGTCGCATACCTGCGCGCCACGATCGAGGCCAACCAGTTGCTGGCGGCCGAGCCAGAGAAGTACAGCGAGCTGATCGAAAAGGTCACCGGCATCGATGCCAGCGTGGCCTACCTCTATCACGGCCCGCTGGGCCTGCAAACCCGCGACCTGACTTGGAAGCCTGAGTATCGCCAAGCGGTGAGCACCGCGATCGATACGCTGAAGCTGCTGAAAAAGGCCGACCGCGGGCTGAACACCGAGACCTTCATCGACGACCGTTACATCCGCCAGGCGTTCAAGGCTCAAGGCCTGGACTACAACGCGGCCCTGGCCAACTACGCGGCACAACCGCTCAGCGGCAAAGACGCCGGCACCGGCAAGCCCATCACCGACGTACGCCACCTGGCCCAGGTGTGGGTGCAGGGCGAGCCCCTGGTGCGCAGCTACAGCAGCGCCCAGCAGGCCCTGGCCGAGGTGGCCCGGCTGAAGGCCGCCGGCAAGGGCATTCGCGCGGTGTACACCCAGGCTGAAGGCAGCGGCATCAAGCTGTTGGCCCAGCAAGCCTGGTTCGTGCAAGGCCAGGCCGGTGCGCTGACGGCCTTTTTGCTCAAGGCCGATGCCACGGCCTACGCCCAAGCCCACGGCGGTGAGGTGAAAGACTACGCCGGGGTCACCGCCACCGCCGTGGCGGTGCGTTGAACCATGGCCGGCGCTGAACGTTACCGTTGGGGCGTGCGCGGGCTGTCGTTGCTGCTGTGCCTGCTGGCCTGGCAGTTGCTGGCCCGGCAGCACGCCGACCTTGGCCTGGTGACCTTCCGCAACGTGCCGCCGCCGGCCGACGTGCTGCGGGCGCTGGAGGCGTTGTTCGCCTCCGGCACCTGGAGCCGGCACCTGCTCGCCAGCCTGGCGCGGGTTGGCGAAGGCTACGGCGTGGCGGCGCTGCTGGGGATTGCCCTGGGCGTGGCGATTGGCCGCTCGCGCTGGGCGGCTGATGTGCTGCTACCGCCCTTGGAGGTGCTGCGGCCGATCCCGGCGGTGGCGTGGATCCCGCTGGCGATCCTGATGTTTCCATCGTCGGAGCTGTCGATGGTGTTCATCACCTTCACCGGCGCGCTGTTCCCGATCCTGCTCAACACCGTGCACGGTGTCGAGGCGATCGACCGCCGCCTGGTGGCCGCCGCCCGCGGCCTGGGCGCCGGGCGCTGGGCCTTGCTGCGCGAGGTGGTATTGCCCGGCGCCGCGCCCAGCGTAGTCACCGGCCTGGCGATCGGCATGGGCACCTCGTGGTTCTGCCTGGTCACCGCCGAGATGATCTCCGGCCAATGGGGCATTGGCTATTACACCTGGGAGGCCTACACGTTGCAAAACTACCCCGACATCATCGTCGGCATGCTGCTGATCGGGCTGTTCGGCCTGCTCAGCAGCCTGCTGGTCAAGCGCCTGGGGGCCTGGGCCATGCCCTGGTATGCCGCCGGCGGGGCCCGTTCATGAGTGCCGGGCGCGTCACCGGCGCCAGCGTGAGCCTCCGCCTGGGCGAGGGTGCGCAGGCCTTCGAGGCACTGCAAGCGGTCAGTTTCAGCGTTGAGCCGGGGCAGTTCGCCTGCCTGCTGGGGCCCTCGGGCTGCGGCAAGTCGACCCTGCTGGGCGCCCTGGCCGGGCACCTGCGGCCCTCCAGCGGCCAATTGGCGTTGGACGGCCAGGCAATTGCTGGCCCGGCACCAGAGCGCGGCATGGTGTTTCAGCAGCACACCTTGCTGCCGTGGCGCACGGTGCTCGACAACGTCGCCTTCGGCTTGAAGATGCAAGGTATCGGCCGCGCCGAGCGCCACGCCCGGGCGCGGGAAATGCTCAGTTGGGTGGGCCTGGAGGGGTTCGAACGGCATTGGCCGCGGCAGTTGTCTGGCGGTATGCAGCAGCGCGCGGAGATCGCCCGGGTGTTGATCAACCGGCCGCGGGTGTTGCTGATGGACGAACCCTTCGGCGCACTCGATGCCTTGACCCGCGCGCACATGCAGCAGTTGCTGCTGAGCATCTGGCAACGCCTGGGGACCACGGTGCTGTTTGTGACCCACGACCTTGACGAAGCCCTGCTGCTGGGGGACCGGGTACTGATGATGAGCGCGCGCCCCGGGCGGCTGATCGACGACATTGCCTTGCCGTTCGCCCGGCCGCGGGCCGAGGCGCTGCTGGGCGACCCTCAATTCATGGCGCTGAAGCGCCACTGCCTGGCGCTGCTGCACCCCGATCACCGGCCCTTGCCGCGGCTCACGCCGCTCGGCCTGCCGACCGATTTCACCGACACGAAGATAGCCTTATGACCGTGACCTGCGACAACCCCGACATCGCCGCGCTGCTGCCGCGCCTGGCCGCCACCGACCCCGGTGTGCGGCGCATTGCGCTGATTGAGCTCGCCGACCTCGGCGAGCCTGAGGCGCTGCCCTGGCTCACCGCCGCGCTGGCCGGCGACAGCGACCCCAGTGTCCGCCTGGAGGCCGCCGCGCGGCTGGAGGCCTGGGAGGAACCGGCCGTGGTTCAGGCCTTGTGCGAAGCACTGGCCGACCGCGAGCGCGCGGTCGGCGAGGCGGCCGCGCAAAGCCTGGCGCAGCTCAAAAGCAGCGAGGCCGGGGCGCTGCTGCTGCCCTGGGCACACCACTCGGAGGCGTTCGTGCGGGTCAGCGCCCTGCGCGCGCTGCGCGAATTACGCTTGCCGGCCAGTGCCGAGGTGGCCTTGGCCGCACTGGCGGACCCCGCCGCGGCGATCCGCCGTGAAGCGGTCGGCATCCTTGGCTGGCTGCACCACACCCCCGCGGTACCGGCGCTGGCCCAGCGCCTGGCCGAGGATGAAGACGACCAAGTGCGCCGCGCCGCCGCTGGTGCGCTCGGCTTTGCCGCTCAGCCAGCGGTGGTGCAGGCCCTGCAAGGCGCCCTGGGTGACCCGGCCTGGGCCGTGCGCGAAGAGGCCGCCACCACCCTGGGCAAGGTGGGCGACGCCAGCGCCGGCGCGGCCCTGGTGCAGGCATTGGCCGATGGCTACTGGCAAGTGCGCCTGCGCGCGGCGCGCGCCCTTGGCCGCCTCAAGCTGGCTGAAGCACAACCGGCATTGATCAGCCTGCTCGGCCATGGCATCAGCAACCTGCGCAAAGAAGCCGCGCTGGCCTTGGGGGAACTGGGCGATGAGCTGGCCGTAAGCGCCCTGCAGGCCGCCGCCGAAGACAGCGACCCGGAGGTGCGCAAGGCGGTGCGCATTGCCCTGGTGCAATTGCAGCGATGAACGCACCGAGGGCGATCCGTAACCGCCGCGGCGAGGGCGTGCTGGAGCTCGACTGGCCGGGGCAGGGCACCCAGGCCCTGGCCCATGCGCGCCTGCGTGCGGCTTGCCCGTGCTCGGCCTGCCGCGCCGCGCGCCTGGGCGGGCGCATCGACAGCGCCCAGGCGGGGGTTCGCGTGGAGCAGGTGGTGGCCCAAGGTTATGGGGTGCAGTTGGTGTTCAGCGATGGCCATGCCCGGGGGATTTACCCTTGGGCATATTTGGCGGGGATGAAGTAGGACGCTTTACACATTCGCCGAGCGCCATGGGCAACGGCCAGCATTGGCATCAGTCAAACCCCTCTTGGCGTGGCCGCTTGACACCTTCGGCGATCAGTTGCGCCAGCTCGGCAATACGCTGTTCATCATCAGGCAACCGGCTGATCGCAATGCGCAGCCCAGGCTGTGGCTGGTCACCGCTAAAGCAATGCGAACCGCTGCCCAGCACCACGCCCTGCGACGCCAGGCTGACGATCGCCGCGGTTTCGTCAGCGACCGGTAGCCAGAGCGACAAGCCGGTGCCTTCATCTACTTTGAACCCTCGCTCCGCCAGCGCGCGGGTGAGCGTTTGCCGGCGCCAGGCGTAACGCTGGCGAGCATTTTCGAGCGTTGCAACCGCGGAGGGATCCGTCAGCAAGAACGCCAGCGCGCCCTGAAAGATCCGGCTGGTCATCGCCACGCGGTCACTGCGGTAGTTTTCAATGGCCTGGATGAGCCTGGCCGCCCCGCCTAATACGGATGTTCGCAGGTCAACGCCGAACGCCCGGCAGTAGGCGCGTACCAAGAGGGTACGCTCAGGCAGCCGTTCGGCCATGCTGTGCGCGGGCGCGGTGGAAACCGTGCCCATGTGATCGTCTTCCAGCACCACCACATGCGGGTAGTCAGCAAGTACTTCTGCCAATTGGTCGCGGCGCTGCGCCGTCAACGCCGACCCGGTCGGCAGTTGCGCGCGCAACTGGTAGAGCAGCGCGGTGGGGCTTTGCGCCAGCGCTGCTCGCAACGATTGAGGCAGCGGGCCCTGGTAATCGCACTGCACGGCAATTGCCCGTACCTTCAACAGCTCGAGCAAGCCGAGCAACCGTGGGCTGGTGGGTTCTTCGATAGCGAGCGCGTCACCTGGGTGCAGCGATGCCTGCAACGCCAGCAGCATGCCTTCGGTACCACCCCCAGCGGTGGTCCACGCCTGCACCTGCGCCGGCCAGGTCGGCGCAACCGCCGTACGCAACGCTTCGATCATGTGCTCTTTTTCTGCTGCGTGCAGGTGTTTGACCTGTAGCCCGGCCGCCAAGGCCGGCGCCAGGTCCGGTTGTAAGGTTGGGTCGGCGCTTGCGCGTGACAGATCGATCGCTGCCCAGTGGGGCTCTTGCACCGCAAGCCATTGCCTGGGAGCAAGAGTGACGGTGCCCTGGGCCGGTACAGCGGCCGGGCTGACGGCAACGGTGCCTCCGCGGCGGCGTGTTTCGATAAGCCCCCGATCACGCAGCGCACTCCAGGCCGCGGCCACGGTGCCCGCGCTGGTACCCAGCACAGCGGCGAATTCACGCACGGTTGGCAAGCGCGCACCGTGGGGCACCGTACCTGCTTGGATCAACTCCGCCAGGGCCGTGGCGATGCCATCACTGGCCACGGATTCTATGTGGCCAGCTAACCACAGGCTTTGCACTGGCTGTAGCACAGCGGTCTCCTGAATTGCGCTGGCTGAGCAGCGGGGAAGGGCGGAGGAACTCGTAGGTACATATCTGAAAACATAAAAATATGATCACGGCCGTGTACGCCGGCAGGCCACTCTATGTGATCGCCCAGGATAAATCCATGGAGTCTGTGCCTTCCCTATATACCTATTTAGAAGCGTTTTATGGCAATTCCTGGTTATGTTCATTTGTTCTGAACATAACGGTTCGTGGTTATTAGGTAATGCGTACAAAGTATTTTGACAGGTAACGGAGCCTTTCTATTGTGCAGCCCGAACTTGCCCTGCCTGGGCTTGAGGGATCGACGGCACATGAAAAAATACTTGCTGCTACGCATAGGCTCCGCGCTGGTCACGCTATGGCTGATGTCAGTCCTGGTGTTCGTCAGCGTGCGCCTGATCGGCGATCCCACTCACCTGTTGTTACCCCCTGAAGCCACTGCCCAAGACCGTGAAGTACTGCGCGAGCAGATGGGGCTGAACAAACCCGTGCTGCTGCAGTACGGCATCTATGCCGGCAACCTGCTGCGTGGCGATGTGGGAGCATCCTTTATCACCGGGCAGCCGGCGCTTGAGGTGCTGCTCCCGCGTGTGGTGCCCAGCATCCTGTTGGCGGGTACCGCCTTGCTGTTGAGTGTGGTGTTCGGCGTGCCAGCGGGTATCGCCGCCGCGCAACGCCCGCGGGGCAACCTTGCCCGTGTCGCCGATGGAATCGCCGCCCTTGGGCTGGCCGCGCCAGCCTTTTTGGTCGCGTTACTGCTGATTCGCTGGTTGTCAGTCGACCTTCGCTGGCTGCCCACCAATGGCTATGGTTCGCTCGCGCATCTGGTCATTCCGGCGCTGTCGCTGAGCCTTTATTCAACCGCCGCCCTCTACAAACTCACACAGTCGACCATGGCCGACATTCTGCGCGCTGACTTCATTCGCTTTGCGCGTATCAAGGGCATCTCGCAACGCGCGGTCATCTTCAAGCACGCGCTGAAGAACGCCAGCTTGCCGATTTTGACGTTCACCGCATCGCAGTTCGGCTTGCTGATCGCAGGTGCAGTGTCGGTCGAGGTGATCTTTGGCTGGCCTGGCATCGGCGGCGCCATGGTCGATGCGATCTCACAGTTCGACTACAGCGTGATCCAGGCCGTTGCGCTGGTGGTGGTGCTGTTGTTCGTGCTCATCAATCTCATCGTCGACGTCTTGTACGGTTGGCTCGACCCGAGGATTCGTCTTGCGAATTGATCATTACCTGGCACCGGCTTTCCTGGCCGTGGTGGTGCTTGCCGCGTTGCTTGCACCTTGGTTGCCGCTGTTCAGCCGTGACGCTATCGACCTGGGCGCGGCGTTGCAGGCCCCCTCCGCCGCGCATTGGTTCGGCACCGATAACCTGGGCCGCGACACCTTTACCCGCGTGGTGTATGGCAGCCGCACCTCGCTGTCGATTGTCGCCGCCGCGGTGGGCGCCGGCGGCGGGCTGGGTTGCCTGTTGGGGTTGCTGGCGGGTTATCGCGGAGGCTGGTTCGACGCGATCATCATGCGCGCGGCAGATCTGCAGTACAGCTTGCCGCCGGTGATCCTGGCGCTGGTCGCGACGGTTGCGCTCGGCACCGGCATCCTCAATTTGGTGATGGCGATTTCACTGGCCACCTGGCCACGCTTTGCGCGCATCGTGCGCGCCGAGGCCCTGCATCTGCGCCAACGGGACTTTGTGCTGCTCGCCGAGTTGGGCGGTGCTTCGGTGGCAAGAGTGCTCGGCTGCCACCTGTTGCCGAACATGCTGAACACCGTGCTGGTGCTGGTTACCCTCGATATTGGTTTGATCGTCACCCTGGAAGCCACCTTGAGCTTTCTCGGCCTCGGCGTGCAGCCGCCAGACCCGTCATGGGGCACCATGATTGCCGATGGCCGTGGATACCTTACCCAGGCCTGGTGGCTCACTGCTATGCCCGGCGCGGTGCTGGTGCTGACCATTCTGGCGGTCAATGTGACCGGTAAGCGGCTGCGCCAGGGCAATGGGTCCAGGCTGGAGGTGGCCGTTGTCTAGCCCTGTGCTTGAGGTCAAGAACCTGGCTGTCGAGGTCGTGACTGCCCATGGTGTGATACGCCCCGTCGATGACGTCAGTTTCGCCGTCGAGGCTGGCCGTACCCTGGCGTTGGTCGGTGAGTCCGGTTCGGGCAAGTCGCTGAGCTGTCTGTCTTTGCTGCGAGTGCTACCCCAGGGCGCGCGGGTGGTGGGCGGTAAGATCAGTTTCGAAGGGCAGGACCTATTGGGGTTGCCGGACGACGCGATGCATCGCCTGCGCGGCAGCCGCATCGGCACCGTGCTGCAGGACCCGCACACCTCGCTCGACCCATTGTTCAGCGTGGGGCGGCAGATCAGCGAGATCATCGATTACCAGTTGGCGCCGGGCCGCGGCGTGAGCCGCCAGCGCAGTGTCGAGGCCATGCGCCGAGTGCATATCCCGGCGGCCGAGGAACGTTATGGCAGCTACCCCCATCAATTCTCGGGCGGCATGCGCCAGCGCGCGGCAATCGCCATGGCGGTGGCGTGTAATCCTGGCCTGCTGATCGCCGACGAGCCGACTACCGCGCTCGACGTCACGCTGCGTATGCAGGTTCTGCGGCTGCTCGCAGAGCTTCAGGCCGAGCACCGCATGGCGATGCTTTTGGTGACCCACGACTTGCACATCGTGCGTTACTTCAGCGACGACATCGCGGTGATGTACGCCGGCCGCATCGTCGAGCAGGGGCCCGTGGAGCAGGTGTTCGAGGCACCTGCACACCCATACACCGCCTCGTTGTTGCAGGCGATCCCGAAGCTTTCACGTCGGCGCCCACGCCTGTTGGCCATCGAAGGCCAACCGCCGGCGTTTTCGGCGTTGCCTGATGGCTGCCGTTTCGCCCCCCGCTGCCCGCTCGCCGAGCCACGCTGCCATCAGCAATACCCTGATTGGCAGCCCAGGTTTTCGGAGCAGGGCAGCCGGGCCCAAGGCGCTGCCTGTTGGCGCAGCGATGAACTACTCAGCGGGAAGGTGAGCCTTCAATGAGCGCGTTTATTTCCATCAAGGATGTGCACAAGGTCTACCCGGTAGGCGCCGGCCTGCTGCGCGCCGGGCACGCCTTGCACGCGGTGCGAGGTGTGTCACTGGAGGTGCCGCGTGGCGGCACCTATGGCCTGGTGGGCGAGTCTGGCTCAGGCAAGAGTACCGTGGCGAAGATCATCATGGGCGCAGAGCGGCCCAGCGCGGGCGCTGTGCAGATCGACGGCCGGGCAATGGACGGCAGCCAACGCGCCTTGGCCTGGTTGCGCACCTGCTTGCAGCCCGTACTGCAAGACCCGTACGGTTCGCTCAACCCCACATTGCGGGTGCGTGAGTTGATCGATGAACCGTTGCGCATCCACCGCAAGGGCCTCGGTGCCCGGCAGATGACCTTACGGGTCAATCACCTCATGGAACAGGTGGGCCTGCCGGAGGCATTGGCCTCGCGCCATCCCGCCGAGTTGAGCGGAGGCCAGAAGCAACGCGTGGCGATCGCGCGGGCACTGGCCTTGGCGCCCCAGTGCCTGGTACTTGACGAGCCCGTGTCGGCGCTCGATGTCTCGGTGCAGGCGCAGGTGCTTAACCTTCTACAAGACATGCAGGTGGCCAGCAGCCTGACCTACCTGCTGATTTCCCACGACCTGGCCGTCGTGGCGCACATGAGTGACTACGTCGGGGTGATGTATCTGGGCACCGTGCAGGAGCAGGGGCCGGTGGAGTCGGTGCTCGAGGCGCCTCGCCATCCCTACACGCGCGCGCTGATCGCGGCGGCGGAGCCTGCTCGCGGCAGCCTCACCGCGGCGTTGCAGGGTGAGGTGCCGTCGCCTTTACGGCCGCCCTCGGGCTGCGCGTTTCACCCGCGCTGCCCGCTTGCGACCCAGCGTTGCCGCGAAAAGGCCCCCCCACTTCGGCAAGTGGCACCGGCGCACTTTGCCGCTTGCCACCACGCTTGAGCACCGCTACCGCCCTTTGACGTTTCAGGAAACCTACCATGAGCGATACACAGCACGACAACGAACACGCGGTTGAACGGCCCGCCGCGCTAGGGCGCCGGAGCCTGCTGAAGGCCTCCATGGCCCTGGCCGCGGCTGCGGGCCTCGCACCCGCCACGGCCACCTGGGCGGCGGCGGGGCAAGGCCCGGCGGTAGACACCGATACGCTGGTGATCGGCCTCGACAAAGGTTTCGTCAACCTGAACGGGGTGGTGGCAGGCACCGGTGACTCTGACCGCTATACCCTGCAAGTGTTTGACCGGCTCTATGCTTTCGACGCTCAAGGTACATTGCAGCCAAGCCTGGCCACCGCCTTCGAAATTGCCCATGACGGCCTCAGCTACACCTATCGGCTACGGCCCGGGGTCACCTTTCATCACGGCGGTGAGCTGAGCGCCGATGACGTCAAGTTCACCATGGAATTCGCCCTTGACCCGGCCAACAAGAGCGCGCGGCGTGCTTTTTTCGCGCCGTTCGTAGAGCGCGTCGAAGTGCTAGGCCCCCTCACCGTGCGCTTTCACCTCAGCCAGCCAGACGGCGCCTTTCATAACAAGCTTGCCGGCTACCTGCCTATTATCCCGCGCCATTACGATCTGGCCGGCAACGCCGGCGCCGTGAGCGCGCTGGAATTTTTCGCGCGCAGCCCGGTGGCTGCCGGCCCCTATCGGGTGGTGTCGTTGAGTGCTGATGGCAACCTGCTGGAATTGGAGCGTTACGAGGGCTACTGGGGCGCCAAGCCCGCGATCAAGCGCATAGTGTTCCGTGCCATCAAAGACCCCACCAACCGCCTGAATGCGTTGCTGGCCGGGGAAATTGACCTCGTGGTGGGCGTCCCGGCGCAGGACTTCTCGCGCTTGAAGGCGGCCGCGGATTTTACCGCCGTCGCCAACCCGGTGGCCGCGCCGCTATTGGTGCGCCCGTACACCACCGACCCTCAGCTGCCGCTTTCCGAAGTAAAGGTACGCCAGGCACTGAACTACGCACTGGACAAGAACGCCATCATCAAAACCGTCTTGCAGGGGATCGGCGAGCCCTTGGCCAGCGGTATTTCGCGCCACTACCCCTACGGCTTCGACGCCACCTTGCAGCCGTACCCCTACGACCCGGCGAAGGCGAGGGAGCTGCTCAAGGCGGCAGGCTTCGCCAAGGGGTTCAACACCAAGCTGCTTATTTCCAGCGATACGCCCAAGGAAGTCGCCGAGGCTGTGGCGGCCTACTGGTCGCAGGTCGGCGTTATCGCACAGATCCAAGTGGTCGATTACGCCACTTGGGTCAGCTGGAACGACACCCGTCGGACCACTCCGATGACGGTGCAACAGGTGGCCAACGCCATCTACGACCCTTCACATCCGGTCGGCGGCCTGTTCGTGAAGTCAGGTGCGTGGTCCGACTACAGCCACCCCGAGGTAGAGGCGTTGTTCGCCGAGGCTGCGCGCACCAGTGATACCGCGGGGCGCAGCGCGTTGTTCCAGCGCATCAGCCGGATCCTGCATGACGATGCGGCGGCGATTTTCATTTCAGAAATTCATCGCGTCTATGGCCGCAAGAAACGCCTGCAATGGTCACCCACCGAAGGCACTGCCGCGCTGCGCCTCCATGAAGCGCGCTGGGCGTGATGGCCACCTCATTTTCCAAGATGACAACCTGTACGGCATACCCATGAACACTTTTGAGCTGTTGCAACAACGCGTCCACGACGACTTGCGCTTGCTGGGAGAGGCACCCGAAAACTGGGTTCCCGATCATCTGGGCAGTGATCACGATGTGGTCGTGGTCGGCGGCGGGCAGAGTGGTGTAACCACCGCGTTTGCCTTGGCGCGTGCCGGGGTGACCCGCACCTCGGTCATCGAAAGCCGCCGGCCGGCGAGCACCGGTGCCTGGCGCGCTAAAGCGCGCATGCGCAACCTGCGCACCGCAAAAAGCAGCGCGGGCCCGGACCTGGATATTCCTTCGCTGACCTTCCGCGCCTGGTACGAGGCGCAGCATGGGCTGGCGGCCTATGACGCGCTGCCACGGATCCCGACCAGCGAGTGGGCCAGGTATCTGGAGTGGTTGCGCGAGCAAGCCGGTGTTGAAGTGCGTTTTGGCATTGAGCTGCTGCGTATCGAACCCCACGCCGGGCTGTTGCGCTTGCACCTGCGAGAGGGCGCCCGGACGTTTACCGAGACCACCCGCAAGGTGGTGCTGGCCACCGGTATCGCGGGCAGTGGCGCGCCGTATATTCCCGAGGCCATCAGCGAGGCGCTACCCGCCCGGATCGTTGCTCACACTGACGCACCTATCGATTTCGCGGCACTGGCTGGGCGCACGGTGGCGATAATCGGCGCGGGCTCCGCGGCGTTCGATGCCGCGGCGACGGCCTTGGAGGCGGGCGCGGCGTGGGTCCATCTGTATTGCCGGCATGCGCGGCTGGCAGCGGCTTCGAACATGGGCACGTTGAAGTATCCAGCGGCCCAGGAGAACTTTGCCAGCCTGCCCGATGCGGTGCGTTGGAAGCTGGCCTGGCATTTTCGCGAGCGGTCGCCGGGGCCGACGCCGGAGGTGGTCGCCCGCGCGACCCGCTTCGAGAACTTTACCGTGCACTTGGAGGCCAGCGACCTGAAGGCTGGCTTCGATGGTGAGCGCGCCGTGCTCGCCAGCCGTGGCCTGCGGGTGCAGGCGGACCACGTCATTGCCGGCACTGGTTACCGCTGCGATCTGGCTTTGCGCGACGAGCTCAAAGGGGTTGCCGAGCATATCGCGCTGTGGCGCGACCGTTATGCAATGCCTGATGCCGAGTTGCTGCGCCCCAACGCCGGTTATCCGTACCTAGGCCCGGGGTACCAGTTTCAGCCGCGGGTACCGGGCACCACACCCTGGGTTGAAAACATCTACTGCTTCAACTTCGCCGCGATCACCAGCTTCGGGCGCCACGTCGGTGACGTCGGCAGCATTCGTTTTGGCGTGCCGAGGCTGGTGCGCCACCTGGTCGAGGATTTCTTTCTCGAGGACATCGACCAACAGGTTGCCCGCTTGCTGAGCGAAGTACCGGCGGAGCTGCATTTCGACGACTACGCCCATGCCGTGGCGGGCGCCCCTGAAGCACCGGCGGGCTGATTGCCCGACCCTCACGAGGAGATACCGAGAATGACCCTGCCCGCCACGACGCCCGAGCTGGATATACGCCCATTGACCGTGCGCACCGGTGCCGAAGTTCACGGAGTACGGCTGGCTGGTGACCTGCCGCAAAGCACGGTGGCTGCGCTGCGCCAGGCGCTGCTGAAATATAAGGTACTGTTCTTCCGCGGGCAGGGGCACCTTGACGAGGCCGACCATGAAGCGTTTACCGCGCGCTTCGGCCCGCTTCAGGGGCACCCCGCGCGCGCTGCGCTGCAAGGCACGAAAGCGACGTTGAACCTGGACAGCCGCGATACCCGCTCCAGCACCTGGCACGCTGACTTGACCTTTCTCAATGCATTTCCTGCGTTATCGGTGCTACGCGGCGTGGAGATTCCCGCGCTCGGAGGTGACACGCTGTGGGCCAATACCGCAGCGGCGTATACCTACTTGCCCAAACCCTTGAAAGGTTTGGTGGGCGAGCTATGGGCGGTGCACAGTAACGTCTATGACAGCAGCGCGCTGGTGCCCGCGGGGTCAAGCACGGCTGCCAGCTTTCACGCGGAACTGGCGAAAAAACGTGTCATCGAGACCGAGCATCCGCTCGTTCACGTACACCCGGAAACCGGCGAGCGCGCTTTGCTGCTCGGTCATTTCATCAAGCGTTTGGTGGGCTTCAACAGCGCCGACTCGGCCCGCTTGTTGGCCATTCTCCACGACCACGCCACGGCTCACGAGAACATCGTGCGCTGGCGCTGGCAACCAGGCGATGTGGCGATCTGGGATAACCGCGCGACATTGCACAAGGCTGTCGATGACTACAACGATGCTCCGCGGGTGGTGCGCCGGGTTACCGTCAGCGGTACTTTCGCGACCGCCATCGATGGCAAAAGCAGTGTAACCCGTACTTCAGACGCCAGCGTGGGGGCGGCATGAACCTATCGCTGAGCGCCGAACAATCGAGGGTCCAGGGGCTGGCACGTGAATTGGCCAGAGATGCCTTTGCCGCGCGCGCGGAGCACTACGACCAACTGGCCGAAGTCCCTCTCCAGAACCTGGCCGACCTTCGCCACCACGGGCTGCTGGGGTTGGTCATCGGCCGCGACGTGGGTGGGGCGGGGGGCGGCATTCAAGGTGATGACCCGTTGGCCTACCTGCTAGCGCTGGAGCAGATAGCCCAGGTATGCCTGGCCACCAGCCATTGCCTGCAGGTGCACTGCCACGCTGCACATTACATCGACCAGACCGCGACCCTAGCGCAGCGCCAGCGTATTCTGGGCGATGTCATAGACAACGGCGCGCTGATGACAACCCTGGGCAGCGAGCCCGGGCGAACGGCCCGCGGCGCGCGCCACCAGACGACCGCCCGGGCGCGTGAGGGGGGCTGGCAGCTGGACGGTGTAAAGAACTACGCCACATTGGCCAGTGCTTCGCGATACTTGCTGGTACTGGCAGACGGAGTATTCGGCGCGGCGGTCAATCCAACAAGCCCCGAGGGTGAGCGTTTTGTTGCCCAGCAGCGGGTTGCGTTCGCCGTACCGGTCTCGGCGCCGGGCGTTTCGTTCGTGGAGGGCTCGTGGGACCCGCTCGGCATGCGCGCCGCCGTGAGCCCGACAGTGAAACTGGACGCGGTAAAGGTAGGCTGGGCCGATACCATCGGGGCTTGCAACGAGCATTTCAGCGGGCAATGGTCGGTGAAGGCTGACCTCGGGTTCGCCGCGCAATACGTAGGCGCGGCGGAGGGCATCCTGCAAGCAGCGATCAGCGCGATTACCCGCCGGGGTACCGCGGATGACACCCATGTACAACGGCACGTGGGCCGCCTGCGGTTCGCCATCGACGGTGCCCGCGGCTTGCTTTATCGCGCGGCCTGGTTGTGGACCCAGGCGGATAAAGCCGAGGCCGCCCAGGCCTCGTTGGGCGCCAAGCACCAGGCCATCGATGTGGCGCAGCAGCTGCTCGATGGCGTGGTTCAGATTGCCGGGCCTAGCCATTTTGGTGCTGCCTCGGCGTTGGCCCGGAAGTACCGTGACCTGCGCTTTTTGACCATGCGCGAACACCTGGACCGAACCGCGGCGCAGGTAGGCAAAGCGCTGCTGCAGGGGCCCGCCACCGCGGCCGGTTTGGCGCTTGAAGCCTCGGAGCATGGCGCATGAGCCGGAAAACGATTTGTAAACAGATCATCGGGCGAGCGGGCTACGCCGCCTGAAACCACCCCGCACCAGAACGTAAATACCCTTCGCCAGCGGACCACCGCAACGAGCCCACTTGGGGCTCTGTCCATGAGCATCGTGCCGAGCATGGTTTTCACGAGAGCCCCTGCCACAACAAGCAGGCACCTAGGCTGTGCCTGAACAGGAGCATCGAGCGTGTACAAGTCACCCCTGGCATTGATGGTTTCACTCTCCACCTTGGCGCAATACGCGGCGGCCGCCGGCTTTATCGACGACAGCCAACTGACGTTAAGCCTGCGCAACAACCATTTCACCACGGATAACCGTGAAAGCCGCGGCAAGATCGGCAACGCCGCCTACACCGGGCAGAACAAGGAATGGGGCCAGGCCTTCGTGCTCAGCTATGCCTCTGGTTACACACTTGGGGTGGTTGGTTTTGGTATCGATGCGTTGGGCCAACTGGGCGTTCGTTTGGATGGCGGCGGTAAAGCCGGGAAGGCCGGCGTGAGCCGTACACCGGGGCAGTTGTTTCCGCTGGAGTCGGACAACAGCGCGGTAGACGACTACGCCAAGCTGGGCCTGACGGGCAAGGCGCGCTTTGCCAAGAGCGAGCTGCGTGTGGGTACGCTGCAGCCCAAGCTGCCGGTCCTGCTCTCCAACGATGGGCGGCTGTTGCCGCAAACCTATGAGGGCTACCAGCTGACCTCCAAGGACATCAAGAACCTGACCTTGGTGGGTGGCCTGATCGAGCATGCCGTGGGGCGCTCCTCCACCAACGATACCGGGCTCGCGGTGAACGGCGGCACCCGGCAAAGCAACAAGTTCACCTATGCCGGTGGCGATTGGGCGGTAACGCCGGCGCTGACGGCTCAGTACTACTACGGCAAGCTCGAGGACTATTACGTTCAGCACTTCGTAGGGCTGACACATGTGCTGCCTATCGCGAATGATCAGTCGCTCAAGACAGACCTGCGTTACTTCCGCACCAGTGCCGATGGCGCCAACGACACCGCGGCGGGCCGTGCCGAAGGCTATGCCGGCGCCGGGTATGCCAGCACCACCGGCAAGATCGACAGCCGGGTCTGGAGCGCCGCGTTCACCTACACCCTGGGCAGCCACACGCTGATGGTCGGCCAACAGCAATTGTCTGGCGGTAGCGGTTTTTATCAGGTTGCGCAGAACTCCTTGCCCAATGAAGGGGCTGGCCCTGGCAGTTACTACCTGCTCACCGACCGGCAGGTCAGTAGCTTCATTCGCGCGGGGGAGCGTACCCGCTTTGCCCAATACAGCTACGACTTCGCCGGCTTGGGCGTGCCGGGCTTGAGTGCCTCGATGATCTACCTCAAAGGCGATGAGATACGCACCGCCAATGGGCCTGACCAGCACGAGTGGGAACGCGACATCGCCCTGGACTACGTCGTTCAGGGCGGACCGTTGAAGGGCGTGACGTTCTCGGTTCGCCAGGCATCGCTGCGCAGCGGAGCGGTCAGCGACCTGGACCAGACACGGCTGCTGGTGAACTACAAGCTGAGGCTGCTTTGAGCGCGCTGGGTAAGACTACAGAACAGGAGCGTGAGCATGGGCGACCATGAGATAGATACACAGCGCCGTCATATCCTGAAGATGGCTGGGCTGGCTGCCGGTGCCGTGGCCTTTGCGGGCACCGGGCCGGCCTGGGCGTCTTCGAGCGCTACGCCGGCCATCGATCGCGACACTTTGGTGGTTGGCCTGGACAAAAGCTTCGCCAACCTCAACGCCGTGGTGGCGGTGACCAGCGATTCGGATCGTTACACCTTATTGGTGTTCGATCGGCTCTATGCCTTCGACAAGGTCGGTAACCTGCGGCCAAGCCTGGCGACCTCGGTCGAGGTTTCAGCCGATGGCCTTGCGTATACCTTCCAGCTCCGTAAGGGTGTTCAGTTTCATCACGGCGGGGAGCTCTCGGCGGCTGACGTGAAGTTCACCATGGAGCTGGCGTTGGACCCGGCGACCAAAAGCTCGCGGCGCCCGTTCTTCGCGCCCTATGTCGACGGCGTGGACGTGCTGGGTGAGCACACGGTGCGTTTTCGCTTGAAGCAACCCGACGGTGCCTTCCAGAACAAGTTGGCAGGGTACCTGCCGATCCTCCCCGCGAATTACGGTTCCAGCGTGCCAGCGGTGGAGTTCTTTTCCCGTACACCGGTTGCCACCGGGGCTTACAGGGTCAAGGCCTTCAGCGCCGACGGCAACCAGCTTGAGCTTGAGCGCTTCGAAGGTTATTGGGGGCGCAAGCCCGCCATCCGCCGTATCGTGATGCGCACCATCAAGGATGAAACCAATCGGCTCAATGCCCTGCTCGCCGGTGAGGTCGATGTCGTCGTCGGTGTCGCGCCGCAAAGCTTCGCGGCGCTCAACGCCAGCGCGGGTTTGGCGGCGATTGCCAACCCGGTGGCTTCGCCGTTGATCATTCGGCCCTACACCCGCGACCCGAGCCTGCCGCTGTCTCACCGTGAGGTGCGCCAGGCGCTGAACTACGCGATCGATAAGGACGCGATCATCAAGACCGTGCAATACGGCATCGGCGAGCCGTTGGCCAGTGGCATTTCTCGCTACTACCCCTACGGCGCCAACCCGGCGCTCAAACCCTATCCCTATGACCCTGCCAAGGCGCGGCAGTTGTTGGCCGCCGCGGGCTTCGCCAACGGCTTCAGTACCAAGCTGTTGTGCCCCAACGACTACCCCAAGGGCCTGAGCGAAGCGATCGCGGCGTACTGGGGGCAGGTGGGGGTCAAGGTCGAGATCCAACTCTTGGATTACGCCACCTTCGTGCAATGGAACGACACCCGGCGTACCACGCCGATGACCGTGCAGCAGGGTGCCAATGCGATCTACGACCCGGTGCACACAGTTGGCGGCATCTTCGTGAAATCCGGAGCCTGGTCGGATTACAGCAACCCTGGCGTCGAGGCGCTGTTTGCCGAGGTTGCGCCGATTGTAGACACCCGCGTGCGTGGGGAAATCTTCCAGCGTATCGGCCAGATCCTGCACGACGACGCGGCGGCGATCTTTCTCTCTGAAATCCACCGGGTCTATGGGCGCAAGCGTGCCCTGGACTGGACCCCTAGCCAAGGTACCGCGGCACTGAACTTCCTTGAGGCGCGCTGGGCATGAGCGCGTGTCTTACACCCTTAGGAGAACGGTAATGAGCGACAACCTTTCATTCAGCGCGGTCCTGCGGGTACAGCGCCTGCAGCCGCTGATCGGGGCCGAGGTGAGCGGGCTCGACTTGCGTGAGCCATTGAGCGCTGCCCATCGCGAGCAGATCCGCGCGCTGCTCTTGCGCCATAAGGTGCTTGTTTTTCGTGATCAACCGATCGATCGCCAGCAGCACCTGGCCTTCGCGGCTGAGTTTGGCGCGGTCTACGATCACCCCACCACGGCCAAGCCAGAAGGCGCTCAGCCAGGTATTGATTTGATCTCGGCTGTAGAAGCGCGGCGGCGGGTGAAGAAGCTTCAATACGGCGCCTGGCATACCGACACCAGTTGGGACGTTCGGCCGGTGCTGGGGGGTATCCTCCGGGCTATCCATGTGCCTGAGGTGGGCGGCGACACTGTCTGGGTCGATGCCGCGCAGGTGTATGCGGGGTTGCCCGACGACCTGAAAGAGACGATCGACCGCCTGCATTTGGTTCACGACCATCACAAAGCGCTGCAACAAGCCGGAGTCAATCAGCCGATCGTGGCCCACCCATTGGTACGGACTCACCCGGAAACGGGGGAGACGGTATTGTACGCCAACTTCTTGCAAAACCCCTCGATCCTGGGGTGGGAGCCGGCGGCCAGCGAGGCGCTGCTCGAGCGCCTACGGCGTGAAGTCACCCGGCCGGAGTTTCAGGTCAGGGTGTCTTGGCGCAAGGACTCGATCGTGTTCTGGGATAACCGCGCCACGCTGCACTATGCGGTGCAGAACTACGGTGATTTCCCGCGGGTGATGGAGCGGGTGCTGGTTGCCAGTGACGACATCCCGCACCGCAAGGTGGCCACGCCGGCTTGATGCCGGCGAACACCGATGCGTGCAAACCCAACGGCCCTCGGCTTCATAGCCATGGAGGGCGGCAGCTGCTCACGCCTTGCCGGGCTTATGCTGACGGGGTGCTGGCCGGTACCTGCAGGCCGCGGATCGCCAGGCTGCTGAACGGGTCGCTGGCCAGTTGTTCAAGCAAGTCGATTTCCCAGTTGAGGTAGCGCTTAACGGCACCGAGCAGGTCGCCCACGGTTTGTTGGGGGGGTGTCCACACGTCGATGAAGTGCGCTACATCCTCGGGGCCTTTGATTCGCGCGGGCTGCAGCGCAAACCCTGCGGCGCGCCAGGCCTGGTTGCCGCCCTTGAGCACCTGTACCCGGTTGGCCAGAGGGGGATGCTCCGCGACCAGATACTGCGCGGCGACCTCTGCCAAGATGCCATCTTCACTGGTCAGGACCGCTACCTGCCCGGCGGCTGGCCCGTCGAGCAGGGCAAGCAAGTCGCTACGCAATGCCCAGCGGCTACCGGGAATGTGCGCCTGGCGGTAGGCGGGGCTGAGTGACAAGTCAAGGATAACCGGGCGCTCAGCGGGGGCCTCCAGCATCCCGGCCAGTTGCTCGGCGGTCAGCGCCGCCACCGGCGCCTGGCGGGCGATGCGCAGCGCGGTTTGAGGCTCGCCCACCGCAAGGGCCCCGGGCAGTTGCGCCTGGTCCGCGATACCCACCTCGAAACTGCCCAGTTGTGCCAGCCAGTACGCGGTTTGCCGCGCACGGACCAGCGGCGCGTCGTCGATCAGCAAGATACGGGCATTCCATACCGGGGCATGCACATCGATGGCCTGCAGCACCTGCCCACCCGAAACATTGCGCGCCCGTGGGTGATGCCCGGCGGCGTAACTGGCTTTTTCACGCAAATCCAGCACATAGAGCGTGCGTTGGGAGTCCGCCAGCCAGCCCTGTATCTGCGCGCTGCCCAGCACCGGGTGGCCTGTTTGATTTTCCCAGTCACGGGTGGCGATGTCAGCCCAGGAAAGGGCCGCCGCGCTGGGCGCGGCATGGGCATGCTCGGCGCCGTATTGAAGCTCGATGCCATCAAGGCGTAAACCGCCAGTGCCATTGCGCAGCGACAGCACCGGATTGGGCACGCCAGCGCTGATCAGCGATTGCGCACCCACGATACTGCGAGTACGGCCGCCACAGCTGACCACCAAGGTGGTACTGGGGTCAGGGGCAATGTCGCGGACATTACGGATCAGTTCAGCGCCCGGAACCGACAGCGCCCCGGGGACGGTGCTGTGGTGATATTCCTCATACGGCCGGCTGTCGAGCACCAGGATGTCGTCACCACGTGCCTTGCGTTCGAATAGCTCGGTAGCGCTGATAGCCGGGGTGCCGAAGGCATGCTCGATCTGTTCCGCGAAGGCCTTGCTGCGCACGTTGAACCCACTGTACAGGGGCAAGCCTTCAGCCGCCCAGCCGAGAACGCCGCGTTCAAGAATGCTCAGGTTTTTGTACCCCAGTAGCCGCAAGCGCTCGGCGGCGCTGTTGGCTAATTCACCATGGTGGTCAACGATAACGATGGGGGTTTCGAAGCGTGGCAGTGCAGTGCTCACGCTGAGCTCAAGGCGTTGCAGTGGGAGGTTGACGGCTAGCAGGATGGATTGTTGCGCATAGGCATATTGCTCGCGCACGTCGACCACGGCGATTTCGCCCTGGCCTTGGGTTGCGGCGCGCACGCGGTCGGCCAGGGCGGTGTTGCTCAGTAGTGGGTATGCAGACGCAGAGGTGGCGGTCACAGGGTGAACTCCAATGAAGACAGGTAAGGGGTCGCCCCACCGGGGCGAGGCGGTTATTCGAAATCTTCCCGGCGCGGGTGTTTGATACCGGCGGCGATTAGCCCGGCCAGTGCGTCAATGCGTGCCGGGTCGTCAGGGAGGCGGCTGATCGCTACGCGAACATGTGCGCGTTGTTCGCTGCCCACAAAGCAGGGGGAACCGCTGCCCAGCACCACCCCTTGGGTCGCCAGGTTGACGATGGCACTGGTTTCGTCCTCGACCGGCAGCCACAGCGCCAGGCCGCTGCCTTCCCGTAAGGCCAGGCCACGGGTTTGCAGCGCCTGGAACAGCTGGTGACGGCGGCGGGCATAAGCTGCCCTGGCATTGGCGAGGGTCGCGACGGCATGATCAGCCACCAACAGATTGGCCAACGCCCCTTGTAGAATACGGCTAGTGATGGCCACGCGGTCGCTGCGGTAGGCTTCGATGGCCTCGATAAGCCTCGCGGAGCCACCAATAATCGACATCCGCAAGTCGACGCCGAACGCGCGGCAATAAGCACGTACCAGCAAGCTACGGTCGGGCAGTGGTTCGCTCAGGCTATAGGCCGGCGCATCGGAGACCAGGCCCAGGTGGTCGTCCTCGATCACCTGAACCTCGGGGTGTTCCTGCAGTACCGCGGCCAGTGCATCGCGGCGGCCGCGGGTCACGGCAAAACCGGTCGGTACTTGGGCCCGTAGTTGCAGCACAAAGGCCTTGGGGGCCTGCTTCAGCGCTTCAGCCAGCGCTTGCGGTATTGGCCCGTGCTGGTCACAGGCCACCGCGATTGGCTCGACCTTGAGCAAGGTCAGCAAGCTCAGCAGGCGCGGGCTGGTCGGGTTCTCGATGGCGACTTTGTCTCCAGCCCGCAGCGTGACCTGCAGTGCCAATAATATGCCCTCGGTCGACCCGCCGGTGGTGCTCCAGCGTTGTGGCGTGCAGGGCCAGGTTGGCGCAACCGCGTCGCGCAATTCGGGAATGATGTGCGCCTGCTCAGCCGCGTGCAGGTGAGCGACCTCCAAACCCGCCTGCAGCGCCTGGGCAAGGCCAGGTTGAAGCGCGGGGTCGCCACTGCCGCGGGCCAGGTCAACGAATGACCACGACGGTTCGGCGGCGTGCAACCAGTTGGAAGGGGGCGGCGGTGCTGGCTGGGCTTGGCGGGTGACCAGGGTGCCGCGGCGGCGCTGGGTGTCGATCAGGCCTTGCCCGCGCAATACGCTCCAAGCGGTGGCGACAGTGCTCGGGCTGACCCCTAGCTCCAAGGCGAAATCACGCACCGTAGGCAAGCGTGCCCCGTGTGCCAGGCGCCCTGATTCGATCAAGTGGGCCAGGGTGGCAACGATGCCGTCGCTGCCCTGCAGTTTGATATGGCCTGCCAGCCATTGCGGGTCGACGAACATACCCACATTCATAGGTTGTTGGCCCGCGCCAGAAGTGCATGGGCCGTACAGAAACCGAACATAAAAAAGCCACCCTAGTACATTGACTGCTCACCCAGCCGGCTGTTTTGAAAGGCCGAACGGGACATTTGGAAGGCGATGCTAGGGCGCTGCGTCAGGGCTGTCCAAGGCCTTGCCGGCATAACTCGGAACAAAAAAGTTTGTATGGCACAAAGCCAGATGTGGTTATGACCACATGAATATTGATTATTTAATTCCTCGTAGAACGCACCCCTATAGTGCTCGCCGCCGAGGGCCGTAGAAGCCCTGCCGGTGGCAGCGCCCAGCCGCTTCAGTGGCCTGCCACACCTATTGCCAACCACTGTGAGCCATGCGTTATGACCTTCAAGAAAACTTTCCTGGCCCTGCTGCTGGGTACCTGCCTAGCTACCGGCGCGAGCGCTGCCGCCAATGACCCGGTCAAACTCGCTGTGCTGGCGGACTTGTCCGGGGGCAATGCCCTGGTTGGCAACAACTGGCGCCGCGGTGTCGACCTTGCCGTTGAGCAGCTCAATAGCCAGGGTGGCATTCTTGGGCACCGTATCGAGGTGAACGTGCTCGATGGGCAGACCAATCCTGGGGTGGCGCGTGGTCTTGTACAGCGCATCTTGCAGGACGAGCCCTACGTTATTCTTGATGGCACCAATTCGGCGTCGATTCGTGCGATCACGCCGTTGATCGAGCAGGCGGGTATCAGCCAGTTCTTTAATGGTGACGCTGCGCTGTTGACTGCCTCGGGATACAAAAGCGCGTTTCGTACCGGCCTTGGCCAAGGCACGGCATTGCCACGCCTGGCCGAGTACGCCAAGCAACAGCTGAAGGTTGCGAAGGTTGGCCTGCTATGGGCCAACAACGATTTCGGCCGTGGAGGCCGCGACGTGATCGCCAAGGAGTTCCAACGCCTTGGCGTGGAGGTGGTCTCGGACCAATCCAGCGAGGCCGGGCAAGTCGACTTCAGTGCCGACGTGCAAAAGCTCAAAGGCGCTGGCGCGGACGCGGTGTTCTTGTACCTGAACGAAGAAGACACTGTGCGCTTCTTGCGGGCGGCCAAGGCACAGGCACTGCCGGCGAAAATCATCGGTGAAACCACGCTTGGGACACAATCGGTGATCAACCTTGCCGGCGATGTGGCCGACGGCGCTATCTCCCATGTGACTTTCTCGCCAGAGCTACAAACCCCTCAGGCCCAGGCGTTCACCCAGTTGTACAAGCAGAAGTACAACAGCCTGCCGGACCACAACAACTTCAAGGGCTACATCGCAGTGCAAACGATCAATGCCGTAGCCAAGCGCCAGGGCAAGATCGACCCTCAGGCGTTTGCCGAAGGGCTGCGTGGCGCCACCGTGGGCGTGGCCGAGGCGCCCGGGGTGATTTTCGATACCCACTGGTCGGCCTCCGGCGAAATCGAACACCAAAGCTTCGTGGTGAAGATCGACAACGGCCACGCCAATGTCGTCGAGACCCTGGGCAATAACGTTCCCGCCAAACCCTGAAGCCCCACCACGGTGGCCGCCGCTGGCATCCCTCCGGTGCCGGCGCGCGCAGAGGATGTACTTGACCATGCAAGACCTGTTGAATCTGATCGTCCCCGGGTTGGTAACCGGATCGATCTACGCATTGACCGCCATTGGTTTCACGCTGCTATGGCAAACCTCACAAACGATCAACTTCGCCCAGGGTGAGTTCGTCATGCTGCCCGCGGCGTTGGTGCTGATCGGTACGCAATTGCTCGGTTGGCCGTTCTGGCTGGCGTTACTGGTGGCTGTCACAGCCTTCGTGCTGCTGTTCGGCCTGGGCTTTCGCTACCTGATCGTCGGGCCCATGTTGCGCCACGGCGTGATGCCTCTGGCGATCGCCACCATGGCGCTGTCGGTACTGATCAAAGAGGGGGTCAAGGACGTATTTTCGCCTGAGCCTTTCGCCTTTCCGTCGCTGCTGGGCAGCGGCAGCGTCACCCTCGCAGGCGTTAGCGTGAGCGTGCAGGATCTGGCCGTGCTGGGCAGTGCGGCACTGGTGATCACCGCATTGCATGGGTTTGTGTCTCATACCCGCGCCGGCCGGCAAATGCAGGCGGTCGCACAAAACCCGGGCATCGCGCGAATCCTGGGGGTGCGCGTGGGCGGGTTGGTTGCACTGACCTTCATGATTAACGCGGGGTTGGCGGTGATCACCTCGTTCCTGATGTCGCCGATCTATCTGGTGAAGTTCTCCAACGGTGAGTTCATGGGCATGGCCGCCTTCGCCGCGGCGATCGTCGGTGGTTTCAACCAGGTACGCGGCGCGCTGATAGGTGGCCTGCTGCTGGGGGTGTGCGACAACCTCATGGCGGCCTATGTCTCCAATGCCTACCGTGCGGCCGCGCCGATGGTGCTTCTTGCAGTGATCATTCTGGTACGCCCGCAGGGCTTGTTCGGTGTTAAAGAGGAGCGCGTCGTATGAGCCGTTTGCGTCGTCACTGCGCGTTATGGTTGTTGCTGCTTGCCGCTGTGGGCTTGTGGTACCTGCCAGCCGTTCTCACGGCCTACCCGTTGTACGTTGCCGCGATGTGGCTGGTGTTCGCCCTGTGTGCGGCGGGTTTGAACCTGATCATGGGGTACGCGGGCCAGGTGTCGCTGGCCCAGGGCGCCTTTCTCGGTATTGGCGCCTATGCCACGGCGTTGCTCACCGCTCACGCCGGCTGGCCATGGTGGGCGGCGGCAGCGTTCGGGACCTTGGCAAGCTTCGTTATCGGGTTGCTGCTAGGCCTGGCGGCCCTGCGCGTGCAGCACCATTACCTGGCATTCATCACCCTGGCGTTCTCCACCCTGGTATTTCTGGTGGCACGCAATGAGGTATGGCTCACCGGTGGGGTGTTCGGTATCGCAGACATCACCCGGCCCACGTTATTTGGGCACGACCTGGCCTCGCCAGCGGCGTTTTTCAGGTTTGTGCTGTTGGCTGCGCTGGTCGCGATGCTGGTGTTCTGGTGGATCGTTCAAGGGCCATGGGGCCTGGCGTTTGCGGCGCTACGCGAAAACCCGCTGCGCGCCGAAAGCCTTGGCCTGAAGGTTCGCCTCTACAAGCTGTTCGCGTTCGGTATCGGCTCGGCCATCGCCGGTTTTGCAGGCAGCCTGTATGCGCCATTGGTGCAGTTCATTGACCCTACTTCATTCGCGGTGACGCTGTCTCTGACGTTGCTGCTGACCGTGGTCACCGGTGGCATGGGCTATCTGCTCGGGCCGTTCGTAGGGGCGTTGATTTCAGTGGTCGTGCCGGAAACCCTACGGATGACCGGTGGCTACTACCTGATCATTCAGGCCGGGCTGGTGATCGTGCTTCTGGTGGCGTGCCCCGGCGGCTTGCTGGGTTTGCTGGGCAACCTGTTGCAATGGTTGCGAAATGTTGGCCGTACACAGGCAGCACCGGGGTTGGAGATGCGCGCAGATGTCTGAAGCCATTCAACCATTGCTCGAAGTCGACAACCTAAGCCGTCGCTTTGGTCCACAGTTGGCGGTCGATGGGGTATCGCTGGCGGTACAGCCCGGGGAAATTCTCGGCGTCATAGGCCCTAACGGCTCCGGAAAATCAACGCTGTTCAACTGCATGCTCGGGCAGTTGGCGCCGTCCGCGGGAGAGGTTCGCCTCAGTGGGCGCAAGATCACCACGATGGGGGCCGCCGACCGTTGCCATCAGGGCATGGCACGTACCTTCCAGCTGCTGCAGACCTTCCCTGGCCTGACCGTCGCACAGAACCTGCGGGTCGCGGCCCAGGAGCATCAGGGCTCGATGCTGTCGCGCTTATTACGTGGCGGTTGGGGCGGTACCGAGCGCGCAGTGCAGCGCAGCCTGGCGTTTTTCAAGCTGGAGCACTTGGCCCATGAGCGCGCGGAGGCACTGTCGTATGGCCAGCAGAAGCTGCTTGACATTGCCATGGCGCTGATCGTCGAGCCGCGCATCCTGTTTCTGGACGAACCTGCCGGGGGCGTGACCCCGCAGATGATCGCGCAGCTAAAGGCACTGCTGCTGGCGGCCAATCGGGAGCGCGGGGTGAGCCTGGTGCTGGTGGAGCACAACATGGACTTCGTGATGTCGATCTGCACCCGCATTGTCGTGCTCGCCGCTGGGCGCATCCTGGCGCAAGGAACCCCGCAGCAGATCCTGCACAACCCAACCGTGATCGAGGCATACCTGGGTGGCTGACTCCATTCTGCAATTCGACAACGTGGTGGCCGGCTATGGCCGTACCACCATTCTCCACGGCCTGAGCTTCAGCGTACGCAAGGGGGCGATCACGACCATCGTGGGGCCCAACGGTGCGGGTAAGTCGACCATCTTCAAAGCCATTTTCAAAATCGCTAGCGTGCGCAGCGGCCAGATCAGCCTGCAGGGCACGGATGTCACCGGCCTCTCTGAGCGCGGCCTTTTGCAGCGCGGGCTGTGTTTCATTCCCCAAGGGCGAAACCTGTTCGCGGGCCTGTCTGTGCGAGAAAACCTTGAGCTGGGACTTGCGGCATTGCCCACGCGGCAGGCCAACGACGGCCGTATCGAGCGGATCATGCGGCGTTTTCCGATGCTCGCCGACAAAGCCCGTGCGCAGGCCTCCACCCTCAGTGGCGGGCAGCAAAAATTGCTCGAAATAGCCCGTGGCCTGCTGCTGGAGCCGCGGGTGATTCTGGTCGATGAGCCATCGATCGGCTTGTCGCCCATCGCCATGCAGGAAGTCTTTGCGTTACTGGGCGAGGTTCGCGACCAGGGTGTAAGCGTGTTGATGATCGAACAGAACGCCCGCAGTGCGTTGGCGGTATCCGACGACGCCGTGGTGGTGGAACTCGGCCGTACCCGGCGCCAGGCACCGGCTGGCGACCTTTTGGCGGACCCCGCGTTCGGGCATTTGCTGTTTGGCGGGTCGTTGCCCGCGGCTCAACCTGTGGAGACCTCCCTATGACCCTTCTGGAACAACAACGCCAACAGGCCATTGCCGATACCTTACACGGGGTGCGGAAAATCATAGGTAACCAAGGCGTCAACCCTGAGGCGCTGGTTGCGGTCAGTGCATTGCTGGAGGGCTTGGCGCGGCACCGTGAGCTGTTCGGTGCCGACGCCTTCGCCCCAGCGCCCCCGGGCGGGGCGAGCGATTACGCCCGTTATCCGTTGCACGAGGATGCCGACCAGCAATTTGCCTTGTACCTCAATGTGCTCAACCCAGGTAAGAACAGTGCCCCACACAACCACACCACGTGGGTGGTGGTCGCTGCGGTGGAGGGCGAGGAAGTCAACCGCCGTTATCGTTGGGTGGGCCCCCGTGAGCCGATCGAGGCGGCATCCTTGGCCTACGTCGACAGTGTCAGCGTGCGGCCGGGCACCGGCGTCGCGTTCATGCCGGATGACTTCCACAGCATTCATATCCAGGGCAGTGCCCCGGCCCGCCAGTTACACCTGTACGGCCGCGCGCTGGAAACCCTCGACGCTCGCCTGGGCTTTGACGAAGTGAGCGGGCGCATGGTGCGCCACAACAACCATCGCTATAGCCACATCAGTGGCTTTCATACTCCCAAGCCAGTCAGTGATACGACCATGTCCATTTCTCATCTCCCCACCACGCCCGTGGCTGCCGGTATCGATGGCACCGCCTTGCTCGATACCGTTGAGCGTATCGCCAAGCTGGGCAACAAGATCGCGGGCTCCGCCGCTGAAGCTGACGCGGCGCAGTTCATCGCCGACCAAGTGAAAGCGTTGGGTGTCGAGCACAGCATCGAGCGTTTCGAAAGCTTCATTCATTGGCCGGAGGTCGCCAGCATTGCCGTACCAGGCGGGCCTTCGATTGCCGCGGCAGGTGTTGCCTTCGCTCGCTCCACCGGGCCCGAAGGGCTTACCGCGGCGCTGGGCGAGCTTGCCGGCAGTGCCGACCTCCACGGCCGAATCGCCCTGGTAGAAGGCCTGCCGCACTACGACGTCTGCGTGGCCGCGGCCCAGCGTGGCGCGGTCGCGGTGCTGGGGATTTCCAGTGGCGAGCAACGGCATAACTGGCAGATTTCTCCGCTGTGGGGGCCGCCAACCCATCTCACCGAATTGGAGCGCTTGTCGCCGGTACCGGCGGCGGTACTCAACCGCCCGGACGGTGAATATTTGCGTACGCTGATCCCCAGCGACGTTGCCGTGCGGCTCACGGCCATCACCCATGCTGATTGGCGCGGGGTGCAGATGCCTACGGCGACGATTCCTGGCCAAGAGCCGCTGTTCGTACTCATTGGCGGCCATTACTGCAGTTGGGGGCCGGGGGCATCCGACAACGCCACCGGCAACGCGCTAATGCTCGACCTGATTCGCCACTTCGCGGCTGGGCCAACGCCACGTTATGGGTTGAAATTCGTCTGGTGGACAGGCCACGAGCAGGGCGGTTATGCCGGTTCTAGCTGGTACGCCGATGAACACTGGAGCGAGCTGCGCCGCAACGCCATCGCCTACCTCAACGTCGATAACGTCGGCACACGCGACTCGGTGGTCAAGATCATCCAGAACACCACGGCGGAGCTGTCGCATTTTACCCAGCAGGTGCTGGCGCACAGCCTCGATGGCGCGAGCGACCATAGCGACCGCTTCAAAGGTGGGCTCAAGCGCAAGGACAAGTATGTGGCGCAAAGCCGCTGCGGCCGTAACGGGGACCAAAGCTTTAGCGGCATTGGTTTGCCCACCCTTCAAGTCGCTTCTTACCTGCCCGCCGGGCACGCCGAAGAGATTCCGGGCTCTGGCCTCGGCTGGTGGTGGCATACGCAGGATGACACACGCGCCCATTGCAGCGCCGAGGTGCTGGCCATCGATACCTTGATCTACCAAAACCTGGTCAATGGCTTGGTCAATGCGCCGGTATTGCCTTTCGATCTGCACGAAACGGCCGGGGACTTCATCGACAGCTTGCGCGAATACCGGGAGGCCGCGCCCGGCTGGCCGCCACTGGAAGCGCTATGGCATTCAGCGCACGCATTCCGCGAGCTGGCAGCGCGTTACCCCGGTGGCGATGACCGCTTCACCCTGCAAGTGCTCAAGCCCTTGAATGCTGTACTGCACCATGGGCAAAGCGATTTCGAGTACGACGTGACCCGCAAGAGCCGGTTGCTACCTGGGCTCGAGCCGCTATTGGGCCTGGCAAACCTGGCCCACGACGCGCAGTTGATGGCGCGCTTTGGTCTTCGCCGCAAGGTTAACCGGATTGCCGAAGCCTTGGCCACGGCGACTCGGGAGCTTGAGCGATACCTGAGCGCTCAGGGCGACTGATGACCCTCGGGCCGTGATGGCGGGTGCTACGCGGCCTCTTTCTTCGATTTCCTCCCAACCGTTGCCAAACATGTGCAGCCGAACTGTCGTGGGCAAGATAAACCAAAAGGATGTTGTTCTCATGGCTGCGCGTTCGCTTGCCTGCTCCACTGTGCTGTGTGCCACCGGCGCCTTTGTCGCTGTATCCAATGTCAAGGCCGAAGGCTTTCTCGATGACGCCAAGGCCAACCTGACCTTGCGCAATTTCTTCATCAACCGGAATTTCGTTGACCCCGCTTACCCCCAGGCCAAGGGGCAGGAGTGGACGCAAAACTTTATCTTCGACGCGAAGTCAGGCTTCACTCAAGGCACGGTGGGCTTTGGGCTCGACGTTCTGGGCCTGTACTCGGTCAAGCTCGATGGCGGAGCGGGAACCCGGGGCACCGGCCTGTTGCCCGTGCATGCTAACAATGAACCGGCCGACGACTACGGCCGGTTAGCCGTGGCCGCTAAAGCCAAGGTGTCGAAAACCGTGTTGAAGGTGGGCGAGTGGGCCGCCACCTTGCCCATCCTGCGCTCCGATGACGGGCGCTCGCTGCCACAGACCTTCCGAGGCGCCCAACTGACCTCCAACGAGATCGATAACCTGACCTTGTATGGCGGCCGCATGAACGCTAACAGCCCGCGCGATGACGCCAGCATGCAAGCGTTTACCTACGCCGGGGTGAAGTCCGATCATTTCGACTTTGTCGGGGGTGAGTACACCTTCAATGACAAGCGCACCCTGCTCGGTGTGTGGGACGCGCGGCTGGAAGATATTTACCGCCAGCAGTACTTCAATGTGCTGCACAGCCAGGCCGTTGGCGCGTGGACCCTAGGCGCTAACCTGGGCTACTTCATTGGCCGCGAAGATGGCAGCGAGCGCGCCGGAAAACTGGACAACCGTACGTTCTCCGGGTTGTTCAGCGCCCGTTATGGCATGAACACGTTCTTTGTCGGCGTGCAGAAAGTCTCGGGCAAAAATGGCTGGATGCGGGTCAATGGCGCCAGTGGTGGCACGCTCGCCAACGACACCTACAACTCCACCTACGACAACGCCGGCGAGCGCTCGTGGCAACTACGCCACGACTATGATTTTGCCGCCCTGGGTATTCCTGGGCTGACGCTGATGAACCGCTATCTACAAGGTAGCCACGTGCACACCGCGACCGTCAGTGATGGTAAGGAGTGGGGGAGGGAGACTGAGATCGCCTATACCGTACAGTCCGGCGTTCTGAAACGGTTGACCCTGCGCTTGCGTGATTCGACCCTGCGCCGGGATTTCAGCAGTAACGCGTTCAACGAGGATCGGTTGATCGTGAGCTATCCGTTTTCGGTGTTGTGAAACCCTCACTGGCACCTTAAGCACACACAGCGCTGAGGGAGGCGTGTAGCCCTCGTTGTGTTTGGGCGTTTCAGTGCCGGGCCAGCCTTGTATGCGCCACGGTGGCTCGGGCGCCCCACACCAGCAAGCTGGCCCCCGCGACCTGTAGGCCGATTGCAATACCTATTGCGATGTGCAGCGCCATGATTGCGCTGCCGCTTTGGGCCAGCACCCGTGAGGCCAGCACCACCCCACAGGCTTGGCCGGCAAGCCTTGCCAGGCATATCAAGGCCGCGAGCCGCGGCGCGGCCGGCGCGGGTGCGCTGAGCATGATGCCGCGGTTGTTCGGTGACTGGAACAAACCAAAGCCGATCCCGCAGAGCCCCATGCGCCAAGTGATGTCCCAATGGGCGGCGGTGGGAGGTAAAAGCATCAGGCACCACAACCCTGAACCGAGCACCAGCATGCCAAGCATCGCGAGCGCGTGGGTGCTGTAATGGTCGGCCCAGCGGCCCGCCAAGGGCGCTGTCAGCGCCGTTAGCAAAGGCCAGGCGAGAAACACCCAGGCGGTATCCAGCGGCGAGTAGCCTAGTACACGCTGAAGCATCATGGGCATAAGGCTGTATACGGCGCTTTGGGCGACGAATGCAAAGCTTGATGCGCACAATGCAGTGCTTAACGGCAGGTTGGCGAGCACGTTCAGTGGCAGTAGCGACCACGGTCGATCACGTTGAGAGCGCAGAAAGGCAATTGACAGCAACGCACCCCCCAGCCAGATGGCGAGGGGCGGCAGCGCTGTCCAGGCGCTGCTGAGCAGTAATGCCAGCAACGCTAGCAGTAGCGCACTCCCCAGCCAATCGAAACGGCGGGGCACTCCGCGGATACGTGGCAGGAGCGCAACCGCCATGCACAAAGCGGGCAGCGCAAGCACAGCACAGGCGCCGAACAGCCAACGCCAGCTTAGCCAGTGCAATAGCAGCCCGGTCAACGCGGGGCTCACGGTGCTGGTCAGGGCCACGAACAAGGCGTTGATGCCCATTGCGCTACCCAGCCGCTCCTGCGGCGTGATTACAGTGGTCAGCACCAACGTGCTGCACATGACCGCCGCACTGGCGGCCCCTTGCACGGCCCGTAACGCCACCATCCAGGGCAAGCTGGTTATCAAGGCGCAGGCGATCGACGTAGCCGCGACCAGTGCTAACCCGCAGGCCAGCATGTACCTATGGCCGACCCGCCCCCCTAATGCCGAGAACGGTAGAATGCACAGCGCGCAGGCCAATAGGTTCGCCCGGCTCAACCACAACGCGTCGGCGGCCGGCACACCCAAGTCAGCGGCAATCACCGGCAATGCCAGGTTGACCATGCTCAGGTCATACACCGCGATGACCGTAGCCAGAATGAGGGCTGCCAGTGCCGCCTTGGGCAGCCTTCCGGTCAAGCCGTGGCGTCCAGCCACAGGCCGGTATCGCGTTCGAGCAACCCCTGGGCGGTGGCGAAGAAGTGGCTGCCGATCAGGCCCACGGTGGTGTCGGCATCGCGGGCGGTGATGGCCTTGAGCAGCTGTTCGTGCTCGTGGTCAAGGTCTCGCTCATCGTGGTGGATCATCGATGCGGCGATCAGCCGATAACGCTCGCTTTGCACATACAGTTGTTCGCGCAGTTTCAGTAACCACGGGCTGTCGCACGCCGAAACGATCGTGTCGTGGAAATGGTTATGGGCGCTGTACCACTCGGCCGAGGGTAGCGCCTGGCGATGGCCATCTCGCGCGGAGGTATGCATCAGCCGGTGGTAGGCCCCCACCACCGCCGCCTCCCACTCGATAGAGCCCAGGCTCAATGCACGGCGGATGCACAGGCCTTCTATTTCGATACGAACCCGGGTGATGTCGCGCAACTCCGCGGCCGACATGGCCGCCACGCTGAAACCCCGTTGCGGCGTCGCGGTGACCAGGTTTTCAGCACTGAGGCGGGTCAGTGCCTCGCGTACCACGCCAGTACTGACCTGCAGGTCGTCGCTCAATTGGGCGATTTTAAGCTTTAAACCGGGGCGCAGCTGGCCGGTGACCAGGCGCACACGCAGCTGTTGGTAAACGGTTTCGATGACACCCATCGAGGTGGTTGTTTTGCTCATGTCAGCTAGGTCCGTAGCTATTGGCGCTTTTGTGTGCCCATGCACTGCGGCGCATTCTGCCTCATCCACGCCTGCCATACGCCTGCAAAAAACGCATAAGCACAGAACAAATAAATTCTTTTTGAAAAAATTAATTTTATTTAGAGTCGCCCTCTGCCATCCATTGGCACATGACCTAGATGCCCATTCGACAACGGAACGCGCAGGTCCACTACCCCTCAGGAAGTTGGAGTTTTCCGTTGAACATGCGTTTACCGCTGTATGCCTTTTCGGGCTTGGCCACCTTGAGCGCGAGCCTTTCCGGTCACGCCGCCGGCTTTTTCGAAGACAGCAAAGCTAGCCTTGAGCTGCGCAATTTCTACATTGATCGCGATAACCGCGATGGCACCGCCAAACCTTCTCGGCAGGCCGAGTGGGGCCAGGGCTTCATCCTCGATTACCGCTCCGGCTACACCCAGGGCGAGGTGGGTTTTGGCATCGACGCGCTGGGCCTGGCCGGCTTGCGCCTGGATTCAGGCAAGGGCACCCACTACAACCCCACTAGCAGTAACCGCGGCGGGCAAGTGTTTCCCACCGATGGCGATGGCCGCGCGGTCAACGAATTTTCAAGCCTGGGCCCCACCCTCAAGGCGCGTTTCCGGCAGTCGGAGCTCAAGCTCGGCACGCTGCGCCCGACGTTGCCGGTGGTGACCTACAACGACGGCCGCCTGCTCCCGCAAACCTACGAAGGCGCCCAGTTCACCAGCCGGGACATCGACCGCCTTACCTTTACCGCGGGTAAGCTGACACAAGCCAAGGGGCGCAATTCCACAGACAACCAAGGCCTGTCGATCCTCGGCGCCAACAACGCGCAGACCGGCCAGTTCGTGAACAGCTTCCTGTTTGCCGGCGGCGACTATGCGCTGAGCAAAGACCTTACCGCGCAGTACTACTACGGCAAGCTCGAAAACTTCTACACCCAGCATTTCGTGGGCTTGACCCACCGCGCCAAGTTGCCGGTCGGCTCGCTGAAAACCGACCTGCGTGGGTTTATCAGCGACTCTACCGGCAAGAACGCCAGCCAGGCGGGCAGGGCGCAGGGGTATGTCAGCAGCGGTTACGGCAACGCCGGCGAGGTCGACAACCGCGCCTGGAGCGCAATCTTCACCTATTCGCTAGGCGCGCATTCGCTGGGCTTGGGCTACCAACGCCTTACCGGCGACAGCGACTTTCCCTTCATGACCATGGGCGATGGGGTGCGCGCCTACCTGATCAGCGACCGCAGCTTGAATACCTTCCAGCATGCGGGTGAGCGCACGGTGATCGGCACCTATGCCTATGACTTCGCGGCGCTGGGTGTGCCGGGCCTGAGGCTGGCAGCCGACTACCTGCGCGGTGACCATATCTCCACCGCGGCTGGCAACGCCCAAGAGTGGTACCGCGGCACTTCGCTGGAGTACGCCGTGCAAAACGGCCCCCTCAAGGGGGTAACCGTGGCTTGGCGCAACGGCACGTTCCGTTCCGAGCTGGCCAGTGCCAGGGCGGTCGACGAAACCAAGGTGATCGTCAGCTACACCCTGGCGCTGCTGTAGGCCGGGGCATTTCTTTCATCATGACCGAGCTATTTGGATGTTGATCACGACAGGCCTTGCGGCCAAGCACACCAAACCCAGCCTGCGCCAACGCCTGACGGCGCCAGGATTGCTATACGCGGTGCTGGTGGTCGCATTCGTTGCCCTGACGCTGTTGCCCCTGCTGGCGGTGGTGCAAGGCAGCTTCGAAAGCCAGATCGAGGGCGCGCAGGCGTTCACCCTGGCCGGGTGGCGGGCGCTGCTGCATGAGCCGCGTATTCTCGGCGCATTGGCCAACACCCTGAGCTTGACGTTTGCCAGCCAACTGCTGGCGTTGCCGGCCAGCATCGGCTTGGCCTGGTTGCTGGCACGCACCGACCTGCCGGGGCGCAATGGATTGGAGTTCGCCTTCTGGGTGTCGTTCTTCCTGCCGGCCTTGGCCGTGGTGCAGGGTTGGACGCTGTTGCTCGACCCGCACTACGGGCTGCTCAACCGCTGGTTGATGCAAACCTTCGGCCTCAGCCAGGCGCCGCTCGACATCTACAGTTGGGGCGGCATCGTATTCGCGCACCTGGCCACCACTACGGTGTCAGCCAAGGTGATGATGCTCGCCCCGGCCTTTCGCAGCATGGACGCCCGCTATGAAGAAGCCGCGCGGGTGGCGGGTGACAGCCGGCTGAAAACCCTCTGCCTGATCACCCTGCCATTGCTTAAGCCGGCATTGATCGTGACCGCGATCATGGGGGTCATTCGCGCGCTGGAGTCGTTCGAGATCGAGCTGGTACTCGGTGCGCCCAAGCGAATCGATGTTTACAGCACGGTGATCTACGACCTGACCCGCTATGACCCGATCAACTTCGCCAGCGCCTTCGCCCTGGGGATTCTGATCGTGGTGATCATGGCGCTGCTGGCGGTTGCTTCGCGCCGCGGTACCGCAAGTGGTAGCCATGTGACGGTGTCTGGGCACGCCAAGCCCATGCTGATTGCGCTTGGGCGCTGGCGCTGGCCGCTGGGGTTGCTCGCTGGGGCCTTGGCATTGCTGTTGACCGCCGTGCCCTTGGCATTTTTGGTCACCAGCAGCCTGATGCAGCGTTTCGGTTTTTTCCAGCTCAAGCAAGTGTGGACTCTGGATCACTGGCGCAGCGTGGTGGGTGATCCACTGTTCAACCAGGCGCTGCTCAACACCTTGAAAATCGCCTCGGGCAGCGCGCTGTTCGCCGCGCTGCTGAGCCTGGCGGTGGCCTATAGCATCGTCCGTTCGCGCCGCGCGGGGCGCGCGCTGCTGGAGTTCTGCGCCTGGGTACCGTTCAGCATTCCCGGCGTGCTCAGCTCGCTGGCCATGCTCTGGTTGATCCTGCACAGCGGTATCGACTGGCTGTACGGCTCAACCTTGAGCCTGATCGTCACCGTGGGGCTGGCCTCGGTCACCCTCGGTGTGCAGTTGATCCGCAGCCAACTGCTGCAGATCAGCCGCGAGGTCGAGGAAGCGGCGTGGGTCAGTGGCGCATCGGTGGCCAGGACCATGCTGACCATCGTCGCGCCACTGTGCGCGCGCGCCATCGTGGTCGTGGGGGTGATGGCTTTCGTCACCGCCGCCCGCGACATCAGCCATCTGGCGCTGTTGGTCAGCAGTGATAACCGGCCACTGTCGATGCTGCAGCTCGAATACATCGCCGAAGGGCGCAATGAAGCCAGCGCGGTGGTGGGCGTGATCATCGCCTCGATCGCCATCGCCGCCGCGCTCATCGCCCGCCGCCTGGGCTATCGCCCTGAACCCCGATAGGTCCGACCATGTTGGAAATTCGCCACATCACTAAAGCGTTCGGCAGCACCTTAGTGCTCGATGGGCTGTCGCTGGACATCCGCCCGGGGGAAATCTTCACCCTGCTCGGCGCCAGCGGCTGCGGCAAGACCACCTTGCTGCGCATCCTTGCCGGGCTCGAGCGCCCCGATCAGGGCCAGGTCAGCTTCAAAGGCCAGGCTTGGGCTGACGGCGCCCAAGGCGCCTTCGTGCCGCCGCAAAAGCGGGGGCTGGGGCTGGTGTTCCAGAGCTACGCCGTATGGCCGCACCTTAACGTGTTCGACAACGTTGCCTACCCGCTGCGCAACCAAAAGCTGGACCGCGCGAGCATTCGGCAGAAGGTCATGGCCACGCTGGAGAGCGTGGGCCTGGCTGGTTATCACGGGCGCGCGGCGCACCAGCTCAGCGGCGGCCAACAGCAGCGGGTGGCCATGGCCCGGGCGCTGGTGGGCGGGCCAGACTTGCTGCTGCTCGATGAGCCGTTCAGCAATCTGGACGTTAGCCTGCGCGCGCAACTGCGCCATGAGCTTAAAGCCCTGCAGCAGCGCCTTGGCCTGACCGTAGTGCTGGTGACCCATGACCAGGACGACGCCTTTGCGCTGTCCGACCGGATCGCCGTGTTGCGGGCCGGCCGGGTGGAGCAAATCGGCACCCCCGAAGATATTCATGACCGCCCGGCGACGCCGTTCGTGCAGCAGTTTGTCGGCCGCGGCTCGGCGCTTCGGGCGCAATTGGCCGGAGATCGCCGGCACGCGCTGATCGGCAGCGCCCGAATCCCATTGGCTACCCCGCTGGCCGCCCCGGCCGGCACGCCGCTGGCGCTTTGGGCACGGCCAGACGCGGTGACCCTGCGCGGCACCCGTGGCGAAGGCGGGCCGGGCCTGTATGGCCAGGTGGCGCATAGCATTTTTGCTGGCGACCGCTACGAAACCTTCGTGCGCCTGCCTGGCGCGCAGCTCCTCATGGTTTACCAGCCACGCCATCAACCCCTCGCCCCGGATAGCTGGGTCGAGGTGGTGTTTTCTTCCTCTCCCCATGCCAGCCCGCTGGCCAACCAGGTGTAATCAACATGTTTGCAATCAAACGAGCCGCAGGGCTGTGCATGGCGCTGGCGTTGACCTCCCACGGCACGCTCAGCCAGGCGCAAGACTGGGCCAGCGTGGTCGCCGCCGCTGAAAAAGAAGGCACGCTGACGTTACTCGGGCCGGTGATCCAGCCCTACCGGCAAGCGATTGAGCAGTTCCAGAAGGCCTATCCGAACATCCAGCTGCAATACACCGGCGTCACCTCGCCAGAGTTCGAGGCGCGTATCCGCAACGAACGGCGGGTGAATCGCTATCTGTGGGATGTCACCGTACTGGGTTTCAGTGGCTCGGCGTTCACCCAACAATTGCCTGAGGGCTGGTACGACCCCATCCGGCCAATGATCGTAAAGCCCGAGGTACTGGCCGATCAGAACTGGCTGGGTGGCTTCGCGGCGGGTTTTCTGGATAAAAAACAGCAGTACATCTATGCCTTCCAGGCGGGCAAGCAGAACAACGTCAACATTGACCGCAGCGTAGTGCCAGAAGCCGAGCTGAGCTCGCTGGAAGACCTGCTCAACCCTAAATGGAAGGGCAAGATCGCCATCCTCGACCCACGCACCCGAGGTAGTGGCCACCTGATTACCTTGCTGCAAACCACCCTGGGCACTGAAAAAGCCCAGCAATTTCTCACCCAGCAGCAGCCGGTCATTGCCGCGACCAACCGCCAGTTGGCGGATTGGGTCGCCCAAGGCGCCTATCCGATCACCTCGGGCTTGAGCCCTTCGGAGATCGCCACCCTCAAGGACCAGGGCCTGGCGCAATCGGTCGACGCCTTGAAAACGCCGCCCGCGCAAACCGCCTGGACACCCGGTTGGGGCGCCATTGCCCTGTTGCACCAGCCGCCGCACCCCAATGCGGCGAAGGTGTTCATCAACTGGTTCCTGTCCCAACCCGCCCAGGCGGATTGGGCCAAGCGCGGCTTCGTCAACTCGCGGCGCACCGATGTGGCACCGGGCCTGGCCGCCAGCGCGCTCAGCGCCGAAGCCTTCCAGAAAGGCCTGACCTTCAACTCCGAAGCCAATGCCGACAAAGCCCAACAAGCCACCGAACTGGCGCAAAAGGCCTTGCAATGAGCGAGCTAGCGGCGCGGCGGCGGGAACTGGTGGTTGCCAACCGGATTCTTGCCCACGAGAACGTTTTCGACAGTTATGGCCACGTCAGCGCCCGCCATCCCGTGGACCCACGGCAGTTCCTGCTCGCCGCGTCGGTCAGCCCGGGGCAGGTCGGCGAGGCAGACATCCTGCTATACGGCGAAGACGGTGAAGCCGTCGGCGGGACCACCCGTGCACAGTATTCCGAGCGCTTCATTCATGCGGCGATCTACGCCCAGCGCCCGGATGTGCAGGCAGTGGTGCATGCCCACACCCCGGCGGTACTGCCATTTACCGTGGCACCGGTGCCGCTGCGCCCGGTGCTGCATGTCGCCGCGATCATCGGCGAGCACATTCCGCTATGGGACATGCACGCTGAGTTTGGCGACACTGATTTACTGGTGACCGCGCCGGCCCACGCGGCATCGCTGGCCAACGCCCTGGGCAACGGCCGCGTGGTGCTGATGCGTGGCCATGGTTTTACCGCGGCGGCGGGCTCTTTGGAGTTGGCCGTGCGCGTGGCGATTTACCTGGGCATCAATGCCCAGGCGCAGGCCGCTGCCATGGCGTTGGGCGAGGTGCGCTACCTCAGCCCAGGTGAGGTGGCTGCCGCCGACGCGCGCATGGGTAGCCCACGTGCCACTGGGCGAGTCTGGGATAACTGGGCCCAGCGCTGCGGCCTGGCCAAGCCGTTGCCGGTGCAAGCATGAGTGCGTCTCAGGCATTGACCCTGGCACTGGCCAACTTCGACCGGCACATGCCGTTCTTTCTCGGCTGGTTGCCTGAGGCCGAGGGGTTTCACCTCAAGGCGTTGGACGTAGGTATGCACCCGCCGGGGCGCGACGGCGGCGACCGCCACGGGCGCATGCTCCGCGACCGGGAGTTCGACATCGCCGAAGTGTCATTGGCCAGCTACATCATGGCCAAGGCGCGCGGCGCGGCGTTCACCGCGGTGCCGGTGTTTCCCCGGCGGTTGTTCAGCGCCAACCACATCTATGTCAGTGAGCGTTCAGGCATCCGTAGTCCGGCTGACCTGCGTGGCCGCCGTGTCGCCATCCGTGGCTGGCAGGTAAGCCTGTCGGTGTTGGCCAAGGGCGACCTGAAAAGCCGCCATGGCGTGGACTGGCGCGACATTCACTGGCGGGTGGAAGGTGCCGAGCAGGTGGCCTTCAACGATGCCCGGCTGCCCGTACAGGCCATGCCCCAAGGGGCGACCGGCGCGCAATGGCTACAGAGCGGGCAAGTCGACGCCTTCATCGACCCTAAGCCGCCCCGGGCGATTCTCGAAGGGCAGGGTGGGGTGCGCCTGTTGTTCGCTGACCAGCGCGCCGAATGCCTGGCCTATTTCAACGAACGGCGATGCTTCCCGGCGATGCACGTGCTGGCGATCAAGCACGAGGTGGCTGAGCGCTTTCCCGCGCTGCCCGCGTATTTGCTGCATGCCTGGGATGACGCCCAGGCCAAGACCCGCCAGCTTTACGAAGACTACGCCTACACCGCCATGCCGTTGGGCCGGCTGGCCTGGCAACAGAGCCAGCGCGACTTTGGCGATCAGCTTTACCCCGCGGGGCTGGCGGCGAACCGCGCCAACCTGCACTGGTTCATCGAGTACCTGGTCGACCAGGCCTTGCTGGCCGAACCCTTTGCCGTAGAGGGGCTGTTTCACCCCTCGGTGCTGCGCAGTTGATGCGCGCTTTACTTTTCCTGGAGAACACCATGTCCGAATACCTGCAACTGCGCGACGCCTTCGTTCAACTGCAAGAACTGGCCGATGACTTTCGCGCAGAAGGGGCCCGTGCCGACCGCGAAGGCGTAGCACCCCGTGCCAGCCTCGAAGCCCTGCATGCCCGCGGCCTGCTGCACGTAACCCATTCGGCCGCCCTGGGCGGCCCGGATGGCAGCTTGGGCGGGGTGCAGCCAGCGCTGTTCCTGAACATGCTAAGGACCATTTGCCGCGCCGACAGCGCCACCGGGCATTGTTTCCAGTTGCACAACCATGCGCTGTGGCAACTGGAGACCATCGGCACCCCGGAGCAGATCGAGCTGTTCGTGAAGCCGGCGCTGGAGAAATTCAGCATTTTTTCGGCGGTCGGCAGTGAGCCGGGGCGCATCAACATGTACGAGATGAAAACCCGGGCGGTGAAGGTCGAGGGTGGCTGGCGGGTGAACGGGGTGAAGAACTTCGTCACCAACGGCACGCTCGCCGACCTGATCCTGACCTCCGTGGCACTGGACGGCGTGGAGGGCTATCTCGACAACCTGCAAATGATGATCATCCGCCCCGACATGCCCGGCGTGAGCTGGGATGACGCCTGGTACCAGCCCCACGGCATGCGTGCCGCGCGCAGCCCGATCATGCGCCTGGACAACGTGTTCGTGCCTGACAACCACCTGCTTGGCGAGCCCGGCACCTTTGCTCGCCAGCGCTGGCAAGGCCGGTTCCACCTGGGCTTTGCCGCCAACTACCTGGGCACCAGCGAAGGTTTGTTCGACTGGTACCTGGCCTACCAGCGCGGCCGCAACAAAAGCGCCGACCCCTACACCCAGCTGCGTGTGGGCGAAGTGAAGATGCAGCTCGACGCTGCCGCCGCGCTGTTCGACCGTGCTGTGCTGAGTTGGGGCGCCGGTGATGTGGTCAGTGCCGAACTGGCCTCGATGAGCGCCAAGTCCACGGCCGCGCGCACTGCCTACAGTGCCTTGCAGAGCGTGTTTTATTCGGCCGGGGCGACGGCGCAGTTCGACGAACACCCGCTGGGGCGCACCGCCCGCAACATCGAGACCTTCGTGGTGCACGCCGGGCATGACCGTACCGCGCAAATCATCGGCCAGGCGCAACTGGGCGCCAGCTTCGACTCCACGTTGCAGCGCTGAGGGCACCTCTCATGACTCGCCAATTGCACTTGGGCTTGTTCATCCAGGAAACCGGCCACCACATCGCCGGCTGGCGTGAACCCGGCGCCGCCGCCGATGCCGCGCGCAGCTTTCGCAGCCAGGTTGAGCTGGCGCAACTGGCCGAGGCCGCCTGCTTTGACCTGGTGTTCATCCAGGACTCTTACGCCATGCGCGGTGCCAACGATGTAGATGCGTTGCAGCACAGCGCCCGGGCCATTCACTGGGACCCGCTCACCGCGCTGGCGGCGCTGGCGATGGTCACCGAGCGCATTGGCCTGATCGGTACCGCGACCACCACCTACAACGAACCCTACAGCGTGGCGCGCAGTTTTGCTTCGCTTGACCACATCAGCGCCGGCAGGGCTGGCTGGAACCTGGTGACCTCGAACAACGAAGCCGAGGCGCTGAACTTCAGCCGCGATAGCCACGCCGTGCACAGCGACCGTTATGCCCGGGCCGCGGAGTTCCTGCAGGTGGTCAAGGGGCTGTGGGATACCTGGGAAGACGATGCCTTTTTGCAAAACAAAGCGACCGGGCAGTTTTTCGATCCCGGTAAGCTGCACGTGCTGGACCACAAAGGCGAGCATTTCGCCGTCAAAGGCCCGCTGACCCAAGCCCGCCCCCCACAGGGGCATCCGGTGCTGGTGCAGGCAGGCTCGTCTGCCGCGGGTAAGCAATTGGGGGCCACCACGGCCGATGTGATCTTTACGGCCCAGCAACGGCTGGCCGATGCCCAAGGTTTCTATGCCGACATGAAGCGCCTGGCCGCCGCGGCCGGGCGTGACCCAGCGCAGTTGTTGATCATGCCGGGGCTATTACCGGTGGTGGCCGGCACCCAGGAAGCGGCCGAGGAAAAATTCCGCCAGTTGCAGGCACTGGTGCTCCCCAAGGTGGGGCTGGCCACCTTGGCCACCACCTTGGGCGAAGTCGACCTGAGTGGCTACGATCTTGATGGCCCATTGCCCGAACTGCCGCCGGCCAACGGGCCGCAGAGCCGGAGGCAGTTACTGGTCGATATGGCCCGGCGCGACAACCTGAGCATTCGCCAATTGTACGAACGGGTGGTGGGCGCCCGTGGGCATTTGACCGTGGTCGGCACCCCTGCGCAGGTGGCCGACGTGATGCAGCAGTGGCTGGAGGAGGGCGCGGCTGATGGCTTCAACATCATGCCCGCGCACTTGCCGGTTGGCCTGGCGGACTTCACCGAACAGGTAGTGCCGGAACTGCAGCGGCGTGGGCTGTTTCGCCGGCGTTACGAAGGCCATACGCTGCGCGAGCACCTGGGGCTGGCCCGGCCAGCGCATCCCCATGGCCGCTGAAACCCTCACCGGCCGGTTGGCCGAGGCTGCATTGGCGTTGGCAGCACAACCCTTGCCAAACGAGGTGCTAGGGTTGGGCGGCGAGCTGCTGGCGGACCTGCTGCTGGTCGCAGCCGCCGGCCAGGCCGAAGCAAGCAGCCAGGCACTGATCGCGGCAGCCGCCGCGGCGCCTGGGCCGTGCCAGGTGTGGTTCGCCACGCCTGCCGCGCGCCGTGCCCCAGCCGAAGCGGCGTTCGCCAACACCCTCAATGCCGCGGCGCTGGATTACGACAGCCTCAACCAAGCCGTGCACGCTGACCTGGTGACATTGCCCGCGGCATGGGCCATGGCCGAGTACAGCGGCCGTACGCCGCTGGGCATGCTGCAGGCGTTCTTGATCGCGAGCGAGGCGGTGAGTCGCTTATCCCGGGGGGGCACTGGGCCCTCCAAAGGCTGGTCGGGCACTTCGCTGTACGGTGGCCTCGGTGCCGCGCTCGCCAGTGGGCTTCTACTGGGCCTGGATGCTCGGGAGTTGCAGCACGCCCTGGGGCTGGCCGCCGCACAGGCCGCTGGCAGCCAGCAAGGCAACCTTGAACACACACTGGCCAAGCGCCTGCAGCCGGCATTCGCGGTGCGCAACGGTGTTCAGTCCGCGTTACTTGCCCAGGCCGGCGCCACGGCGCCGCAGAATGCGCTGGAGGGCCGGTTCGGATTGCGGGCGCTGTATCAACCGGGCGATGACTCTGCGCTACTCAGCCATTGGGGCACGCAGTGGCAGGTGTTTGATACGGCCCTGAAACGCTACCCAACCTGCGCTTGCGGCCACGCTGCCATACAGGCATTGCTTGACCTCCAGGCGCGCGTTTGCTTCAGTGCTGACGCCGTCGAGGCGGTGACCGCCTTCGTCTCTCCCTTCATGCATCGGCTGGTGGGGGCGCCATTGAAGTTGACCGCGGACCTGCAAGTGGTGGCGCAATTCAGCCTGCAGTACCAGTTGGCGTCGGTGTTGCTGCGCGGCCCGTTCAACCTGCAGCACCTGCTACCTGACGCGGTGTTGGCGCCGGCGATCGCCTCCTTGGCCAAGCGGGTGAATGTTCAGATAGACCCCGCCAACCTTCATGAATTGGCGCCGGCCAGTGTGCGGGTGCGGTTGGCGGATGGGCGTGTGTTGCAACAACGCTGCGAGCAACTGCCCGGCGGGCCCGCCGCGCCCCTTAGCAGCGCGCAGCGTGCCGCCAAAGCGCGCGAGTGCGGTCTACATGCACGGCCCGCGATCAGTGGCACCGCCGTGCAGGCCATGGCGCGAGGCTTGGCGGCACGCCCCGGATTACCCGACCTTCTCACCTCAGGGCTTGAACAATGAGCATTCCTCAACCCCCGGTCTACTGGGTCACCGGCGCCTCGGGGGCGCTGGGCAGCGCCATCGCCTTGCACCTGCATCGCAGTGGTGCGCAGGTGGTTGCCAGTTCACGAGAAATAACGCGGCTACCGGTGCCCACCGAGCTCTGGTGGTCGCTGGCCGTGGATGTGGCGCACGAGCAGGCGGTGGGCCGTGCGGTGGGCCAAATCGTCGAGCGCTATGGTCGGGTCGACGGGCTGGTCACCTGCACCACGGGCCCCGGCTTCGGTGATTTTCATACCTTGCAGGATGATGTGTGGGCCACCGTACTCGATACCAAGCTGATGGGCTCGGTGCGGGCGGTGCGAGCGGTATTGCCCGGCATGCTTGCGCGGCATCGGGGCAGCATCGTGATGCTCACTGGCCGGGGTGGCAGTGTACCGCCACCTCGGCATCTGCCGGGTTCTTGCGCCAACGCCGCGCTCAACCTGCTCGCACAAGGGCTGGCGACCCAATACGGGGAGCAGGGCATCCGAGTCAACACGGTCGCGCCGGGGCCTATCGCCTCGCCAAGGCTGGAACAGATGAAAGCCGGCGTGGCCGCGGCGACCTCAGCGCTCGGGGGGCCTGGCCGGCCAGAAGATGTAGCGGCCGCCGTGGCATTTTTGCTGAGTGAACAGGCTGCGCACATCACCGGTATTTGCTTGCCGGTCGATGGCGGGCGGCCGAGGTAGCCAGGCCCAGGCAATCGTGCCTGTCGACCGAGGGAGGCTTGAAGGCCCTTGGGCCTGCGTCAGGCTTCTGGCGACGGCAGGCCCAGGTTGCGGCGTAGCGTCGTACCTTCATACTCGCGGCGGAACAGCCCGCGCCGCTGCAACTCAGGCACCAGTTGTTCTACGATCGCCTCCAAGCCCTCAGGGAAAAAGTCAGCGTTGAGGTTGAAGCCGTCCGCGCCACGCTCGGTAAACCATTGCTCGATGGAGTCTGCAACCTGTTCGGCGGTACCCACAATGCTGCGGTGCCCATTAGGGTTGCGCGCCAGCACTTGGCGCACGGTGAGTTTCTCGCGCCGCGCCAGGTCCAGGATAGCGCCCACGAAGCCCTGGCTGCTTTTTGCCGCGCCGGCCGCCTCCAGCAGCGTCCAAGGCAGTTCGCGGTCCAGTTCCAATGCCTCGGCGGGTATGCTCAAGGCATTCGCCAGGGCCTGGCGTTCACTGTCGAAGCCGGCCACCTCGTCGAGCCAGGCCTTGCGCTGCTGCGCCTCGGCCTCGGTGGCCCCGAGTACCGGAAACAGCCCGGGCAGGATCAGCACGTGATCAGGGTTACGGCCATGGCCGGCGGCCTGGCCTTTTACGTCGCGGTAGAACCCCTGAGCCGCCGCCAGGCTGTGGTTGACGCTGAACACCGCGTCGGCATGGCGCGCCGCCAGGGCAATGCCTTCAGGAGAGCCGCCGGCCTGAAGCAGCACCGGTTGGCCCTGTGGTGAGCGTGGCACGTTGAGCGCGCCCTTCACGCGAAAGTAATCGCCATGGTGGTCGATCGGGTGGATACCCTCGAGCCGGGCGAACTGGCCGCTGGCGGCGTCCGCAACCAGCGCGTCGGCCTCCCAGGAGTTCCACAAGCCCTTGACCACCTCCACCGCTTCGCCAGCACGCCCGTAGCGCTCCTGGTGCCCAGCCAGTTGCTCGAGGCCAAACAGCCCCGCCGAGTGGGCGTTGCGCGTGGCGACCACGTTCCATGCCACACGCCCACCCGACACGTAGTCCAACGAGGCGACGCGCCGGGCGATGTTGTACGGGTGGTTGAAGCTTGAAGACACCGTCGCGACCAGCCCCACATGGCGGGTAACCCGGGCGATGGCGGTCAGTGGGATGAACGGATCAAGCGCCTGCCAAGGGCGTGACACCTCTGGCAGGCCATAGTCGAAGCCGTCGGAAAAGAACACCGCGTCGAGTTTGCCTCGCTCGGCCAGGCGGCCGATGCGTTCGTAGTAGTTCAGGTCGAGGAACGCCAGCGGGTCTTGTGCCACGCGCCATGACGCCGGGTGGCGGCCGCTGTTGTTCACGTTGATGTTCAGGTGCAACTGGCGCTTGCTCATTGATCAGGCTCCTGCGCGCGCAAGGCGGCGAGTGGGCGGTAGGGGTGGGCGACGCTCCAGGGATCAGCCACGGCCTGATCGAGGATCCAGCGCCCGATGGCGTGGGGTTTCCAGCGCACGGCATCGTGCAGCGTGTGGGTGCGCGCATCGCGCCAGTAACGATCAAGGCCATTGCCCTGGCGTGCCGAGCGGGTGCCGCCGATGTCATAGAGGGTGTTGCTGACCTGCAGTACAGCACGCGTGCTGAGCACCTTGGCCTGGGCCACTTCGTAGTAAGCCTCCAGCACCGCGTGCAGCTCGCTGGTTTCATCCAGTTCGGCCAACTGCGCGGCGGCGGCCTCCACCAGGCGCCGCGCGGCGCGGGCTTGCAGGTGCAGTTCACCCAGTTGGCTGACGCCCAGTGCGTCGTCGACGAAAGCCGCCGCGCCGCTGCCACGCCCGCCATGTACCTGGCGGCCGAGCAGCAGTGCCTGTTGCAGCGCGGCCTCGGCCAGGCCTACGTCAATGGCCGCATGCAGCAGCTGGCTCTGTGCGGCAATGCGGTAGTGCAAGCGCGGCGCCGCCGGTACCCGTACGATGGCCCGCGCCTGCACCGGCACGGCCTCAAAGCGCGCACTGCCCGATGCGGTCGTGCGCTGGCCGAGGCCATCCCAGTCGTCGATCACCTGCACACCCGGGTGCTGGCGATCGACGATCACTGAAACCACCGTGCCTTGCTCGTCCAGCGCATGCACGCTGATGTGCTCGGCCAGCAAGGCACCGGTGCTGTACACCTTGGCTCCGTCCAGGTACCACTGCTCACCCTCGCGGCGCAGCTGCGTTTGCGCCTGGCCGGGGTGGCGCTCGCCGGGTTCGGCGGTAGCATTGCCGAAGAAGTCTCCCGCGCCCACGCGCCCCAGGTAATACGCACGTTGCTCAGCGGTGCCGGCCAGGCGCAGGCGTTCTACGGCATTGAAGTGGTTCTGCGGGATCTGGCCGAGGCTGCCATCGGCGCCCGCGACGATCGCCAGGGCCTGTACCAGTACCCGGTGATCGAAGCCCAGCCCGCCGTATTGCACCGGTACGTTCAAGCGCCAGAAACCCAGTGCGCGTAGGGCCTCGATAGCCTGTAAAGGGTATTCACGATACTGATCACGCGCGGCGGCGCCCTCGGCGATCTCCCGGGCGAGCGCGGCCAGCGCAGCGAGAAAATCCGCTTGTGCCTGCTTGCTCATGGCACCTCCTTGACCGGCACCGCTTGCTGGGCGTTGTTGTAGCGGCCATCGAAGCCTAGCCGCACATCGACCTTGCGCTTGATGGCACCCCCTTCGAGCAGGGTGTCCGCGACGTGCTGTTCGGCATCGAGCAACGTATTGTCAAACGGGCGGAAGGCCCCGCCGCGCACGTTGTACTCGTAGGCCGCGCGCTCTGGGGTCAGTTTCAGGGTGCTTTGCAGCACTTCGGTGGCCTCGGCCTGATGGGCCTGGTGCCAAGCCCAGTAGTGCGACAGCCGCGCGAAGTAGTCTTGCAGCGCCTGGTCCTTCTGCGGGTCGGCGATCACGTCACTGCGCGTGGTCCAAACGCCCAACGCCGGAATACCCGTGTCCTGGTCCGTCAGCAGCACCTTGGCCTGGCCCTTGTTGATGGCGGGGAGGATCGCCCCCAGGTCGCCCGAATACACATCGGTCTGCCCCGATACGAACGCCGCCGCCGAAGAGGCGCCATCGTTGAATTTGATCGGCTTGATGGCCTGCTCGGTGAGGCCAGCCTTGACCAGCGAACCGAGGTACTGGGCGTGGTTGTAACCGCCGTAGTTATAGGCCCAGGTGTGGCCAGCCAGATCCTTGGGTGAGTCGATGTGGGCTGAGGTGCGCACGGCGGTGATCAGCCGGGAGAACTGTTTTGAATAATCGTTGCGCCAGCCAGCGACGATTTTCAGCGGTGCATTCTGCGCGGTCCAGGGTTCGCGGGCATTGGCCTGCTCGATCGTCAACGAAGTGTCGCCCATATGGCCCAGATCGATGGCCTTGCCGTAGAGGGCCGAGAGGTTGGCCGCTGGGCCGGTGAGCAACACCCACTTCACGTCGTACGGTGCTCCCTGGAGCACCCCGGATTTATCGATCAACGCCGGAAAGCCGGCGTCCTGGTAGGCAATGTTGAGGGTCAGGCGCTCGGCGCCGGCAGCGTGGCCGGCCAGCAGGGCCAGGGCGGGAAGCAAGGCGTGGGTGATCCGTTTCATGCAGCATCCATTTGGCAGTTGAGGTTATTGAGCGCGCCCCAGGTGCTCCAGCACCTGGCGCTTGATCACGTTGAATTCACGGGAGGTGGTATCGCGCGTGCGCGGCAGGGCGACCGGGATATCCGCGCGTACCTCGCCGGCGCCCAGTACCAGCACGCGGTCGGCCAGCAACACGGCTTCCTCGATGTCGTGGGTCACCAGCAGCACACCGGGGCGGTGTTGCTGCCAGAGGTCTACCACCAGGTCCTGGACTTTGCGCCGGGTGAATGCATCCAGCGCGCTGAACGGCTCATCGAGCAGTAGCAGGTCTGGTTCGCGATACAGCGCCCGGGCAATTCCCACTCGCTGCGCCTCGCCGCCAGACAAGCTCGCAGGCCATGCGTCGGCCTTGCTGCCCAGGCCCACTTCGGCCAGCGCCCGCTCGGCGCGCTGGCGCGCATCAGGCTGGCGCCAGGCTTGCAGCACCACGTTCTTCCACACGCGCTGGGCGAGAATCAGGCGCGGGTCCTGAAACACTACCGCGCTTTGCGCGGCAATTTGCGCCTGGCCATGGCTGGCCCTTTCAAGGCCGGCGATGATGCGCAGCAAGGTGGTTTTGCCAGTGCCGGAGGGGCCCACCAGGGCCACGAACTCACCTTTGTGCAGGGTGAAATCCAGGGCGGCCAGTACCTGCTGGGCGCCGTAGTTCTTGCTCAGGCCGTGCAGTTGCACCACTGGCTCGCCAGGCGGGTGCGCTGGCCGCTGCCGGGGCAGGCGTTCAAGGCTGCTCATGGCGTGGCCTCCAGGTCAAAAGGCTGCGTTCGAGCAGGCGCATGGCAACGTCCACCAATACCCCCAGCACGGCGTAGATGAGAATGCCGGCGATGATGATGTCGGTGCGCTGGAACTGGTTGGCATTGTTGAGGATGTATCCCAGCCCTGCGCTGGAATTGATCTGCTCGGCCGCCACCAGGCCCAGAAGCGCCGCGCCCGCCGCATACCGCCAGCCCACCAGAATCGACGGCATGGCCAGCGGCAGCACGATCAGGCGTACCTGCTCGGTGCGGGTCATGGCAAAGCTGTTGCCCAGCTCCAGCAGCTTTTTGTCGATGCCGCGAATGCCGTGGTAGGCATTCAAATACACCGGAAAAATCGCCGCCCCGACGATGAGCAATACCTTGGCCAGCTCCCCGATACCGAACCAGACCACGAACAGCGGCACCAGCGCGATGAAAGGGATGGTGCGAATCATCTGCAGCGGTGCGTCGTAGAGCCGTTCGGCCAGGCTCGACAACCCCGCCGCCACCCCCAGAGCCAACCCCAGGCTGCCACCGATGGCCAGGCCCAGCCCCGCACGGGCAAGCGATACCGGCAACGCCGCCTGCAGCTCACCGGTATTCCACAGTTCCTGATAAGCCAGCAGGATGTGCCAGGGCGATGGCAGCACGAAGTCATCGAGCACACCAGCGCTGGCCGCTGCCTGCCAAAGCGCTAGCAACAGCAAGGGCACCAGCAGCCGCAGGCTGTGCCCGCGACCGCGGGCGACGGCGCTGGGCGCCTCCCCGTCGAAGTGGTATTGCAGGGTTCTTACCGCCATTGTCAGGGGTCTCCTTCGAGTCAACGAAGGTCGACCTTAGGCATCACAGCGTTGGGGGCGCCAATACGGGTAGGGACTATGGTTATGCGATGGTGAGTGTTTCGGGAGGGCCCTACCAAAAGCCTTGGAGGTTGGCCTGCTCCGGCAGCGAAGCCAGCTTGCGCTGCAGGCCGTTCAAGTCGATGGCGCCGAATTCGGCGCACTGCTGGGCTTTTTCCTGCTTTTGCCGCAGCGTCAAGGGGAGGGCGGGCGAGCCTGGAGGCGCCTGCTGGGTATAGCGCTGCTCACTGCCATCGGCCAGCAGCAAACTGAGCGTCACCGGCGCGTAGTCCCCGGTGTTGGTGGGGTCTACGCGCAGGTGTACCTTGCGCACCATGGCAGCGACCTCGGTGTCTACCACGGCGCTTGGGGCAAGGTCGGCAAGGCTGAACGAGCCGCGCAGGAAGGTCACCGCCAGTTGGTAGCGCAGGTTGCGCTGGCCGATGTTCTGGGGTTGGTCGCCAGGGCTGAATTCGGCGCCCACGTAACGAAAAATACCTGGCGACACGTAGGCAACGATCTGCACCACCTCGCTTTCCTTGAAACGTTGCGGTTGTAGATGCAGCAGGGCCTCGATGGCCGCCTGGGCGAAGGCGGCCACCGGATAGCGCTTGAGTGACGAGCCCAGTTGCGCCCAGTCGGTGAACAGGCCGTCGAACAGGTCACGGTCGTTGCCGCGGTGGTAGAGCGCGCTCAGCCCGAATGGCCCTTCCAGCGCCTGGCTGGGCGCGGTCGCGCCGAGGGCGGCCAGTTGCGCCGCGAAGGCGCCGTTACGCGCGGCGAATGCTGGCTGTAGCCCGTGGCTCGAGGCCGGTTCCAGGATCGCCTGCCGAGTACCGGCTGCCTGGGCCATGGCCAGCCCTATGGCATGGGCCAGTTGTACTGGGCTCAGGCCAAGCAGCACACCGGTACTTACCGCTGCGCCCACTGCGCCGTAAACAGTGGTTTCCGACCAGCCGCTTTCCTTGCCTCGCCGGCAGCGTGCCAGGCCAATGGTGACTTCGCAGCCCACGATATAGGCATGCAGCAGATCGAGGCCACTGCGCCCGGCGTGTTCGGCGCTAGCCCATGCCGCGGGCAGGCAAACCCGGGCTGCCTGTACTTTGCCGAAGTACCCGTCAAAGCCCACGCTGCTGGCATGCAGGCTGTTGATGAAGGTCGCCTCTTGCAAGCCCATTTGCCTGTGTGGCTCGAACCAGACGCGCGCGCTGCCGCTCGACGCTGATACCGCGCCGCGTAATGCCTGGTTGCCGGCTTGCTGGCGGCCCACGGCTGCCACCAGCAAGGTGTCGGTGAGCGACTCATGGGCCTGGGCGAACAGCTCTGGCGGCATTGCTTGGGGACTCAAACCATGGATCTGCCGCGCCAACCGCAGGTTCATGGGGGTGTCTGGCATGAAACGATTCCTCGGTTACTGGGTTCAGGCGTAGCGGCGGCCACCGCCGTCAACATACAAGCGTGTTGCGTTCACGAAGCGGGCCGCGTCGGAGAGCAGGTACACCACCGCGTTAGCGACGTCTTCAGGCTTTCCGGGGTAGGGTAATGGTGTGTCGTCCGCGGTGGATGGTTTGCCCGCCGCGCGCAGTTCAGCCAGGCGCGGTGACTCGATGGGGCCGGGGTCCACCGCATTGACCCTGACACCCTGCGGGCCGTAACGGCGGCCCAACCCCTGAACCAGCAAATCCAATGCCGCGTTGACGCTCGAACCCACGAAGTGTTGCGGGGAGGGGTCGATACCACCCCGGCCGCTGATGATCACCACGGCGGCCTGGTCGCTGTTGAACAGGTGCGGCAGCGCCGCGCGCACCGGGCGAACTGAACCCAGCCATTTGGCTTCGAGTACTCGGTACCAGTGTTCATCATCCAGTTCCAGAAACTCGCCAAAGGCGCCAACGTTGCTGGAAGTCACCAGGCCATCCAGGCGGCCGTGCCGCGCGATGATCTGCGCGGCGGCGGCATCTACGGCGATGCGCTGGGAGACATCCACGGCGAGCGGGTGTACGCCGGCTACGCCCGCGAAGTGCTCGGCATTGACCGAGCGCGACGAGGCGATCACCGTTGCGCCTTTGCCCGCAAGCTGTAGCACCGTCGCGCGGCCCAAGGCGCCAGTCGCACCGATGACCCAATACACCCGGCCGTTGAATGAAGTGCTCATACCCCCTCCTGCTGCGCGGGCGCGTGGCGAAAACGTGCGGTGCCGTCACGTTCGAGCTGGGCGATCAGGCCCAGCTCCCAGTCCAGGTACTCGCGGAATGCGCGTTGGCGGTCTCCGGCGGCTTGATAGGGCGAGCGCCATACATCGTTGGGGCGGTCCCACAGCGACTGCTCACCGTGTTCCAGTGGCAAGCCGGCGGCGGCCCAGGCCGCGGTGCCTCCTACCAGTACCTTGATAGGCCGCGCAAGCAGCGTGGCCAGCTCAGCGGCAGCGAATTGCGCCAGGGTACCGTCGGCCGAGGTCAGTACCAAGAGGCCGTCGCCTGGCAGTTGCTCGGCTCTGTCGGGCAACCGTGCACGTACGGCAAACCACGCGCCCGGGATGTGCCCCGCCGCGAAGCTGAGGCTGTCTTGCAAGTCGAGGAGGGTCGCCTGGCCGGTGCCCAAGGCGTCGGCTAACGCTGCGGCGGTGATGCCCTGGGCAGGCGGCGGAAGCTGGGCCCACTCAATGGCCGGAACACCCTGTTCACTGGCGCGCTCGGCCGGCACCCGCAAGATGCTCACCTCGGCCCAGTTGATCTGTTCCAGCCATGAGGCAGCGACCGCGGCCCGAAGGCCTTCGGTATCGTCGACCAGTACCACGCGGGCATTCTGCGTGCCCACGTAATTGTCCACGCCCTGGACCAATTGCCCGGCCTCGGCCCATGCCGCCCCTGGCAGATGCCCGGCGCGGTATTCTTCGAGTGTTCGCACGTCCAACACGTACAGCGAGCGCTCATCGCCTTGTCGGCGATAACGCTCAAGTGTGTCGAAGTCGATTTCGCGGACCTTGAAGCGCTCGACCAATTGCGTGGCGCCGCGCCGCGCTCCGTCGAGTTGGCCTGGCTTGGCGGCGCTGTTGGTCACCCCATGCTGCAGGCTGAAGCCGGCCGCAAGCCAGTCCATGGTGCCGTTCTCCAGCGCAAGCACAGGGTTTTCGAGACCGGCATTGATCAGTGTTTGCGCGCCAATGATCGAACGGGTCCGCCCGGCGCAGTTGACGACCACGGTGGTGGTTGGCGAATTCAGCAGGGCGGGTACACGGTGGACCAGTTCTCCGTTAGGGCAGGCGACGGCACCGGGAATGCTGAAGTTTGAGAACTCTGCCAGCGTGCGGCCATCGACCAGCAGAATGTCGTCCCCGGCATCGAGCCGGCGTTTGAGTTCTTCGGCGCTCAGGTGTGGTGTTCCGAAACGCTGCTCGACGTATTCACCGAAACCTTTGCTCAAGGCACTGGTACCGGTGAACAACTCGCCACCGTCGGCCACCCAGCCTTGCACGCCGGCCTCCAGAACAGCAATGTCACGGTAACCCAAGGTTCCCAAACGCTGGGCGGCGCGCCCCGCAAGCAGGTTGTCGCCGGCGTCCACCAGCACGATAGGCGTGCCTTTGCGCGGCACCCGCGCAAGAACATTCTGCTCCAGCGTGCTGAGCGACAAGTTTACGCTGCGCAACAGATGCCCGTCATGGGCTTGCACACCGGGTTCGCGTACATCCAGCACGGCGATCTCGTCAGGCTGCAACAGGCGATGGCGCAATTGTGCGGCAGTGATACGGGAAGCGTTGGCAGGGGTGTTGCTGTGCTGTGCGGGCATGCTGAGGGTCCTCGATCAGGCAATGGCTAGTTACGTTCGCCAACAATGGCAAGCCGATCAAAGACTCGATGGTTATAAGTACCACGCCCTGGACGCACGGATTTTTTAGGTTTTTTTGGTCATGTGCTTAGGCCGGCCGGGCATTGGCGTGGCGGCTCCCGTGCGCGGCATGCTCGGCGGCTCATCGTTGGAGAGCCGCCTATGATTAGTTTGTCGCAACAGCTTGCCATTCACCTGCACGCCACCCCGTGGTCAGCGTTGCCCTCGACGTTGGTCGAGCACAGCAAAACCTGCCTCGCCGACACCCTGGCGGTGGCGTGGGCCGGGTTAGAGGCTGACGGCGTACCCGCGGTGCGCCAACTGGCGCTGGCTGAAGGTGGGGCAGGGCAGGCAAGCCTCTGGGGCGCTGCGCAGCGCCTGCCGGCGGGGCAGGCGGCGTGGGTGAATGGGGTCGCGGCAGCGGCGCTGGACTTTGACGCGTTGCACGTCAGCGGCACGGTACACGCCGACATCGTTGCGCTTCCCGCGCTGTTGGCGGTCGCCCAGCAACGAGGCGCCAGCGGCCTTGAGTTTTTGCACGCTTACATACTGGCGGTGGATGTGATCTGCCGGCTGGGCGAAGCGGTGCGGCGCTATGACGGCTGGTTCAACACCTCTGTGTGCGGCGTCATCGGCGCTGCAGCAGGCGCAGCCCGTTTGCTCGGGCTTCCGGCGCAAGGCATCACCCATGCCATGGGCTTCGCCTTGGCCCAGGCCGCGGGTACCCAGCAGCCGATGGTCGAGCAAAGCCAGGCCAAGCGCCTGCAATCGGCATTCGCCGCGCGAGCGGCAGTGCACTCTGCGCAGTTGGCCGCTGCTGGGTTGAACGCACCCGCCCAGGCTTTGGAGGGGCGCTTTGGGCTATTTAGCCTGTACACGGGCGGTGATGCCGAGACTGTGCTGGAGGGCTTAGGCCTGCGTTGGCCTGGCCTGCAGATCGCAATCAAGCGCTACCCCAACTGTGGCTGCGCCCACGCAGCTTTGGACCTCACTCTGGGGTTGGCCACCGCGCACGATGTCAGCGCCGATGCAGTATTGCGCGTCGACGTTGCCCTGCCGGAGTTCTCCACTCGGCTGGTGGGTGCGGCCTATTCGCCCGCCACCAACCCCCAGGTCGCGGCGCAGTTCAGCGTGCAATACGCGGTGGCGGTGGCATTGCTGCACCGCCGTTTCGAGCTTGAGCACATTGAACCGGCCAGCGCGCTCGACCCCCAGGCGCTGGCATTGGCCAAGCGCATTCATGTACGCACCACGGCGGGCCCTGGCAGGATGTACCCTGCCGAGGTGGTGGTTCAAACCGCTAGCGAATCGTTGGTGGCCCGTGCCAATGCGGCGCCACCGGCGTTGGCGGGCGGCGCCGCATTGGCGAAGGCGCGGGCCTGCTTCGCCTATGCCGATGCACAGCGCGAGGGCGAGCGCTTGCTGGCGCGTATTGATGTGCTGGAGCAACTGCCCTCGATCGAAGCGCTGCTCCAGTAACGCGCTCAGGCTTATAGGCGCGAGGAGGTATCGTACGGTTGGTCGAGGTGATACTTGCCAATGGTGGCGGCTGTTTTGTCGAGGTTTTCATGCAAGGTCTGCACACGCAGGTCGCGTAGCGCCCGGGCCAGGGGTGCGTCGGCGGAAAACGCACTGGAGCCTGCGATCTGCGCGGCCTTATCCATGACCACCACCGCGGCGCTCATGGCTTGATGCTTGGCGTTCATCGAAAACAACTCGGCCTGGGGGTAGTGTTGCTTGCGCCATAGGCCGACGGCGCGGTAGATCATCCAGCGCGCGCTGTCGATGGCGATGCGGATTTCCCCCAGGCGTAGTTGGCTGTAGCTGTCATGGGCCGTACCGCGCTTGGGCAGGTAATCCACCAGCAAGTCGAAGATGCCCTCGCAAGCGCCGAGGTACTGCGCGGCAAAGCTTAAATGCGACTTGGTCTGCCAATGATCCCGGGGAAACTGCCCGGGTGAGCCGAGCACATTGGCGTGGCTGACGAATACATCGTCCAATTGAATGTCAGGGCTGTGCGCCGCCCGCATGCCCATGGGGTTCCAGCTATCGGGGCGCACGATCAGGCCCGCGGCGCCCCGCGGGATCATCAGGCCAAGGTGCCCTTCGGGGGCGGGAATGCCTTCTATCACGGCGTAGAGAATGTTGTGGCTGACCTCGGCGGCGAGGGTGGCGTAGTTCTTCACGCCGCTGACCCGATAGCCACCCTCGACCGGCCGTGCCACCGTGGTCAGCCCATAGAGGCCGCGGGCTGTGCGGCCGGGCTCGCTGCCGGTGGCGTTGAGCAGCTCACCTTCTTGCAGCACAGGCTGCAGGATTCGCTCGCGCTGCTCATCGGTACCGATCTGGTCGACCATGTGGGCGGCGTTGTAATGAATGTGAATGCATTGGGCGGTCGAGAGGCAGTAGCGTGCCGTTTGCTCCACCACCAGCAATGACACCAACGGGTCTTCACCCAAGGCGCCACCACCGCCACCGCCGGCCGATTTGCGGATGCTAAGCCCCAGCAGGCCGGCGTCGAACAGGTCACGCAGGTTATCGACCGGGGTGCGGTTGGCCTGCTCGTGCTGGGCTGCCCGCGGGAAAAAGCGCGCGCGGCCCAGTTCGCCGACAAGGTTGTAGACCCGCTCGTGGGCCGGTTCGTAGTCGAAGTTCATGGTCGGTTCTGGCTCTCGGGTCAGGCGGCGTAGCCGGGATCGTCCCGGTCGATTTTGCGACGAAACGCATTCCACTCAGTGGTTGCGCCGGGCGACCAACTGTCACTGGAATAGAGTTTCTGGCCGAAGGCGGCGGCCTGTTCCACCCATTGGGGCTCTACGCTCTTGAGCGCCGCGCCGCTGGATTGCGCGGCGATCTGGATCTGGCAGGCGCGCTCGACCCGGACGATGAACGAGAACGCCTCGCCGAGGGTGCGCCCTGCGGCCAGGGTGCCGTGGTTGTTGAGGAACAGAATGCTTTGTTCGCCCAGGGCGCTCGCCATGCGCGCGCACTCCTCGCGGTCCAGCTTGACGCCGGTGTAGGGGTAATAACGTACGCGGCCACGGATGATCATCGCGTTCTGCGAGATCGGCAGCAGCCCGCCTTCCTGGGCAGCCACTGCCACCCCGGCGACCGAATGCAGGTGCAGGATGGCCTGAACGTCTGGGCGTTGGGCATAGATGCCACCGTGTATCACATCGGCGGCGGGGTTAACGGTGAAGCCGTTGTCATCCACCACGTTGCCGTTGAGGTCGATCTTCACCAGTGAGGATGCGGTGATTTCCTCGAACAGCAAACCGTAGGGGTTGACCAGAAACTGGTCGGTGGTGCCCGGTACCCGGGCGGAAAAGTGTGTGCCCAGCAGGTCGTGCCAGCCGAAGCGGGCGCCGAGCCGGTAGGCCGCGGCGAGGTCGAGCCGGGCTTGCCATTCGGCTTCGCCGATGTGGGCAGGGGCAGGATGGTGCCGAAGCAAGCCGGCGTTGCAAGGTATCGCAGTCATTGGAAAGGTCTCCGCTTGGTGTTATTCGAGGGTGGCGCCGGTTTCATCCACTACCTGTGCCCAGCGCTGGTTTTCCGAGCTGATCAACTGGGCGAAGCGCTCCGGGGTACCCCCAAGGGTGTCGACACCGGCGTCCTTGAGCTTGGCCACCACCTCAGGGCGAGCCAGGCTGCGGGTAATTGCCTGGTTCAGCGTTTGCACGATCGCCGCGGGTGTGCCTGCCGGGGCCAGCACGCCATGCCAGGAACGGGCGCTGATGCCCTTCAGCCCCGCCTGTTCGAAGGTCGGAACCTCCGGCAGCAGATCTGACCGGTCAGACACCGCCAGTGCCCGTACACGTTTGGATTTGATGTATTCGTAGGACGAGGACAAGTTGTCGATGGTGAAGTCGGTTTGGCCGCCCAGCAGGTCGACCAGCATGGGGCCGGCGCCTTTGTAGTTGACCGTCAGCCATTTCAGCTTGGCTTGATACTGGATCTGCTCGGACAACAGGTGCGGCAGCGAGCCATAGCCGCCGAGGCCAAAGTTGAGGGTGCCTGGGTGTTGGCGCGCGTAATCCAGAAGCTGCGCCACCGAGTTGACCGGCAGGCTGTCCTTAACCTCCAGTACATACGGGCCGCCGCCCACCACGGCAATCGGCGCGAAAGACTTCTGCGGGTCGTAGGGCATGTCTTTCATCATGTGCACGGTGACCGCGAGCATCGCCGAGTTACCCAGCAACAAGGTATAGCCATCGGCCTTGGCGTTGGCCACCAAGGTGTGGCCCAGCAAGCCATTGGCGCCCGAGCGGTTCTCCACCACGACCGGTTGCGCCAGTTCGCGGCTCAGTTCGGTGGCAACGATGCGGGCCACGATGTCGGTCTGGCCACCCGGCGGGTACGGCGCCACCAGTTTGATCGGGTGGTCAGGGTAGTTGCCGGCGTGTGCGCTATACAGGCTCAGGGCCGTGGGTAAAAAGAATGCCGCGGCCAACCAGCGGCTCGCTCGGCGACGAGGAATAGGCATGACGAAATAGTTCCTGACTTGAAAGCAAAGTAGTAATGGGGAGCCGAGTATAGGGGGAAGAAAAAGTGCTTGGGTTAGTACGTTTTGATATGAGCTTAGCGTGTTGAAAGTGCGGGTTTTGGCATTTTTAAAGTTTGGTTGTTACTCTTATTTGAACTATGGAAGTGCGGCACTTCGGTCCTATGCTGCGGCCTCTTTACAGCGCGCGAAGGGGCGTACAAATGACCGGCAACACGGTATGGATCAAACGGCTTGCTCTAGCGTTGGGCGCGGGGCTTTTAACGGTGGCTATCGGGGCGCAGGCGGCTTGGCCGGACAAGCCGATCAAGATCATTGCGACCTATCAGCCCGGCGGCACCAACGACATCATGGCGCGGCTGGCTGCTGACATCTGGAGCAAGGCTTTGCAGGTGCCGGTATTGGTAGAGAATCACCCTGGCAGCAGTGGCAACCTGGGTACCGAGCTGGTCGCCAAGGCCAAGCCCGATGGTTATACCTTGCTGGCCGGCACGTTTGGCCCGATCACCACCAGCCCTACGCTGTACCCGAACCTGCCTTACGATCCCGCCAAAGACTTCGCGCCTGTGGGCATCCTCGCTTCGGTGCCCAATGTGATCTTCGTGCATCCCAGCCTGCCGGTCAGCAACCTGGCGGAGCTGGTGACGTTGGCCAAAACCCGGCCGGAGCCGCTGAAATTCGGCATTGTTTACGGCGGTACGCCGCAATTTCTGGTGGCGCAGTTGCGCAAGACCACCGGGATCGAGTTGCTGGAAATCCCCTACAAGGGCGGCACCTCGGCATTGAATGATTTGATCGGTAACCACCTGGACTTGTACATCGACAACCTGCCGGCGGTGCTGCCGCAGATTCGCGGCGGCACGGTGAAAGTCTTGGCGGTTGCCAGCCAGGCGCGCTCGCCGCAGTTGCCGGATGTACCCACCACCGCCGAGGCCGGCTTCCCGGATGTCGAGGTGTCGGCCTGGCACGGCATTCTGGCCCCGGCGGGTACGCCGCCGGCGGTGGTCGAGCGGCTGAACCAGACGCTGGTCCAGGCGCTGCATACCCCCGAGGTGCGCGCGCGTATCGAGCAGCAAGGCGGCACTGTGGTGGCCGATACGCCTGAGCAGTTCCAGGGGTTCATCCTCAGTGAAATTGCCCGCTGGAGGCAGGTGATTCTTGATAACCACATCACCGCCAGCAATTGACCGGAGCCCGACGATGACATTGTTGAGCCGTACCAATTTTTTCGCCGGCCTGTTCTTTATCGCTATAGGCCTCAGCGCGCTTTATATCGGGCAGGTGTATCCGATGGGGAGCGCGGCGCGTATGGGCCCCGGCTATTTCCCGGCGTTGCTCGCGTTTTTGCTGGTAGGCCTGGGCTTGGCCATTGCTGTGCGCGCCTGCCGCCGTGAAGGGCCGCCGCCGCGCACCTTCAAGCCCTGGCCGTTGCTGATCGTCAGCCTGAGCGTGGCGTTGTTCGCGCTGCTGGTCGATCGCGCCGGCATTGCCGTGGCCACCGCCGTGCTGGTGGTCGGCGCACGGTTGGCCGCGCCTGGGCGCGACTGGCGGGAAATCTTCGCCCTGGCGGTAGCCCTGAGTGGCGCCGCGGTGGGTATTTTTGGTTACGGGCTAGGGATTGCGTTTCCGCTCTGGCCTCTGTGAAGCAGGTATTACGCCATGGAACTCATTGATCACCTGGCGCTAGGGTTTAGCGTCATGTTTACCTTCAACAATTTGTTGTACTGCCTGTTCGGGGCGCTGCTGGGCACGCTGGTGGGCATCCTGCCTGGCCTGGGGCCGGCGGCGACCATCGCGATGTTGCTGCCCACCACCTACACGCTGGGGCCACAGGCGTCGTTGATCATGCTGGCGGGCATTTACTACGGCGCCCAGTACGGCGGTTCGACCACGGCGATCATGGTCAACCTGCCAGGTGAGTCATCGTCGGTCATCACCTGCCTGGACGGTCATCAAATGGCCTTGCAGGGGCGCGCGGGGCAAGCGTTGGCCACCGCGGCGCTGGGGTCGTTCTTCGCCGGTTGCTTCGCCACCGTGGTCATCGCCGGTTTTGCTCCGCTGCTGTCGACCGCGGCGCTCAGCTTCGGCCCCGCCGAATACTTTTCGCTGATCCTGCTGGGGTTGGTGGCCGCGGTCATTCTCGCCAGCGGCGATGTGCTCAAGGCGGTGGCGATGATTACCCTGGGCTTATTGCTCGGCTGCGTTGGCGCGGACCTTAACAGCAACACCCAGCGCTTCACCTTTGGCCTGGATGAGCTCAGCGATGGGCTGGATTTCGTCGCGGTGGCCATGGGCGTGTTCGGTATCAGCGAAATCCTTACCAACCTGCAGCAACCTGGCGGGGCCCGCAGCGTCGACCGTGGCAGCGTCACACGGCTGTGGCTGTCTCGCCGCGAGTTCAAGCAAATCTCTTGGCCCACTTTGCGCGGAACCTTGCTCGGCTCGCTGTTGGGCATTCTGCCAGGGGGCGGGGCGCTGCTGGGTTCGTTCGCGGCGTACTCGATCGAGAAGAAGTTGGCGCGCCAGCCGGAGCGTTTTGGCAAGGGCGCGATCGAGGGGGTAGCTGCTCCAGAGTCTGCCAATAACGCGGGTGCGCAAACCTCGTTCATTCCGCTGTTGACCCTGGGTATCCCTTCAAATGCCGTCATGGCGCTGATGGTCGGGGCGCTGATGGTGCAAGGGATCTCACCCAGGCCGCAGTTGATCTCTGAGCAGCCGGCGTTGTTCTGGGGCGTGATCGCGAGCATGTGGGTGGGCAACGCCATGTTGATTGTTCTGAACCTGCCGCTGATCGGTATATGGATACGCTTGCTGTCGGCACCTTACCGGTTGCTCTATCCAGCGATCTTGTTGATCTGCTGCATTGGTGCCTACAGCTTGCAGAACAACCCTTTCGCCATCTGGGTGACGGTGGTGTTCGGTGTGCTGGGGTACGTCATGTACCTGCTGGACTGTGAACCCACCCCATTGATGCTGGGGTTTATCCTTGGCCCGTTGCTGGAGGAGTACTTTCGCCGCAGCATGCTCATCGCCCGCGGTAACCCGTTGGAGGTGGTGCACCATCCGATTGCGCTGGTGTTCCTCGCCATTTGCCTAGGGTTGCTGCTGATGATCTTGCTGCCTAAGTTTCGCCGGGTGCGGGTGGAGGCGTTTCAGGAAGAGTAGGCGCGCGTGGCGGGGTGCGCCGGGCGCGCAAGGCCCAGGTGTTCGCGCAGGGTAGTGCCGCTGTAATGGCGGCGAAACACCCCGCGCGCCTGCAAAATCGGCACCACCAGCTCGGTGAAGGCTTCGAAGCCCCCGGGCAGGTAAGGCGCCATGATGTTGAAGCCATCGGCCGCGCCGGCTTCGAACCAGTGCTGCAGGCCATCGGCGACCTGCTCGGGTGAGCCGACCAGCACCCGGTGGCCGAATGCGTTGGCAACCAACTGGTAGAGCTGGCGAATGCTCAGGTTCTCCCGGTGGGCTTTTTCTACCAGCAAGCGCTGGCGGCTCTGATGGCCCTGGGTCAGGGCCAATGGCGGTAGTGGGCCATCGAGCGGCAAGCCCTCCAGGTTTAGGCCGATCATGGCCTGCAGTTGCGCCAGGCCAATGGCGGGGTCTACCAGCGCGTCCAGTTCGGCGGCTAGCGCTTGGGCCTGGGCCTGGCTAGGGGCTACGATCACCATCACCCCCGGCATCACCTTGATGCTATCGGGGTTGCGCCCGGCCTCTGCGGCCTGAGCGCGCAGGCCCTGGCGAAACGCAATGGCATGCTCAAGCGTATCGGCGGCGCTGAACACCACGTCAGCGGTTTGCGCGGCCAGGCGCTGGCCATCCTCCGAGGCGCCGGCTTGGAATAGCACCGGGTGCCCTTGGGGCGGGCGCTCAACATTGAGCGGGCCGCGTACCGAAAAGTGTTCGCCCTTGTGTTGGAGTACGTGCAGGCGGTCGGTCTCGACGTAAATGCCCTCGGCTTTGTCGCGCACGAACGCGTCATCCTCCCAGCTGTCCCACAGGCCCTTGACCACGTCGACGAACTCCCGGGCGCGCGCGTAACGCAGCCCATGGGCGAGATGCTGATCGCGATTGAAGTTCAGCGCTTCGCTGTCGGTGAACGAAGTGACGGCGTTCCAGCCGCTGCGGCCCGCGCTGAGATGATCCAGCGAGGCGAACTTGCGGGCCACATGGTAAGGCTCGTTGTAGGTGGTCGAGGCTGTGGCCACCAGGCCCAGGCGGCGGGTCCCGACGGCCAGTGCCGAGAGTAGAGTCAGGGGTTCCAACTGGGCAATGTGGTGCGAACGGCGGAGCGTCTGGCGATCGCCACGGTCCCGGATGGCCACCGAGTCGGCGAGGAACAACAAATCAAAACACGCCGCTTCAGCGTGACGGGCAATGTGCTGATAGAAAGCCAGGTCATGGCCGCCATCGGCGCGGGCCCGGGGGTGGCGCCAACCGCCTACATGGTTGCCTGTCGCCATGACCACCGCGCCCAGATGCATCTGTCTATTCATTTTGGCTTTGCTCTATTTGATGTCCCGAGGGGGCAGAGCCGCGGATTGTTTCATGCTTGAATAACAGAAGGTTCCATTGTTTGTTTATAAAGTTATAGCGACTTGGGCGGCATTTTTTGCACGTTACGAAGTGCTATGGATAGTGGAAAATGGTATTTATCGAACAGCCTGCGGCCTGGCTATGTTGGGACTTCCACACACTCTTTGAAGAGGATGCCAATGTGAGCCTCGCCGCCCCGAAAACATCGCTTGTGGTCGCCCCGAACGTGCCGGTTTTCGACCTTCCCATCCATGTGGCGTTAGAGCATGGGCTATTCGCCAAGCGCGGCCTGGAGGTGACCTTCAGCGAAACCTACTCTCAGGCGGGTTACTCGAACCCGGATGCGTTCAAGCGACAAAAGGAATCGCTGTACGAGCGGCGCCAGGCCGATGCTTACAACCTGTGCGAATGGGCCGGCCTGGACCGCTCCGAGCGCAGTGGCCGCGGCAGCCAGGTACAGGCGCTGCGCCCGGCGGTGGTCGCGCAGGTGATTCTCAGCTTCGATCCGGCAATTCAGGAATTGCGTGACTTGGCGGGCGTCGCGGTAGGGATCAACCAGTTCACCGGCTCGCATTACACCACCTTGCAGTTTCTCGATGGTGCGTTGGCCCGCGAGGATATTGTGCTGTCGCACGTGGGCGAGCCGCTGCTGCGCTATGAAGCGCTCAAGCGCGGAGAGTTGCGCGCCGCCGCGCTGATGGAACCCTACGTGAGCCTCGCGCTCAAGGAGGGGGCTCATATCATCGGCGTCAACTTCTATCGGGGTGCTGAGGTCGTTGCGCCGGACCTGCCCGCCACGTTGCGCAATGCCTACCTGGAGGCGATCAACGAAGCCGCGGACTTGATCAACGCCGACTTCGATCGCTACAAGCATTACATTGTCGAGCCGATCAAAGACCGCCTTGCTGTTCATGAGCTGGCCCGCACGTTCGTGCGCTACGCCCACAGCCGGCCGATGGACGAGGCCCGCTTCGCTTACACCTACGAGTGGATGCGCGGTTGGCAGCTCACTCCCGGGGCCAGCGAGTTTTCCTCACTCGTCGTGGCCTGAAGAGCAAGGGCCGCTTATGCAAGCACTGCAAATCGCTAGCCAGTTGGAAAGCGACTTCAACGATGCGCTGGAGCGGCGCGTGGGCGTGCCAGTGTTGCGCCTGCTGCCGGGTGCGCTGGAGATACCGGACTCGGTGCGGATCCTGATCGCCGCGCCACTGGCGCCTGAGCGCGAACACGCCTTACGTACTCCAGCTCCCGCCCACTGGCCGTTAGGGCTGAAGTGGGTGCAATTGGTATCGTCAGGGATCGACATCTTTCCTGATTGGTTTTTCCAGGGCGTGCGTGTCAGTACCGCGCGAGGCGTCGCGGCGCAATCGATCTCCGAGTACGCCCTGGCTGCCATATTGCGCCAGACCTTTCAGTTGGATAGCCTTTGGGTCAACGCGCCGGAGCAATGGCGCACGCGCCGGCATACGCTGGTTCACGGCAGTACGGTCGGGCTGGTGGGCTTCGGTGCGATCAACCAGTTGCTCGCCGGCAAGCTGCTCGCTCTGGGCGCCCGCGTGGTGACCGTACGTGGCAGCCAAACAGCGCCGGCAGTCGAGGGAGTGGAGCGGCTGCAGGCCATCGAGCAATTGATGGCCGTGAGCGACCACGTGGTGCTGGCTGCCCCTTCTACCCAGAGTACGAAGGGCATTATCGGCGCTCAGGCCTGGGCCGCGGCCAAGCCAGGCTTGCACCTGGTCAACGTGGGGCGTGGTGACCTTATCGATGAAGCAGCGCTGTTGGCCGCCCTGGATTCGGGCAAGGCCAGTTACGCTACGCTAGACACCACCACGGTCGAGCCACCACCGCCTGGCCATCCGTTCTACCAGCATCCGCGTGTGGCGTTGTCGCCACATACCAGTGCTATCTGCTGGGAAAGCCGCGCGGCGTTGCTGGAGAAGTTCGTCGACAATCTTGGGCGCTTCACCGCGGGGTTGCCGTTGCTTGACGAGGTACAGCGGGGGAGCAGCTGCGCGTAGCGCGTACCGGCGTGGCGATTCGCCGCGAGCGGACCATGCGCGCCGATTTGAGCCCTCCCGAGGTGGCCCGCTCAAATTCGTAGGGCCTGTTACAGCGTAACGGGTATTGACCGTATGCTACGGCAATCAACCATCTCCTTCGCCCAGGACACCGTCTCGATGGCGCCACGAACGCTACCCCCAACCGCCTGCCTTCGCGCCTTCGAAGTGGCCACCCGGCACGCGACATTCACCTCGGCGGCCGAGGAACTGAGCGTTACTCAAAGCGCCGTCAGCCACCAAATTCGGCACCTAGAAGCCATCTGGGACGTCACCCTGTTCGAGCGCGGCAACTCGTTGCGCCTGACCGCCTCGGGCGCGGCACTCGCGCCGTTGGTGCGGGAGTTTTTCGTGAAGCTCGATGCAACGCTGGGCTCGCTGCATGAGCGGCAAGGGCGCGTGCCGCTGAAGGTCAGCACCACCTATTCATTCTCGCTGAAGTGGTTGCTGCCCAGGCTACCGACCTTGGCGGCCCAGCACCCGGATCTACTCGTGACGCTCGACCCTTCCGACAAGGTCATCCATTTCACCCGGGATGACCCGGAGGTTGCGATACGCCTGGGCACGGGCCACTACCCGTCGCTGTATTCGGAGTTTCTGTTTCGCGAAACGATCTTCCCGGTGGCAAGCCCGGCTCTGCTCGAGCGCTTCGGCCATCCTCGCACCCCGGCCGAACTGCTTCGGTACCCCTTGCTAACCCGGGACGGCTCGGACCTGGTGCCCAAGTGGGAGCGCTGGTTTCAACATGTCGGGGTGCAGGTCAGCGCCTTGAAAGAAAGTGTGCGCTTCGCCGACACCAACATGACCATCGAGGCCGCGTTGTTGGGCCAGGGCGTTGCCATGGCGCGCAGCGGCCACGTTGAGCGAGAGCTTAGCGAGGGGCAATTGGTGAGGCTTTTCGATGTGCCATTCGTATCACCCATTGGCTATTACTTTGTTTGCCCGCAGGGAGTGGAAACCAAACCACACATCCAAACTTTCAGGGCCTGGCTGCGCAACGAAGCGGTGTCAGCCGCGCAACGTTATGGCTGAGGCATGAGGGTTTGCTCATGCGGCGATGAAGATTCTTCGCCCCGTGATTGAAGCTGCCCGCCTACCATGGGGGCATGCCTGATCGAATCGTTTTGCTCGTGCTGTTTGCCGCCCTGCTGCACGCCAGCTGGAATGCGCTGCTTCGCGGCGGCCAGGACAAACTCTGGTCGATGACCATGATGTGTGTCGCGGTGGCAGGGTGCAGCACCATTGCTGCCTGTGCACTGCCAATACCCGCCCCTGAAAGCTGGCCGTACGCCGCGCTGTCTGCCGTGTTGCATGTGGGCTACAACCTGTTTCTGGTGCGCAGCTACGAAGCCGGTGACCTCGGCCGAACCTACCCCATCGCCAGGGGCAGCTCTCCCATTCTGATTACCGTGGGCGCGGCGATATTTGCCGGCGAAGCGCTGTCGTGGCAGGTGGCTACCGGTGTATTGCTGATCTCTTTCGGGATCGTCTGCCTAGCCCTCGGGCGCCATCGCCTTTCCCCTGCGGGTTTTCGTTCAGCATTAGGCACCGGCGGCTTTATCGCGGCCTACAGCGTGACCGATGGTCTAGGGGTTCGGCTGGCGGCGCAACCGATGGCCTATACCGCATGGATGTGCGCGATGTGGGGCGTGCTGATGCCCCTGGTATATATGAGCAGGCGAGGGGCCTTGAGCCTGATTGCTTCCAGGCCAGGTAGGGGCACCGCATTACTGGGCGGCGTTGTGTCGCTGGTGGCCTACGGCTTGGTGATCTATGCAATGCAGGCCGCGCCCATGGGGGCCGTTTCGGCGCTTAGGGAAACCAGCGTGCTGTTTGCCGCGCTGCTTGGCCACGTGTTTCTGGGCGAACCCCTGTCGATCCAAAAATGCGCCGCGTGCGTGGTGATCACGGCCGGGATATTCATGGTGGGTTAGGAGGCTAGGATGAGTACTGAGCGAGAACACCCGGTAATCGTGATCACCGGTGGAAGCCGGGGTATTGGCGCGGCGACTGCGCGGTTGGCCGCCACGAAAGGGTATGACGTTGTCATCAGTTATTTAAACAATGAGGCTGCCGCCCAGCAGGCCGTGGCCGACGTCACGGGGCTGGGCCACCGGGCGCTGGCTGTTCGGGCTGACAGTAGCGAGCCAGAGGCCGTTTTGAAGTTGTTCAAGGCTATCGACAACACGTTCGGGCGTGTGGACGTGCTGGTCAACAATGCCGCGATCATAGGCCCTCAGTCGCGCCTCGAAGACATCGAATTCGCACGCTTGCAGCGCATGTTCGCGGTAAACACCCTCGGCCCTTTGCTCTGTGCCCAACAAGCAGTCAAGCGCATGGCCCATCGCTACGGCGGCACAGGCGGGGCGATTGTCAACATCTCATCAGCATCCGCCCGGCTGGGTAGCCCCAACGAGTACGTTGATTACGCGGCTTCAAAAGGCGCATTGGAAACCTTCACCACAGGCCTGGCAAAGGAAATGGCCCGGGAAGGTGTGCGGGTCAATTGTGTACGCGCGGGCCACATTTACACCGATATGCACGCCAGCGGTGGGCGGCCAGACAGGGTCGAGCAAATGAAAGCGTCGATTCCAATGGGGCGTGGTGGCCAGCCCGACGAGGTCGCTGAAGCCGTGCTCTGGCTGGCGAGCGCCGCGGCATCATTCGTCACGGGGACGTTCCTTGATGTCACGGGCGGAAAATAATGAATGTGCCAATACATTAGGCCACCCACCCGTTCACCGGAATGTACAGGCCTGCGCACGCTGGGCATCAGTCTTGTAGTGCTTCTGCTCCGGGGCTTATGGCAAGCCTGAAGTCATTGCCCCGCGGTGTCTTCCTGGACTCCTTCAATCTTTAAAAGCTGCAAGAGGATTTCCCGAGCCTGGGCCTCTGAAGTGCGCTTCAGTTCCAGGGTGATGCTATCGGTATCATCCGCCTCGCCCTTTTCAACGATGAACTGTTTAACCTTACTGGCGCGATTGCCCAGCACCTCGTTTACCGTACTGAGCGTCACCGCCCGGCTCGGCGCAAGCAGTTTAAGCACGTGCACCTGTACCCGATTGCGATAGATGCGCTCCATCGGCTTGATGGCGACCAATATGATCAAGATGATCACCGTGGCGGCAGTGCCAACTACGTAAAGGCCACCCCCGACCGCCAGGCCGATAGCAGCGACCGTCCACAAACTGGCCGCGGTGGTCAGGCCCTTGATCACCTCTCCACGCAGCAGGATGGAGCCGGCGCCGAGAAAACCAATACCGGAAACAACCTGCGCGGCCACACGCGAGGGATCAAGTTCGGTGTGTGGCATGGCCAGTGCGTCCTGGAAGCCGAAAGCTGAAACAATCATCAACAAACAGGAGCCTACGCACACCAACATATGCGTTCGCAGGCCCGCCGCCCAGAGCAGGCGTTCGCGCTCGAAGCCGATCAAACTACCCAGCGAAGCCGCCAGCATCAGCCGTATGCACATTTCCAAATTCGTTAGCATGGGTTCCTCGTTTGGTGGAAGCACATCCATTCGGCAAGCGGACTGCTATGAGTCATTGCACCTGGCAAGGCGGGCACCAACCTCCGAACTGAGGCTTCCAACGGCAAACCGTGCTAGCTCGTTGATGGCGCCTCCAGCCACTGACGCAGGAAGGCATTCAGGAGGGCTATTGCACTGTCCTTGACGGGCTTCTTCTTCAGTTGGTCGGCATCGAACCAACGGCAGTCTTCAATTTCATTGTTCGCCTGGGCGTTGGTTCCAGGAGTCACCTCGGTAGTGAACACCAGGTGCCGTGTATCGCCGATGTCCAGCGTTCCCGCCGTATTCAAAGCGGTCAGGCGCAGCTTGGTTTCTTCCCGTAGCTCTCGCAACGCAGCAGCCATGGGATGCTCATTTTTTTCGACGGTTCCACCCGGGAGGTTCCACTTACCTCCCTTCTTGCGTACAAGCAGCACGCGGCCCTCCTGTATGCACAGAATGGTCGCTCGTGGTCTGGGCGGGGATTGAGGCTTTTCTCTCATACGGCTTCAGTCTAGTGGCTTACTGAGTCCATTCCTGGGATAGGTTCGACATTCTGACCTGCGCAGCGCCTGCGTTTACGAGCGCGAATCATGCTCTGGACTGACGGCACCATGCGGCCAGTAGCAAGCCGAAATGAACGGCCTTGAGCGCAAGGCTGTCACATTACTGTCATATAAAGCCATAAGGAATACTGCGATGAAGACATTAATTACTGGCATTGCCCTCTCTACCGCCCTGTTTGCCACGGCGGCATGGGCTGATCAGCCGGGTGCAGATTGGAAGGTCAGCAAGGAACAAGCGGAGGTGGTCCTCAAGGCCGCGGGATACACCCAGGTGACCAAGATCGAGGCGGATGACGGGCACTGGGAGGGAGAGGGCACCAAGGCGGACGGCATGAAATACGAGTTCCACGTCGATCCGCACACCGGCAAGATCACCAAGGACAAAATGGATCATTAACCAGGCGGGGGGCTTGACGGCCCCCGATGCTTTCCAAATGCATGATCAGGCGTGCTGTTGAGGCGTTTCCAGGTACAGTTCACCGCGCTCCGATGAGCAGAACATCGACCTCAGGTTATTTTCAATATTGCGGCAGAGATCTTCGGTACGAATGCGATGCTGGCTGGTACCGAAAGGGCTTTGCAAGTCAGTTCCGATTCGCTCCATGGCCAACAACATGCAACCCACCACAGTGGAAACCAAAGGGGTGAACCAGCCCAGCGACGGAACCAGGCTGAGCGGCATGATCACGCAAAACAGAGTGCTGAATAGCCGTGGAAAATAGACGTACGGATAGGGCAGTGGCGTATTGGCAATTCGCTCCATTCCACCTTGCCAGTTGGAGATGTCAACCAGCGTCGACTCAATCCTGGCCAACCTGATGCTGTCGAGATGGCCGGCCTTGAACTCTCGAGCGATCAGTTCAGCGGAACCGCTGAGAATATCGTTTGGAAGGTTCTGGCTGCCTTTCAATAGCTGCCGTTCCGGCTCGGGCAAGACCCCCTTCAGCGATTCGATTTCCCTGATTCCCCTCAGGTGAAGGCGCAAGGTCTGTAAATAGGCTACATGGCGCTGCAGCAGTTCTGCTTTAACGCCGTTGGTACGCCCCTGCGGATCATCGATCAAGATCAATACCTGGCGGCCCAAGCTTCTTGAACTGTTGACCATCGATCCCCAAAGGGTTCGAGCTTCCCACCACCGGTTATAGGCACTTGAGTTTCTGAAGCTGATCAGAACGACCAATGCCGAGCACAGCAGCGTCAGCGGCATGAGTGGTAGCTCGATACCGTAGCCTGCGACGAGCATGGCGTCCAAGGTCACTGCTACGTCCCACATCAGTAGCCAGAACAACGACCATCCTACATAGCTGATCGTGCGTGCCAGGCATTTCCATTTTAACTTCACTGCAGTTGCCATCGCGTCACTCCTGTACCGGCTTGATGAAGGTAGGCATCTGCTCAACCGTTGCGCCGAGTCTAGAGAGTGATTCTTAATCGCGGCTTAATCTTGGACGAGATCCAGACCTCCTCAAGTCGGCCGAATACGGGATTGCTAGGCTAGGCGTCTCTATTGACGGCACTGCCAAACAAGCCCAGATTCAAGTCCATCCCTGTTTAGGGACCGAGAAAAACCCGTTACCCATCAACGGCTCAGGCCGCCGATGCCAGTCTCGTTTCCCGCTCCAGATTCTCAAAAACGCCGCCCGGCGAAAGCCGGGCGGCGTTTTTGTTTGTGGGGTGGGTAGTGCGCCTGGGGCCCTCCAGCTCAGGCGCGCTCGCCCTACAAGCCACAACGCCTCGCCCTGCCCGAGGTCATCACGCAGCCCGCGCGCTCGCAGCGTGATTACGAACGCCCAGCAAACACCTCTTTGAACACCGGCATCGCCGAGAAGATGTTCGGCCAGCCGGCATAGAACGCCAGATGCGTCAGCACCTCCGCCGCCTGCTCCTGTTTCAACCCGTTGTTCATCGCTCGGTTCAAGTGGTAAGGGATCTGTGCCACCTGGCCTGCCGCCACGAGCGCGCTGACGGTGATCAGGCTGCGGTCACGCGGCGCGAGGGCAGGGCGCAGCCACAGGTTGCGGAACAGGTAACCGGTGGTGTTGGCCACCACGCCGGGCGCGGTGGCGCCGAAATGGCTCTCGACCTGGGCTGCACGCTGGGCTTCCGCCTGCTCATCCAGGGCCAGTAGCACATCGTCAACCTGGGGCAATGCGCCAGGGTCGATAGAGTGCCGAGCGAACACCTGCTGGGCGGGCAAGATGGCGGCTATCGCGTTGCCCCAGCCGGCATAAAAAGCCAGGTGAGTGATGATTTCTGAAATCTCGCGGGCGGTCACGCCGTGCTGCAGCGCCATCTCCAGCTGGGTCGCCAGCTCCGCGGCTTGGTTGCGGGTAATCACGGCGGCCAACGTCACCACGCTGCGGTCCCGGCGGGACAGCTCAGGGCGGCTCCACAGCTTGCCCAGTACGTCGTCTTCAGTGAATTTTTTCAGCGCCGGAGAAATGCCAGCGATCTGCGCAAGCGTTGGGGTTTCGGCGGTAAGGGCAGTCATCCGGTGTCTCCATCGTATGGATGGCCCAGTCTAGCGAGCGCACCTTCAGCTGATTAGGCACAAGAATGGGGATGCACTTATCCTCTTGTGCATTAATTTCAGTGGTCTCGCAATGCCGCAATCACCATTCGCACCGCCAGTGACGACTGCCGGCGCGTTGCGTAGTACGCATGCATACCGGTGAACGTAGGAAACCAATCTTCCAACACCCAGGCCAGCCTGCCTGCCCGCACGTGCGCTTCGACCATGGGCTTGGGCAGATAGGCGAGCCCGAAGCCCTGCAACGCCGCGTCGAGCATCTGGTAGGAATTGTTGAACACCAACTGCCCGGAGACCTTCACATTGATGGCTTGCCCATCCTTGCTCAGCTCCCAGGCCATCAGGGTGTCACGGGTGGGCAAGCGCAAGTTGATGCAGTTGTGCGCCGTTAACCCGTGGGGTGCGGTGGGGGCCGGGTGGTGCTCGAGGTAGGCAGGCGAACCCACGATCGCCATGGTTTCATCCGGGGCGATGCGCACCGCGATCATGTCTTTCTCGACTTGATCACCCAGGCGAATGCCGATGTCGAAACGGTCCGCGACGATGTCGGACAGCCCGTAGTCGTTGAGCAGTTCAATCCGCAGTTCCGGGTGCGCCTGCAGCAGGCCTTGCAGCTTCGGCCATACGTACTGATTGGCCGAATAGTCGGTGGCGGTCATGCGCACGGTACCGACGGGTTTTTCGCGCAATTCGGCCACGGCGAGCAATTCCGCCTCGATCTCTTCGAGTTTGGGCGCCACCGAGTCGAGCAAGCGCTGGCCCGCTTCGGTGGCCGACACGCTGCGGGTGGTGCGGGTGAGCAGCAGCATCCCGAGTTGGCTTTCCAGGGCGGTGACGGTCCTGCTCAGCGACGACTGCGAAACCCCCAGTTGCGCGGCGGCTTTGGTAAAGCTGCGTTGGCGCGCGACGGTCAGCAGGGCGACAAGATGATTGAGGTCGGGGGCAGGCATTTATTCACCACAGCATGAGTGTATGCCGATCTTGCCACCTAGTGCTGTAGTCATCAACGCTCTACAGTGCTGGCACGGTTTTCAATGGGTCCGGTTCGCGTGGCCCAACCCGCACACTGGAGAGTGAATTCAATGAGCAATTCTGGCCAGACCATCATCCGCAGCGGCACCAAACCCTCTCTCAAGGGGCCGCAAGAGTGGTTTACCGGGTCCGTGCGCATCGACAATGCCTTCCAGCTCGAAGCGCCGGGCCAGGCGGTCGGGGCCATCGTGACCTTCGAGCCGGGGGCACGGACCTTTTGGCATGCCCACCCTCAAGGCCAGGTGCTGGTGGTATTGACCGGTGTGGGGTGGACGCAGTGCGAGGGCGGCCCGCGCACTGAAATCCGCGCTGGCGATCTGGTTACGTGCACCTGCAACAAGCGCCATTGGCACGGTGCCGCGGCGACCACCGCGATGTCGCACTTCGCGGTGACCGAAACCATCGACGGCAAGAACACTGACTGGATGGAGCCGGTAACGGATGAGCAGTACCTGGGCGGTGTACTGGTTACCGAGTGAGCGTGGCGTTTGCGACGGCCCATCGCCGGTTGTTAGCTGATCCTTCATGCTGCACCGCGATTCAGGTTTGCTGCCGGCTGGCGAACACGTCCTTTACCACCGGTACCGCGGTAAACACGCTCGGCCAGCCGCTGTAGAACGCCAACTGGGTGAGCACTTCGGAGGCTTGAGCCTGGGTCAGGCCGTTGTCCATGGCGCGGTTCAGGTGCGCGCCCAACTGGGCCACCTGGCCGGTGGCGATCAACGCGCTGACGGTGATCAGGCTGCGGTCCCTTGGGGCCAGGCCGGGGCGTAGCCAGAGGTCATGGAACAGCGCGGCGCTGGTGTAGTGCACCACCCCGGGTGAGACCGGGCCGACGTTCTTGTCGACAAACGCGGTGCGGACCTTCTCCGAGGCTTCGTCGATCGGCAGCAGCGGCGGCGCTACCGGTGGCAGTTGCGCGGCGCGGATGCCGCGTTGGGCGAATACCTCCTGGGTCACCAGGATGCTCGCCGTGGCGTTGCCCCAGCCGGTATAGAAGGCCAGGTGGTTGATCAGCTCGGAGATTTCCGCCGGCTTCACGCCGTTGTCCAGGGCCAGGTTCAGGTGGAACGCCAGCTCGGCAGCCTGCTGCTTGCTGATCAGCACCGCCAGGGTCACCAGGCTGCGGTCGCGCGGTGAAAGGCCCGGGCGTTTCCAGACCTCTCCCAGCAGGGTGGCCTCGGTGTTGTGCGCCAGCGCCGGTGAGACGGCGCGCATGGCCTCGAGTGACGGCACCGCGGGCAGGCTGGCGGTGTTGCGTTCCGGCGCCGCGCAGGCGGCCAGTAGCAAGGCGAGGCAGGCGGCGCCTGCTTTGCCGAGGTTCATCGGGAGGCCTCGTAGTCGGCGGCGCTGACCGGCTCCAGCCATTCCACGTTTTTGCCGTCCAATGCCTCCTGGATGGCGATATGGCTCATGCCGGTGGTGGCGGTCGCGCCATGCCAGTGTTTCACTCCCGGTGGGGTCCAGATCACATCACCCGGTTTGATCGGTGTCTTCTGCGCGCCTTCCTGTTGAACCCAGCCGGTGCCCGCGGTAACTACCAGCGTTTGGCCCTTGGGGTGGGTGTGCCACACCGAGCGCCCGCCCGGCTGGAACGTCACCTGGCCAGCGCTGACCGTGGACGGCGCCCGCGCGGCCATCAGCGGGTCGATCCGCGCGTTGCCGGTAAAGTCGCCGGGGGCGCCCATGATCGCCGGCTGCTCGCCGTTTCTCACGATACTCATCGCCTGGCCCTGGGCACTGCTTGCTGCGTGGGCTGCGATCGGCGCCAGCAAGGCGGCGGCAACGCGGCTAAGGAATAAGGCGGTTTGCATGGGCAAGCTCCTGCTCTGTTGGGCGTGGAGCCCACACGCTAGTGCAGGGGGCGCTCCAGCACTACCGGGCAAAAGCGGGATGAACCGATGAGCCATCCTCACAGGTTCATCCCGCTTTTACCTGGTATTCGTGGGGCGTGGGGCTAGAGGCAGGCGCGGCGCCGGGATTGGCTGAAGAGTGAGGTAACCTGTTCAGACAAAAGCCCCCCGGGCATCGCAGGCAGGGCGATGCCCGCGCTTGCGACCACTGATGGCGCTATACAGAACCGATGGGCGGCCGCCTGCCATACCCTGGCCCACGATTGCCCAGCCGCCTCTGCGATGCCACAATGACATCTAACGCCTCGCTCGCTAAACCGTCTGCGCGATTCCCGGACTCACGCCATGCCCAGTCTCAGTCGCTTCTCTAACCCGCCAGGCTCGCCGGAGAAGCGCCTGTTGGTTCGGCTGCGCCGCCTGCTGTGGTTCGTGATGTTGTCAGTCCAGGCTACCTGGGCCAGCCCAGGCAGCCAGCCCAATGGCGGCCTTCAGGTGATTGATTTCCAGCTCCGTTGGAAGCATCAGTTCCAGTTCGCCGGCTACTACGCCGCCATCTCACAAGGCTATTACCGCGACGAAGGGCTCGACGTGCGCCTGCACGAAGGTGGGCCCAATGTCACCCCCGTCGAAGAGGTGCTGGCCGGGCGGGCCCAATATGGCGAGGCCAACAGCGAATTGCTCTACGCACGCCTGCATGGAAAGCCCTTAGTCGCGCTGGCGGTGATTTTCCAGCATTCACCGTCGGTGTTACTGGCGCGTACAGATCAAGGTGTACGGACTGTGCACGACCTGATCGGTAAGCCGGTGATGTTGATGGATGCACAGACCGATGCGGATTTTCTCGCGATGTTCCGCAGCGAGGGCATACCGCTCGAGAAACTGCGCTTGCTGCCCAGCAGTTATCAAATCGAGGATCTCGCCAGCGGGCGGGTGACGGCATTCAACTCGTACCTGACCAACGAGCCGTTTTACCTGCAACAGCGCGGTGTGGACTACAACGTGATCTCGCCGGTGACCTACGGGATCGACTTCTACAGCGACATCCTATTCACCAGCCAGGCCGAGATTGACGAGCATCCCCAACGGGTCGAGGCGTTCCGCCGCGCTACGCTGCGGGGCTGGCGCTACGCGATGGACCACCCCGAGCAGATCATCGACCTGCTGCTTAGCCAGTATTCGGTGGAAAAAACCCGTGAGCACCTGGAGTTCGAGGCGCGCGCCATGCGCCCGCTGGTGCTGTCCGACCTGATCGAGATCGGCCATATGAACCCGGGGCGCTGGCAACGGATGGCGGAAACCTTCCTCGAACTGGGCATGGTCAACGACATCAAGAACCTGCAAAACTTCATTTATGACCCCAACCCACCGTACCTGGTTGAGCGCCTGCGCAAAACGATTGTCTACATCAGTATCTTCTGCGGGCTGGCGCTGATGTTCGCGCTGGTTTTGTTGAATGCCCATCGCCACCTGCGCAACGAGATCAAGTTGCGTAAACGTGCCGAAGATGAAGTACACAAGCTGGCCTTTTATGACAGCCTGACCGGCTTGCCCAATCGCAATAATTTCATCCCCTTTGCCAACCAGAAGCTACTCGATGCCCAGCAGCGAGGGGAGCATCTGGTGTTGTGTTACATCGACCTGAATCACTTCAAGCAGATCAACGACCGTTTCGGCCACCAAGCCGGCGATGCCCTGTTGATCCACGCGGCCGCGGCCATTCAATCCGCGATTGGCGAGGGCGACCTGGCCGCGCGCATGGGCGGCGACGAGTTCGTCGTGTTGCTCGACGGCGGGCATCACGGAGGCGATGTCGAGCGCATCACCCTGGACATCTGCAACGCGGTAGCGCTGCCGATTCTCTGGAAGGGCAACCGAATCAAGGTCAGCGCCAGCCTTGGGGTGGCGCATTATCCGGCCGATGGAGCGCTGCTCGATGAGCTGATCCTGAAGGCCGATACCGCGATGTTCGACAGCAAAGCGAGTACCCCCGCGCAAGCGTGAAGCCTTGCAAGGGCGGCGGGCCCGCCCCCCGGCTGGCGCGGCCCTGCACCTTTTAAGCTGCGGTATCGCCCGCGATGGCCTATCCTTGCGCCTCGTAATCAACTTCCGAGCAGTGATCTGAACGATGGGTTTTGAACAACTAGCCGAGCTCCGTGACCGCTTGGCGGCCGAAAAACGCCAGGCCAAGGCGGACACTCCGCAACGTCCCAAGCGCGCGCCCACCCCCCCGGCCAAGCCTCGGGCGCAAGACCCCGCAGTCGAGGCCATCTGGCCCCTGCAGAAGCATTTTCCATTGGCCTTCCCGGTCAGCCCGGCCCCCAAGGTCCCGCTCAAGGAGGGCATTCTCAAGGATGCCGCAGCGCACCTCGAGCGGCTGGGTATCACCCAGGAGCAGCTCAAGCTGGGGATCGCCACCTGGTGCCGCGGCGCGCGCTACTGGGCCTGCATGGTTGAAGGTGCCCAGCGCCTCGACCTCGACGGCCAGCCCGCGGGCGTGGTAACCGCCTCGCAAGCCCTGCACGCCAAGCGGCAGCGCGGGCAAGATCGGCGCAAGCGGGCGAAGGCGCCTGCGGGCGATGAAGGCGCGGCTGAGCCTAGCTGACCAACGCTGCCCCGGCGGTAAACAGCCCTAATTACTTCAGGTGGTTTTACTGAGCGCATGATCTGACTGGCCCATCGCCCGGCACAGCCGGCCTCCCACCAGAGTTGTGTAAGTACCTGATTTACGAGGCAACACAGAACCCGTGGGAGGCCGGCTGTGCCGGGCGATAGGCCCTGAAGCTCATGCACAAAATCAGCAGGGCTCACCAATTGATCCCCTCCATGAAACCCTGAATGGCTTAAGTGAACAGCATGACGGCTGTGCCAAGCAGCCGCGGCCTCGGCTCAGGCTCTGAGGGTCGTACTGCGCCCCAACGCTACCCTCCCGCTGGCGTCGGGCAGCGGCCACGAATACACATGGAAGTCACCCGACACCGCGGCGGTTCCGTTGTTGAAGTTGGCCATCAGCTCGCCTTGGGTGGCCGGTATCAGCAAGCGCCGGCGGGCATCGATGAACAGCGCATCGGGGCCAATCAGCCGCGGGTCCTGAAGCAGCGTGGTGCGCGTGCCGTTGGGCGCGACCACTTCGATACTGCGGCTTTCCACCAGGCCGAGGTAGAGGTTGCCGAGAGTGTCGATACAGGTGCCGTTAATCGTGCCCTTGTCGAAGGCCTGGACAACGTGCGCTTCGAGGGCGTCGTCATCCTGGGTGGGCTTGCACGCGGGTACAGGCGAGTGGCCGTAAACCTGTACGGGCTTGAATACGTCTACTACGCCTATGAGAGCGTTCTCATGGGGAGGCGTTCCCTGCCGTACAGCACACCCGAAGGAGTCTCTGGATGAGCAGTATCAACGGAAAAAGGGCAAACGAAACGCGCCACCGGAGGGGGCCCACAACACCCAGGCCCAGCCCCCCACACAAGGCCCACCAGCCCCCTCAAGATGATTTCCGCCGGAATTTTCACCGCGCACCGCCCATACTCAAACCTAAAGGGCGCGCCCCAACCCCCTTCAACCCTGCCACCCACGTGGCCACGAGCACCCCGGCGCCCCAGCGTTAAGCGGCCTGCGGCCTTTATCCAACACCCCACAAACAACAAGTACAGGTGTGACGATGAACTACCCCAGCTTGAACTTCGCACTCGGCGAAACCGCCGACATGCTTCGCGACCAAGTGCGCGCCTGGGTGGCCGCTGAGGTCGCCCCCCGCGCCGCCGAGATCGACCAGACCAATACCTTCCCCGCCGACCTGTGGCGCAAGCTCGGCGCCATGGGCCTGCTGGGGATTACCGTCGATGAAGCGTATGGCGGCGCGGGGCTGGGGTACCTGGCCCATGCCATCGCGATGGAAGAGCTCAGCCGCGGCTCGGCCTCGGTGGCGTTGTCTTATGGGGCGCATTCGAACCTGTGCGTGAACCAGATCAAGCGCAATGGCAACGCCGCGCAAAAGGCCCGTTACCTGCCCAAGCTGGTCAGTGGCGAGCATATCGGCGCCCTGGCGATGAGTGAGCCCAACGCCGGTTCGGACGTGGTGTCGATGCGCCTGCGCGCCGAGCGCAGGGGCGAGCGCTTTATCCTCAACGGCAGCAAAACCTGGATCACCAACGGCCCGGATGCCCACACCTACGTGATCTATGCCAAAACAGACGCCGCCAAGGGCGCCCATGGCATTACCGCGTTCATCGTCGAGCGTGGCTGGCAGGGCTTCAGCCGTGGCAGCAAGTTCGACAAGCTGGGCATGCGTGGCTCCAACACCTGCGAGCTGTTTTTCGACGACGTCGAGGTGCCTGAAGAGAACATCCTCGGTGCCGAAAACGCCGGGGTGAAGGTGCTCATGAGCGGCCTGGACTACGAACGGGTGGTGCTGGCGGGCGGCCCGGTGGGGATCATGCAAGCGTGCATGGATGTAATCGTGCCGTACATCCATGCGCGCAAGCAGTTTGGCCAGAGCATCGGCGAATTCCAGCTGATCCAGGGCAAGGTGGCAGACCTGTACACCCAGCTCAACGCCAGCCGCGCCTACCTGTACGCCGTCGCGCAAGCCTGTGATCGCGGCGAGACCACGCGCAAGGATGCCGCCGGGGTGATCCTCTACACCGCCGAGCGCGCCACCCAGATGGCCCTCGAGGCGATCCAGATTCTCGGCGGCAATGGCTACATCAATGAGTTCCCCACCGGGCGCCTGTTGCGAGACGCCAAGCTCTACGAAATCGGCGCGGGCACCAGCGAAATCCGCCGCATGCTGATTGGCCGGGAACTGTTCAACGAAACCCGTTGATACCGCCACGCGCGGCCCGCGGGCCGGTTATGGAATCTGTATGAGCAGGGGGGGCTACATGGCCATATTGCACTCGGCGATCAACGTTAAAACGCCTGAATACACACGCAACGCCAGCGCGATGCAGGCGCAGGTTTCAGCGCTGCAAGCGCTGGCTGCGGCCATCGCCGACGGCGGCGGGGAGCATGCCCAGGCGCGGCATACCGCACGCGGCAAGCTGTTGCCCAGGGACAGAATCGATTGCCTGTTGGACGTCGGCTCGGCGTTTCTGGAAATCGGCCAACTCGCGGCGCATGAGGTGTACGCCGAGGCCGTGCCGGCTGCCGGCCTGGTTGCCGGGATCGGCCTGGTCGAGGGCGTGTACTGCATGATCGTGGCCAACGATGCCACGGTGAAGGGCGGCACCTACTACCCGCTCACGGTGAAGAAGCATCTGCGCGCCCAGGCCATCGCGCTGCAGAACCGCCTGCCGTGCATTTACCTGGTGGACTCGGGCGGGGCGAACCTGCCACTACAAGCCGAGGTGTTCCCCGACCGCGAGCACTTCGGCCGAATCTTCTACAACCAGGCCACCATGAGCGCCGCGGGCATCCCCCAGATCGCCGTGGTGATGGGCTCTTGCACGGCGGGCGGTGCCTATGTGCCGGCGATGAGCGACGAGACGATCATGGTGCGGCAGCAGGCGACGATCTTTCTCGCCGGCCCGCCGCTGGTGAAGGCCGCCACCGGCGAAGTGGTCAGCGCCGAAGCGTTGGGCGGCGCCGATGTGCACTGCAAAACCTCGGGGGTGGCGGACCACTACGCGGAAAACGACGAACACGCCCTGGCGCTGGCGCGGCGCTGCGTGGCCAACCTGAACTGGCGCCCGCTGGGCATGCTGAAGCTGCAGGCGCCAGTGGCGCCGCTGTACCCGGCCCAGGAGTTGTACGGTGTGGTCCCCGCCGACCCGCGCCAGCCGTTCGAGGTGCGTGAGGTGATCGCCCGCTTGGTCGACGGCAGCCTGCTCGATGAGTTCAAGGCCCTGTACGGCACCACCCTGGTGTGCGGCTTTGCCCATGTGCAGGGGCACCCGGTGGCGATCCTGGCGAACAACGGGATTCTCTTTTCCGAGGCCGCGCAGAAGGGCGCGCACTTTATCGAGCTGGCCTGCCAGCGGGGCATCCCGCTGGTGTTTCTGCAAAACATCACCGGGTTCATGGTGGGCAAGAAGTACGAAGAGGGCGGCATCGCCAAGCACGGCGCCAAGCTGGTCACCGCGGTGGCCTGTGCGCGGGTGCCGAAGTTCACGGTGATCCTCGGCGGCAGCTTCGGCGCCGGTAACTACGGCATGTGCGGGCGTGCCTATGACCCGCGGTTTCTGTGGATGTGGCCGAACGCGCGGATTGCCGTGATGGGCGCCGAACAGGCCGCCGGGGTACTGGTGCAGGTCAAGCGCGAACAGGCGCAACGTGCCGGCGAGCCGTTCGACGAGGCCGAGGCCGAGCGAATCAAGGCGCCCATCGTCGCCCAGTATGAACAGCAGGCCCATGCCTGGTACTCCAGCGCCCGGCTGTGGGATGACGGCGTCATCGACCCCGCGCAAACCCGCGAGGTGCTTGGGCTGGCGCTGCGCGCCAGCCTCAACGCGGCGAATCAAACCAGCGCGTTCGGCGTATTCAGGATGTGACCCCATGAGCGACTTCTCCACGTTACAACTCGAAAAAGACCCCCGGGGTTTCGCCACCCTGTGGATGGACCGCAGCGACAAGCACAACGCGTTCAACGCGCAGATGATCGCCGAGATGACCGCCGCGTTGGCCTTGGCCGAGGCCGATGGCACCCTGAGGTTTTTGCTGCTGCGCGGGCGCGGTAAACATTTTTGCGCCGGCGCCGACCTGGCCTGGATGCAAGCCTCGGCGCAACTGGACTACGCCGCCAACCTGCGCGATGCGCAAGCGCTCGCCGAACTGCTGCACAGGCTCCACGGGCTGCCGATTCCCACCCTGGCCGTGGTGCAAGGGGCAGCGTTCGGCGGCGCGGTCGGCCTTGCCAGTTGCTGCGACATGGCGATTGCCGCCAGCGGCGCGGTGTTCTGCTTGTCCGAGGTGCGCATCGGCCTGGTGCCCGGGGTGATCAGCCCGTTCGTGGTCCGGGCCCTGGGCGAACGCGCGGCGCGCCGCTATATGCTGACTGCAGAGCGGTTTTCCGCCGCGCGCGCCGCTGAACTGGGGTTGCTCAGCGAGGTGGTGGCGGCGGAAGAACTGGAGCAAACCGCCGAACGCTGGGCCGCTCAGTTGCTGCTCAATGGGCCGGCGGCGCTCAAGGCCTGCAAGGCATTGCTCAGCGGTGCCGGCGCGGGCAACGTGCCGGCGCCGATGCGGGCGTTCACCGAGGCCGCCATTGCGCGCATCCGGGTCAGCCCTGAAGGCCAGGAAGGGCTGGCCGCCTTCCTGGAAAAACGCCTGCCCGCCTGGCAAGAGGTGCAAGCATGACGATCCGTAGTGTACTGGTTGCCAACCGCGGCGAAATCGCCTGCCGGGTGATGCGCAGCGCGCGCCAGATGGGCATCGCCACGGTGGCGGTGTACAGCGACATCGATGCCGCGGCCCGGCATGTGCGTGAGGCCGACAGCGCCGTCGGCCTCGGCGGCAGCAAGCCCTCGGAAAGCTACCTGGTGATCGACAAAATCCTCGCCGCGGCGCGTGCCAGTGGCGCTGACGCGATCCACCCAGGCTATGGCTTTTTGTCCGAGAACGCGGCGTTCGCCAGGGCCGTACAGGCGGCAGGGCTGGTATTCATCGGGCCGCCGGCCAGTGCCATCAGCGCCATGGGCAGCAAGGCCGCGGCCAAGGCCCTGATGGAAGCCGCCGGGGTACCGCTGGTGCCGGGTTACCATGGCGAAGACCAAAGCCTGGCGGCGTTGCGTGGCGCGGCGCGGCAAATCGGTTACCCGGTACTGCTCAAAGCGAGCGCCGGCGGTGGCGGCAAGGGCATGAAGGTGGTCGAGCACGAAGAAGACCTCGCCGCCAGCCTGGGCGCTGCGCAGCGTGAAGCAGAGTCGGCGTTCGGCGATGCGCGGATGCTGGTTGAAAAGTACCTGGTGCAGCCGCGGCACATCGAAATCCAAGTGTTCGCCGACCGCCACGGGCATTGCCTGTACCTCAACGAACGGGATTGCTCCATTCAACGGCGCCACCAGAAGGTGGTCGAAGAGGCGCCGGCGCCAGGCCTGGCACCGGCGTTACGCCAGGCCATGGGCGAGGCGGCGGTCAAGGCGGCGATGGCCATCGGTTACGAAGGGGCCGGCACGGTCGAGTTCCTGCTCGATGCCCGCGGCGGGTTTTTCTTCATGGAAATGAACACCCGCTTGCAGGTCGAGCACCCCGTCACCGAGGCCATCACCGGGCTAGACCTGGTCGCCTGGCAGTTGCGCGTGGCCAACGGTGAGGCACTGCCCATCGGCCAGGCGCAGGTGCCGCTGCACGGCCATGCGATCGAGGTGCGGCTGTACGCGGAAGACACCGACCAGGGCTTCCTGCCGGCCTCCGGGCATTTGAGCCTCTACCAAGAGCCCCCGGCCGGGGACGGCCGGCGCGTCGACAGCGGCGTGGCCGAGGGGGATAGCGTCTCGCCGTTCTATGACCCGATGCTGGCCAAGCTGATCGCCTGGGGCGAAGACCGAGAGCAAGCCCGCGGGCGCCTGCTGGCGATGTTGCAGGGCACCGCGGTGGGCGGTTTTGCGACCAACCTGGGGTTCTTGCGGCGGGTGCTGGCCCACCCTGCCTTTGCCGAAGGGGGCGCCGATACCGGCTTTATCGAGCGCTACCTGGCAGACCTGGTGCCCAGCCGTTCGCCGTTACCCGATGCGTTCTGGGTGTTAGCCGCCCAGGCCTGGGTGGTGTTGCAGCGCGCCGCCGCCGGGCCGGCGCCGTGGGGCGTTGAGGTCGGCTGGCGGCTGAATGCACGCCCGTCGATACGCCTGCACTTGATGGCCAGTGAGCAACGGCGGGTGGTGACGCTCAGCTCGCTCGAGGGCCTGCACGCGGCGCCCGATGGCCTCTGGCGCAGCCACGCGGGCCAGCGGCAACGGCTGGCTGCCTACCTGCGCCTGGGGGTATTGTACCTGGAGTGGGAAGGCCGGCTGGAAACCGTTCGCCAGTGGGACCCGCTCCTTGAGCTGGCGGCGCTGGCGCACACGGCAGGCGGGCTCAGCGCGCCGATGAATGCCAGTGTGGTCGCGGTGCTGGTGCAACCCGGGCAGGCCGTGGAGGCGGGTACTGCGCTGGTGCTCCTCGAAGCCATGAAGATGGAGCACGCCATCAAGGCGCCCCACCGCGGGACCGTCACCGCGCTGTTTTGCACCGAGGGCGAACTGGTGGCCGAAGGCATGCCGTTGGTCGAGCTCGCGCAAGCTGATGCGGCGGCAACGGCCGCCAGTTGATCCACCGCCATTGCCACAGGGGGCTGCCATGCACCGCTTACCGCAAGCCGTTCGTATCGTCGAGGTTGGCCCGCGCGATGGGCTGCAGAATGAAAAAAGCCCGTTGCAGTTGGCGGATAAAGTCCGCCTGTGCAACGACCTGAGCGCCGCTGGGCTGGCGTACATCGAGGCCGGCAGCTTCGTCTCGCCACGCTGGGTGCCGCAAATGGCCGACACCGCGCAGGTGTTCCGCGAGATCACCCGGCGCCCCGGTACCACCTATGCGGCACTGGTGCCGAACCTCAAAGGCCTGGAACGCGCGCTGGAATACGGCGCCGACGAGGTGGCCGTGTTCGCCGCCGCCTCGGAGCGCTTTTCTCAGCGCAACATCAACTGCTCCATCGCCCAGAGCCTTGAGCGGTTTGTGCCGGTGATCGAGGCGGCCAGCGCGGCGGGGGTGAAGGTCCGGGGCTATGTGTCTTGCGTACTGGGCTGCCCGTATGAGGGGGCGATCAGCCCGCGGCAGGTTGCCGAGGTGGCCGGCGAGCTGGCTGCCATGGGCTGTTATGAGATTTCCCTGGGCGACACCCTCGGCTGTGGCACGCCCGGCGCCACCCGGCGCCTGTGGGAGGCCGCCAAAGCGCGGGTGCCCGTGCAGCGCTTGGCGGGGCACTTTCATGACAGCTACGGGCAAGCCCTGGCCAACCTCTACGCCAGTTTGCTCGAAGAGGTCAGCGTATTCGACAGCTCGGTGGCCGGCCTGGGCGGCTGCCCCTATGCCCCAGGGGCCAGCGGTAACGTGGCCAGCGAGGATGTGGTCTACCTGCTCGATGGCCTGGGCATCAACACCGGGGTTGATTTGCCGCGGTTGGTGGAGGCGGGTGTGCGTATTTCCAAAGCCTTGGGGCGTGGCAACGGGTCAAAGGTGGGGCAGGCCTACGGGGCCCTTCGCCCCGCATAGCCGGGATGCCGGCTGTGCCGTAATGCTGTTCACTTAAGCAATCAGAGCGCCAGATCGGGGGTGAAAAGCACTCATTACTTCAGGTGGTTTTACTGAGCGCATGACCAGACCGGCGCATCGCCCGGCACAGCCGGAGTGCCGGACCACGGCCTCCCACCAGATTTGTGTAAGTGATTGATTTACTTGGCAACACAGAACCCGTGGGAGGCCGGCTGTGCCGGGCGAAGGGCCCTGAAGCTCATGCGCTCAACAAAACCACCTGAAAAAATCAGCGTTTTTCACCCTCCAGCCAGCGCGCTGATCGCTTGAGTGAAGCGCACTACGCCACCGCCGCGGTCCGGGCTACTGCGCCGTCAGCGTTGGCCTGCCCTCCAGCGGCGTGCGAATCAGCAGGTAGGGCGGCTGCCGAGTGTCGAACCCCTTACCCAGGCGATCCCACTGCCCCAGCGTCACGTAAGCTGCGTCAGCGCTCACGAACAGCCCGTCTGGCCAGACCAGCCGAGGGTCACGCAGCAGCACCTCGAGGTGGCCATCGGGCCAGCGGCGCAGTATCTGGTGATGTTCGGCATCGGTCAGGTAGAGGCGGCCCTGCCGGTCGATGTCCATGCCATCGGTCATGACCTTTTCACCTTCATCCTTGATCTGCGCGGCCAACTGTTGGTCGTCGAGGCTGAAGTTGGCCAACGCGGCCGTGGGCAGGCTCCACAGGTGCCGGCTGGTAAGCGGCGAATAGTACAGCCGGGTGCCATCTGGGGTCAGCGCCAGGCTGTCTACGCCCCCATGCGGGAACACCGTGTGGTCACCGTCGTAGCGCATCGGCACGCCATCGAGTTGGGTCACGAAATCCTTCTGCGCATTGATCGTGGGGTCATGGCTCAGTACCCGCCGTTGTTTGCCGCTGGCAAGGTCTACCACCACCAGGGCCGGGTGCTCGCCGAACGAGGAATCGGCCACGTAGGCCATGCCCTGTGTGCCGTGGGTCAGGTCGATACGCAGGTCATTCATGTGGCTATCTTGCAGCAGTGCGTCTTTCAGCACGATCGTGTTCACCACGGTGTTGCTGCGCAGGTCGATGCCCACCACTTTCGCGGCATCGGCTTCGATACCGGGGTGCCCTGCTTGCTTGCCATCATCGATGAGCCACAGCCGGCCCTGGCTGTCGAGCGTCATGCCATGCACGGAAATCAAACGCTGGGCGTTGGGTAACCGTGACGGCATGCTGGCAGCCGCCGATGGGTAGGCGACGAGTTTGCCGTCAACCAGCTCTGCCAGGGTCATCCCAGGGTGGTCAATGGCATGGCGAGGGAAGCCAACGAACGTTCGCCCGCTGGGCGTGACGACAATTCCGGAGGGCCCCGGCCCGGCAAACGCCGCAACCTCCTCGACAGTGCCCACGGGGATCAGGCTTCTGTCCTGAGTGTCGCCTTGGGCCGTGGCGCTGCACAGGGCCAGGCAAAGGCTGGCAAGCGTTGCGAGACTCGCTAGGGGGGATCGCGTGAACACGACTATGCGCTCCAGTTGGCGGATTAACCCTAAGGCCGGCCTCGCTCTGAAATCGGTTTCAGAGCGAGGCCAAAAAAAACCTGCGCGTTCATTTTGGCAACAGGTCGGTGATGGCTCACGTTGAGTTGGAAGGATGAGGCGCTGATCGGTTCCGTTGGCGCAGCCTAGCCAAACGACCCTTGCAAGGCCTTGACCGCCTGCGCGGCGCAGGCTTCGTCTTTATCGCCGCCCGGCGCGCCAGAGACGCCAAGGCCGCCCAGCACTTGCCCGCTGGCTTTGCGCAAGGTCACCCCACCCGGAATGAAGAGCACTTCCGGCACGGTATTCAGGGCGCCGTTCACCGGCCCGTCTTCCTTGGCCGCGATGATTTCGCTGGTGCTGTTCTTGTTGAACGCCTGGCCGTATGAGAATGCCGTGTAGGCCTTGCGGTACGCCACCGATAGCGACTGCAACGGCACGCTGTCGCCTTTGATCACTGCCTGCTGGTGACCGGAGGGGTCAACCACCGTGGCGGTCACCGAGTACCCCTGCGCCGCGCAGGTTTGAACCGCCTCGGCAGCCAGTTTTTCCGCGGTTTGCCACGGCAGTTTTTGCGTGGTGATCAGGGCAGGGGGGGCCGCCAACGCTTCGGTGCAAACCATCAAGCCACCCATCGCCAGTAATACGAATGTGCTGGTAGCGCGCATCGTCTTGCCTCTCTCTTCAGGTCGAGAAGCCAGTATCAATATCCCCGGCAGGTGGAAAAACCGCCTAATATCGAAAGGTCTTTCCGGTTAAAACGGATAACCCACATGCACGACGTTTCTGACATGGCGGTCTTGGTCGCAGTGGTTGATCAAGGGGGCTTTTCCGCGGCGAGCAGGCGCTTGGGAATGGCCACCTCGGTGATCAGCGACAGGGTGAAAAACCTTGAAGCCCGCCTTGGGGTAAAGCTGTTACACCGCACCACGCGCAGCCAGGTACTGACCCAGGCCGGTGCCCGGTACCTCGAAAGCGCCCGGCGGATCATCGCCGACATCGCCGCCATGGAGGCCCGTGTCACTGAAGAAAGCGCCGTGGCCTGTGGCGACCTGCGTATCACCGCGCCGGGGCCGTTGGGCCGCCAGCATGTGGCCCCCCTGGTGGCGCGCTTTTGCCAGCGCCACCCGCAGATCCGCGTGCACTTGATGATCGAGGACAAGTTCACGGACATCCTCGCCGATGGCTATGACCTGGCCTTTCGCGGTGGCCCCTCTATCGACAGCGCCCTGGCCGGGCGTTGCCTGTTCACCACCCGCCGCGTGACGGTCGCCAGCGCAGGCTATCTGCAGCAGGCCGGGGTGCCGGAAACCCCCGAAGCGCTGAGGCACCACCGCTGCCTGGCGTTCAACCACGAGCCGCACTTTCACGCACAGTGGCGTTTTGGCCGCGGGGCCCAGGCGCGTACAGTGCGGGTCGAAGCGGCCATGGTGTCGAGCAATTCGGAGCTCCCGGTTCAGTGGGCACTGGCGGGGTTGGGGGTCACGCAGAAGTCCTGGTGGGAGGTACAGCCTTACCTGGCCAGCGGGCAGTTACACACCCTGCTGGACGCCTATGAGCCGGCCCCTGCTGGCTTTTTTGCGATTCACCCGGTGCGCTCCAGCCAGTCTCGAAAAATCAGCCTGTTCCTCGACGTGGCCGTTGCGTATTTCCGCGACGCGTTCGGGCCGGATGTGGCCGAAGGGCTGCCTAACGCGCGCGCGCGTGGTGATTGACCACTGCCATTGCGCCGCCCAGCCTTGGCGGGGACAGGCCGGTGAGGCCCATGCACGAAACGGCCTGGCCAGCGCTGACTACACCTGCGCGCTCACCATTGCTGAGCGCCCCTCAAAACCCCAATGAGGCATCCGTGCATGATCGCCTTCGATGAATTCTATAGGCTGTCTCGCGCATGCAGGAGGGGAACCAGGCGTGGATATACATTTCAGCTGTAACGGCTGCGGCCGTTGCTGTGAGGGGCATCATGTCCCGCTGACGCTCACGGAGGCTTACCACTGGGTTCGCCGCGGGGGTGACCTCATTGTGCTGGTGGAGTGTTTGATCGAACAGGCGGCGCCACTGAGCGTGGCCGAGCGAGAACATCAGGGCAAGCGGGCGGTCAGCGTGCGTTGCGGCCAGCAGTGGCTGCCGGTGATCGTCACCTTCGCGGCATTCAACCCCGGCCGCTGCCGGCACTTGCTGGCGGATAACCGTTGCGCCATCTATGCCGAGCGCCCATTGGTGTGCAGGATTTACCCCGCCGAGATCAACCCGGCGGCCGCTTTTACCCCGGCGTTGAAGGATTGCGCCGCCGAAGTGTGGCTGCCACCCCAGCCACTGATCTACCGGGCTGGCTTGCCCGCGCCTGAGCTGCAGGCGCTGATCGAGCAGTCGCGCGCCGCTGACCGCGCGGACAAAGCGCGAAAGGTCGCGATCTGCGAGGCGCTGGGTATTCGCGTGGCGGCGTTGAAAGGCGAAGGCTTCACCGCCTGGCGGCCCGACTCGCAAGCCTGGCTGAACGCCTACGCGCAACAGGGCGGGCGCAGCGACCCTGGCGCGCAGTGGTACGTTCAGCCTAGCACGGCACGCCTACACGAAATCGTGGCCGATGCAGGCTATCACCTCGGCAGCGTGGCCGGCTCGGCAGGGGCGTTCATTCCGTTGGCGAGGCCCGCTGCGGAGCAAGCGGTTTAGACGTCGAGGCGGCGCTCGCTCATCCACTTGACCATTTTCGGGTCGCGATGGGAAAAAAAGCTGCTTTGGCCCGTTTCCAGGGTGCCGATACGTTCTACGTCGTGCTGGTCCAGTTCGAAGTCGAACACGTTGAGGTTCTCTTCCATTCGCGCCCTGCGCACCGATTTGGCCAAGGCCACGATCCCGCGCTGGGTGAGCCAGCGCAGCACCACCTGGCCAACCGACTTACCGTGCTTGCGGCCAATCTCGACCAACACCGGGTTCTCGAACAGATGGTTGCGGCCCTCCGCGAACGGCGCCCAGGCTTCAGGTTGAACGCCCTGTTCAGCCATGAAGGCCAGTGCCTCTGCCTGCTGCAGGAACGGGTTGATTTCCACCTGGTTGACAGCCGGTACCACCGCGTTGAAACCGATGATGTCCATCAGCCGGTCGGGTTGGAAATTGCTCAGGCCGATGCCGCGAAGCTTGCCGGCTTTCAGGGCATCTTCCATGGCCCGCCAAGACCCATGCACGTCGCTGAACGGTTGGTGGATCAGGTACAGGTCGAGGTAGTCCAGTTGCAGGCGGCGCAATGATTTATCGATCGCTTGCTGGGTGCGCTCATAGCCGGTGTCTTGCACCCACAGTTTGGTGGTGACGAACAGCTCGCTGCGCGGCACGCCGGCCTGCTTGATACCGCGCCCAACGGCTTGCTCGTTGAGGTAGGACGCCGCGGTGTCGATCAGCCGGTAGCCCGCGCCGATGGCATCGACTACACAGCGTTGGCATTCGGCGGCGTCGGCTATCTGGAACACCCCATACCCGAGGGTGGGCATTACGCTGCCGTTGTTCAGTGTGACGCGCTGCATGGTGTTCTCCCGATCATGAATGTGCATCGCCAGCGACCGTTGCCGCCCGAGGTCGCCGCGCCCCGGCGCAACCGCTTGGGGCCTGTGAGCTGGCGCCAATCTACGCAGTGCCAGGCCCGCTGATAAGCCGCTGGCGTCGAGATAAGCCTGTGAAGCCTATTCATCAAAACAGCCGGTGATGCTGCACCGCTTGAGTCACTGATGAATGGTGCTCATAAGGGCTTTCAGGTTTTCCTGCTTATCGGAGGCCCGCGTTGCAACTAAGGTCACCTGAATGAAGTACGGGTGCGCCGTGCTTTTAAAACCCGGCAGCGGCTTTGGGGCACTAAAACTATGATCGATTCAATGCGCGCGGCGTCGCCCAACGGCCCCGCAGCCGTTATCGCCATCGCCCTGGCTCTGGGCATGGCAGAAGCTTGCGCCAGCCCCGCTGAGCAAGCCGGGCAGCCCCCTGTACAGGCACAGAGCGAGGTGTTGTCGGCCAGGCAGCAGGCTATTCCACTGATCGCTGCGTGCATGGCGGCCAGTGACATGCCTCAGCTCAACCTGGCCCTGAACCAAGGGCTGGATGCGGGCCTGACCCTTAATGAAGCCAAGGAAATCCTGGTTCAGCTGTATGCCTATGTCGGGTTCCCGAAAAGCCTCAATGCACTTGAGGCCTTGCGCAAGGTGGTGGAGCAACGCCGCCAGCGCGGCATCGAGGATGCCGTGGGCGCTGAACCGAGCCGAGCGATCCCTACCGGGGACGCGCTGCGCGCGGTCGGCAAGGCAAACCAGACTAAGATATCCGGAGCACCGGTCAAGAACGCGGTCACTGACTTTGCCCCCGTGATCAAACAGTTTCTTCAAACGCACCTGTTCGGCGACGTTTTCGAACGCGACAACCTTGATTGGCAAAGCCGCGAGTTGGCGACCGTCGGGGCACTGGCAGCCACGCCAGGGGTGGAAGCACAATTGCGCTCGCACATCAGCGCGAGCCTGCGCGTTGGGCTGGCTACTTCGCAGTTGCGCCAGGTCATCCAGATATTGGCGCGCAAGGGGCATGCGCAGGCAGCCGAACGCGCCGAGACTGCCTTGGCCCAGGTGCTTGCCAGTATGCCGGAGCGTTAAGCCATGTACCGAACGGCTATCAACGTGGTGGCGATACTGCTGCTGGCCTGTTCAGTGATGGCCACCGCCAGTGCCCACGCACAACAACCGTTAGCCCTAAAGCCCAAGGACTTGGCCATGGATACACGTCAGCAAACTGTGCTCGTCGTTGGGGCTAGCGGCACCATTGGCCGGCCCGCGGTCACTGAGGCTTTGCGCCGCGGCTACGCGACTCGGGCGCTGATCCGTGACCCGGGCCAAGCCAGGCTGTTTCCGGCCGGCGTTGAAACCGTGGTGGGGGATCTGACCCGCGCCGACACCCTGCATGAGGCAGTCGCGGGCGTTACGGCTATCGTTTTCACCCACGGTATCAGTGGCAACGACCCACAGGGCGCGGAGCAAGTAAACTATGGCGCGGTGCGAAACATCCTGAGTGTGCTCAAAGCGCCGGCACGGATTGCCCTGATGACCACCGTCGGCGTCACCAAGCCTAGCCCGGGGCACGATTGGAAGCGCCGTGGCGAGCGGTTGGTGCGCGCCAGTGGGCTGCCTTACACCATCGTACGGCCCGGATGGTTCGACTACAACGATAAGGACCAATTACACCTGGTGCTGCGCCAGGGCGATACCCACTGGGCCGGGGCGCCAGCGGACGGTGTGGTATCCCGCGAACAGATTGCGCAAGTGCTGGTGGCCTCACTCACATCCGCTGCCGCGAACCGCAAGACCTTCGAACTGGTCGCGGAACACGGCGCCGCCCAAACTGACCTCGAGCCGTTGTTCTCAGCGCTGCCAGTTGACCCACCTCATCGTTACGATGGCATTGGCGACCGCGATAACTTGCCGTTGGCCGATGAGCCAACCACCGTGACGGATGATCTTGAAGCGGTGCGCGGCGGGTTCCCGAACTGACGGTCGATCGCCCGTACCACGCCGCCGCCGAAGGAGTATAAGTAACGCCATCTCGAGCAAGCCTGAGCGCCACTTTTGTGAGAGACTGCGCCGGCCCCATGCCAATGCCGGGCGAGTTGCCCCGCCAGCTCTCCTCGGTTGCCCATTTTGACCAGCCCGCGGCCCTCCCCGGCGGGCTGCATCGGGAGATCCATGTGCCGCCCGCTCCGTTGGATCTAAACAGTGATGACCGCTTGTCGCAGGTACTCAGCGCGAGTGAGCGCTTGGTCATGGCGACATCGGTCGAGGAGGTGGTCGCGGTGCTCCGCGACACGGCCCGCGCCAGCGTCGGTGCCGAGGGTGTGGCCGTGGTGATCGAAGATCACGGGCGCTGTGCTTATGTGGCGGAAGACGCGGTCTCCCCGCTCTGGCAGGGCCAGAGTTTTCCGGCGGACCACTGCATTTCGGGGTGGGTGATGCGCCATGGCGAGACCGTTGCGATCCGTGACGTGCGCGCCGATTCACGCATCCCGCAGGATGCCTATGCGCCTACGTTCGTTCGCAGCCTGGTGATGGTGCCCATCGGCAGGCCTGTTGCCGTCGCGGCGCTCGGCGCGTACTGGTCAAGCGTTTGTGATCACGGCCCCGATGCGATCAAACGGCTGGAAAGCCTGGCGCGCCTCGCGACGATTGCGATTGAGAACGCGCGGATCACCCAGGCACGCAATCGCGCGGCCGCTTTGGGCGCGGCGCAGAACCGGATCTTGAAGCTGGCCGTGGAAGCCCCGGCGTTGGGCGTCACACTCGAGGCTATCGTCCGCGAAGTGGAGGCGCTGTCGACCTCTGGCTTCTTCGCCAGCATTTTGCTTCTGGGCGAGCAGGGGCCGGCGCTGCAGCATTGCGTTGCGCCGAGCGTGCCGGAGGCATTCAACCAAGCCGTGCAGCGCACCCTGGTTGGCCTCGGTGCCGGCCTCGCCAGCGTGGCGGCCGAGGCCGGCGGTTCCCCGGGCGAGGCGTTTTTGCCGCAACTGCGCAGCTTGGCCGCGGGCTATGGGTTGCAGGTCTGCCGGTGTATCCCGATACGCTTGGCGCAGGGCACCACGCTCGGTGCGGTTGTGCTGTATCACCCGGCGTTGCGCGAGCCTTCGTGGGCTGATCTCGAGATCCTCGACTTTGTGATCAGTACGATCTCGCTGGCCGTCCAGCGTGGCCGCTCGGATGCCGCCGTTCGGGCCAGCGAAGAACGCCTGCGCCTGGCTGTCGAACACGCCGATGTCGGTTTCTGGGACGTGGATTTCGTCCGCGATACGCTGGTGTGGGCGCCACAGACCAAGGCCATGTTCGGCCTGTCGGCGGGCGTTGCGGTCACCTTGCGGGACTTCTACGACGGTTTGCATCCTGCCGATCGGGAGGCGACGATCGCGGCGTTCGCGGCGGCCGTCGACCCTGAACGCCGCGCGTTATATGAAGTCGACTATCGCACCATCGGCCGTGAGGATGGAAAGGTTCGCTGGGTCGCGGCCAAGGGCCGCGGCGTGTTCGATAGCGATGGCCGTTGTTTGCGGGTGGCCGGCACCGCGATGGAGATCACCGCGCGCAAAACCGCCGAAGAGAACCTGCGCGAGCTTAACGCGACCCTTGAAGGGCGCGTTGCCCAGGCCATTGCCGAGCGTGAGGAGGTGCAGCAAGCGCTGCGCCAGAGCCAGAAGATGGAGGCCATGGGGCAGCTTACCGGCGGCGTGGCCCATGACTTCAACAACCTGCTCACGCCGATCGTCGGCACCCTCGACCTGTTGCAGCGGCGCGGCGTGGGCGGCGAACGGGAACAGCGATTGATTTCCGGCGCCCTGCAATCGGCAGACCGTGCCAAAACCGTCGTTCAACGGTTGCTGGCGTTTGCCCGGCGCCAACCGCTGCAGATGATTCCCGTGGATGTGGCGAAGCTCCTGGCGGAAATGGCCGACCTGATGGCAAGCACCACCGGGCCGCAAATCAGGGTCGCTATCGATGCCCCGGAGGGCCTGCCCGCCGCCTTCGCCGACCCGAACCAGCTCGAGATGGCACTGCTTAACCTCACGGTGAACGCGCGCGATGCGATGCCCACAGGGGGCACGATTGGCATCTCGGCCAGCCGGCAACGCGTTGGCGAAAACCATCGCTCGAAGCTGCCGTGTGGGGAGTACCTGTGCCTGGCGGTCAGCGACACCGGGACCGGCATGGACGCGACCACGCTAGCCCGCGCGATAGAGCCGTTCTTTTCGACCAAAGGGGTGGGGCAGGGAACCGGCCTGGGGCTGTCTATGGTGCATGGGCTCGCCTCGCAGTTGAACGGTGCCTTGACGATTCAGAGCGCGCCGGGTGTGGGGACGAACGTGGAGCTTTGGCTTGCGCTCAGCCCCGCGCTACCGGCGCTGGCCATGCCGCTTGCCGAGGTCCCGGCACGGCGCTCGGCGCGAGGGGTGGCGTTGCTGGTCGATGATGAAGAACACGTACGGGCGAGCACCTCTTACATGCTCGCCGAACTCGGCTACCAGGTGATTGAAGCCCCCTCGGGGGAAGAGGCGATGGCCTTGATCGGCACCGGCGAGGCCTTCGACCTGCTGATTACCGATCATCTCATGCCGGGCATCAGCGGCACCGACCTGGCCCGCGTGGTGCGCAGCGCCCGGCCTGAGGCGTCGATCCTGTTGGTGTCGGGATACGCGGAGCTCGAAGGGCTTGACCCGCGGCTGCCGCGGCTGACCAAACCCTTTCGCCAGCATGACCTGGCGGCCACGCTCGCGAGGCTGCAGCGGCCCCGTTAGGCCGCCAAGGGCGCTTGAACGTCAGGCAATCAGCGGCACGCCGCTGAGCGCCTGCAATTCGTCAAAGCCGATGTCAGCGCAAATCTCGATGACTTTCAGGCCATCGGCCGTCACTTCGAGCACAGCCAGGTCGGTGTAGATACGGCTCACGCAGCCAATGCCGGTCAGCGGGTAGGTGCACTCGGGTACCAGCTTGCTTTCGCCGCTCTTGGTCAGGTGGTCCATCATCACGAACACTTGGCGGGCGCCGGTGGCCAGGTCCATGGCGCCGCCCACGGCCGGGATCGAACCTTCGGCGCCGGTGTGCCAGTTGGCCAGGTCACCCTTGACCGACACCTGGAAAGCCCCCAGCACGGCGATGTCCAGGTGGCCGCCACGCATCATCGAGAACGAGTCGGCATGGTGGAAGAAGGCACCGCCGGTGAGCAGGGTCACGTGCTGCTTGCCGGCGTTGATCAGGTCATCGTCTTCCTCGCCCGGCGCAGGGCTCGGGCCCATGCCCAGCAGGCCATTTTCGCTGTGCAGGAACACTTCTTTGTCGCCCAGGTAGTTGGCGACCAGGGTCGGCGCGCCGATGCCCAGGTTAACGTAGGCGCCTTCTTGGATGTCTGCGGCCACGCGCTGTGCCATCTCGGTGCGGGAAAGCTTTTTGGTAATGGTCATGGCAGGCCTCAGACAGCTTTGGCGATCGAAGAAGTGGCGGCGGCGCTAACGGCAACGACGCGCTGGACGAAAATACCTGGGGTGATGATGTGTTCTGGGTCAAGCTCGCCCAGTTCGACAATCTGGTCCACCTGGGCAATCGCCGTCTTGGCCGCCATCGCCATGATCGGGCCGAAGTTACGCGCGGCCTTGCGGTAGGTGAGGTTGCCCCAACGGTCACCCTTGTACGCCTTGATCAGGGCGAAATCCGCGTGCAGCGGCATCTCCAGTACGTACTGGCGGCCGTCGATCTCACGGGTTTCCTTGCCTTCGGCCAGCAGGGTGCCGTAGCCGGTGGGCGAGAAGAACGCACCGATGCCCGAACCCGCGGCGCGGATACGCTCGGCCAGGTTGCCTTGGGGCACGACTTCCAGCTCGATCTTGCCAGCGAGGTACAGCGCATCGAATACGTAGGAGTCCGACTGGCGCGGAAACGAGCAGATCACCTTGCGCACGCAGCCTGCCTTGAGCAAAGCGGCCAGGCCAATCTCACCATTGCCAGCGTTGTTGCTGATGATGGTCAGGTCGCGGGCACCCGTTGCGATCAGGCCATCGATCAGCTCGGACGGCATGCCGGCAGTGCCGAAGCCACCGACCATGATGGTCGAACCGTCGGTGATTCCTTCCACCGCGCTGGCGATGGACTCAAACGTTTTATTGATCAAGGCGAGTTCCTGATTGTTGTTGGCGTATAAAAATGACCGGCTGGCCAGAGCACGGTAGCGCAAGGGGGGCAGTTGCGCAGCGAAGGGTGTGCTGGCTTGCGCTATAGCGTGCCGCAAAACGGGGCAGCAAGTAGAGAGGCCAGGGCGGGATCTGTGCGGTTATCGAACTGTTGTGGGGGGTGTGCGCAGGGTTTCAGGGCCCCTTGCCCGGCGGTACCGGGCGAGGGGCCCTTCAGCCTCAGCCCTGCTCCAAGCCCTGCAGCCGATGAAAGCGCCGGTCCCAGCAGCGGCGGCGCCTCGGCCTGGGGGTGGTGTACGCCGAGCACCTCGCCCAGGAAGATCGCATGGCTGTGCCAGTCGACGACCTTTGCCACACGGCAATCAAAGGCCACCACGGCATCGCTGCACAGCGGCGCGCCGCTGGCCAGGTTGGCCCATTCACCTTGTGCGAAGCGCTCGGCGCGGCGCGAGGCGTCGCTGAACACCTCGACCAGCGGCACCGTGTGGGCGGCCAGCACGTTCACGCAGAAGTGCCCACTGGCGCCGAGCAGGTCGAACATCGAGGCGTTACGGTTCACGCAAACCAGCAGCGTCGGTGGTTCGGCGCTGACCGAGGTGACCGCCGTGGCAATCATCCCGCCGCGCTCCTCGCCGTGGCGGCTGGTGATCAGGCACACACCCGCGGCCAGGCTGCGCATGCCGGCACGGTAGGCGTCGGCGATCAGCGCGGGGTTCATGGCAGCTCCTTGAGTACACGGCCTTCGATCGGGTGGTGGGGGTCCACCGGGCCCAGGCTCGAGCTTTTACCTGGCGAGACCAGCGCATCGCAGAAGGCTTCGTCTTCAGCGTGCCACGGGCAGGCGCGGGCGGCCAGGCCATCTTGCCATTGCGCGAAGGTGCGCGGGCCCACCAGGGTGCTGGTCACCAACCGGTTGCGCATCACCCATGCTTGGGCCAGGTGCGCGGGCTGGCGGCCCGTGCGCTCGGCGTAGGCGGCCAACGCGGCGGCGGCGGCCAGTGACTCGGGGCGCCACTCGGCCTCGAGCATGCGTGGGTCGGCCCGGCCCGCGCGGCTGCTGGCATCAGGCTCGGTGCCAGCGCGGTACTTGCCGGTGAGGATGCCCCGCGCCAGTGGGCTGTAGCACACGCTGCCGGCGCCGAAGTGCGCTGCCGCCGGAAGGATCTCCACCTCGGCCTCACGGTTGACCAGGTTGTACAGCGGCTGCGAGGCCACCGGCCCGGTGATCCCGGCCTGGGCCGCCAGGCGCGCGGCCTCGGCCAGGCGCCAGGCCTTGAAGTTCGACACCGCGAAATAGCCCACCTTGCCGTCGCGGATCAGGTCGGCGAAGGCCAGCACCATCTCCTCCAGCGGGGCGTTGAAGTCGGCCTTGTGCATGTAGAGGATGTCGATGTAGTCGCTGCCCAGCCGGCGCAGCGAGGCATGCGCGGCTTCGCGGATCCACTTGCGTGACATGCCGCGCTGGTTGGGCCCTGCGCCCATGGGGTTGCCGACCTTGGTGGCCAGCACCCAATGATCGCGTTCGGCGGCGATGGCGCGGCCGACGACCCGCTCGGATTCACCGCCGTTGTACAGGTCGGCGGTGTCGATGAAGTTCACCCCGTGCTCGCGGGCGTCGGCGATGATCCGCCGCGAGGTGGCCTCGTCGGTGGCGCCACCGAACATCATCGTGCCCAGGCAGAGGTCGGACACCTTGAGCCCACTGCGGCCCAGATAACGGTATTGCATGGCAAAGCACCCTCGTTGGCAGGCGGTCAGGCCGGGATCACGGCAGTCGTGGCGATCTCGACCAGAAACTCTGGGCGGACCATTTCAAGCTTCACGCAAAAGCGCGCCGGCAGCAGCGTGGGGAAGTAGCTGACGTAGATCTCGTTGAAGGCGTGGTAGTCCTCCAGGTTGCGCAGGAAGATCTGGTTCATGGTCACGTGGTCCAGGCTGCTGCCGGCGGTTTCCAGCACCACCTTGATGCTGTCGAGCACACGGCGGGTTTGCACCTCGATGCTGCCTTCACCCACCAGGCTGCCGTCGATCGGGTCGGTGGAGAGCATGCCGGCCACGTACACGTGGTTGCCGGCCTTGATGCCCCAGTTCAGATGGTTCAGGCCCGTAGCGGTTTTGCCGATGGCCCAGCCAGCAGGGTTGATCGCTTGGTTCATCTCGGTACTCCAGTCAGTGCTAGGAAAAAACGGGGTTAGCGGTTGCCGCGCAAGAACGGCCGGCCGAGGTCCGCCGGGGCGGCGCCGGCGCGGCCCATGGCGACCCAGGCAAGCAAGGCGACCACGAACGGCGCGGCCATCAGCAGCGGTGGGGCGATCTGGATGCCCAGGTACTGGCCCTGGAACTGCAGCGCTTCGAGCAGCCCCAGGGCGAGCGCCACCAGCAGCGCGCGCAGCGGCTGCCAACGGGCGAAAATGGCAATGGCGATCGCCAGGTAGCCGCGCCCAGCGGTCATGTTGTCGATGAACACGCCGCCGGAGGCGACCACGCACAGGTACGCGCCACCCAGCCCGGCCAGCAGCCCGGTGAACAGCGTGGCGCCCAGGCGCAGGCCCAGCACGGGTTGGCCGGCGGCGTCCAGGGCGGTGGCGTTTTCACCGGCGGCGCGTAGCAACAGGCCCAGCCGGCTAAAGCGCAGCACCGCCCACAGCGCGACCGCCAGCAGCACCGCCAGGTAGAACACCGGGCTTTGCGAGAACAGCGCCCGGCCCAGCACTGGCAACTCGGCCAGCCCCGGCAGCTTGAGCATGGTCACCGCGCGTAGCGAACCGGCTGGCGGCGCATCGGCCAGGGCCAACTGGCGGATCAACGAGGTCGCGCCAATGGCCAGCAGGTTGAAGCCAATGCCCATCACGATCTGGTTGGCCCGCGCCAGCACGGTGCCCAGTGCCAGCACGGCCGCGGCCACGCCGCCGCCGAGCATGCCCAAGGCCAGCGCTGCCAGCGGCGAGCCGGTGTGCGCCAGGCCCAGCGCCGAGGCGATCGCGCCGAACAGCATCAGCCCCTCGAGGCCGATGGTGAATACCCCGGCGCGTTCGGACAGCACTTCGCCAAGGGCGGCCAACAGCACCGGGACGCACAAACGCACGCCGCCGGCCAGGAACAACGCGAGGGTTACCGTGTTGAAGTCCATACGGGTTTTCCTTTGGTGAGCAGGGCGCCGCTGATCACGGCCAACAGAACGATGGGCAGGCCGCTGAGCACGTCGGCCAGCGCCGCCGGGATCGACAGCGCGCTTTGCAGGGCCAGCGCGGCGTTGTTCACCGCGCCGAAATACAGCGCCACGAGCACCGCGCCGAAGGGCTCCAGGCCCGCGAGAAAGGCCACCGCCAGCCCCTCGAACCCCAGGCCGCTGGAAAAGCCGTCGATCAGCCGGTACTGCACGCCAAGCACTTCGAAGGTGCCGGCCAGCCCGCCAATCGCCCCAGACAACGCCATGCTCGCCAGGATCATCTGCCCGGCCTGTTGGCCCTGCAGGCGCACGAAGCCGGGGCTTTGGCCGCTGGCGCGCAGTTTCAGGCCGAACGCGCTGTGCTGCAGCAGCACCCACACCGCCACGGCGATCAGCAACGCCAGGATCACCCCCAGGTGCAGCCGGGTGCCGTCGATCAACGGCGTGAACACCCCGCCCGGGGGCAGCTGCGCCGACATATTGAAACTCGACCCGGCCGGGCGCATCGGCCCCTGCACCAGGTACTTCAAGGCGTAGATGGCGATGAAGTTCATCAGTAGGGTGACGATGATCTCGTCGCTACCGCGCCACAGCTTGAGCAGCGCCGGGATCACCCCCCACAGCGCCCCGCACAGCGCGCCGCTGAGGATGGCCAACGGCAGCAGCGCCGGGCCCAGGTCGCCAAAGGCCAGGTAGGGCAACATTGCGCCGATCGCGCCCATCTGCAGTTGGCCCTCGCCGCCGAGGTTGAACATCCCGCCACGGATCGCCACCAGCGCGCCGAGCGCCACCAGCAGCCGTGGCGCCATGAACACCAGGGTGTCGGCCAGCGCACGGGCGTCGCCAAAGGCGCCCTCGGCAGCCACCCGCAGCGCCGCGGGCAACGAGAAGCCAAGGCAGGCGATCAGCCCCAGGCCGAGCAGCAGCGAGCCGATGAACGCGCCCAGGGTGACCTGCAGCGCCAGCGGCGCGCTGAGCCGAGTGAGTCGCCGGCGCAGCTCGGCCAGAATCAGTGTGGGCTCAGGCATGGGCAGGCTCCGGGGTGGTTGAGGGAGTAGGGCGGCCTTGGGTCATCAACGGGCCGATGGCGCTCACGCTCATGCCGGCGCCGCGCACCTCACCGGTGATATAGCCGCCGTTGAGCACCACGATGCGGTCGGCCACACGGATCAACTCATCGATGTTCGATGAGATGATCACCACGCAGGTGCCCGCGCAGGCGGCCGCGGCCAGGCGTTCGAGCACCGCTTCGGCGGCGGCCACGTCGAGGCCGCGGGTCGGCTGGTACACCAGCAAAATGGGCGCGGCCTGGTCCAGCGCCCGGGCCAGTACGATTTTCTGCTGGTTACCGCCAGACAACGCCCGCGCCGGTGTCGCGTGGGAATGGGTGCGGATGTCGGCCGCGGCGATCATCGCCTGCGCCCGTTCACCGATGGCCTGGTGGTCGAGCAGGCCGGCGCGGCGAAATTCGCCGGCCATGATCCGCCGGTACAGCAGGTTCTGGGCGACGGAGAGGTCCAACGATAACCCTTCGTGGTGGCGGTCTTGCGGAACCAGCGCCACTTCGGTACTGGCGGCGCGTAGCACTTGGCCGGCGTGCGCCGCGCGCTGCCCGGCGAGCAGCTCGAACAGCTCGCTCTGGCCGTTGCCTTCCACGCCGGCAACGCCCACCACCTCGCCGGCGCGTAGCAGCAAGTCGACGCCGTGCAAACCGGGCGAGCCACTGGCCGGCCGCACGCTGGCGGCGGCCAGGCGCAGGCATTCCTGGCCAGCCTGGCGCGGCGGCCCGATGCGGGTGCCGCTGGCCACCGCGTGGCCAACGATGCGCTCCACCAGCTCGGCGGCGTGGGTGCTGGCGATCAACCCGCTGCCGTTGGTGCGGCCCCGGCGCAGTACGGTGTAGCGGTCGGCGTGGGCCAGCACTTCATCGACGTTGTGGGTGACCACCGCCACCGCCGTGCCGCGCTCGCGGATGCGCCGCAGGGTGGCGTAGAGGTTTTCGGTTTCGGCCGGGGTGAGGATGGTCGAGGGTTCGTCGAGCAACAGCACGCGGCTGTCATCGACCAGCGCCTTGAGAATTTCCACCCGTTGTTGCAGGGCCAGCGGCAAATCGCCGACCACCGCTTGCGGGTCGAGGTCTACCCCGTAGCCGGCCATGAACGCGCGCACAGCGGCCGGCCGGCGCAGGGCCGCGCGGCGTTCGCCCTTGGCCACCAGGGCGAGGTTCTCGGCCACGCTGAACGGCAGCACCAGTTTGAAGTGCTGGTGGACCATGCCGATGCCATGGGCGATGGCGTCAGCCGGGCGCCGGTGAATCACCTGGCGCCCGGCCATCAGCACGCCGCCTTCGCTGGGTTCGTGCACGCCGTAGAGGATGTTCATCAACGTCGACTTGCCGGCGCCGTTCTCGCCCAGCAGGGCGTGGATTTCGCCGGCCTGAAAGGCCAGCGACACCTTGTCCAGGGCCAGGAACCCATTGGGATAGCGTTTGCTCACGTGGTCGAGCTGGATGGCCGGGGCTGGCATGGGCGTCACTCTTCGAGCTTGATCTTGCCGGCTTTGAGGTCATCGATGACCTTGAACACCTGGTTTTCGACGTTGCTGTCTACATGGGCGAACGGCCGCGCCAGGGTCCAGCCGTTGGAGGCCAGGTTCTCGGTGACGATGCGGTTGCCCAACTGGCCGGCGGCGTAGGCCTTGCCGATGTCGGCGTAGCTTTTGCCGAAGTTCATCACGGTGGAGGTCATTACCGCGTTGGGGTAGGCCTTGGCCTGGTCGGCATAGGAGCCGATGCTCAGCACGCCTTCTTCATCGGCGGCCTGCTGGATGCCAGCGTCGGCGGTGTCGGCCGAGGGGATGACGAAGTCCGCGCCGCGGGCGATCACCCCCGTGGCGATTTCCTTGGCCCGCGCTACGTCGACGAACGACCCCACGTAGGCGGTATCCACCTGCACCTTGGGGTTGATGTAGGCCGCGCCCTTCTTGATGAACTGCATGGTGCGCTCGGAGGAGGGGATCGGCTCACCGCCGATCACCGCGATATGGCCGTTCTTGCTCGCGGCGGCGGCCAGGGCACCGAGCACGAAGCCGTATTCGTCCCAGTCCACCGACCAGGCAGAGTAGTTGCCTAGCTGGTTGGTCGAGCCTTCGTAGGAGTACAGCACGAACTGGGTGTTGGGGTAGGCCGGGGCCACCTCCTTGATCGCCGCAGAGTAGCCGGACGAGTGGGCGATGATCAGCTTCACTCCGTCGGCGGCCAGTTGCCGCAATGCTGCCGGGGCGGCTTCGTAGGAGGTGTGCTCAAGGTAGCTGGGTTTGAAGCCCTGCTGCGTGGCCATGGCCTTGAAGCCTGCGTAGCCGGCGCTGTCCCAGGTGCCCTGGGTCACGGTCTGGGTGAACAACGCCGCCACCCGTGGCGCGTCGGCGGCCTGGGCAAGTGGGGCGCCGAAGGCGGCGGTGGCCGCGAGGGCCAGCATCATGTGAACGTTCATCGCAAAACTCCTGGTGCACAGCGTCGAAGGGGAACGGGCGTTCAGTTCAGCGGCAGGATCAAGGTCACGTCGATTTCGGCGAGCAGCGCCGGGTCGGCCAGCCCGGCCACCACCACGAAGGTGCTGGCCGGCAGGCAGTGCCCGGCAAAGAACGCCTCGCGGGCCCGGTGCAGTGCCGGGATCGCCTCGCGGTTCAGTGCATAGGTGGTCAGCTTCACCACCGCCTCCGGGCCCACCCCCAGCCCAGCCAGGGCCCGGCCGATGTTGGCCCAGATCTGCCGTGCCTGGGCGTCGAGGTCGCCGTGGCCGACCACCTCGCCCTGTTCGTTCCAGGCCACCTGCCCGGTCAGAAACACGGGCTGGCCAGCGCGCAGCACGGCATGGTTGTAATAGGCCTGGTGCTTCAGGCCGGGCGGGTTGAACGGCCCCGGCTTCATACCCGGGCCGCCTTTTGCAGGGCCCGGGCGTTGGTCTGTACGCCGTGCTGTTCGAGCACGGCGAGCACCTCGGTGCCGACGGTGCGCAGGTCGGCGATGAAGTCCGGGACGATCACCGTGACCCCATCGAGCTGCGCGCCCTTGATGATTTCCGCCAGCTTCACGCCGATGGTTTCCGGGCTGCCGACCAGTGCCGCGCGGGTCATCGAATTGCGCTGCTCGCCCTGGGAGACGAAGCGCTGGGCCATGGTGTTCTGCTTGAAGCTTTTGTCGCCGGAGTATTCGCGGGTCTGGTTGTCGAGCGCCACGGTGTCAACGCCGGCGTCGTACAGCGCCACCCGCTCACGGGCCTCAGCGTCGGTGGCGCCGGGTACGATGGTGAACAGGCCGTAGGTCTTGAAGCCCGGCTTGCCTTGCTGGGCGGCCAGCTCCTTGGCGCGCAGGCCGGTCTTGATGAAGTCGTCGTGGTCCGAACCGAGCATGAAGCTCCCGCTGCAGTGGCGCATGGTGAACAAAAAGCCGCGGTCGGAGGCGCCGGCGCAGATGATCGGCGGCGGGCTGGCCGGCTTGGGGTTGGACATGCAATCGGTGAGGGTGTAGTGCTTGCCGCTGTGGTCCACCCGCTCTTCGCTCCACAGGCGCTTGAGCACGGTCAGCCACTCCTCGGCCATTTCGTAGCGCTCGGCATGGTCGAGGTCTTGCCACAGGCCCATCTGGCCCTGGTCAGTCGGGTTCGAGCCCGAGACGATGTTCAGGCCGAAGCGGCCGCCGGAGATCTGGTCGAGCACCGCGCTCATCTTCGCTACCACCGCCGGGTGGAAGACCATGGTGTGCACCGTGCCCCATACGCCGATGCGGCGTGTGGCCTCGGCCAGGCCGGCCATGGTGGTCATGCTTTCGAGGGTCACGTCCCAATGCTTGGACGGGCCGCCGTAGCCGCGCCACTTGGCCATCGACAGGGCGAAGTCGAAGCCCAGCTCCTCGGCGAGGATCGTCACCTCTTTGTTATAGGCGTAGGTGGCGGGCAGTTGCGGGCTGGTGGTCGAGGTGATCCAGCCGCCATTGCCCACCGGCAGGAACACGCCGAACTCCACGCGTTTATCGTCGTTGCCAAGCATGGCTCAAATCCTCGCTTCAAAGTGCCGCGCACCGGCCTCGGCGAGAAACGCCAGGGCGATGCGGTTGAACGTGTCGGTTTGGGTTTCGGAAAAACTGTGCCCGCCGCGCGGCACCACCCGCAGTTGCGCGCCGGGGATGGCCTCGGCGAGCAATCGCGATTGGTAGGGCGGGGTGAGGATGTCGTCTTCGGCGCAGAGCACCAGGGTGGGGGTGCGAATGTGTGGCAGTTGCGCGCTGGCGTCGTGGGCCATGATCGCGTCGATGCGCCGCAGTACGGTTTCCCGCGCGGGGAAGTTCGCCGCCGAGGCCAACAGCGCTGGCGACAGCGTGGCGGCGTGGCTGCGCACGTGCTCTGGCGGGTAGAGGAACAGCGCGCTGCCGTGAACGTATTCATCGAGCGAGGTGCCTTCGAGCAATGCCCGGCGCATGCGGAAGCACCAATTGAAGTGCGCATCCGACTTGCCCCAACTGGCGTACAGCAGCAGCCCGGCCAGCAGCTCTGGCTCGCGGGCGGCCAGCACCTGGCCGATGGCGCCGCCGGTGGAATGGCCGATCAGCAGCGGGCGCTCCAGGTCCAGGGCGCCGATCAGCGCCTGCAGGTCGTCGGCGAGCATCTCGATGCTGTAGGGCATCGCCGGGTGGTCGCTGCGCCCGGCGCCGCGCTGGTCGTAGGTGATCACCGTGTAGTGTTCGGCCAGTGCCTCGATCTGCGGTGCCCAGTAGGCGCCGGTGCCGCCCAGGCCGGAAACGAGCACGACCGCCGGCCCTTGGCCATGGCGCTCGTACTGCGTGCTGATTCCATTGGTGACGATGCTCGGCATCTTGGGTCCTCTGTGCGGTGGCCGCCGGTTGCGATGGGCTATTTATGGCATGGCCCCCGGCGCGCCGCGTAACCACGAATGCTGCATGGCGTGTTGCCCGAATTCGAACACCTCACTGGCCGGCCGCGAGAGGGAAGCGCCCCTTGAGAAACTTCAAGAATGCGCTGGCGGCATAACTCGGCACTCGCTCCTGGTGCACGCACACCGCTGAGCGCACGTTGCCGAAGGCCTCCAGGGCAATCGGGATGGCCTTGAGCAGCCCGGCGTCGATCTCGCGCTGGGCCGAAATCCGCGGGCCGATGGTCACGCAGGCGCCCAGCACGGCGGTGGCGCGCAGCACCTCGAGGTTGTTCGCCTCGACCACGATGCGCGGCTTGAGCCGCTGCGCCTCGGCGGCGCGGTCGAACAACTGGCGCAGCCCAAAGCTCTGGCGCGGTAGCGCCAGCGGGCGTTTGCTCAGTTGCGAAAGGCTGACCTGCGCCTCGCCGGCGAGGGCATCAAAGGGGGCCACCAGGCACACCACGGGTTCCTTGCGCTCGGCAACCACCTGAATTTCAAAGCGCAGTTCGGGGTTGTAGAGGATGCCGATGTCGGTTTCGTCGCGGATCAACGCCTCGACGATCAGGTCGCTGGAGCAGGTATTGACCTGAAAATCGATACCCGGGTGCAAGGCCATGAAGGCGGCCAGGGTTTCCGGCAAAAAGTTCGACAGCACCCCTTCCATGGCGTGGATCTTCACCTCGCCCTGGTCCAGCGAACGGAACGCCGCGATGCCCTCGCGCACCCGCTCCAGGTCGCGGAACAGGGTGCGGGTGTAGCGCTCGAGCATCACCCCGGCGGCGGTCAGCTCCACGCCGTTGGTGGTGCGCTCGAACAGCGGCGCGCCGAGTTGGTGTTCGAGCAGCGAAATCTGCCGGCTGATCGCCGACGGGGTGACGTGCAAACGGTCCGCGGCGCGGCGAATCGCCTTGGAGCGGGCGACCTCGTTGAAGTAACGAAAAGCGATGAAGTTCAAGCAGCGCTCCTGCACAGCCATGGTGCGCGACGGCAAGCGGCTGTTGCGATTTGGGCAACAGGCCGGGCACGGTGGGCCCGGGCGTTGGCAGGTGGTGGGGTGAGGGGAGGCTATGCAGGGTTTGTGCCTGGGGGAGCGGTGCCGGCGGCACCGCTCAACTGGAGCTGGCTGGCTAGGTGGGTAGGGCGGGTGGCATTGCGCCAACGGCCCTCAGCTCAATCACCGCCCGCCAAACGCCTGGGCATCGATCACCTGGCTGGCCGGGAAGCCGGCCGGGATCAGCCCCTGTTGCTGGTACAGGTCGATGGTGCTCTGCTGCAGCGCCAGTACTTGTTGCACGTCGGTGACCGGGCCGTTCACCTCGCGCTGCACCTTGGCCAAGGCCACGTCTTGCGGCAGCTTGAGCAGCTCGGCAAGGGTGTGGGCGTAGGCCTCGGGGTGGCTCGCGCCCCAGGCGCGGGCCTTGGCCAGGCGTTGGGCGAAGTCCTTCAGTGGCGCGCCTTTGCTCGCCAGGGCGCTGTCGGCGGCCACCAGGTAGTTGAAGCTGGGGTAGTCCTTGCCATCGGCGAGGATGCGTACGCCGCTTTGCTTGACCGCGAACGACACGTACGGCTCCCAGGTCGCCACCGCCGCCACGCTGCCGTTGGCCAAGGCCAGGGTGGCTTCGGCCGGGGTGGTGTTGACGAAGGTCACGTCGCTGGGTTGCAGGCCCGCGCGCAGCAGCGCGGTGAGCGCCAGGGCGTGGCCGGAGGAGCCCTTGACCGCGGCGATCTTCTGGCCCTTGAGGTCGGCCACCGACTGCACCGCGGAATGGCCATTGACGATCAGCGCGTTGCCCAGGTACCGCGAGGCCTGGATGGCTTTGGCCTGCAGCCCCGCGGCGGCGGCAAAGGTCAGCGGCGCGTCGCCCACCGGGCCGGCGTCGAGGTAGCCGGCGCGCAGGGCTTCGAGCAACGGCGCGGCGTTGGGAAACTCCCGCCACTCGATGGTATAGGGCGCGCCCTCGAGGGTGCCGGCGGCTTCCATCACCGCGCGGGCGTTGCCGCGCTGGTCACCGATGGTCAGGGTTTGTGCGTGGGTGGTGGTTGCAACGAACAGGCAGGCGAGGGCGGCCAGCCGGGCGAGGGTCTGCATGTGAGGCTCCTGTGTCAAGGCGCCCCACGCTACGAAGCCTGAAAGCGAAACCGAAAGACCGTTTGGGCATGGCGCCATAACCGGGCGCGGCGTGCTCAGCGCCGTTGGGCCCCTGGCGCGTTCGTCAGTTCAGCGGAATCACCCAGGCCCGCGGCGGCTCAATCGGAAGAGGGTACTGGCGCCGGCCAGCCCCCGCATTATCGAAAAAGGAGCCGCCCATGCAATTGTCCGATGCCTATGAGTTGATGGAGTGCGACCTGCTGGAGGCGAACCGGGCGTTGCGTGAAGGCTGGACGCTGCTGGCGGTGACCGCCGCGAGCAGCCCGGTGCTGGCGAGCCAACTGCGAACCGTTTACGTGGTGGGGCGGGATAAAAAAGCCGTGAACAACACTCGGCAGTTGTGAGGGTGGGGCCAAGGCAACCCGGCGGGCGGTCCAGCCGGCCGCCCGTTGCTCGGCTTGCGCCACGAATACGGTGGTTTAGCCCGCTTCCAGCGCGCGCGCCCAGTGGGCTTCACGCTGCGGCAGCGAGGCCGCCAGTGAGGCCAGGTCGCTGGCGGGCATCAGCTCACAGTAGGCGGCTTGCCAACTGCGGACATGCACCTGGGCGATGGCCCTGGCGTCGGCGGGTAGCCCTTTACGAATCATTGAAAAGCCTTTGGCGCGGTAAACGGTTAGGGGCGTGTAGTGTGGTTCGTGCTGATGAACAGGGTGTGAAAGGCAGGCCGGCTGCCTGCCTGGATTGAGGGCCCATCGCCCGGCACAGCCGGCCTCTCATCAAACAAAAAATATCCCCTTGTTTTTTAAAAGAAAAAATCAAGCAGCCCTCACCAGTTCCATCCCCAACTTCCGGGCCTTGCGCAGCAAGGCCCGGAATTGCCTTTCCTTGCTTTGCTCTTCAAACGCCTCGATGCCTTGCTCTACATAGGGCTGGCCTTTGGTCAACATTGCATAGATCAACCGCGCTACCTGATGGGCTGTGGCCTTGATCGCACAGCTGGTATCCATTCGCGCGAGACGCGCTCGATGGCTGGCACCGATAAAGCTTTTGTCGTTCCGTGCATTCGACGCCGCTTGCTTGAGCGCCTGCGCTGCCCGGTTCATCACTTTCGGGCCGCCGCCTGATAACTGCCGGCCACCCGATATTCGAGTGGGCGGCGCTAAACCTAACCAAGAACAAAAGTGCTGCGACGTTGGAAATCGAGAGAGATCCGGGCCAATTTCGCTGGCGATGACCAGAGCCGTGTCGACACCGATCGTGGG
>NZ_JBIBKC010000008.1:0-225334 GCF_042958985.1 Pseudomonas sp. NPDC007930
AGGCCGGTATCGAGGTACACCGGGGTGGCGCTTTGTTCGGCGCTGAGGGCCCAGACGATGGCGTCGAACGGGCGGCGCGGGCAGAGCTTGCGCCAGTACGCCAGGTGCTCTTGGCTCGGTTCGGCCTGAACGCTGCCGCCCCAGAGAAACACCACGCCCTCCCCTTCGAACCAGAACTGCTCGCCCAGCCCAGGCTGCACCGCCTCGATCTGCGCCGGCTCGCCCACCACCAGGATGATGCGCACCTGGCGCCGCCAGAAATAGCCGTAATAGCGCTTCAGCTCTTCCAGCAGCCGGCTCGGCTGCCAGGCTTGTTCCGCCAATTGGGCCGCCTGGCGCCGGCGCTCCAGCGCCTCGGCCAAGTGCCCATGGCCGGCGGCGAAGCGCCAGGCGGCCAGCTTGCCGAGGGCCATCAGGCCCATGCCGTCGAGTACCACGAAGGCCAGGCAGGCCAGTAACCAAGCCACGCTCCAGCGCCATTTGCTGAGGTCGCCCTCCAGCGCGAACAGCGGGTTGTCGGCCCAGATCAGGGTTACGCCCACGGCCAGTGCGCACAGCACAAATAGCCAGAGGCTGGTTTTTCCGTTCATTACGCATTCCTTGTCAGGGTAACGGGCTGCACCACACAGCCGTGCAAGGCGCCATCGCCGAGCAGTACACATTGAGCGGCCGCGGTAGCCTGGGCATCGGCCAAGGCGGCCATCAGGGCCAACTGGCCGGCGGCCTTGCCGGGCCTGCCGAGCGAAGCGTCGAGCCCATGCACCTGGCCCGGCGCCAGGCCATCGAGCCGCGCCAGGGTGGCGGCCGGCACCTGGCTGGCCCAGGTGAACGGCGCGGGCGCCCCAGGGGCTAGCCGCCCCCAGTTCAAGGCTTGCGCCCACCAGCCATCGCCCTGCTCGGCCGCCACTGGCCGGTGCAGGTGCGCCAGGGCCGGCACGCCGTGGGTGTTGCGCCAGGCCGGGTGCGCCAACAGCACGGCAGACACGTGCTCGGCCTCCCCCTCGCGGGGCTGCAGGAACAGGTTGATCTCCAGGCTCAGCACCACCGCGCAAGTGCGCTCGGCGTCCAGCCAGGTGTCTAGCCACATCAGCCCGCCAGGCCCGGCGAGGGCGCCCTGCACCTCCAGCGGCCAGGCCGGCAGCACGGCTTGCCAGAGGGCGATCACCTCACGGTTGGCCAGGGCACCGTCGTGGCGCAGGCGTAGGTACACCGGTGTGTCCTGGCGCAGCCGCGGGGGTGGCCCGAGCAAGGTCGCCAGTTGTTCGAACGCGAGCACCAGGCGCTGGCGGTAGTGCGCGACCGCAGGGCCCTCGGCGCCAAGCTCAAGCTGGCTGCAGCGCACCACGCGGTTGGCTGTGGGCAGGTACAGCGGCTGCAACGGCTTGAGGCCGCTGGCCAGTGCCCGGCCCAATTGGTTACAGCCCGCCGCCGTGCAATAGGCCATGGCCAACACCGCCAGTGGCCGCTGCGCCTCGGCCGTCATCAGCCGCGCCTGGCGCGCGCGCTCGGCGTTCCATTGGCGGGTGTATTCCACGCCCCGCTCGAAGGCGCGCATGCGCAGCGCCACCAACAAGGTGCCGGCCGCGCACGGCAGCAGCGTGGCGCACAACAACGACCACTGCGTGTACGGCGCCCAGCGCGGCGGCCAGCACCACAGCAGCAACCCGCCGAGGGCCAGCGCCACCACCAGCGCCGCCACGCACCAGCGGATCAGCCTGGGCGCCTCGGGCGGCGCGAGTTCAGCCGGCAGTTCGTTCAGGCGCACGGGCATGGGCACACCCCCGCGCGATTCAGGCAGGTGTACCGCATCAGCTCACCTGCCCGCTTTCGTGCAACTGGTAGTTCGACAGGTCACCCCGCTCAACCTGCACCGGCACGCGGCCTCTGCGGCGGGCCAGCTCCACCTCCGCGTGGCTCATCAGCTCAAGGATAAAGGCATGGGCCTCGCCGGTGTGGGGGTGTTTCCAAAAGGCACTGGCGCGGTAGCTGGCCTCGCTGTCTGCCTGGTATTCGTCTTCCTTTTCGACGTTCAGCAGGGTCGCCTGCAACACCTGGTAATTGCTGTTGAGCCGCGCACGGCGCTGGTCCTCACGGCGAAAGGCCCACATGAGGGTGCCCGCGAGCCCACCGAGCGCCAGGGCGATCAGGCAAAGAATAACGACGCCACGCAGCGGAAACAGCTGATGGCGCAACCAGGCGCTTTGCGGCAGCGCCGGGGAGAAATACACCGTCACTACCGTGCCCGGCTCCAGCGCCTCCGGGACCTTGCGCAGGGTACCCTCAGGCATTTCGACCCAGCTGTAGCTGCCGGTTTTCAACTTCACACTGCGTTGCACGGTGCCTTCAGCGTCCAGGTACTGCGCGCGCTTCTCGGCCATCTGGTACCCCAAAAACCCCGCCCAGCTAAATAACGCCAAGGAAATCCCCAAGATCACACGTAACAGCATCTCAAGCCCCCTGGTGCTGGCGTGGCATGAACGACAGGTCCAGCGCCAGGCCCAGGACCTGGCCGTTCACGCGGTGCACCTGCACCGGCACCTTGCCACCGCGAATGTGCGGTTGCGGGTCTACCGCGAAGTCATCTTTCTCCACCCGGTAGGTGATGCCGGTTTGCGGGTCAGCCCAGTTGGCGACCAGGGTGTATTGGAACAGGTCGTTGATGATCAGCTCGTCACTCAGGAACACCTGCTGCACATTGGCCTGAACGGTGTGCACGGTGGTGGCGGGCATGGCGGGCGGCCGCGCCTTCATCGCGCGCTGATGGGCCCAACCCATGCCCACGAGCAGGGAGGCCATCGGCAGGAACATCATCACGTAAATGCCCTCGTGGGAGGTGTACGTGGCAAACGCGAGTAAGGCGAAAAAGCCAATGATGAAGCAGAACAGGCTTCGGCATAGGCCTTTGAACAGGAAACTGAGCACGGGTAAGTCCTTTTAGTGGGTGCCGGGTTGGGCCGAGGGGGTAATGGGGGTTGGGGCGTTAACGGCGCAGCGGGCGGTTTTATTCGCCACAAAGATGGGCTTGCCGCCCTCCGGGCCAGGGATGAAAGAATTGGGATTACTGAAACTTCTGGAAACCGTGTACCCCATCCGCCACCCGGCAGAAGGGAAATCGATACCTCGCAGGGTTTTCAGGTAAAGGCCAGGAACAGGGCTCTCGACAACCGGTTGATCGGGCCCTTGAGGGTTCAGGCGGGGCGACACGCTGTAGTAGTTAGGGTCATACCAATCGTTGACCCATTCATAGCCGTTGTCGGTCATTGCATACAGCCCGAGTGGATTGGGCGGAAAATAATCGACAGGGGTGAGTGTAAAGGTGTCCCTGGGCCAACCCATGGATTGCGCGTAATCCATTCTGTTGCCATCTGTTGATAGGTTCCTGCCTCGGTACAGGTCGTCATCATAGGAAGAGGCGCCTACATAACTAATGTCCCAGTCGCCGGTATCGGTTGAAATGGGTACGAACAGGCCGCGGCTGCGGGCGGCGTATTCCCATTGGGCTTCTGTCGGGAGGGCGAACGGCAGGCCGGTTTCGGTAGCGGCCCATTTGCAGAATGCTTCAGCTTCGTACCAGTCGATCAGGGCGGGTAGGTTGGGGATGGTTGAGCCGAGTTGGTCACCCTCAAGCAGATATTTCCGAATAGGCTCCCCTTTCGTACTCAAATAGGTGTGATACGCATCATTGGTGATCTTGAATTTGGAGATTGAGTATGAAGACAACTCCACCTCGTGCGTGGGTTTGCTGGACTCATTGATGTCCACGTAGCCTTTCTTTTGGCCGTAGTGGACGCCATAGTCGCCCATTATGAAGGTACCGCCCTGGACCCATACCAACTCATCAGTGAGTTGATCTAAAACCCTTCGAATCCGCTGAGCGTCAACCTCCGGCGCTGCCGTATCAGGACGTGCAGCCTGAGGGTAATTGCAACCTGAAATAGTTACAGCCGTAGTAATTCCAACGAAGCAGCAGGCAAGGCCTCGACAGTGGATTTTGGGGCGAGAATTGAACACAGGAAAATCCTTTTAATGTGCACCAGTAGTGAGTGGGCTTTCCCCAGAGATGGGACCGGGGGAATTGACGACGCAGCGGGCGGTTTTAGCACGCAAAGAATAAAATCTCATGCCGGAAGGCTGATTCACATAGGCGGCATCCGGAGCTTCGTAAGTGCGCTGCACGGTCGCACCGATGTTGAAATGTGGATCAGACACGGTAGCCCCACGCAATGTCTTGGCAGGCACGCCGCCAGTAACTTCATTCTTAAATACGCCCGTAACTGGGCCTTGTGGATCAACCCCCGGAGACGACTTGTAGTAATTCGGATCGTACCAATCCTTTACCCACTCCAGCCCGTTATCAGTCATGGCATAGATACCGAGCGAACCAGGCGGATAATAATCAACGGGGAGCGGAGCATGATAATCAGTACCCCACCCCATTTTTAAACTGTATTGGTTTCGATCCCAATCGGTCGCGGCATTCAGCCCTCTGATACCCCTGTCATTTTCAGCGACAGGCGCCACCCGAACCACATCCCAAGTGCCACTAGCCGTTGCGACCGGAATGTCCAACCCTCGAGCTCTGGCTGCGTATTCCCATTGCGCCTCAGTAGGTAGTGAAAACGGGAGATTGGTAATGCTTGCCAACCAATTACAATATTTCTCGCTCTCATACCAATCAAGGTGGGCCGGATTGTTTGGCGCAGACCTGAACTTCTCAACCGCTCGGCTTGCAGATTCATTATAAGAGCCATTAGTAGCGAGCAGATAGAGCTGGTAATCTCTGTTGGTAATTTTAAATTTTGCGATATGAAAATCACTCAATTTAACAGCATGGACGTAGCTATTATTCCCCGACAAAGACATCATAAGCTTGCCCTGGCTATAATCGCCCATCATGAAGCTGCCTCCCTCAATAAAAACCAAGCCTTTCATGATCGAGAGTTTAAAATTCTCAACATCAAGCTCTGAAAACAATGGCCCGCTTGTTCTGACCTCTGGCTCGACCTGATCACAGCCGACCTGGGTAGCGGCAAGCAACAACACAAAAGCCTTAGAATAACGTACAGGAAATTCATTCATACCGAGCGCCGAACCACGTCAGAAGAACCATCAAGACAACAGGCGGAGTCGCATTTCGGCTCAATACCAAGGGCCACTTTCATGAAGATATTATTGCTCGCACCTAATACCCTCAAGTAGCTCCCGGTTTTTCTGGATTCTTCTTGTGCGCCTGTACTACGCTGTGCTCCCCAAGGCGGCGAATGCAACTCTGCAGCAATGCCATACCTCATACTCCAAGTTGGATCATGCTCATATTTCGGCTGCGCTTCCTCCACGCTGCCCTTTATGCGCACTGTGGCGTTATGCGTGGCAGCGGGCTCCCTTTTGACAATCCGGTGCGGGCTGCCAGATAAGGTATTGGCTTCTCCATACACTTCAGCGGTCCCGACACCATGAAGGTTAGGAGCAGCTACAATCGGATGGGGAGAATTGACGGCACAGCGGGCTGTCCTCCCACCGAGGGAGATATAACCTTCATGTTGTTCTGACGCCTTCAACAGCGCCAGGGGATTGTCATAGCTCCTGCGTACCGTTACGCCAAAACGCCACGTCGAGGGAGAATAGTCATCTCCTCTCAACACCTTCATGTACAAATCGGTACCAAAGCCATACGGAACGACAGGGTGCGGGGGGCCTTTCGGATCCAGCCTTGGAGAGTAGCTATAATAATCTGGATCATACCAATCACTGACCCATTCAAAACCGTTGTCAGTCATGGAATCAAAGCCATGTTTATTCGGCGGATAGCTACCCACTGGAATAAGTGTAAACACACTATTACGCCACCCTTGAGATTTTGCATACTCTGTTCGCGACCAAAATGTTGATATATTTACCCCCCGAACCCCATCGTCATCCGAGCCCATTGGCGCCACTTGATAATCCTGCCAGTCCCCCGTGTTGGTCGCGACGGGTACAAACTCCCCACGGCTTCGTGCAGCATATTCCCATTGAGCTTCAGTCGGGAGCGAGAACGGCAAACCGGACTGATCGGCCAGCCAACTACAAAATCTTTGTGCCTCGAACCAATCTACAGTAGCGGGCAGATCAGGCACTCGTACAAACGCCTCGAGCCGGTCATTAAGGTCTTGCCGCAGAGGCAAATCATTCGCAGCGAGATAAATCTGATAGGCACGATTAGTGATTTTGAACTTCGACATCGAATACGACGAAAGCTCAACCTCATGCGCTGGCTTACTGGACTGCTGAATATCAATATAACCAGCTTTTGTTCCGTAATCTTTGCCATAGTCCCCCATGACAAATACGCCTCCCTCCACCCACACCAGTTCGCGCTTTAATTGAGCCACCAGTTCAAGAACAGCCCCAGCATCCGCCTTTTCAGGAAGAAAATGACTTACAGACGTTTCATCAGGTGATGAGTCACAGCCCAACATCGCCAAAAAAAATCCAGCGAGAAAATACTTACCTGCTTGATAAACCATCAAACTGCCCCCCGGATCGGACCAAAAATACAAGCATGCGGATAGTTCGGGTTGTCACAATCCGACAGTTGATAGCTTAAGGAGGTATTAACTGAAAGCGCATACCCTGTGTAACCCTTCTCTTTGAGGCGGCCTTGCAAGTCACGAACGATAGAAATCCCATAACGACTTGCGGCCAAAAACTCAGCGCGTTCATTTCGGCGCTCCAGCAAGCGTAAATTGAAGGCTTTAGGGCTGCCAAACATCAAAAACCTGATAAGCTCTTTTCTCTTCTCGAAAAAAAGTTCTTGCTGATTAACGCCCTCCGGCAGGGAACCATCGATATTAACTCTACATAACACACACCACCACTCGCGCTTTGTCTGTACGGACTCCAAAATCTTCAGCACGGCAGCTTTTCGATCCTGATACAAGTCCGGCCCCATACGTCCAAAACCCCAGCTAGTGTGATCCAACCTATCCCAGTATCTATAACGTGTTAATAAAAACAATAAAATCGCTTTGGCCTCGGGAGTCCACAAGAGCAAGTCTATACTTTGCCCCAAAACCTCTTCAGCCAATTTGTTTCTTCGCCGAGAAGCCTCTATATTATCTTTAGCAACATCTTTAATTCGAGAAGCTTCGGCACGCACATATTCAACGATACGTTCCGGCGACCACAAAATTTCGCCATAATCTACCTGTTCTTTCTTATCTTCAAAAACCACCCTCATCAAGCAATGTGCAGTGTATGCACCAAATGTCAATGCATCCATGACCACCAGCGTCGTATAATTCGAAACATACAACTGATACGCCACCCACTTCCCAAACTCCCACAACTGACCGACATTCACTTCCGCGATTAAAGCCCCCTTCGCCCCACTCCCAGCACACACACTTGCGGACACATGGAAATAAAACTTCCCATTGACAAAAGTGCAGAAAAACTTACCCCCTATGCCTCGCCCTTTCAACTCAGCCAGGCTCCCCCCCAACGTGGCAAAGTCCACAAACTCGCCACTCGCCCCCGTTTTGGCCACCGCCTCCGGCTCCAACGGTTTCATCCACTGCAGGCTGCCCTTCAAACTCTGTTCCAAACGCAGCCCAGCGAACGCTTCAAACGAAATGGCCAGCCCTTCTTCCTCAGCCTCCAGTTGCTGATGAAAGAGCTTGCTTTCAGTTCTGATTTGACGAAACCGCGGCAACCGGCTACCGGGCTGCCCTGCCAGGGTTTGCTTGGTCAGGTCAGGGGTGGTCAGCACTTGCATCTGCGCCTCCAACTGGAGGGATGCGCCTAGAAAACCCGAATGTTCATGAGCCACCGCCAGCCGAAAGATCCCGAGGTCCATCCCGCGCAAACCACGGTAATCCGCCACCTTGAGGTGCCAACCCAAGCGGTTAGGCCGATAAAAGGTCGCTGAATACATGGCCGACGCCAGTGCCAGGCTATAACTGCCTTCGGCCTTGATGGCCATGTTCTTCTTGTTGGGGTCATATTCCGCGCTGGCGCCCAGGTTGGCGGCGTGGCGCATAAACTGCGCGGCATAAGACACGTCCACGCTGTCACGGGACTCATCAGCGCCTACCAACGAGTTATTCCAGGCCTCTGCCCACTCCAGCAGGTTGGCCCCAAATGCGTTCCATTCAAGGGTTCTGTCGAAATTGAATGTGTCCAGCAGCGCCTTGCCCCAGGCAAAGTCCTTGAGCTCCGCCTTGAACTCCGGTTGCTTGGCCTTCAGTTGCTCTTTGAGCTTTTTCGTGTCGATCCGGGTTTTGCCGCGTTTGTCTGTGCGGTAGATGCTTTCCTGTGCACCGGTCACATCCTTGGGTTTGATCTTGACGGTCTTGACCTGGCCGGTTTTGCCAAGGGCGTCGTAGTGTTTCTTTTTGACGTAGACGTAGCGCTTGCCGACTTTTTTCGGGTTGCCGTCTGCATCTTTAACCGTGCGCCGGGTATTGGCGATCGGCAGCAACTCGACAACATCGTCATACTTCAAGTTGCTGGTGGAAAACTGCCCCAGCTTTTCCAGGACGGCCTTGCGCTGCGCGTCCAGCTTATCTTCAGCATGGTCGATCGCTTCTACCTTGGCTTCGATCTCCAACAACGCCGCATCACGCTGGGCCTGGGTTTTGCCGTAGTACTCGATGGCCGTGGAGTAGTCCTCCATGGCCAGGTGAAAACGGTTCATGCTCTCGACCAGGTCTTGCCAGTGCAGTTCGAATTCGCCGGCAACGCTGGGGCTTAGAAACAGAAACTCTTCTGTGTCTGGGCGGAAGTAACATTGCCCGGAGGCATACTCCACCACGGTCACGCTGGGCTCTCGGGCCGTGACACCGACACCGGCGGGTACTTCGCTTTTACTCATCGTGCTGCCTTCCTTATTCGAAAAACACTTTCAGCGTCTTGGCATCCAGGCCGTAGTGGCTCTGGGTATAACCTTCGTCGTCGGTGACGCCGCGCAGGGCCGTGCCGTCGTCGTTTTCAACGCGGTAGCGCACGTTGCGCCGAGGCGCGCCCGTTCCGCGTTCCACCACCTGAAACCGCCCCTGCGTGGCACTGCGAAACACTGGGTCTTCAACCCTCACCGGTGCGAACGCCTTCGCCAGCGACGCCGCCCCGCCCCACTCGATATGCTCGTTGCGAATGCGGATGTCGCCGGGCGCGCCGATCTCGATGGAGCCGTCCTTGAGCTTGATGTAGGCACCCCGGCTGACCAGGGTGATGCCGTGTTCCGCGGCGATGACGGCCTCGCCGGCGCGGCTGTCGAGGTTGAGGTTTTGCTCTGCCCGCACGGCGATGGCGCCGGTCTGCGCTTCGATCGAGACGGGCCCGCGGGCGGCCAACAGCTTCAGCCCCAGGCGTTGGGCGAACAGGCTGATGGCTTCGCCGGCGGCGACCCGAAGGCGCTTCACCACGTTGACTTCAGCGCCTTGGCCGGCGGTGGCGATCAGCTCTTTGCCGGCGGACAACTGCAGGTTTTGCGGGGTGACGACGGCAATGCCGGCGGGCGCCGAGGCCACCAGGCCGGGTTCGGCGAGGGCACTCAGGGCGGCCTTGAGTTGCTGCTGGGCGGTGAGGTCAGAGACCACCAGGCTTGAGGTTCTGGCACTGCTGGCCAGGGTTTTGGCGATCTCCAATGCCTGCTCCAACTGGGCCACGGCGGCGCTCATGTCGAGGGCAGTGCCCCCCGCCTTCACCTGCTCATCAGCACTGACCAACACCCCCTTCCCCGCCCTTAACACCCCCCAGGCATCGGTACGCAGTTCAAACCCCTCGCCGCGCTTGTGCTTCGCGGCATCCACCAGATGCCCCAAGTTCAACTGGCTCTTGCCGCCAAACTCGGTGCTCAGCTTCACGTGCTCCTCACCGCGGCGGTCTTCCATGCGCAGCTTGTTGTTGGCCGGGGTGCGCAGCACGTTGCGGGTTTCGTTGAAGCGGTTCACGGGGTCCACATGCTGTTTGTCGTGCAGCGCGTGGGCGATGTAGGGGCGGTCGGGGTCGCCGTGCTCGAAGGCGATCGCCACTTCGGTGCCGGGTATCAGCGGCAGGTGCAGGCCGTGCTTGGCGCCGGCGTAGGGCCGGGCCAGGCGTAGCCATTGGCTCTCCTCGCCCTTGGGCCAGGGGTGCAGGTCGAACACGAAGCGCACGCGGTAGCGGCCGTCGTTGTCGAGGTCGGCGTAGGGGCGGCCGGGGTCGAAACGTTCGGTGACCCGCGCCGGCAGGGTGCCGGCCATCACCGGCTTGGGCTTGAGTGGCGGGCGGTAGGCGACGCTTTCTATAAAGGGGATGCCGCTGAACTGCACCTGGTAGTTGCGCTGGCGGTGGCCGCGCACGCGGGTGTGGGTGATGCTCACGCCTTCGGCGAAGGCCTGCGGCGGGCCGTTGCTGATGGGCAGGGTTTGCCCGGGGGCAAGGCTGGCGCAGCTGCTTTCGCCGCTCAGGCGGGTTTGCCCGTTGAGGTAGCGTTCGTGCAGCAGCCGCGCGCTGAAGTAGGCGCTGGGGCTGGGCAGTTGGCGGCCGCGGTCGATGGTGTCGCCGACCTCGACGAAGCAGTCGTCGAGGTGGTAGGCCAGGCCGCGGGTGGTGGTGGCGTTGCCGCGGGTGTGGTCCACGCCCACGTCTTCGTCGTAGGCGCGGCCGGCGTCGACCCCGCCGTTGGACAACGGGCTGAGGTCCATGTAGCTGTAGTGGCGCACGCGCACGGCTTTTTCCACCACCTGGTGCTCGGCGCGCAGGGCCCACACGGCGTCTTCGCCGTCGTTGGCCAGGCCCGCTTCGGCCACGCAGGGCAGCGCCGTGACGGTGGGCGGGGTGAACTGGTCGTCGTGAAAGTGCATCACGCCGATGCCGCCGCTGTGGATCTCGGCGAAGCGGTACCAGATGCCCACCTCGGCCAGCAGGCGGTCGATAAAGGCCAGGTCGCTTTCGGCGTACTGCATCACCTGTTCGCGCTTGGCGTACTCGCGGGCGAGTTCGAAGCGGCATTCGTAGGTGGGGAATTGGTTGTGCTCCACCAGCACGCTTTTGACGATTTCCGGGATGCTCTGGTGCTGGAAGATCCGCGAGTACTGGCCGCGGCCGAGCAGCGCCAGGCGCGGTTGCAGGGTGACCTGGTAGTGGGTTTGCTCCTTGCTGCGCTTGAGGTGCTTGAAGCCGGTGATGAAGCCGAAGATCGAGCGCAGTGGGGCCGGTTGTTGAACCTGCTGGCCGACCCAGGCGGGTTTGACCGGGGCGGCGTGCAGCACCAGGCTGGCCTCCTTGGCCAGGACCTGGTCGGGGTGGATGTCCAGCGCGCTGGAGTCGAATTCGATCTGGTAACTGAAGGGCTGGCTGAGGTGCTCTTCGCCGTCGAAGGCGATGACGTCAATGGCGGCGTCGAGGCCTTGAATGGTGAGGGAATAGCGGGTGTAGGGGGCGAAGGCTTGGCTCATGGGCGGCGCGCCTGTGGGGCGGGCCACCGTGAGGGAGCGTGTGGCGGCATGGCTGGGCATCCTTGGACGGCGGAAGGTCGCGGGGGATTGTTTCCCGGTGCCCTGGCCGCTGTATGCCAGACAAATCGCAAAGTGGTGCGTGAAAATGGGAAAGTTGATGTAGGAATCGCCTGCAAACGCCGCTTGGCCTGATCGGCGTCATGCTTTGCAAAACTGCCACCCTGCCCCAGGCGCCGTTCCCATGTAAGATACGCGCCCTTCTATCCGCGTAACCGGCGGGGCGCGTGCCCTGCCCCTGAGGAACCGCCTCGCATGAGTGACCCGCAAACCCCCGCGCAGCTGCACCGGGGCCTTAAAAACCGCCACATCCAGCTGATCGCCCTGGGCGGGGCGATCGGTACCGGGCTGTTCCTGGGCATCGCCCAGACCATTCAGATGGCCGGCCCATCGGTCATCCTCGGCTATGCCATCGCCGGGCTGATTGCGTTCTTCATCATGCGCCAGCTCGGCGAAATGGTCGTGGAGGAGCCGGTGGCCGGCACCTTCAGCCACTTCGCCAACCGTTACCTGGGGCGTTTCGCCGGGTTCATGTCGGGCTGGAACTACTGGGTGCTGTACGTGCTGGTCGGCATGGCCGAGCTCACCGCGGTGGGCGTGTACGTGCAGTACTGGTGGCCGGAGGTGCCCACCTGGGTGTCGGCGGCGGTGTTCTTCGCGCTGATCAACCTGATCAACCTGTGCAACGTGCGCCTGTACGGCGAGATGGAGTTCTGGTTCTCGCTGATCAAGGTGGTGGCGATCGTCAGCATGATCGGCTTCGGTGCCTGGCTGCTGGCCAGCGGCCAGGGCGGCCCGGAGGCGACCGTGGCCAACCTCTGGGCCGACGGCGGTTTCTTCCCCCATGGCGTGGGCGGGCTGGTGATGGCCATGGCGGTAATCATGTTCTCCTTCGGTGGCCTGGAGCTGGTGGGCATCACCGCCGCCGAGGCCGACGACCCGCAGCGCAGCATCCCCAAGGCCACCAACCAGGTGATCTGGCGCATTCTGCTGTTCTACGTGGGCGCGCTGGCGGTGTTGCTGTCGCTGTACCCGTGGCAGAAGGTGGTCAGCGGCGGCAGCCCGTTCGTGTTGATTTTCCACGCGCTGGACGCCCAGGTCGTGGCCACCCTGCTCAACGCCGTGGTACTGACCGCGGCGCTGTCGGTGTACAACAGCTGCGTGTACAGCAACAGCCGCATGCTGTTCGGCCTGGCGCGCCAGGGCAATGCCCCGCAAGCGCTGCTCAAGGTCAACCGCCGTGGCGTGCCGTTGGCGGCGCTGGGGGTGTCGTCGCTGGCCACTGGGCTGTGCGTGCTGGTGAACTACTTCCTGCCGGGCGAGGCGCTGGGCCTGCTGATGGCGCTGGTGGTGGCCTCGCTGGTGCTGAACTGGTGGATCATCAGCATCACCCACTGGCGCTTCAAGCGGGTCAAGCAGGCTGAAGGCCACAGCACCCGTTACCCCAGTTGGGGCTACCCGCTCACCAACGCGCTGTGCCTGGTGTTCCTGGCGGGCATCCTGGTGGTGATGTGGTTGACGCCAGGCATCCGTATTTCGGTGATCCTGCTGCCGATCTGGCTGGCGGTGCTGGCCGCGGCGTACTTCACCACCCAGCGCCGATAGCGGCCAGCCGAGTGGCGCAAGGCGTGATATGGTTGTACTACAACCACATCATGCCTTGCAGCGCCAGCTGAGCCGAACCGATGCCACGCACACCTGCCTCCCCCAGCGTTACCCTGACCATCCTCTCCATCGTGCTCTACACCTTCATTGCCTTCCTCTGCATCGGCTTGCCGATCGCGGTGTTGCCTGGCTATGTGCACGACCAACTGGGCTTCAGCCCGGTGGTGGCGGGCCTGGTGATCGGCGCGCAGTACCTGGCCACCTTGTTGATCCGCCCGTTCGCCGGCCGCCTGGCCGACAGCCAGGGCACCAAGACCATCATCAACTGGGGCCTGTACGGGATTGCCGGCAGCGGCGTGCTCACGCTGATCGCCACCCTCTGCGAAGCCTGGCCGAGCGTGAGCCTGGTGCCGTTGTTGGCCGGGCGCCTGCTGTTGGGCTGTTCCCAGGGGATGATCGGCGTCGGCACCGCCAGTTGGGGCATCGGCGCGGTGGGCGCGGAGAACACCGCCAAGGTGATTTCCTGGAACGGCATCTGCTCGTACGGGGCGATTGCCTTTGGCGCGCCGATTGGCGTGGTGCTGACCGGTACCCTAGGCTTCAACACCCTGGGCCCGCTGTTGATCCTGCTCGCCCTGGGCGGGGTGGCGATGCTGCGCAACAAGCCGTCGATGCCGGTGGTGCGCGGCGAGCGCATGCCGTTTTGGTCGGCGTTCGCGCGAGTCGCGCCGTATGGCCTGGCGCTGACCCTGGCGTCGATTGGCTATGGCGCGCTGACCACCTTCATCACCCTGTATTACCGCGAGAACGGCTGGGCCGGCGCGGCGTATTGCCTGACCGCCTTTGGCGTGTGCTTCGTGATCGCCCGGTTGATTTTCATCAATGCCATCAACCACTACGGTGCCACCGCCACCTCGCTGGCGTGCATGGCGGTGGAGGCGCTGGGGTTTCTCGTGCTGTGGCTGGCGCCCTCGCCGGCCTGGGCGCTGGTGGGCGCCAGCCTGACCGGTTTCGGCCTGTCGCTGGTGTACCCGGCGCTGGGGGTGATCGCCATCCGCCAGGTGCCCAGCAGCAGCCGTGGCGCCGGGCTGGGGGCGTTCGCGGTGTTCTTTGACCTGGCGTTGGCGGCGGCCGGGCCGCTGATGGGCGCGCTGGCGGCCCATACCGGGTACGGGCCGGTGTATTTGATGGCAGCGCTGTTGGCGTTGCTGGGGTTGGCGCTGGTGGTGCTGATGGGCCGCAAGGCCCGAGGCTGACCTGGCGGGCCCTTGCCTGGCGCGGCGCTATTGCTGGTCCGCCGTCTGCAACCCGGCCCGGCTCGGCTGGCTCAGCGCCTGGCCAAAGAAGGTGCCCGCCTCGGCCACCAGGCCCTTGTGGATCGACACCCGGTCGACGCCCTCGGCATCGGCGCACAGCGCCGGCGAGCGGGCGGCCTGCTCATCGGTGCAGGGCGCCAGGAACACAAAATGCCCAGCCCCGGCCAGTAAACGGTATTCCGGGTGCTGCGGCAGCTTGCGCGCCAGGGCGCCGGCGTTCTTGTCCGGGGCCACCAGTTGGTCGTGGTCGCCGGCGTAGATCAGCGTCGGTACCTTTACCTCTTCCAAGGTGTGGCGGCCGAACATCAATGACAACGGCGCCATCAGCAGCAGCGCGCGCACCCGTGGGTCGGCATGGGGGGCGAGGTCGTCGCGGTCGGCCACCAGTTCGCCGTGGGCCTTGCAGGCATCGAGGTCGGCGGGGAATTTCAGGCAGTAATCGCGCAGGCGCTGCAGGTCGGGCTGGGCGCCGGAGAGGATCAACGCGGTTTCGCCACCGGCCGAGTAGCCGATCACACCGACCTGCTCGGCGTTGACGAACGGCGACAGCATCGGCTCGCCCAACGCGGCGGTGATCGCCGCGGAAATCTGCATCGGCCGGCCGTAGAGGTTGCTCAGTTTGCCCAGGCGGCTTTGGTCAAGGTAGTTGTCGCCGGGGTGCAGCACCGCCACCACCACGAAGCCCTGGCGGGTGATCGAGGTGATCAGGTCGTGCAGCGCCAGTGGCGTACCGTTGTTGCCGTGGGAGAGCATCAGCATCGGGAAGCGGCCGATGGCGATGCGCGCGTCTTCCCCGGCGGCCACTTCGAAGCCATCGATCACGCTGCCGCGCACCCGGGAAGGCGTGGGGTAGAAGGCGTAGGCGTTCATCGGTTGGCCATCGAGCGGGTCAGCGAAGGTCAGCCGGTGGTAGCCCACCGAGTAATGGGCCGGCGGCGCCGCCAGGGCCTGCACCGAAACGAGGCTCAGGCTCAACAGCCACAGCACGGTTGCACAACTGCGCATCATCCGTATGCCCTCTTTCACTCCAATACCCCTCGTTCACTGTAGCCGACATCGCCGCCCACGCGCGGATCAACAGGACGCAGCAAAAGACGGGCCAGGTGGTACAGCAGTCACAAAAAAAGCCGCTGAGCCCAAGGGCACAGCGGCTTATCTGTTACGACTGCGCCGCAGCGCGGCGGTTCAGGCGGCGCTGAACTGGCCTTCGATGCTCGCCTGGGCATCGGCCATCGCCTTGCCGCGGGCTTCGTCGCCATAGGCCAGGCCTTCGGCGGTGACCACGCTGACGTCGGTGATGCCCAGGAAGCCCAGCAGCAGCTTCAGGTAGTCGATGTGCGCGGCGCCCGACGCCTGGTTGGCGTGCAGGCCGCCGGCGGTAGATACCAGCACTACTTTTTTGCCGCCGCACAGGCCTTCGGGGCCGTTCTCGGTGTAGCGGAAGGTTTTGCCGGCCACGCAGATGCGGTCGATCCACGCCTTGAGCTGAGTCGGGATGGTGAAGTTGTACATCGGCGCGCCGATCACCAGTGCGTCGGCGGCGAGGAATTCTGCCAGGGCCGCGGCGTTGAGCTCGGCTTCGCTGCCGGTGCCTTGCAGGCTGGCGGCGGAGAAGTGGCCCAGGGCGTCTTGCGCCAGGTCGCGGTAAGTCACTTCAACACCCGGTTGCGAGGCCTTCCAGGTGTTGGCGACCAGGGCGGTCAACTGGCGCGATGCAGAGTGGTCACCGAGGATGCTCGAATCGATATGCAGCAGTTTCATGTGTGGCTCCTGGAAAGGGTGCGGTTCGTCAATGAGGCCATCCTACCCAAAGTGCCAATGGATGATTAGCGGGCGAAAATGCATTAGATTGTTCCACCAGTAGAACGATGGGGGCCGGCATGCGCGACCTGAATGACCTGTATTACTTCGCCAAGGTGGTCGAAGCCGGTGGCTTCGCCGCGGCCGGGCGCCAGTTGGGCGTGCCGAAGTCGCGGCTGTCGCGGCGCATCGCCGAGCTTGAGGAGCGCCTCAACGCGCGGCTGCTGCAGCGCACCACGCGCAAGCTGCAGCTGACCACGGTCGGCGAGCGCTACCTGCGCCACTGCCAGGCGATGCTGCTCGAAGCGGAAATGGCCGACGAAGTGGTGGCCAGCGTCAGCAGCGAGCCGCGCGGGCCGTTACGGGTCAGCTCGCCGGTGGGCCTGGCCACGCAGTTCCTGCCCGGCATGGTGCGCGACTTCATCGCCCGCTACCCGCTGGTGCAACTGGAGCTGATGCTGGTGAACCGCCGGGTCGACCTGATCAACGAAGGCATCGACGTCGCCCTGCGCGTGCGCGAGCCCGGCGATGAAGACCCGAACCTGGTCACCCGCCGCCTGCGCGAGGCGCGCACCGAGGTGGTGGCCTCGCCGGGCTTTGCCGCCGAGCACCCGATCCACCACCCCAAGGACCTCTACGCCCTGCCCTTTCTGAGCGCGCTGGACGCCGACCGGCTGGGCCGGATAAGGCTGTTCAACGAGGCCGGTGAGCGTTTTGAACTGGCGATGCCGGCGCGGCTGGGCATCGACGACTTTGAAGTGCGCAAAACTTCGGCGCTGGCCGGGCTGGGCTTTACCGTGCTGCCGATGATGCACTGCGAGGAAGAACTGGCCAACGGCAGCCTGGTGCGCCTGCTGCACGGCTGGGCCTGCCCCGGCGCCTGGCTGCAGGCGGTGTACCCGCACCGGCGCGGCGTATTGCCGGCGGTGCGGGCCTGGATCGACCACCTTAACCATGCCTTCAGCCGCTGTGAGGACCGCCCGCTATGACTCCCACACTGCGCAATGGCGGAGATATCAACGTCCGGATGTAGCCAGCATCGACATACATGATTAGTGGGCAGGTTCCACATGTCCTGATGAGGCAGCCTCAGCAATCGATTTTGTGAAGCATCTAAATTGCCCAGAGGCAGGGAAAACCTAGATCGCTGGAGTCAGATCGTTAGGAAACTAGCGAGAAGTCCCCGCTCAAAGCCGTTCGTCTGCGGCTCTGCCAGCGGCGGTGATAGGGCTCGATCAAACTGCAGACTCGCGCGCATCCAGACCAGACTGCTCCTCATCTGACCGTTTCCCCAAACGCCATCCCAAGTACCCACAGATCATTGCGCTCAGGGCACCGACTATTGCCACCAAACCAGCCCCCTGGCCTATCAAGTCCAGAGTGTTTTTCACCCAGCCGCTAGCGGCATCTCCAGCGCGATAAACCACGGTGTCGATGAAGTTTTTCGCTTTATATTTGCTCTCGGCGTCGAAAGGCACAAAGAGCATTTCACGTGCAGGCCTGATGAATGCGTACTCACCTATCCTGCGTACCACCATGAGCACCACGAGGAGGGCGAAGCTCGGAACGAGCGCCAGGCCAACAAAGCCTATGAACATCAACACCGGCACAATGGCCAACACCACCCGAACGCCTAACCTCTGAGCCAGTCGCCCTGTAACGAGCAGCTGAGATAGCAATGCACCCGACTGGACGACGAAGTCGATCATGCCAAATATGCGTATCTGCGCTTGCCGATCCGGGAAGAGCGTCGACACCAATCGTGCCTGCTCGAAGTAGAGGAATGTGCTCAAGGTAGACAGCAAAATGACGAACAGTGATATGCCGATCAAGTAGCGGGACGTCAAAACTCTGGTCAATCCACTAAAGGGGTTTCCAGGAATGGGGTCACGCGGATTCTCCGTGACACTGGCCCCCGTTCGGCCTGCACCACCGATGTCTCGCCATCGCATCAACGAACGCTTGACGACTAACGTTACAGCCAGCAGCAGGCCTGCAATCACCATCAGTCCTGCTTCGCCCAGGACACCCACCAACAGCGCACTGAGCGCAGGGCCGACAAGCCCTCCCACACTCGCTCCAGCAGCGATGACTGCGAACAAACGCTTGGCCTGCGCCCCATCAAAAACGTCGGCCATCAAACTCCAACCAACGGATATAACGAACAAGTTGTAAACCGAGATCCAGACGTAAAACGCACGCGCCGTCCATTGGCTTTCTCCGAGTAGCTCGAAGATCACTGCGAATGCCAGGAGGTTGGAACAAAAGAAGCCGTACGCCCAGTCAATAAAGTGCCGTCGCGGCACATGGGAGCTCAGCCAAGCGAATACGGGCACCGCCACGAGCATGGCCAGGAATGTCGCTGTAAAGAGCCATTGCAGGTTTTGAACACCAGCAGAAATCCCCATGGACTCTCTGATGGGTCGTAGCATGAAATAGCCTGCGAACAGGCAGAAGAAAAACACGAACCCCTGCAGCGCTGGTATCAGCTCGTGGCATCGAGCATTGATGCTTCGGCTTACACGAATCTGGATGGATTTGCCGCTCATGGGCACTCCTCAAGGCAGCAGAATTTAGACCTGACTGTCGGCATCGCAACGGCGGTTCGGAGGTTCTGGATCTGGCCATGGCCGGCAGGTAAAGCGTTTTGAAAATACGCATGCTTTACGTTGGCGTTTGAACCATGCGATTAACTGCGTAGAGACGGCCGTGGCATCAGGGGTATAACTTGCGCCCCTGACACCGGGAGTGCTGCTACTGAGGCAGCGCGTACGCCACTACGTAATCACCCTTCTGCGTCGTAGCCGAGTTGCCGCCTGCGCTGATGATCACGAATTGCCTGCCGGTCTTTGGCGAGACGTAGGTCATCGGGGTTGCCTCGGCGCCCACTGGCAGCCGCCCCTTCCAGAGCTCCTTGCCGGTACGGACATCGATAGCTCGGATATAGAAATCCTGAGAGGCCGCGATAAACACCAGGCCCGTAGACGTGGTGATTGGCCCTCCTCGGGTGGGCATCCCGATCGGCATAGGAAGGTGCGTAGCAATGCCCAACGGGCCGGTCTCTTCGGTTGTTCCCAATGGCGTCGACCATGCAACCTTTCGCGTCGCCAGATCGATAGCGCTAATGGTGCCGTAGGGCGGCTCTTGGCACGGAATACCCAGGGGTGACAGGAAGCGGCCTTGCTCGATACCCCACGGAGTGCCCGCCTGGGGCGCGTTACCTTCATGTCCACCGCCACTGAGGGATTTCTCGTCGTAGGCGGCGCGTGGAATCATGCGATTCCAGATTGCAACGCGGGTGTCATTAACGATTAGGTAGCCAAGGTTTTCCGCGACAGAAACCGACCCCCAATTCATGCCTCCCAACCAGCTTGGATACTGAATCGTCAGGCGCTCGCTGGGCGGCGTAAATTCACCCTCATAGCGTGCCTTCAGGAAATCTATGCGGCAGATCAACTGGTCGACCGGGGTCAGGCCCCACATGCGTTTTTCACTCAATGGCTCTGTGCCAATGGAGGGCATGCCCACTGAGTAAGGCTGGGTAGGCGAACTACGATCATCTGCCACTCCCCCCTGGGGAACCTGATGCTCTTCGACCTTGGCAATTGGCTTACCGGTGCGGCGATCAAGCATGAAAATCTGGCCACGCTTGGTCGTCTGGATCAGAGCTGGCAAGGTACCGCCCTGCCCATCCGGTACATCATAAAGGGCCGGTTGAGAGGGTACGTCATAGTCCCACCGATCGTGATGCACGGTCTGGAAGTGCCAGCGCTCTCGTCCCGTTGCGATGTCCAGCGCAACAATGGATGAGGAGTAACGATCATCAGCTTCAGAGCGTTCGCCGCCCCAGAAATCAGGCGTCGCGTTACCGGTGGGCAGATAGATCAGCCCCAGCGCGTCGTCAAAGGCAGGCGTCGACCAGACGTTGGGGGTACCCGGGGTATAACTTTGGCCTTCCGGAGGTTCGCGGGTAATTGCAGGGTTACCCAAGTCCCATGCCCAGACAAGCGCGCCTGTTTGAACGTTGAATGCGCGTACGACACCAGAAGGCTCACCGGTTTTCTGGTTGTCCCAAACCAGGCCACCGACTACCACAAGATCACGTACGACTGTGGGAGCCGCTGTTGGAAAATAGAGGTTTTTATCAGGACTTCCCATCCCGATCTGCAAGCTCACGCTTCCGTGATCACCAAAGTCGGCGCACGCCTCACCCGTTTGCGCATCGACGGCTATAAGGCGAGCGTCAACGGTTGTGGCAATGATCCGGCGTGTGCACGCAGCCACAGGCACCTGGCTGCTGGTGTCCTGCGCTTGAGCTGAAGCATCGTGATAACCCACACCTCGGCAACGCGGATAGACATTATTGGGTTGAGCCTTGGGATCGTGGTGCCAGATCTCCTTACCAGTATCGTCATCCAGGGCAAACAATTGGCTGGACTGGGTACAGCCGTACAGCACTCCATTGACGTGCAGCGGTGTCACCACGTGACCTTCGTTGCTGCCCTTAGGGATTTCCCCCGTCCGGTATGTCCAGGCAACCTTGAGATCGGAAACGTTCCGCGGGGTGATCTTGTCCAGCACAGCATGTCGGGTACCCGATGGCGTATGTCCGAAATAGCGCCAATCTGTAGCGGGCTCAACCGTCCCGACCGCTTTGCCAGCGATTGGACTCGGTGCTCCGTCAGCAGTTTGGATAGGCTGAGGTTGCAGCGCCGCATAAAACGTCACCGCAAGCCCCAGAGCCACAACGAAAGCGCCTACGAAGGAAATTTTGGCGCCCGCCGCTTTGCGGCTGGCGAGAAGCGAAGGTATTGCGAGCAGCACCAAAACGGCCAGCACCGCCAACGCTACCAATCGGGAGAACAGCGGCCAGAATGCCAGGCCAACGTCCCACACAGACCATGCGAGGGAGGCAATGAAGACAGCGAGATACAGGAGTGCACCGGGCAAGCGGCGGCGTGCGAGGAGCACGCCCGCAATAATCATCCCCAGGCCAGCTAATGCAAAGTACCAAGAGCCGCCCAGACTTATCAGATAGCCTCCACCGAACAGCATGAAGAGCCCAGGAAGCAGGGTGAGAATCCCGAGGGCAATAAGTAGCCCCCGGACTGTCCGAGTTGGATTTTTTTCCGGCATGGATCAGTTCCTTGATGCTTTATTAGGCGGCGGTGGTCTTCGTACCCGCCTGGGGTGCGCGCAGAACGAGAGAGCCCTGCAGGGTCAACGCATGATGAAACCGCCATCCACCGAAATGGATTGGCCGGTCACATAGCTGGAGGAAGTGCTGCTCAACCAAAGCACTGCATCCGCAATTTCTTCGGGCTGGCCATGACGCCCCATCGGGACTGCTTTAATCATGCCTTCGAGCGCTTCACCCTGCCCGGCGGCAACCATCTGATCGGCCATCGGAGTCCAGATAAGCCCTGGGCACACAGCGTTGACCCGGATGTTCTGGGCGGCATATTCAAGCGCAGCACTTTTGGTCAACCCGATCACGCCGTGTTTGGCTGCGTGGTAGTTTGCGCGTTGTGCACCACCGACAAGGCCACCCAGCGATGAGCAGTTGACGATGGTGCCACTGCCCTGGCGACGCATGTATTCGAGTTCAAACTTCATGCAAGCCCAGACACCACGAAGGTTGACGGACATGACCCGGTCATAATCCTCGACGGTGGCATCGGCGATTTCGGCCAGGACGTTTTGGATACCTGCGTTGTTGAAGGCGGCGTCCAAACGCCCAAATGCCGCTACCGTCTCATTGACCATTGCCTCCACCTGACCAATGTCAGAAACATCACAGCGAAGGCCAATCGCCTTATGACCAGCAGCAACCAGAGCCTCGGCTTGGGCCTGAGCGGCTTCACCGTTGACGTCCACAATGGCAACAGCTGCACCAGCCTTTGCAAATGCCTGGGCAGTCGCCAAACCAATGCCGGAGGCTGCGCCGGTGATCAATGCAACTTTGTTCTCAAACGAAAAGCTCATCTCAGTATCCTCAATTTCAAAGGTGATCAGTTTTTATGCGTTGTCCGCAGCACGCACGCTGCGCTGAGCAGGCAGCCGAGACTGCAAACTCCCACCACGAGGCCCATGGGCCACGGGGTACCGTTTGCAAATTTGGCGACTAGCGCCGCCCCCAGCATTCCTGCGCCATACTGCAAGGCACCGGAAAGTGCCGATGCAGTACCGGCAAACTTGGGTAGGCAGTTCAGCGCCCCGGTAAGGGCATTTGCCAGGACAAAGCCGGTCGCAGTGACGAATACGAAGCACCCAGCGATAAGCAACGGCAACCCGCCCCAGTCCTTCCACGTCGCGATCGCGATAACGCTCCCGGCAACGGCAGAAAGAAGCCCACCGGCCATCAAAAGCTGGTCAATGTCGTACCGGTTGAGCAATCGCGCATTAAGCTGGTTCGTCACCATGAGCCCCACAACCCCAGCGCCGAACAGCGCTCCATACCACTGCGGATCAACATGGTGATAAGCGATGTAAGCGAAGGGTGAACCCGCGATGTAGGCGAAAGTACCTGCGTAGAAAAAACCGCCTGTGGCGATGTAGGCCAAGAACTTTGGCGTTCGCAACAGCACTCCATAGCGGTGAGCAATGTCTCTCATTGACGTTGGGCTACGCTGCTCGGGGGGCAAGGTTTCAGGCAGCAGCATCAGGCTGGCGAGCGTTAACGACCCAAAGAGCACCAGTGTCCAGAAGATTGCTTGCCACGAAAACAGATGCAGGATCTGGCCGCCCACGGTGGGGCCCGCCAGCGGCGCAACTGCCATGATAGTCATCAACGTCGACATCTTTTGCGCGGCATGTCGACCCTCGTAAAGATCTCGCACCATTGCCCGGGCAAGAACCACGTTAGCGCAAGCGCCTAAGGCTTGAACGACACGCCAGCAGACCATTGCCGTACCGGTCGTTGCCAGGGCACAGCCGGCTGCACCGGCGATAAACAACAGGCACCCAATCGCTATCGGCAGTCGCCGTCCAAATCGATCGCTGAACGGCCCCCAAAACAATTGCCCACCGCTGAACCCTGCGAGGTATCCACTCACGGTCAGTGCCAATACCCCATCGCTGGCATGCAGAGATGTCGCCATTATGGGCATAGCGGGCAAGTACAAATCAGTGGAGACCGACGCGAATGCCAATAGAGCGCTGAGGATCAGAAGGATACGCAAACCATGTTGTGGCTGATCCCCCATCCCCGGTTTTTCTTGGGCATCACGTTCGGCGCTAGCAACTCCGATCTGGTTCACTGCGTGCTGCCCTTGGGCAGTATGCGAACAGTTGCGGCTCGAGATCGCTCACTGATCATGGGGGCCAAGTAACTACTAGAGCTGTACTTGGCTCGGTAGGCATCGTCTATTTGATCGTTGATTCCACCATTCACTGGCTCGAAGCTGACGTCAAAGGTTTTCCCGGCAGCGATAATTCTTCCTGCCTTTTGCTTAAGTGCAGCCTGGTACCAGCGAGACTTGGTGCCATTATACGCACGAACGTACAGATCCCCCCCCACCTGTACACACCAGATAAAGGTCGGCGTACCGTAGTTCACCATGTCTTCACGGAAAACAGAGATATGCAAATCGTCAGCTTTGACGATGGCATCGAGCTCATCCTGATCCCACTTCATAGTTGTCCCCTTTTGCTCCTGCCCTATCGCGGCGTCGGCAGCAGTGGCGTTAACGCTCACACCACCAAAAAAGACCAAAGCAGCAAGCGCTGCGCTGGGTAAACCTCGTGCGTTCATATTCAAATCCTCTCCGGGCATGAAGGTCAGTGATCGCTGAATACGTCGGAATGTTCATGTGCCACCAAGCTAATGAACACGAGAGGCTCTGAGTACCCGGCTAATGCTGGATGCTCTACTGAGTGACGCTCATCAATTGCTGAGGTCGAAGGGATATAAGGGCCAGGGGCAACGATAGGCACGTGCAGCTGGATTAATGAGCCGCTCTCATCTGATCATGTTGAATTCAGCGGGTAGTCCAAGAAAAGTTTCTCATTTAGCGTGATAGCTCAACCGCCCATGAGCAGGAGCTAACTAATGAGAGCACTCATCAAGACTTCTATGATGGCTGCAATATTCGGCACCGCTGTGTCCGCGCACAGTGCGGACATCCCAAGAGATCAGGCTATGGCTATAAGCCGAAATGGCGAGCAATCGTCGATCATGGGTGCTCCTGCCAACTTTGTTGGGAACGCCCGCATTGACCCGCTATTCGCAGCGCGCGCGCCCTCGACCGTCTCTGCTGGCGCCGTTACCTTTCAGCCAGCGGCCCGTTCGGCCTGGCATACCCATCCGAAAGGCCAGACCTTGATCGTCACTTCGGGTACCGGTTGGGTACAGCAAGTGGGCGGTGAGAAAATTGTTATCAAGCCAGGGGACGTCATCTGGACGCCGCCTGGTGTGAAGCACTGGCATGGCGCTACAGCCACCACGGGGATGACTCACATTGCGATCCAGGAAGCTATCGACGGAAAGAATGTCGAGTGGATGGAGCCGGTCAGTGAAGCGCAATACGAGGCTGCTCGATGAGTCTCGCGAAGGCGGGTATCGCCTGCTTCACCCTTCTGCTGGCTGCTTGCTCGACGAGCCGAGCGCCTGACGAGAGCTCACCTCCAGTCCCAACGCTGGACGACATGCGTGCGGTATCTCCGGCTCTGGCGCATAACACCGAGTCCACTCTGCTGGGGGAAGTGTGGAAACGACCAGGCCTGTCACCACGCGATCGCAGTCTGGTCACGCTGGCCGTCCTTATTTCCAAGCAGCAAACGGTGGAACTCGCATTCCACCTGAACCTGGCTCTGGATAACGGCGTCAAGCCTTCGGAGATTTCCGAAGCCATCAACCACCTTGCGTATTACACCGGGTGGGGCAATGCGACCGCGACGATCCTGATCACCAAAGGCGTGTTTGCGAAGCGCGGTATCACGCCGGATCAATTGCCGCCTGTTTCACCTCCCCTGCTCCCTATCGACCAGGCATCCGAGAAAGTGCGCACGGCGTATGTCGACAAGAACGTCGGCCCCGTTTCGCCAGGGCTGGTTCACTACACCAGCGCTTCGCTGTTCCACGACTTGTGGCTGCGCCCGGGGCTGGCACCGCGTGATCGAAGCATGATCACCGTCAGTGCGTTGATCGCCACGGGACAGGTCGCTCAACTCGCCGCTCACCTTAATCGCGCCATGGACAACGGACTGACTCAGGCACAAGCCTCGGAAATGTTGACCCAACTAGCGTTCTACACCGGCTGGCCCAATGTGTTTACCGCCGTGCCGGTCGTCAACGAAGTATTCATCAGCCGACAGAAATCCTGAGGAGAACGCAAGGATGAGTGACGAAAGCAAAACCGGCCAGGGGCCTGCCACCATTGGCCGCCGCAAGATCATGCTGGCAGGAGCCAGCCTCGCCGCCGCCCCGTTGTTTGCAGGCGCCGGCAGCGCAGCGGCCGCCACCGCTGAACCGGCACCTCTTAAAGGCCCATTCACAGTGCGAGCCTACGCCACCAAAGGTGCCAAGTCGGGCTTCGCTCCCATGCAGATCCAGCGCAGAGCCGTAGGGCCCAAAGACATATTGATCGACATCGAGTACGCCGGGATCTGCCATTCGGACATTCACACCGCGCGCAGCGAGTGGTCGGAGACACCCTATCCCTGCGTGCCTGGGCACGAAATCGTTGGCAAGGTTACAGCGATTGGCAATCAGGTGACCCAATTCAAGATTGGCGACTATGCCGGTGTGGGCTGTATGGTCGACTCCTGCGGTGAATGCGAGAACTGTCTGGCGGATCGGGAGCAGAACTGCCTCAAAGGCACCACTTTCACCTATGCCTCGCCTGACAAGGTGATGGGCGGCATGACCTACGGCGGCTATTCCGAGCGGATCGTGGTCAAGGAGCACTTCGCCATTCGAATGCCGGCGGGTGCGAACCTCGCGGCCATGACACCGCTACTCTGTGCGGGTGTCACGACGTTCTCGCCAATGCAGCATTGGCAGCTCAAGCCTGGACAACGAGTGGGAGTCATCGGCATGGGCGGGCTGGGCCATGTGGCAGTGAAGCTGGGTGTAGCTCGGCGCGCGGAAGTTACCGTCTTCACAACGACATCCAGCAAGCTCGAAGACGCTAAGCGGATGGGCGCCCATGAGGCGGTACTGTGGAGCGACAAAGCGGCTTTCGCACGTCTGGCCAACCACTTCGATCTGATCATTTCGACGGTGCCGGAATCCTACCCGATGCAGCAGTTCGTCGATCTGCTGAAGCTCGATGCAACCTTCGTCAACGTGGGGGCACTCGGAAAACTCGAAGGCCTCGACGGCATGCTCATGGCATTTGGACGCAAATCCTTTGCGGGTTCATTGATCGGCGGGATTGCTGAAACCCAGGAAGTCATTGACTACTGCGCCGCCCGGAATATCACCGCCGATATCGAGATGATCAAGCCGGAACAGATCGATAAAGCGTATGAGCGGGTCATCGGCAAGGACGTACGGTACCGCTTCGTGATCGACTTCGCCTCTGCCCGCAAGGCATAACAAATACGGGTATCCACCAAGCTCCGATTCAGGGCATTTTTCGCAGCGCCGACCACTGCACCCCTCATCTGGTTGATGGGTGCAGTGGTAAATTACAATAGTCCTTATGAGCAGCCGAGGCCTGGTATCAGATCACCTAAGCTGCTGATCACCAGGCATAGGCCTGCGGGGCTTCACCTTGAGTCGGCCAAATCTCGTCCAGGCGTTCAAGAGTACTGGCCGAGAGTTCTACCTTCAGCGCCTGCAGGTTATCCTTCAGCTGTGCCACCGTCCTGGGCCCAATGATAGGCGCGGTGACCGCCGGTTGGTGAAGCAGCCAAGCCAGTGCAACATCGGCAGGTGACTCGCCAAGCTCAGCGCACAATGCCTCGTATTTTTCCAATTGTGGGCGCAAGCGCTCGATCTGATTGGCGACCTTTGGCTTTGCACGCCGGCCCTCGGTGATTTTTTGCAAAGCACCACCCAACAGGCCACCTCCCAGAGGGCTCCACGGCACTACTCCCAGCCCGAGATACCGGCAGGCTGGAATGACCTCTTGCTCGATTGCACGATTTGAGAGGTTGTAGATGCTCTGCTCTGAGACCAGGCCCATGAAGGAACGGCTGGCCGCTGCTGCCTGCGCGGTGGCGATGTCCCAGCCTGCAAAATTACTGCTGCCAACATAGATGACTTTGCCCTGTTGAACGAGCAACTCCATGGCCTGCCAAATCTCCTCCCAGGGGGTGTTACGGTCGATGTGGTGCATCTGGTAGAGATCAATATGATCAGTCTTCAGCCTGCGCAGGCTTTCCTCACACGCCTTCCGGATACGGTAAGCCGAGAGACGCCGATCATTCGGGCCAAGCTCCATCGGCTGATAGACCTTAGTGGCCAGCACAATCCGATCACGACGGCCACCTTGAGCAAGCCAGCGGCCGATGTACTCTTCTGAAATCCCATACCCTTTGGCCATATCCGGGGAATTAGGGCCCCCATAAACGTCTGCAGTATCGAAGTAATTGATGCCCGCATCGAGTGCTTCATCCATGATGTTGAAGCTCGTGGTCTCATCTGTGAGCTCACCAAAGTTCATGCTGCCTAGGCACAGCCTGCTGACTTTAAGTCCCGACCGACCAAGATGCTTGTATTCCATATCTACCTCGTGACTAAAGAGTGTTTTCCCGCACACGCCAAATTGGCTGTACCGAGCCCATTAGTTAGTACCTACGGGGGTTGCCAGCGATTCATGAGATCCGCTCACTGCTGCTCGCGCTTTACGGGATGAATAGCTATTTGATCGCCACACCTTCATATAGGCGGCGACCAGTGGCTATTCGCCGAGAGGATGGATTTCTCGAATGAGATCTATCAGCAACCGCAGCCCCGTTGGCACCTGCCGGTGACTGGAAAAATACATATGGTAGCCAGGCGCGACGCTAGCCCAGTCATCTAGGACGGTGACGACTTCACCGCAATCGATCAAGGGTTGCATGGCGGGCTCAGGGGCATACATCAGACCTGCGCCATTACGCACCAAAGCCAGCCCCACACGCGTTTCATCGATCGTGATCGCTCCGGGCACGGCAATCGCGAGCCTCTGCTTACCTTTTTCAAATTCCCAGTCGTACATTGCGCCGCTGCCCAGGCGAATACGCAAGCAGCGATGGTTATGCAAATCATTGGGGTGCTTGGGGATACCGAAACTCTTGAGGTAATCGGGCGTTCCGGCAACGACCCATCGAATGTCCGGCGATAAACGCTGGGCAACCATGTCTTCAGGAACTGTCCCACCGTAACGTATACCTGCGTCGTGGCCTCCACCGATCACGTCGACGATCAGGTTTGTTACGGTCAGGTCTATCTGAATCTCCGGATAGCGCTCTGTGAATATCGGGAGCACAGGGCCAAGCAAGAGCTCAGCGGCGTCACTCAGGATATTTAATCGAATGCGACCTGTCGGCTCGTCGCGAAACTTGTTCAGGATCTCCATGGCTCCGTCGATTTCCTGCATCGGCGCGCTAATCACCTGATGCAACCTCTCGCCGGCGTCGGTTAACGTCACACTCCTGGTTGTGCGATTGAGTAACCGTACGCCAAGCCTGATCTCTAGGCCTTTGATCGCATGGCTCAGTGCGGACGCACTGATTCCGACTTCCTGGCTCGCTCGGCTGAAACTTTGGTGCCGCGCAATGGCGAGGAAATAAACAAAATCAGCGAGATTCGCACGGCTAATGCTCATGGAATATCCTTGGCGATCGGGTTGTCGGCGACCAGGATAGGACGCTTCGTAAGGGAATTTTACTTACCCAGGGTCAGGATATTAATGAGTATCCCTCATTACAAGATCGCATAATCCTCAGTAGTACTTATCCGCTTGCCGCACCCGGACAATCGGGCGCATTGATGTGGGCTTCAGCTGGCTACCCTTTAAATCGCACAGCCTCCAAATGTGAATTGCTCTTCGCTAGGCGGATTGGTCGGTTTACCAGGTCGCACTGCCTACCACGGAACCAAGCACGGTGTGCTCGGAATCACCAAATGCGCAGCCTTGGAGTTTGCAACCAAGAACATCCGGGTTAACGCCGTTTGCCCTGGCACGTTCGATACACCCATGGTTGAGGGTATTGATCAGGACTCCATTACCGAGTTTATGCGCAGCCAGCCTATTGGCAGGATGGGACGCCCCGAAGAACTGGCAGCAGCCGTACTGTGGCTGTCCAGTTCCGCCGCCAGTTTCGTGATTGGAGCGGCGCTCTGCGTGGACGGTGGGTTCACCACCCATTAAGCAACAGCGCTACCGTCGACAGCATCAAGGCGCTATGCGCGTGCCTCGTCATGGGAACTGATGAGGCCTGCTAACAAGTGCATCAACAATTGCCCTTCTTATCACCCAGCCCTACGGCCGGTAACTTCACAACTCGAATTTGAAGACGCCATACAAGGGTTATGACTATGCTTGCTGCTGTTCTGCACGGGCCAAGAGACATCCGTTACGAGGAGGTTTCCGAGCCACGGATAATTGAGCCCACCGATGCGATCATTCGCGTCTCAGCCGCGTGCGTATGTGGCTCCGATCTGTGGCCTTATCGAGGCATCCAAGCCATCACCGAACCTATGCCCATGGGGCACGAGTATTGCGGCGTAGTTGAGCAGGTTGGCGGCGCAGTAACTTCCGTCAAACCAGGGCAATTCGTCATCGGGTCGTTTTTCGCTTCCGATAACACCTGCCCGGTTTGCGAGCATGGCTACCAATCATCCTGCAACAGCGCTGAGTTCGTGGGCGGAGCACAAGCCCCAAGGATGAGGGTTCCACTCGCCGACGGAACATTGGTGGCGACACTGGGCATGCCGCCTCCCGAAATGATTCCAAGCCTGCTGACAACCTCGGATGTCTTGGGTACCGGCTGGTTCGCTGCGAAGGCCGCTAACGTTGTGCCGGGCGCGACCGTGGTAGTGGTGGGTGACGGTGCTGTAGGGCTACTCGGCGTGCTGTCGGCCAAACAGATGGGCGCCAAACGCATCATCGCCATGAGTCGGCATGAGTCCCGACAGAAGCTCGCGCTTGAATTCGGGGCCACCGATATCGTCGTTGAACGAGGTGATGAAGGTGTCGCGAGTATCCTCCAACTCACCGATGGGTTGGGCGCAGACTCCGTTCTAGAATGCGTTGGGACACACGAGTCGATGATGCAAGCGATTAAATCCGCACGCCAAGGCGGTCACGTCGGTTACGTCGGAGTACCTCACGGTGTGACGCTCAATGCCGAAGAACTGTTCTTCGAACATGTGCACCTGCATGGCGGGCCAGCGCCAGTTCGACAGTTCTTGCCGGAACTGATCGATCTCGTCTGGAGCGGCAAGATCAACCCCGGAAAAGTCTTCGACCTAACCCTACCGCTCGATCAAGTAGAAGAAGGCTACAAAGCCATGGATGAGCGCCGAGCGATCAAAGCATTGCTCATCCCCTGACCAACCTTAATGGGCTGTGAGACGCGCGTCATCGGCAGCCGGAATAGCCGCCGTTTACGCTGTTTTCTTGCAAAGGTGCAGTGGCAATCCCCGAGACTTGGTCAGTAAAAGGCCAGCAGCAGCAAGCGCCTCATCTCAGTACCCTTGATATGGTTGACCTTTCAGGGGAGTGCGCGCGAGTATTTCTGGCCCCCCACTTCAGATACTCCGAGACACTGGAGCATTCGATGATGCACTGCGAGGAAGAACTGGCCAACGGCAGCCTGGTGCGCCTGCTGCACGGCTGGGCCTGCCCCGGCGCCTGGCTGCAGGCGGTGTACCCGCACCGGCGCGGCGTATTGCCGGCGGTGCGGGCCTGGATCGACCACCTTAACCATGCCTTCAGCCGCTGTGAGGACCGCCCGCTATGACCCTCGATGAAGTGGCCGCCTACTGCCTGAGCCTGCCCGGCGCCCGCGAAGACTACAAATGGGGCGGCGTGCGGGTGTTTTCCGTGGCCGGCAACAAGATGTTCGCCGTGGCTGAACTCAGCGGCAGCACCAGCCTGGCGTTCAAGGTCGAGGCAGAGCTGTTCCTGGGCTACTGCGACCGCCCCGGGTTTCGCCCGGCGCCTTACCTGGCGCGGGCGAAATGGGTGAGCCTGGAGGGCCCCGCGGTGGTGGCGGCCGAGGAATTACAGGATTTGCTCCGGCGCTCGCACCAGTTGGTGGTGGCCAAGCTGCCCAAGCGGGCGCGGGTGGGGTTGCTGCTGGATTAAGGCCCGCTCACCCCTAAGACGTCGCCTCCTGCGGCCACAGTTCGTGGGCGAGCAGATCGTCCAGCGCCAGCGGCCGGGCAAAGTGGTAGCCCTGGGCCTGGCCGGCGCCCATGTCGCGCAACAGGTTGAGCGCGGCGAGGTCCTCCACCCCTTCGGCGACCACGCTCAGCCCCAGCGATTCGGCCATCCGCACAATCGCCCGCACAATCGCCCGGCTGCGGCTGCTGGTGGTCAGTTCGAGAATGAACGATTTGTCGATCTTCAGCCCCGTGAAGTGGAACTGGTGCACATAGCTGAGCGAAGAGAAGCCGGCGCCGAAGTCGTCGAGCACTACTGACATACCGCACTCGGCCAGCTTGCGCATGGTCTGCCGGGCCAGCTCCGGCTCGGCCACCAGCGCGCCTTCGGTCAGTTCCAGGCAAATACGATGAGGCGCCACATTGAAGCCGGCGAGCAGGTCGAGCACCTCGCCAGCGAACTCCGGGCGGGTGATGCTGTAGCTGGAGCAGTTCACGTGCACCGTCGGCCAACTGGCGTGCTCCGGGCGCGCCAGCAGTTGCGCCACGCAGCGCAGCATGTAGAGGTCGAGCCGGCCAATCAGGCGCAGGCCCTCGAGCGCGGGTAAGAACAACCCGGGCACCAGCACCCGGCCATCGGGCAGGCGCCAGCGAATCAACGCCTCCAGCGCCACCAACTGGCCGCTGGCGACGTCGACGATCGGTTGGAAGTACGGGATCAGCTCATCACTGCGCTTGAGCGCGTTGCGCAGCGCGCCCTCGCGCTCCACCTGGTCGGAGAATTCCCGGCGCAGCTCGTGGTTGAACACCGCGAAGCTGTCGCGCCCGGCGTTCTTGACCCGGTACATGGCCATGTCGGCGTCGCGCAGCAGGTCGCTGGGCTCGCGGTGGAATTGCTCGTCGGCGCTGACGATGCCGATGCTGCACGAAGAAAACACCGCGTGGCCGTCAATATGAAACGGCAGGTCGAACGCCGCGAGAATCCGCTCGGCGATGCCCACCGCCACGTCTACCGGGGCGTACGGCGCCAGCACGGCGAACTCATCGCCACCCAGCCGCGCCAGCAGGTCGCTTTCACGTAGGCAAGAGCGCAGGCGCGCGGCGGCGGCCATCAGCAGCAGGTCGCCGAAGTGGTGGCCGCGGCTGTCGTTGATCAGCTTGAAGCGGTCCAGGTCGAGGAACATCACCACCAGTTGCCGGCCGTCTTTGCGGAATTGCCGCCATTCCCAGTCGAGTTGCTGTTGCAGGTGGCTGCGGTTGGGCAGGCCGGTGAGCGAGTCGTGGATGTTTTCGTGAAGCAACTTGGCGTTGGCCAAGTCAAGCTCGCGGGTGCGGTCTTGCACCCGCGCCTCGAGGCGCAGGTTGGCCAGGTGAATGGCCTCGGCGGCGCTGCGCCGCGACAGCGCGGTGTCGATGTGCCGCGAGACGAACGTCAGCAGTTCCTGGTCGCGCAGGCTGTAGCGCACCGAGGGGCTGTAGCTTTGCACCACCAGCACGCCGCGCACGCGGTTTTCGTCGAACAGCGGGATGCCCAGCCACGACTGCGAACGCACCGGCTCGTTGGTGTTCTGCACCTCGCCCATTTCCATCAGCCGGGTGGCGTCGTCGTAGTCGATCAGGCACGGCCGGCGCTGGCGGATCACGTATTCGGTCAAGCCGCGCCGGCCGCGCCGCGAACCCGGGCGGCGGGTGAGTTGTTCGTCGATGTAATAGGGGAAGTTCACCTCGCCGGTTTCACCGTCGTACAGCGCGATGTAGAAGTTTCGCGCGTACAGCAGTTCGCCGACGATCCCGTGCAGTTGCGGGAACAGTTCCGCCATGTCACCCGGTTGGCTGGACAGTTCGGCGATCTGGAACAGCGCGTTCTGCAGGTGCTCGGCGCGTTCGCGCTCGGTCACCTGCTGGCGCAGCGCCTCGTTCAACTGCGACAACTCGCGGGTGCGCTCGGCCACCACTTCTTCCAGGTGAGCACGGTGGAGAATGCGGTCCAGGGCCATGGCCACGTGCCGCGCCACCACCAGGAACAGCGCGCGGTCTTCGGCGCTGTACACCCGTTGGGCGTCGTACACCTGCATGGCGATCATCCCGAACACTTCGTCGGAGGCGTTCTTCAGCGGCGCGCCCATCCAGAATTCCGGCACATGGCCCAGGCAGTAGAAGCGCCCGCTTTCACGGGCACGGTGGATGTCGTCGCGGGTGACCAGCAGCGGCTGGCCGCTGGTCAGCACCATGCCGGTCATCGACAGGCGCTGGGTGTCGAGGTACTCGCGGCCATCGCTCTCTACCGCTTCGTCGTCGGTGGTGTCGACGTAATACGGGTAGGTGATTTCCCGGCTGCGCACATCGTGCAGGGCCAGGTAGAAGTTTTCCGCGTCGATCAGCGTGCCCAGCTCCTGGTGCAGGCGCGCCATGAAAGTGCCGCGGTCGCGCACCGAGGTGGCCAGGTGGGTGATCGCGTACAACACCCGCTGGGTGTGCTGGGCGCGGGCCAGCGCCTCGCTTTGCAGGCACAGCCCCAAGCGCAGCGCCAGCCCGGCCAGTGGCGGCGATTCATGCAGCGCCCGCGGCGCCAGCAACCAGCCCAGCACCTGCTCGCCGTGGCCGGTGGCCCAGCGGTGCAACTGTTGCTCGGCGCAAAAGGCATCCAGCGCGCCGTCGTCGAGGGTGGCCGGCCAGTTGAAGGCTTCTTGCCCGTGGCCGGCCAGTTGCAGATGCTCACCGACCCGGTAGAACCCCCACTGCTGGCTGTGCCCAGCGTGCGTGGCCTGCCTCAATACCTGGTCTAGGTCTCGCAACTCCATGGGTGCTCCAAGCGGTATGGCGGAAATATTTAGTCATGATCCAGTGCGCCGGTACCTCATGGCAAGAGGCCACGCGCGCAGCGGGCTGCAACGGATACGCGGCAGGTCGCTGGCAGACACGCGGCCCCCCACCACTGGCAGGCAGGGCTGAACCTGCTACGGTCGTACGATGTCGTATTTTAGCGACAGCCCGTGACCCTCCACACGGGCCCCTACAACAAAAACAATGGGAGACACACGCCTATGGCGCGCGCCAACTCTGCTCAGAAAACCGCGGCGGCCCCGCAAGAACAAGGCTTCAGCCTGGCCCGCCTCGGCAAGATGCTCGGCCCTGGGATCATCGCGGTACTGGCCTGGCTCGGGGCCGGCGACCTGATCACCTCTTCGGTGGCCGGGGCCAACTACGGTTACAGCATGATGTGGGTGCTGGCCGTGTCGTTGCTGCTGCGGTTTCTGATCGTCAATATCATTGCCCGGTTCCAGTTATGCAATACCCAGGGGATGAGCATCCTTGGCGGGTACGCGCAACTGCACCCGGTGTTCGCCTGGTTCATGCTCGGTTACGCGCTGATCATGGGCCACCTGACCAACGCTTACATGCTCAAGGGCGCCGGCGAAGCGCTGGCCACCTTGCTGCACCTGCCCTACCCCCTGCTGTGCTCGTTCGCGGTGATGCTCGGGGTGTGGCTGCTGGTGGGGCGCAACATCTATGGGCAGATCGAGAAGGTGATGAAGTGGCTGCTGTGCCTGATGACCCTGGCCTTCCTGGCCTTGGCGATCATGTCCAAGCCCGACGTGGGCGGCATCATCAAGGGCACCATCGGCTTCAGCATCCCGCCTGACAAAGGCGTGCACGGCGCGCTGCTGGTGGCGGTGTCGGTGATCGGCGCGGTGGCCGGCTCGATCGCCAACTTCGTGCACCCCTACGTGATGAAGGAAAAAGGCTGGACCGGCCCGGAACACCGCCGCGTACAGCGCAACGACCTGCTGTTCGCGGTGTTCGTGGGGATCATCATCAACCTGGCGATCTGGGTGGTCGGCGCGGAGATCCTCGGCCCCAACAACCTCAAGGTTGAGACCCTCGACGACCTCGGCCAGGCGCTGCGGATGTTTTTCGGCGAGGCCGGCTGGTACGTGTTCTTCGTCGGCGCCTTCGCCACCCTGTTCGCCAGCGTGGCCGGCAAGACCACGGCCTTCCCGCGGCTGATCACCGACGCCCTGCAGCACATCGTGCCAGCGCGCAAGGCGCGTTACGGCGAGGTGCTGCACAAAGACCCCGCGCACAAGTGGTTCATGATGTTCATCCTGGTCACCCCGCTGGTGTGGTCGCTGCCGGGCATGCCGGACTTCGTCACGCTGACCATTGGCGTGAACGCGCTGAACATCGTCGGGCTGCCGATCATCTCGCTGGGGCTGCTGGTGATGAGCAACCAGAAAACACTCATGGGGCCCTACCGCAACAACCTGTTCGAGAACCTGGCGCTGGGCTTCGCCACGGTGCTGGCGGTGTGGGTGGCGTTTCAGTTGGGGGCGCAGTTGTTGGCCTGATGGCTAAGCGGCCCTTCGCCCGGCACAGCCGGCCTCCCACCAGATTTATGTAAGTCCCTGATTTAAGGGGCAACACAGAACCCGTGGGAGGCCGGCTGTGCCGGGCGAAGGGCCAGCCAGGTCATGCGCTCGGTAAAACCACCTAGAAAATTCAGGGCCTAACCCTTGGTTTAGCGCACTGATTGCTTAAGTGAACAGCACTATGGCAGCGCCGGGCGAAAAGCCATTAGGTGAACCCGATCACACGATTGGATCCGCCACCCGACCAGCGGCATCACCTTTCCTCGGAAAGTGCCGATCACCTGATTGTCCTGAACCGCGCCAGTGGCATGCTGGCGCTTGGGTATCAGTACGTTCTGGCCGGAGAGTCACATGAAACGTTCCCGCACTGCCTCGATTCGCCTTGCACTGGAAGCACGCTTGATGTTCGACGGGGCCGCCGTGGCCACCGCCGAGGCGACCGTGGCCAACCACCCGGCCAACACCGCAGCCGCGGCCGACGCCCATGCCGCCGCGCCCGACCACCAGGCCGACGCCGCCCACACTAGTGACGCCAGCCACGACGCCGCGCTGCACCATGCCCTCACCGCCACCGACCCCGGCCACAGCGACGCGCCAAGCGCCGCGCGGCAGGAAATCTACTTCATCGACAGCAGCCTGCCCGACCGCGACACCCTCGCCGCGGCGCTGCCGGTGGGCGCCCAGGTGGTGTGGCTGAACGATAACGAAAACGGCCTGACCCAGATCGAACAGGCCCTGCAGGGCCGCAGCGGGATCGACGCGATCCACATCATTACCCACGCCAACGAAGGCGACCTGCAACTGGGCAACATCGACCTGACCACCGCCAGCATCCAGGGCCAGTATGCCGACGCCCTGCATGACATCGGCACGCACCTGAGTGCCAACGCCGACGTGCTGATCTACGGCTGTAACTTCGCCGAAGGCAGCGTCGGCGATGCAGCCGTGCACGCCCTGGCCAGCGCCCTGAGCGCCGACGTCGCGGCCTCGACCAACACCACCGGGGTGAGCGGCGACTGGGTGCTCGAAGACCAGACCGGGCACATCGAAGCCACCACGCTGGTGGCGGCCGCCTGGCAGCACGACCTGCTGGCGGTGGCCAACGGCGACACCGCGACCACCAACGAAGACACCGCGGTGACCATCAACGTACTGGCCAACGACACCGGCCTGGGCACCTTGAGCGTGACCAGCGCCAGCGCACTGCACGGCACGGTAGTGATCAACGCCAACAACACCCTGACTTACACCCCGACGGCCAACTACAACGGCGGCGATACCATCACCTACGGCCTCAGGGACAGCACGGGCAATGCCTTGCTGCCTGGCCTGGTAGCGGTCACGGTGAACCCGGTGAACGACGCGCCAGTGGTCAGCCTGCCGAGCCTGGGCGGCCAGACCGAAGACATCGCGGTGACCTTCTCCAGCCTGCTGGGCCGGCCGATCACCATCAGCGACGTCGACAACACCACCACCACCGTGACCCTGACGGTGCCCCAGGGCAGCCTGAGCCTGGGCGCGCTGGGCCTGGTGAGCATCACCGCCGGCGCCAACAACAGCTCGAGCATCACCATCAGCGGCAACATCGCGCTGGTCAACCTGGCCCTTGATGGCCTGACCTACACCCCGGTGGCCGACTACAACGGCCCGGTCAACCTCAGCGTGACCGCCAACGACGGCGCCCTGGCCAGCACCGCCACCCTGCCGATGAACTTCGCCGCGGTGCCCGACATCGTCGCCGACAGCGCCACCACGCCGTTGAACACCCCGGTCAGCTTCAACGTGATGGCCAACGACAACTTCGAGAACAGCGGCGCGCGGGTGACCGCCCACAGCAACCCGCTGCACGGCACCGTGACCATCGATGCGTTGGGCAACACCGTGTACACGCCGACTACCGGCTACAGCGGCAGCGACAGCTTTACCTACACCGTGACCAGCGGCGGCGTGACCGAAACCGCCACGGTCACCGTGACCACCTACATCCCCAACTACGCACCGACCATTGCCGCGCCCAGCACCACGGTGAACTTCAACGAAGACACCCCAGTGGTGTTCTCCACCACCAACGGCAACGCGATCAGCGTCAACGATGCCAACGGCGACACCCTGACCGTGACCCTCACGGCCAACCACGGCACCCTGAACCTGGCCCAGACCAGCGGCCTGACGCTGCTCAGCGGTACCGGCCTGGGCGACAGCCTGGTGACCATGCGCGGCAGCATCGCGGCGATCAACGCCGCCCTGCAGGGCATGAAGTTCACCCCGGTGGCGGACTACAACGGCAGCGCCGGCATCGCCATCAGCGCCAACGATGGCCAAGTGACCACCACCTCCAGCGTGGCCATGAACATTGCCGCGGTCACCGACGGCGTGCCCGACGCGGTCAGCACCAGCCTGGCCTTGCCGGTGACCTTCAGCCCACTGGCCAACGACACCTTCGCCAGCACCGCGGTGATCAGCGGCGTGACCCAGGGTGCTCACGGCCTGGTGGTGGTGGGCCTGAACAACCAGGTCACCTATACCCCAGCGCTGGGCTACACCGGCACTGACTCCTTTACCTACACCGTGCTGAGCGGCGGCGTGACCGAAACGGTCAGCGTCAGCGTGACCGTGGGCGACCATGCCCCCACCTCGACCAGCCTGGGCAGCATGAGCACCCTCGACGGCGCCATCGTGCTGCAACCCACCGCCGGCGCTTTCCACGACGCCGACGTGCTCGACCTGCTGACCTACAGCGCCAGCAACCTGCCCCAGGGGCTGAGCATCGACCCGCTCACCGGGATCATCAGCGGCGTGGTCAACACCCACGCCTCGGTGAGCAACGGCAGCGGCGGCGGCACCTACAACGTGGTGGTCACCGCCACCGACCTGGCCGGCCAGAGCGCCAGCTCCACCCTCGCCGTGACGGTGATCAACCCGCCGCCAATCCCGCTGGTCGGGCTGGTGCTGGGCGGCAACGAGAACTCGCCACTGCACATCAACGTCAGCGCGCTGGCGATTGTCGACCCCGACGGCGACACCGTGACCGTGACCGGTGCCACCGCCCTGCACGGCACCGTCACCGTGGGCAGCGATGGTTCGCTGAACTACGTGCCCAACACCAGCTACAACGGCCTCGACACCATCACCTACACCGTGCGCGATGCCGACGGCGGCACCGCCACCGGCTACGCGCTAGTGACCCTCGCCGCCCTGCCGCACCTGCCTGGCCTAAGCCTGCCGACCATCCCGCTGCTGACCGAAGACACCCCGTTGATCTTCGCCAACCTGCTGGGCCAGCAACTGAGCGTGGGCGACATCGACGGCAACGTGCTGAGCCTGAGCCTGAACGTGCCGATCGGCGCCCTGAGCCTGAGTGAAAGCGCCGGCGTGACCCTGACCCAAGGCACCGGCAACATGGACCAGGTGGTGACCATCACCGGCACCGCCGCCAACATCACCGCCGCCCTCGCCCACTTGATCTACACCCCGGCCGCCGACTACAACGGATTGGTGACCATCGGTATCGACCTCGGCCAGCTCACCGGCGGCCTGCTGCACGTGACCGCGCAGTTGCCGATCACCATTGCCCCGGTGGCCGACATCAACGACGATTACGTCAGCGCCACCCTGAACACCCCGGCCAACTTCAACGTGCTGGCCAACGACACCTTCGAATACGCCGGCCGCTATGTGTCGAGCTTCACCCAGCCGGCCCACGGCACAGTGACCCTCGACGCCCAGGGCAATGCGGTGTACACCCCCACCAGCGGCTACCTCGGCGCCGACACCTTCACCTACACGGTGACCAGCGACGGCACCACCGAAACCGCCACGGTGCACATCAACACCGCGCTGCCGAACTACCCGCCGACCATCAGCGCGCCGACCACCCAGACCAGCGCCGAAGACGCCACCCTGGTGTTCTCCAGCGGCAACGGCAACGCCCTGAGCGTGGCCGACGCCAACAACGACACCCTCTCCGTGACCGTCAGCGCCAGCCACGGCACCTTCAACCTGGGCAGCACCAGCGGTGTCACGCTGGTCAACGGCACCGGCAGCGGCGACACCAGCGTGACCCTGCAAGGCAGCGCCGCGGCCATCAACGCCGCGCTGCAAGGCGCCAGCTTCCACCCGGTGCCGGACTACAACGGCACCGCCACGGTGGCGATCAGCGCCAACGACGGCCAGGCCACCACCACCAGCAGCGTGGCGCTGACCATCACCCCGGTCGCCGACGGTGTGCCCGACACCATTAGTACCGGGCCGTTGCAGCCGGTCAGCTTCTACCCGATGGCCAACGACACCTTCGCCGCCGGCGCCAGCATCAGCGCCTTCAGCCAGGGCGCCCACGGCACCGTGGTGCTGGGCCTGAACGGCCAGATGGTCTACACCCCGGCGCTGGGCTACCTGGGCAACGACAGCTTCACCTACACCGTGACCAGCGGTGGCGTGACCGAAACGGTCAGCGTCAACGTGATCGTGGGCGACCATGCCCCGACCAGCACCGGGCTGGTCAACGTGACCACGGTAGACGGCGGCCTGGTCGCGCTCGCCGCCGGCCTGGCCTTCCATGACAGCGACGCCCTCGATGTGTTGCGCTTCAGCGCCAGCGGCCTGCCCGCGGGCTTGAGCATCGACCCACTGACCGGCACCATCAACGGCATCGTCAACACCCACGCCTCGGTGGGCAACGGCAGCGGCGGCGGCACCTACAACGTGCTGGTCACCGCCACCGACCTGGCCGGCCAGAGCGTGACCTCGAACTTCCAACTGACCGTGCTCAACCCCGCGCCGATCCCGCTGGTGGGCGTGAGCGTGGCCGGCGTTGAGAACAACCCGCTCAACATCGGCGTGAATGCCCTGGGCATCGTCGACCCGGACGGCGACCCGGTCACCGTGACCGGCGCCACCGCGCTGCACGGCACCGTGACCATCGCCGCCAATGGCGACTTGGTGTACACCCCCAACACCAACTACTACGGCATCGACACCATCACCTACACCGCCCGCGACAGCGACGGCGGCACGGCCACCGGCTACGTGGCGGTGGTGCTGACCCAGGTTTACCAGGCACCAGTGATCAGCCTGCCGGCGCTGCCGCTGCTGACTGAAGACACCCCGCTGCTGTTCGCCAACATCCTTGGCCAACAACTGAACGTGGGCAACGTCGACGGCGGTATCGTCGATGTCAGGCTGAGCGTGCCGATCGGTGGCTTCACCCTGGCCGAGCACGGCGGCGTGAGCATCGCCGAGGGCACCGGCACCATGGACCAGGTGCTGGTACTGCGCGGCACCGTGGTCGACATCAACGCGGCCCTGGCCAAGCTGGTGTACACCCCTGGCGCCGACTACAACGGCAACCTGAACATCACCCTCGACGTGAGCCAACTCACCGGCGGGCTGCTGCACGTGCAAGCGATCCTGCCGATCACCATCGTGCCGGTGGCCGACATCGTCGACGACCACGTGTCGGTGACCGAGAACACCAGCGCCAGCTTCAACGTGCTGGCCAACGACACCTTCGAGTACGCCGGGCGCTATGTGTCCAGCCACACCGACCCGGCCCACGGCACGGTGACCCTGGATGCCCAGGGCAACATGATCTACACCCCGGCCGCCGGCTACCTGGGCAACGACAGCTTCACCTACACCGTGACCAGCGACGGCACCACCGAAACCGCTACGGTGTACCTCACCGTGGCCCAGGCGCCGAACCACGACCCCGTCGGCCAACCCATCGGCGCCCAGCAAGGGGTGGACGGCAGCCCGTTCAACCTGGCGGTGGCCAGCCGCTTCAGCGACGCCGACGGCGACACCCTGGCCTACAGCGCCACCGGCCTGCCGGCGGGGCTGAGCATCAACAGCCAGACCGGCCTGATCAGCGGCACCCTCGACGGCCACGCCTCGACCGCGGTGACCAACGGCGTGTACACCGTGGTGGTGTCTGCCGCCGACGGCCATGGCGGCATGGCCAGCCAAAGCTTCACCCTGACCGTGAGCAACCCACCGCCAGTGGCCGCCAACGCGACCTTCAATGGCAGCGAAGACGTGGCCATCAGCGGCACCCTGCAAGCCACCGACCCGGACGGCGACGCCATCGCCTTCAGCGTCGCCAGCGCGCCGGCCCACGGCAGCGTCAGCATCGCCAGCAACGGCACCTTCACCTACACCCCGGCGCCCAACTACAACGGCGACGATAGCTTTACCTACCAGGTGCGCGACAGTGACGGCGGCGTTGCCACCGCCACCGTGATGATCCACCTGGCTGCGGTCAACGACCCGCCAGTGGCCACCGGCAGCATCGCCGCGCAAGCCAGCAGCGACGGCGCCGCCTTCACCCTCGGCACCGCCGGCAACTTCACCGACGTCGACGGCGACACCCTGACCTACAGCGCCAGCAACCTGCCGGCCGGGCTGAGCATCAACGCCCAGACCGGGGTGATCAGCGGCACCCTCGACGGCCATGCCTCCCAAGGCGGCAGCGGCGCCACCGGCCAGTACGCGGTCGTGGTGACCGCCACCGACCCCAGCGGCACCAGCGCCAGCCAGAGCTTCACCCTGACGGTGACCAACCCGCCACCGGTGACCGCCAGCGTGACCCTGCAGGCCACCGAAGACACCCCCTACAGCGGCACCCTGCAAGCCACCGACCCGGACGGCGACGCGATCGCCTTCAGCACCGTCACCGCGCCGGCCCACGGCAGCCTGAGCCTGGCCGCCAACGGCAGCTTCACCTACACCCCGAACGCCAACTACAACGGCACGGACAGCTTCACCTACCAGGTGCGCGACGCCGACGGCGGTATTGCCACCGCCACCGTGACGCTGAACATCGCCGCGGTGAACGACGCGCCCAGCGCAACGCCGATCCCGGCGCAAAGCGCCAACGACAGCACCGCGGTCAACCTGCCCGCCGGCAACTTCTTCAGCGACGTTGACGGCGACACTCTGAGCTACAGCGCCAGCGGCCTGCCCAGCGGCCTGGTGATCAACGCCCAGACCGGGCTGATCAGCGGCACCCTGGGCAGCAGCGCCTCGACCCAGAGCCCGACCGGCGACGGCCATTACAACGTCACCGTGACCGCCAACGACGGCCATGGCGGCGTGACCAGCCAGACCTTCAGCTTCGATGTCAGCAACCCGGCACCGACCACCGCCGGCGGCAGCTTTACCCTGAACGAAGACACCCCGCTGAGCGCCACCCTCAGCGCCACCGACGCCGACGGCGACGCGCTGAGCTTCAGCGCCACCAGCCAGCCGGCCCATGGCAGCGTGGTGGTGAACGCCAACGGCACCTTCACCTACACCCCGGCGGCCAACTACAACGGCAGCGACAGCTTCACCTACCAGGTGCGTGACGCCGACGGCGGCATTGCCACCGGCACCGTGACCCTGAGCATCACCCCGGTCAACGACGCCCCCACCGTGACCAGCCAGATCGCCACCCAGGCGGCGCTCGACAGCGGCGCCTTCAGCCTGAACCTGGCCGGGCGCTTCAGCGACGTCGACGGCGACAGCCTGACCTACAGCGCCAGCGGCCTGCCAGCCGGGCTCAGCGTGAACCCGCAAACCGGCCTGCTCAGCGGCGTGCTGGGCTCCAGTGCCTCGCAAGGCGGGGCCAACGCCGACGGCCACTACAGCATTACCGTAAGCGCCGACGACGGCCACGGCGGCACGGTCAGCCAGACCTTCACCCTGGTGGTGAGCAACCCACCGCCGGTGACCAGCGACGCCAGCTATGCCCTCGACCAGGGCGGCAGCGTCAGCGGCGTGCTCGCCGCCAGCGACCCGGACGGCGACAGCATCGCCTTCACCGCCACCAGCCAGCCGGCCCATGGCAGCCTGACCCTCGGCAGCAACGGCAGCTTCGTCTACACCCCGGTGGCCGGCTTCAACGGCCAAGACAGCTTCACCTACCAGGTGCGCGACGCCGACGGTGGCCTGGCCAACGCCACGGTGACCTTCAACGTGGCCGCGGTGAACCACCCGCCGGTGGTCGACAGCCCGGTCGGCACCCAACAGGCCACCGACAGCGGCGCGGTGCACGTGGAGGTCGCCAGCCACTTCAGCGACCCCGATGGCGGCGCCCTCACCTACAGCGCCAGCGGCCTGCCCAATGGCGTGAGCATCGACCCGGCCAGCGGCCTGATCAGCGGCGCCCTGGCGCACAACGCCTCAACTGGCGGCAGCCAGGGCAATGGCCAGTACACCGTGGTGGTCACCGCCACCGACGCCCAGGGCGCCAGTGTGTCGCTGACCTTCGTGCTGGTGGCGACCAACCCGGCGCCGATCACCGCCGACACCACCTTCCCCGGCACTGAAGACACCGTGCTCACCGGCAACCTGGTCGCCAGCGACCCGGACGGCGACCCGATCAGCTTCAGCGCCACCAGCCAGCCGGCCCACGGCACGCTGGTGGTGAACCCCAACGGCAGCTTCAGCTACACCCCCAACGCCAATTACAACGGCACTGACAGCTTCACCTACCAGGTGCGCGACAGCGACGGCGGCATCGCCACCGCCACCGCCACCCTGGTGATCGCCGCGGTCAACGACGCGCCCACCGCCACCGGCACCCTCGGCACCCAGACCGCCGCCGACGGCAGCAACGTGCACGTCAACCTGGCGGGTTACTTCACAGATGTAGACGGCGACACCCTGACCTACAGCACCAGCAGCAGCCTGCCGCTGGGCCTGACCCTGAACCCCAACACCGGGGTGATCGGCGGCGTGCTCGACGGCCATGCCTCGGTGGGTGGCCCTGGCCTCGATGGCCAGTACAGCATCACCGTGACCGCCGATGACGGCCACGGCGGCAGCGTGAGCCAAACCTTTACCTTCGTCGCCACCAACCCGGCGCCGACCACCAGCGGGCAAACCCTGAGCGGCACCGAAGACACCCCGCTGCAAGGCACCCTGACCGCCACCGACCCGGACGGCGACGCCCTCAGCTTCAGCGTGCCCACCGGCCCGGCCCACGGCACGCTGACCCTGGACGCCGCCACCGGGGTGTTCACCTACACCCCAGCGGCCAACTTCAACGGCACTGATAGCTTCACCTACCAGGTCACCGACGCCGACGGCGGCATCAGCACCGCCCAGGTGGTGCTGAACATCGCCGCGGTCAACGATGCGCCAGTGGCCAGCAGCCCGCTGACCCAGGTGAACGCCAACGACAGCGCGGTGATCGCGCTGAACCTCGGCAGCCACTTCACCGACGTCGACGGCGACACCCTGACCTACACCGTGGGCAACCTGCCCGCCGGGCTGAGCTACGACCCGGCCACCGGCCTGGTCAGCGGCCAACTGGGCAGCAGTGCTTCCCAAGGTGGGCCCAACAACGATGGCCACTACAGCATCAGCGTGAGCGTCAGCGACGGCCAGGGCGGCGTGCTCAATCAGAGCTTCGAGCTGGTAATCAGCAACCCGGCGCCGGTCTCGCCCGACAGCACCATCACTCTGACCCAGGGCACCAGCGCCAGCGGCACCCTGGTGGGCTACGACCCAGATGGCGACGCGATTACCTTCAGCGTTGCCACCGGGCCGGCCCACGGCACCTTGGTGCTGAGCGGCAATGGTGATTACACCTACACCCCGGATGCCAGCTTCAGTGGCGCCGACACCTTCACTTACCGGGTGACCGATGCCGATGGCGCCTTCACTGGCGCCAATGTGGTGGTGACTATCCTCGCCGACACCGGCGGGCCGGCGATCGCCTCGCAGATCGGCACCCAGACCGCCGCCGACGGCACCATGCTCAACCTTGACCTGGCCAGCCACTTCAGCGACGGCAACGGCGACACGCTCACCTACACCAGCACCGGCACCCTGCCCGCCGGGATCACCCTCGACCCGCAAACCGGGCTGTTCAGCGGCCAACTGGGCAGCAGTGCGTCCCAAGGCGGCGATAACCACGACGGCCGCTACACCATTACCGTGACCGCCGCCGACGATCACGGCGGCAGCGTCAGCCAAACGTTCATCCTGGTGACCAACAACCCGGCACCGCTGGCCGGCAACGCCAACTACACCCTGGCCGAAGACGGCGCGCTGTCCGCGCAGCTGCAAGGCAGCGACCCAGACGGCGACGCGATCACCTTCAGCGCCACCCAACTGCCGGCCCACGGCACCCTTACCCTCAACCCCGACGGCAGCTTCCTCTACCTGCCAGCGGCGGATTACAACGGCACCGACAGCTTCACCTACCAGGTGCGCGACGCCGATGGCGCCGTGGCCACCGCGGTGGTGACCCTGATGATCACCCCGGTCAACGACGCGCCGGTGGTGAGCAACCCGGTCGGCACCCAGACCTACAACGACAGCAGCGTGGTCAGCCTCAACGTTGGCGCCAGCTTCAGCGACGTCGACCACGACACCCTGACCTACAGCACCAGCAGCACCCTGCCGCCAGGCCTGAGCTTCGACAGCAGCAGCGGCGTGCTCAGCGGCACCCTGGGTTCCAGCGCCTCCACCGGCGGGCCCAACGGCAACGGCCAGTACAGCATCACCGTGACGGCCGACGACGGCCATGGCGGCAGCGTCAGCCAGAGCTTCACCTTCGTGGCGGTCAACACCGTGCCGGTGACCACCGGCATCACCCTCAACGGCACCGAAGACACCCCGCTGCAAGGCAGCGTGAGCGCCAGCGACGCCGACCACGACGCACTGACCTTCTCGGTCACCGCGCAGCCGGCCCACGGCACCCTGGTGTTCGCCGCCGATGGCAGCTTCACCTACACCCCGGCGGCCAACTTCAACGGCACCGACAGCTTCACCTACCAGGTAGCGGACCCAGACGGCGGCGTGGCCTCGGCCACCGTGACCCTGGCCATCGCCGCGGTCAACGACGCGCCGGTATTGAGCAGCCCGATCGGCACCACCAGCGCCGCCGACAGCAGCGTGGTGAACCTCAACCTGGCCAGCCACTTCACCGACGTAGACGGCGACACCCTCAGCTACAGCACCAGCAGCACCCTGCCGCCGGGGCTGACGCTGAGCAGCACTGGGCTGATCAGCGGCACCCTGGGCAGCAGTGCTTCCCAGGGCGGCGACAACCACGACGGCCACTACACCATCACTGTGAGCGTCAGCGACAACCACGGCGGGGTGGTGCAGCAAGACGTGCTGATCATCGCCACCAACCCACTGCCGGTGGCCGCCAACGCCACCTTCAGTGGCAGCGAAGATGCCCCGGTCAGCGGCCAACTCAGCGGCAGCGACCCGGATGGCGACAGCATCAGCTTTGCCGCCGCCACCCAGCCGGCCCACGGCACGGTCACGGTCGATGCCAACACCGGCGCGTTCGTTTATACCCCGGCGGCCAACTTCAATGGCCAGGACAGCTTCAGCTACTCGGTGACCGACGCCGACGGCGGCGTGACCACCGCGGTGATCACCCTCAACATCGCCCCGGTCAACGACGCCCCGGTGGTCAGCAACCCGCTGCCCACCCAGGCCGCGCAAGACGCCGGCAGCGTTGGCATCAACGTGGCCGCAAGCTTCAGCGATGTCGACGGCGACACCCTCACCTACAGCCTGGGCAATGGCGTGACCCTGCCCAGCGGGCTGACCCTCAACCCCCAGACCGGCCTGATCAGCGGCACCTTGAGCAACAGCGCCTCGGCCGGTGGCCCGAACAACGACGGCCACTACAGCATCAGCGTGGTCGCCAGCGACGGCCACGGCGGCAGCGCCACGGAAACCTTCGAGCTGGTGGTGAGCAACCCGCCACCGCTGGCCAGCAACCAGAACGTCAGCACCCAGGAAAACGTCGCGGTCAGCGGCACCCTGCAAGCCAGCGACCCGGACGGCGACGCGCTGAGCTTCAGCGTGACCACCGCCCCGGGCCATGGCTCGGTGGCGATCAACCCCGACGGGACCTTCAGCTACACCCCGGGCGCCGGCTACAGTGGCGCCGACAGCTTCAGCTACCAGGTGCGTGACGCCCAGGGCGCTACCGCCACCGCGACGGTGAGCATCAGCGTGGCCGCGGTGAACGACGCCCCGGTACTGAGCAGCCCGTTCACCCCCACCAGCCTCAACGACGGCAGCACGGTGAACCTGGACATAGCAGGCCACTTCAGCGACCAGGACGGCGACACCCTGACCTACAGCGCCGTCGGCCTGCCGGCTGGCCTGAGCATCACCCCGGCCGGGCTGATCACCGGCACCCTGGGCAGCAGCGCGTCTCAGGGCGGGGCCAACCACGACGGCAATTACCAGGTCACCCTGACCGTCAGCGACGGCCATGGCGGCACCCTGGTGCAGGCTTTTACCCTGGTGGCGGTGAACACCCTGCCAACGGCAGCCACGGCCAACTTCAGCGGCAGCGAAGACAGCCCCATCACCGGCAACCTGGCGCCCAGCGCCCAGGATGCCGACGGCGACACGCTGACCTTCAGCGCCGCCAGCCAACCGGCCCACGGCAGCGTGGTGGTCAACCCCAATGGCACCTTCACCTACCTGCCCAACACCGACTACAACGGCAGCGACAGCTTCACCTACCAGGTGCGTGACGCCGACGGCGCGGTGACCACCGCGCTGGTCAACCTGACCATCGCCCCGGTCAACGACGCGCCTACCCTGCTCAGCCCGGTGGGCACCCAGCAGGGCAACGACGCCAGCGCGGTGAGCGTGGATGTGGCCGCGCACTTCCGCGACGCCGACCAGGACACCCTGCACTTCAGCACCAGCAGCACCCTGCCGCCGGGCCTGAGCCTGAGCGACAGCGGCGTGCTCAGCGGTGTGCTCGACGGCCATGCCTCGGTGGGCGGGCCCAACAACGACGGCCACTACAGCATCACCGTGGTCGCCAGCGATGGCACCACCACCACCTCGACCACCTTCGTGTTCGTGGCGCTCAACCCGGCGCCGACCGCCCCGGGCGACAGCTTCAGCGGCCCGCAGAACACCCCAATCAGCGGCCAACTGCCGGCCTCCGACGCCGACGGCGACGCGTTGCACTTCAGCACCGCTACGCCGCCGGCCAACGGCAGCGTGGTGGTCAACGACGACGGCAGCTTTACCTACACCCCGGCGGCCGGCTTCCACGGAAGCGACAGCTTCAGTTACCGGGTGACCGATGCCGACGGCGGCACCACCACCGCGGTGGTGACCCTGACCATCGACGCGGTCAACAGCGCGCCCACCCTCAGCTCGCCGGTCGGCACGGTCAACGCCGTCGATGGCGGCAACCTGAGCGTGGCGCTGGGCAGCCACTTCAGCGACGCCGACGGCGACACGCTGACCTACAGCACCAGCAGCACCCTGCCGCTGGGCGTGACCCTGAACGCGCAAACCGGGCTGCTTAGCGGCATCCTCGACGGCCATGCCTCCCGCGGTGGTGACAGCGCCAACGGCCAGTACAGCATCACCGTGGTCGCTAGCGACGGCCATGGCGGCAGCGTGAGCGAAACCTTCTTGCTGGTGGCAAGCAACCCGGCGCCGGTCAGCGCCGATTCCAGCGTGACCCTGCAGGCCAACAGCAGCTTCACCGGCACCTTGCAGGCCAGCGACCCGGACGGCGACCCGATCAGCTTCAGCATCGGCACCGGCCCTAGCCACGGCAGCGTGGCCATCAGCCCGGGCGGCAGCTACACCTACACCCCGCTCAACGGCTACACCGGCAGCGACAGCTTCACCTACCAGGTGACCGACAGCGACGGTGGCAGCGTGACCGCCACCGTGACGCTGAACATCACCGCCCAGGGCAACCATGCGCCGCAGGTGATCCCGCTGCCGGCGCAAACCGCCAGCGACGGCCAGGCCTTTGCCCTGAACGGCGCCGCCGGCTTCAGCGACAGCGACGGTGACACCCTCACCTACAGCCTTGGCAGCGGCAGCACGCTGCCCGCCGGCTTGACCCTGAACGCCCAGACCGGGCTGATCAGCGGCCAGATCGACGGCCACGCCTCGGCCCAGCACGGCGGCGTGTACAGCGTGGTGCTGGTGGCCAGCGACGGCACCACCACGGCCAGCCAAACCCTGACCTTCACCATCAGCAACCCGCCGCCGGTGAGCGCCGACAGCAACCTGGCGGTGAACGAGAACGCCAGCGCCAGCGGCACCCTGATCGCCAACGACCCCGACGGCGACACGCTGACCTTCACCCGCGAAAGCGGCCCGGCCCACGGCACCCTGGTGCTCAACCCTAACGGCACCTACCAGTACACGCCCACGGCGAACTTCTACGGCAGCGACAGCTTCAGCTACCGGGTGACCGACGCCGACGGCGGCTTTACCACCGCGGTGGTGAGCATCACCGTCAACGAAGTCAACCAGCCGCCACAGGTGACCAGCAGCATCGGCACCCAGACCGGCGCCGACGGCACCGCGGTCAGCTTCAGCGTGGCCGGTAACTTCAGCGACCCTGAAGGCCACGCCCTGAGCTACAGCGCCGCCGGCTTGCCGGCCGGCGTGAGCATCGACGCCCAGACCGGGCTGATCAGTGGCACCCTCGGCGGCCATGCCTCGGTGGGCGGCCCAGGCAACCTCGGCCAGTACAGCGTGACCGTGACCGCCAACGACGGCCAGGGCGGCAGCGTCAGCCAGAGCTTCACCCTGGTGGCCACCAACCCACCGCCGCAGGCCAGCGCGCTGGGCTTCAGCGGCAGCGAAGACACCCCGCTGCAAGGCACCCTGACCGCCAGCGACCCAGACGGCGACACGATCACCTTCAGTGCCGCCACCCAGCCGGCCCACGGCAGCGTGGTGGTCAACCCCAACGGCAGCTTCACCTACACGCCGAACGCCAACTTCAATGGCACCGACACCTTCACCTACCAGGTGACCGACGCCGATGGCGGCATCGCCACGGCCCAGGCCACCCTGACCATCGCCGCGGTCAACGACGCACCGGCGGTGACCAGCCCGGTCGGCACCCAGCAAGCCAACGACGGCGCGCCGGTGAACCTCAGCGTGGCCAGCCACTTCAGCGACGTCGACGGCGACACCCTGCACTACACCGCCAGCGGCCTGCCCGCGGGCCTGGCGATCAGCGACGACGGTACCATCAGCGGCACCCTCGGCACCCACGCCTCGGTCGGTGGCCCGGCCGGCAACGGCCAGTACAGCGTGACCGTGACCGCCAGCGACGGCCACGGTGGCACGGTCAGCCAAACCTTCACCCTGGTAGCGATCAACCCGCCCCCGGTGGTGGCCAACGTTAGCTTCAATGGCAGCGAAGACACCCCACTGGCCGGCACCCTGACCGCTACCGACCCGGACGGCGACGCCATGACCTTCAGCGTGGCCAGCGGCCCCGCCCACGGCAGCGTGACGCTCAACCCCGACGGCACCTTCAGCTACCAGCCGGCGGCGAACTTCAACGGCAGCGATACCTTCGTCTACCAGGTGCGCGACGCCGACGGCGGCCTCGCCACGGCGGTGGTCACGCTGAACATCGCCGCGCTCAACGACGCGCCGATCGTGACCAGCCCGATCGCCACCCAGCAAGGCAGCGACGGTGCGCCGGTGAACATCACCCTGGCCGGCCACTTCGCCGACGCCGACGGTGACAGCCTCACCTACAGCAGCAGCGCGCTGCCCACCGGCCTGGTGCTTAATGCCCAGACCGGCGTGATCAGCGGCACCCTCGACAGCCACGCGTCGGTGGGCGGCAGCAACCAGGACGGGCGCTACCTGATCACCGTGAGCGTGAGCGACGGCCATGGCGGCAGCGTCAGCCAGAGCTTCGTGTTCGAGGCAAGCAACCCGCCGCCGCAAACCAGCGACCGGCAAATCACCGTGCAGGCCGGCAGCACCTACAACGGCGCGCTGCTGGCCACCGACCCGGACGGCGATGCGCTGAGTTTCAGCCTGAGCAGCCCGGCGGCCCACGGCAGCGTGGCGGTCGGCCCCAACGGGCAGTTCAGCTACACCCCGGCCACGGGCTTCACCGGCAGCGACAGCTTCACCTACCAGGTGCGCGACGCCGACGGCGGCCTGGCCAGCGCGACGATTACCTTCAACGTCAGCGCCCAGCCGGACCAAGCCCCGGCGGTGGTGCAACTGGCCGCCCAAAGCGGCCAGGACGGCGCGCCGTTCACCCTCAATGCCGGCGCCGGCTTCAGCGATGCCGAAGGCGACACCTTGATTTTCAGCGCCAGCGGCTTGCCCGCCGGGCTGAGCATCAACGCCCAGACCGGGGTGATCTCCGGCACCCTCGACGGCCACGCCTCGGTGCCCAACGGCGGCCATTACGATGTGCTGATCAGCGCCAACGACGGCAACTTCAGTGTTAGCCAAACGGTGAGCTTCACCATTACCAACCCGCCGCCGCTGGTGGCCGACTCCACCCTGGTGGTGGCGGCCAATACCCCGGCCGGCGGCCTGTTGCAAGCCACCGACCCCGACGGCGACAGCATCAGCTTCAGCGTCGCCAGCGGCCCAAGCCACGGCAACCTGGCGCTGGGCCCCAACGGCAGCTACGTGTACACCCCCGCCAACGGCTACACCGGCAGCGACAGCTTCAGCTACCGGGTAACCGACGCCGACGGCGGCTTCAGCATCGCGGTGGTGAGCATCAGCGTGGGCACCAACCAGGCGCCGGTCAGCACCAGCCCGGTGGGCACCGTGGTCGCCAATGACGGCGCCAGCGTCAGCCTGCCGGCGGCCGGCCACTTCAGCGACCCTGAGGGCGGCGCCCTGACCTATAGCGCCAGCGGCCTGCCGGCCGGCCTCAGCATCGATGCCCAGAGCGGGCTGATCTCCGGCAGCCTCGGCGGCCATGCCTCGGTCGGCGGCCCGGCCGGTAACGGCCAGTACAGCGTGACCCTCACCGCCACCGACAGCGGCGGCGCCAGCGTCAGCCAAACCTTCACCCTGGTGGCAAACAACCCGCCACCGGTCACCGCTGACACCAGCCTGGCGATCCTCGCCGGCGCCAGCAGCAGCGGCGTGCTGCTGGCCAGCGACCCGGACGGCGACGCGATCACCTTCTTTGTCGGTGCCGCGCCCAACCACGGCACCCTCACCCTGGCCGCCAACGGCAGTTACACCTACACCCCGGCCAACGGTTTTACCGGGGCCGACAGCTTCACCTACTCGGTGCGTGACGCCGACGGCGGCATCGCCACCGCTACCGTCCAGATCACCGTGGCCAGCGTGCTGCCGCCAGTGGTCACCGGCCCGGTGGGCACCCAGGGGGCCAATGATGGCAGCCCGGTGAACATCGACACCGGCAGCCACTTCAGCAGCCCCATGGGCGACCCGCTGACCTACACCGCCAGCGGCCTGCCGCCGGGGCTGAGCATCAACCCCAGCACCGGGGTGATCAGCGGTACCCTGCCGAGCAATGCGTCGTCGCAGGCCAACGGCGGCAATTACACCGTCAGTGTGATCGCCACCGACGGCCACAGCGGCAGTGCGTCGCAGAGCTTCACCCTGCACGTGAGCAACCCGGCGCCGGAGGCCGCCGACAGTACGCTCAACGCCAACGGCGGCGTGCCGCTGGTCGGCACCCTGCCCGGCCGCGACCCAGACGGCGACGCGCTGACCTTCACCCGCATCAGCTCGCCGGCCCACGGCACCCTGGTGCTCAACGCCAACGGCAGCTTCAGCTACACGCCAGACACCAACTACCAGGGCAGTGACACCTTTACCTACCAGGTGCGCGACAGCGACGGCGGCGTGGCCATCGCCACGGTGACGATCAACGTTTCGGCGCAAGTCGACCGGCCGTTCATGGATGCCGAGAGCACCTTGGGCGTGCAGCCCGACGCGGTGGACCACGCGGTGTTGATCTTCCACCGCGACGCCAACTACACCCCGGTGTTGCTCGACGCGGTCAACGGCGTCAAGCGTCTGGAAGGGCTGAACGTGCTGACCGGCAACGCGCCGATGGAACAGGTCGCCGATGCCATGGGCGATTTGGCCGACCATGCGGAAATCGCCGCGGACGCCTCACCCATGGCCTCGGCCGTGGGCGACATGAACGCGGCCAGCCGCACGCCGTTGGACGTCGACTCGCTGCGGGAAGGCCCGTTCGGCACCCAACTGCAGGCCGCGCCTCAGGCGCCCGCGCCGGCGGCCGATACCCAGGCGGCACCGGAGCCAGCAACACCGGAGCAGGCCCAGGCACCGACCTTCGACCAGCAGGTTCAGTTCGCCGCGCAGCAGCGCCAGGCTGAGATGGATGCGTTGATGAAGATGCTCAGGGGGTAACCTTCAAGGGCCGTTCGGCTGGCTACGCCGGGCGAGCGGCCCTTGAACACGCCGAAGGCTCTAGGGCGAGCGTTAACAAGCACCCTGGATCCAACCCCTACCGCTCGGCGGAAAAAAACCGCCCGCGCCTTAAGCTTGGCGCCAATTCGCCGATGAAATAAGTACAACGGATCCCATCCCAGGGCCCGGCTTTTTCTTTGGCGGAACAGCGTTCATGCACATGCCCTTACTGCCTCTTCGTCTTGCCATTGCCCGGCCCTGGTTGCTGGCAGCCGCCTGCTGCCTGGGCCTTCAGGCCTGCACCATCGTGCCGGCACCCATCGATGTCGACGCTCAAGCCCGTAACTACAAGGCCAAGCTCGAGGCCTCGGTAGCCGAAGAAGAACCGGTGTCGGGCCCTATTTCGCTGTACGAGGCCATGGCCCGCGCGCTCAAGTACAACCTTGACCAGCGTATCGAGCTCATGGACGAAGCCTTCCGCCAGAAGCAGCTGGACCTCAACAGCGCCGGCATGCTGCCGACCATCGCCTCGAACTTTGGCTTCAACAGCCGCAACAACGATGCCGGTGCCAGCAGCAAGTCGCTGCTCTCCGGCCGCCAGTCGCTGGAGCCTTCCACCTCGACCGAGCGCAGCGGCAACACCGCTGACCTGGCGGTGAGCTGGGACGTCCTCGACTTTGGCCTCTCTTACGTGCGCGGCCTGCAAGACGCCGACGAAAAGCTGATTGCCGCCGAGCGCCGGCGCAAGGTGGTCAACCGCATTCAGGAAGACGTGCGTACCGCCTACTGGCGCGCCGTGAGTGCCGACCGCACCTACAAAAAGCTGGTCGACCTCGAAGCACTCGCGCAAAAAGCCCTGCAGCAAACCCAGGAATTGGCTGACCGGCGCTTGGTGCCGCCGCTGACCGTGCTTAACTATCAGCGTGACCTGCTGCAAGTCGAAGGCGATGTGCAGAAGCTGCAACGTGAACTGGCCCTGGCCAAGAACCAGTTGGCCGCGCTGATCGGCCTGAAGCCCGACACCCGCTTCACCTTGGTGCTGCCAGACCGCACCGACGTAGTACCGGAACTGCCCGGCTCGGCCAACGAGATGGTGATGGTCGGCCTGCGCTTTCGCTCGGAACTGCGTGAAGGCGCCTACAAGCAGCGTATCAACCAGAACGAGCTAACCGCCGCATTGATCCGCGCCCTGCCGAGCCTGAAGGGCGTGCTGGGGCTGAACTATGACTCGAACCAATACCTGTACAACAACAGCTGGCTCAACGCCAGCGGCCAGATCAGCTGGAACCTGATGAACGTGTTCCGCTACCCGATGCAAAAAGAAGCGCTGAAAGCCGAAGGCCAGGTGATCGAACAACGCCAACTGGCCCTGACCATGGCGGTGATGACGCAGATCCACGTCGCCCGCGTGCGCTTCATCCGCTACTCCCAGGAGCTGGGCACCCAACGCAACGCCGAAGACGTGCAGCAGCACATCGTCGAGCTGTCGCGTGGAGGCTTCCAGGCCCACACCGTGAGCCAGCGCGATCTGGTGCGCGAAGAAATGAACTCGATCCTCGCCGAAGTGCGCTACGACTCGGCCTACGCAGACGTACAGAACGCCTATGCCAACCTGTACGCCTCGATGGGCCTGGACAACTTCGACGTCGACATTCAACCCCAAACGCCGATCGCTGACATCGCCGCCAAGCTCCAGGAACACTGGACCGAGCGCGCCAGCAGCCTTCCGGCCATGCCTGAAGAAACCGGGAGTGCCTCGCTATGATCATCCGTAAACCTGCTGGCCTGATCGTGCTGTGTGGGGCTCTGGGCTACTCGGCCTACGCCCTGTTCGGCGGCCACGCGGCGCCGCCCAAGGCCCCGGTGGAGCTGGTGCCCCAGGCCGCCGCGGTAGAAATGCCGGCGCAGGCGATCACCACCCCGGCGCAAATGGCCCCGGCCCAAGCCAGCCCTGCCGCCGCCGTGGTTGCCCCGGCCCCGGCCAGCGCTGCCAGCCCGGCGGTGGCCGACAAGCCCGCCAGCGACGATGCCGGTAACGGCCAGGTGCGCGGCGTGGTCCGCGCCGTGCGCGAAGCCAAGCTGAGTTCGGGCATGGTCGGCCAGGTGATCAAGATGCCGTTCAGCGAAGGCCAGGCGTTCAAGCAGGGCGACCTGCTGGTGGAGTTCGACTGCGACAAACCCGCCGCCGAACTGCGCGCCGCCGACGCCGCCGTGCAGGTGGAGCAAAAAACCGTAGAAACCAACCAGGAGCTGGAGAAATTCAACTCCATCGGCAAGTTCGACCTGTTGATTTCCGAGAGCAAACTGAACAAGGCCAAGGCCGAGTCCCAGGCGCTGAAGGCGCAGATCAAGCAGTGCAAGATCTTCGCCCCCTACAGCGGCCGGGTCACCGAGCGCATGGCGCGGTTGTACGAATCGGTGTCGGTGAGCGAACCGCTGTTGAAGATCGTCGACACCAGCGCGCTGGAACTCGACCTGATCGTGCCGAGCAAATGGATGCAGTGGCTCAAGCCCGACACCGCGTTCAGCTTCCGCGTGGATGAAACCGGCCAGACCGGCCAGGCCGTGGTAGACCGCCTGCTGCCCGCCGTTGACCCGGTCAGCAAGACCGTGAAGATCATCGGCCGCTTCAGTGGCAAGGCCAACGGTTCGGCCATTCCGGGCATGAGCGGCACCGCCCGTTTCGACGACAGCCTGGCCAGCCGCCCATGATCAACGTTCAGTTGCCGACCCAGCCGCCGAGCGCGCACGTCTCCGCCGGCGACGCCGAAAAGGCCCACCGCGCCGCCCTGCAACTGCTGGCGATCGAGGCCGAAGTGCGCCGCCAGCCCAGTGAGCGCGAGCTGTTTTTCCACTGGGCCAACCACCTGCAAGACCTGGTGCCCCATGGCCAGGCGATGATCTGGCGGCGTGGCGGCGTGGGCAAAGGGTTGCAACTGAACACCGTCAACAGCCTGCCGGCGCCTGACCGCCACGCCCCTCTGGCGCAGGCCATGGGCGCCTGGCTGGGCGCCTGCGAACAACGCGGCGAGCTGGCCAAGCCGGGGGCCCTGCTGCTGCCCAGCGGCGGCGACCCGACCCTGGCCGAGTTCCCCCTGCGCCATGGCTTTTGGCAACCGCTGCTGGACCGCGAAAAACGCCTGCAAGGCGGCGCGCTGTTCCTGCGCGAGGGCGAATTCGCCCCCCGCGACGGCGTGCTGCTGCAACGCCTGGGCGAAACCTACGGGCACGCCTGGCGCGCCTTCGGCAAACCCCGCAGCCTGCTCAGCCGGCTGCCCCTGGGCCGGCGCAACCTGGCGATCGCCGCGGCGGTGCTGGTGGCGATCGGTTGCGTGCCGGTGCGCTTGTCGGTGATGGCGCCGGTGGAAGTGATCGCCGACCAGCCGTACATCCTCACCGCGCCGATCAACGGCGTGATCAAGAAGCTGTTGATCGGGCCGAACACCCAGGTCAGCGCCAACCAGCCACTGGTGCAGTTCGAAGACATCCAGCCGCGCAATGAGATGGTCCTCGCCCAGCAAGAGCTGGCGGTGGCCGAAGCCCGTGACCGGCGCACCTCGGCGGCGGCCTTCAACGACCAGGACGCCGCCCACGAAATGGCCATCGCCGCCGCCGAGCACGACCTGGCCAAGGTCAAGTACAACTACGCCGTGGAAGTGCTGCAGCGCACCCTGGTGCGCACCCCGATCAACGGCCTGGCGGTGTACAGCGACCGCCGCGATTGGGAGGGCCGCTCGGTGATGGTCGGCGAGGAAATCCTCCAGGTCGCCGACCCGGCGAAGGTCAACTACCGCATCGACCTGTCTACCGCCAACGCGATCGACCTGGCCAGCGGCAACCCGGTCGCGGTGTACCTCGAAAGCGCCCCGCTCGGCGGCCTCAACGGCCAGCTGCGAAGCGTGAGCTACACGCCCAAGAGCACCCCGGCCGGGGTCACCAGCTACACCCTGATCGCCAGCCCCGGCGAAGGCGCCACCCCGCGCATCGGCGCCCGCGGCACCGCGCGGGTGTATGGCAACTACGCGCCGCTGGCGTTCCAGCTGCTGCGCCGGCCGATCGCCGCCGTGCGCCAGTATTTGGGGGTTTAGCCCATGGTCAGCCTCAGCCAAGACCCGCCACTGCCGCCGCTGCGCCAGGAGCTGCGCCTGGAGCCGGCCAGCAGCGACGACGCCGGGGCGCCGCGCTGGCGCCTGTACGACCCGCTGCAGCACCGTTTCTACCTGCTCGGTGGCGACGACGTCACCCTGCTCTCGCTGTGGCACCACGGCACCGTTGGCGGCCTGCGCCAGGCCCTGGCCGCGCGCCGCCAGGCCTGGGACAACGACGCCTTCGAAGGCCTGGTGAAATTCCTCGCCGACCACCACCTGCTGCAAGCCCGCGGCCGCCAGGCCTACCAACGCCTGGCCGAACAGGCCGAGCGCCTGCGCGGCCACGGCCTGCGCGGGCTGGTCGGGCGCTTGCTGGGGTTCCGCCTGCCGATGTGGGCGCCGCACTCGCTGCTGCGCTACTGCCTGCCGATGCTGCAAGCCATCGGCGGGCGCACGGTGGTCAGCGTGTGGGCCGTGTTCACCCTGCTCGGGCTGTACCTGACCAGCCGCCAGTGGGACGAATTCATCGGTACGTTCTCGAACTTCTTCAGCGTGCAAGGGGTGGTCGCCTACGCCTGCGCCCTGGCCGGGCTGAAGGTGCTGCACGAGCTGGGCCACGCTTACATGGCGATGACCCGCGGCGTGCGCGTGGGCAAGATGGGCGTGTCGATCTTCATGGGCGTACCGATGCTGTTCACCGAACTGGGTGACGTGGCCCGGCTCAACGACCCGCGCGCGCGGATGTGGGTCGCCGCCGGCGGGGTGATCGCCGAAACCTTCGTCGCCGGCCTGGCCACCCTGGCCTGGGCGGTGTTCCCCGAAGGCACCCTGCGCAGCATCGCCTTCGTGCTGGCCACCTCCAGCTGGACTACCAGCCTGTTCATCAACCTCAACCCGCTGTCGCGCTTCGACGGTTACTACTTCCTGAGCGACGCGTTGAAGATCGACAACCTGCAGCCGCGCGCGCTGGCCTGGAACCAATGGCTGCTCGGGCGCTGCCTGCTCGGCCCGGTGGAAGAACCGCCAGAAGCGCTGAGCCCCGGCCGCGCGGTGTTTTTCACGGTGTACGGCACCCTGGTGTGGTGCTACCAGATCACCCTGAGCTGCACCATCGCCTGGTTCACCTACAAGCAATTGTTCGAACTGGCCGGCCTGGCGCTGCTCGGCTATGCCCTGTGGAATTTCGTCGGCCGCCGCCTGCTGCGGGTCGGCGCGCACTGGTGGAAGCTGCGCGAGCGCGTGGCCCAACGCCGCCGCACCGGGCTGTGGCTGCTCGGCGGCGCCCTGCTGGGGCTGTTGCTGCTGCCGCTGGACCGCCACGTCAGCGTGCCGGCAATGCTCGGCTGGCAGCAAGAGGTGCCGATCCAGGCCCCGGAAGACGCGCGCATCGAAGAAGTGCACCTGCAGCCCGGCGCGGCGGTGAGCAAGGGCCAACTGCTGGCGCGTTTCTATTCGCCAGAGCTCGACAGCAAGCGCGCCGAGGCGCAGTTGAACCTGGTGATCGCCAGCGAGCGCCTCGACCGCATCGGCGGCGACGCCAAGGACCGCGCCGAAACCATCGTGCTGCGCCAGCAGCAACTGCAAGCCCAGGCCGACCTCAAGGGCCTGGCCGAGCGCGCCGCCATGCTCGAATGGCGCGCCCCTGAAGACGGCGTGCTGGCCGACGTGCCGGCCAACCTGCAGGCCGGCATGTGGGTGCGCCCTGCCACCACCCTGGGCCGGGTGCTGATCGGCGCCAGCCAGGATGCCAGTGGCTTCGTCAACGAAAAAGACATCAGCCGCTTGCAGGCCGGCGCCGAGGGCGTGTTCATCGCCGACGAGCCCAGCCTGCCCAAGCGCAGGGTGCGCCTGGCCCGGCTTGAAGACCAAGCCAGCGAATTCATCAGCCCCGACAGCCTCAGTTCGCGCTACGGCGGGCCAATCGACGCCCAGGAAGACAAAGAACACCGCTCGGTGCCGGTCAGTGCCCAGCACCGGGTCAGCTTCGAGGTACTGGGCTCCGCCCCGGAAGGCGCCGCCCAGCAGATACGCGGGCAAATTCAGCTAGCGGCAACGCCGCAAAGCCTGGCCGAACAAAGCCTGACCCGCCTTTGGCACCTGCTGATCGCCGAGTTGCGTGATTGACCCTGACAACAACGCTCAATGCTGGAACTGCCTGCGCCTGACGGCCTGATGGGCGAGCACCGGCAACTTTACGGGAGAAGTAGTATGCTCAACCGCCGTGGCTTTTTGTGCGCCTCCAGTGCCCTGATGCTCGCCGGCGCCCTGCCGGGCGCGCGCGCCGCCGGGTTGCCCAGCCAGGGCACCTTGTTGTTTGGCTACCCACCAGGCTCGATCGGCAGCCAACTGGCGCTGGGCGCCACGACCATCCTGGCGAGCACCGCCGGGGTGCAGTACCAGTTGCGCAACATTGAGGGCCGTAACACCCGCCTGGCGGCTGAAATGGCGGCCAAGGGCACTCCGGATGGCAGCGTGTTGCTGCAAGCGCAATCCACCGCCACCTGCCTGCTGCCAGCGGTTTACCGCAACCTGGGCTATGACCCGCAGAAGGATTTTGCCCCGCTGGCGTGTTTTGGAGAATACTCACTGTCGCTGACCGTCGGCCCGGCGGTGCCGCGCAGCGTGACCACCCTGGCGCAGTACGAGGCCTGGGTGAAGAACAACCCAGACCTGCGCGACATCGGCTTCGCCATCTACGGCTCGCAAGGTCACCTGGCGACGCTGATGCTCGCGCAAAGGGCCGGCATGGCCTTCAACGCGCGGCCCTACCAAGGTTCTGGCATCCTGATCGACGACCTGAAAAACGGCAACCTCGCCGCTGGCTTTACGGCTGCAGGCAACGGCAACTCGGCGCTGTGGGCCAACGGTACGCTGCGCTCGATCGGCACCACCCAGGCGCGCCGGGTGCCCTACTGGCCGAACGTGCCCACGCTGCAGGAACAAGGCGTAGCGGGCATGGACATCAACGTGTGGTACGGCTGGTATGCCCCCGCAGCCACGCCTACGGGGCTGCTGAACGAGCTGACCGGCAAGATTGCCGAGATGCAAGCCAAGCCCGACTATCTGGAGCTACAAAAGCGCCTGTTGATCACCCCCCTGCGGCTGACGCCGGAGCAAATTCAACAACGCACCGCGCAAGAAACCGCGCAATATGCGCAACTCTCGCGTTCGTTGGGGCTGAAGTACCTCGACTGAGCCAGCCCAACGCCGTGCATTGACTACACTACTCAGGATCGGATCCAGGTGATCTGCCCCCCAGGAGTACGCTAAATGCACCGCAGCAGGCGCAGGTTTCTCGGTAATTCCATGGCCATGTTGCTGGCCGGCGCCCTGCCGGCCTGGGCGGCCGGGCCAGAAACGGAGGTGAACACACTGGTGTTCGGGGTACCTCCGGGTGCGGTCGGCGAGCGCTTGGCAGGGCGCACCCTGGCAATGCTGGCCGCGCAGTACCAAGCCAACTATGAACTGCAGATCGTCCCCACCCATAACACCCAGGATGCCACCCGCCAGGTGAAGATCGCCCCGGCCGATGGCTCTACGCTGTTGCAGGTGCAGTCTGGCTCGATGGTGTTGTTCCCAAGCATGTACCGCAAGCTTGACTACGACCCGCTGGCCGACTTCACGCCGCTGGGCCTGTTGGGCGCCTACGACTACGCCCTGGCAGTGGGCCCGGCGGTGCCGGCTTCGGTGCGCACGGTGGACCAATACCTGGCCTGGGTGCAACGCAACCCCGACTACCGCGACCTCGGCTTTACCCTGTATGGCTCCCAGGGCCACCTGGGCAGCCTGATGCTGGCGCGGATCAAGGAAATCGCCCTGCGGCCCCAGGCCTACCATGGCCCACTGGCGATGTTCAGCGATTTGCGCGACGGCCAACTGGCCGCCGCGCTAGTGGTCAGCAGCAACCAGAAGCTGCTGGGGGGCGGCAGTATTCGCGCCTTGGCGGTGAGCAGCGCCGAGCGGCTGCAGGCCTGGCCCGAGGTGCAGACCTTCGCCGAGCAAGGCCTGCCGGAACTGATTCTCGACGGTTGGTACGGTTGGTTTGCCCCCGCGGCCCTGCCCGCCGCGCAAGCCGCCAACCTCACCCGCATGTTGCGCGGGGTGCAGGCCAGCCAGGATTACCAGGCCATGCAGCAAGACCTGCTGCTGCGCCCGGCACTGCTCACCCCGGCGCAGATCCACAGCCGCATGCGCGAAGAAATCGACCGCTACGCCGGCTTGGTGAAAACCTACGGGCTGGGCCCGATCGGTTGATTGTCCGACACTCCGGCAAAATGTAGTGCTACGAAAGTAGCACTACAAAAACAGTTGACGTGCCGCCTTTGCCCTTGCATGATTGGCCCATCTCCCCGACCGGGAGCGCTGGAAACAGCGGCCTGATCCACCTGGCCAGCCGCCAGGTGCTTCGTGAATGTGCTGCCCATAAGGCAGATTGATGAGCTAACACGCAGGCATGCCCGTATTAACGGCGTGCCATGCTGCTGGACATTGTCAACTGCCGGGCAGGCCCACCTATTGCCTCCCCTTTGCCAATGCCGTCGCCCTGCGATCGCAGCCTGTGTGTGCCTGGCATTCGTATGTAGTGCCAAACCTCATCCACTACACAGCCTTGGGCCGTTGCCTTTAATCAACCGCTAGCACAAGACGAGGTGAAGGCCATGACTATCAACCTGAACGACCAACCCACCGTCGACGACCTGGCACAGCTGTTCGCCGCCCGCCGCGACAGCCACGACAGCCACATCCTCTGGGTGTGTGAAAGCGGTGACGTGCACATCGAGGCGCTGGGCCCGGAGGCCTGCGAAACCGCCTTCGAGCAACACCGCCCGAGCATGCGTGCGCGGCTGCGCACCTACCGCCGGGGCGGCGGCTACGTGGGCAAAAAGGCCGCGGCCGACCGCGACTTCCTGCACCGCGTGCTGCATACCCTCACGCAGGAATGCCAAGGGCTGCGCCGCGGCGCGGTGAAGGTGGTTGATCGTTACTGCTGAGCCGACGGCCCTTCGCCCGCACAGCCAGGCGAAGGGCCGCCCCCCTACCACCCTCTCTGCACACGGCCACTGCCCAGCACCTGCCCCATCACCCTCGGCAGGAAGCCATGGGGAAAGATCGGCTCGATGGCACTGGCAGCCTCCAGGCGCCGCGCCTGCTCCTCGCTCAATGCCACGCTCAACGCCCCCAGGTTGTCCTTGAACTGCGCCGCCGTGCGCGCGCCCAAAATCGGAATAACCCGCGGTGCCCGCCGCCCGAGCAGCCAGGCCAACGCCACCTGGGCGCTGCTGTGCCCGGTTTCCTCGGCCACGGCCTTGACCGTGTCGGCGATCAGCAGGTTGCGCTCCCGCAGTGCGCCCAGCCCAGACACCACCGCGCCGCGCCCGGCGGTGAACATGTCTTGCCCTTGGTAGGCCTGGATATCAGCCCGGCTGTATTTGCCGGTGAGCACCCCACCGGCCAGCGGCGACCAGGCCAGTACGGCAAGGTCCAGCTCAGCGGCCATCGGCAGCAGCTCATGTTCCACGCTGCGCTCGACCAGGCTGTGCTCGATCTGCAACGCCACGAACGGCGCCCAGCCGCGCAGCTCGGCAAGCATCTGCATGCGCGCCACCTGCCACGCCGGCGTGTCGCTGATGCCCACATACAGCACCTTGCCGGCCCGCACCAGGTCATCGAAGGCGCGCATCACCTCCTCCACCGGCGTGGTCGCGTCCCACACGTGCAGGTAGTAGAGGTCAAGGTAGTCAGTGTTCAACCGCCGCAGGCTGGCCTCCACCGCGCGGACCATGTTGCGCCGGTGGTTGCCGCCGGCGTTGATGTTGCTGGGGTCAAGGTTCAGCGAGTACTTGCTGGCGATCACCGCCTGCTCGCGGCGGCCCTGCAGCAGTTGCCCAAGCAAGCGCTCGGCGGTGCCACCGGTGTAGAAGTTGGCGGTGTCGATGAAGTTGCCGCCGGCGCCCAGGTAGGTGTCGAGAATATCCCGGCAATCTGCCTCGCTGGCGCCCCAGCCCCAGTCCTGGCCAAAGGTCATGGTGCCCAGCGCCACGGGGCTGACGCGCAAGCCAGAGCGGCCGAGGGTGGTGTAGTCGTTCAACTGAAGGGGCATGCTGCGCTCCTGCTGTGCAATGGGTGAGTCCCCAGCCTAAGCCCTTGCACTGTGCGGAAAAATCGCCTAATCCTGGATGCACCTTTAAGCAAGGCTTCACAGAGACCATGCCCGCCTTCGACCTGTTCCCGGCCATCGCCGCCTTTAGCCGCGTGGCCCACCATTCAAGCTTCAGCCGCGCCGCCCGCGAACTGGGCGTGTCGCCCTCGGCGTTGTCGCAAACCGTACGCAGCCTCGAGGCCCGCCTAGGGGTACGCCTGCTCGAGCGCAGCACCCGCCGGGTGGGCCTCACCGAGTTGGGCCAGCGCTTTCTCGAGGCCACCGGCGCCAGCCTGGGTGGGCTGGAGCAGGCCATCGCCGAGGTGGCCGAGTGGCGCGAGGCGCCGGCCGGGCTGCTGCGCCTGAACGTCTCCGACGTGGCCGCGCAGCTGTTGATCATGCCGCACCTGGCGGCGTTCATGGCCGCCTACCCGCAGGTGATCGTCGACCTGCACTGCGACAACAACCTGGTCGACCTGGTCGGCGGCGGCTTCGACGCCGGCATCCGCCTGGGCGAAAGCCTTGCCCACGACGTGGTCGCCGTGCCCCTGGGCGGCTCGCTGCGCGGCGCCACCTTCGCCGCCCCCGCCTACCTCGCCCGCCACGGCGCGCCGCGGGTACCGGCAGACCTGCTGCTGCACCGCTGCGCCTGCCCGCGGCTGGGCAACGGCCAGCAGCCGATGCGCTGGGAATACCAGCAAGGCGAACAATGGCTGGAGGTGCAAGCCAACCCAGCGATGATCACCAACACCGGCAGCCTGCTGCTCGATACCGCCCGCGCCGGCGCCGCCATCGGCTGCTACCTCGAGCCGGCGGTGCGCGCCGACTTCGCCGCCGGCACCCTGGTGCCGGTGCTCGAGCCTTGGTGGCCCAGCTACGGTGGCTTTTACCTGTACTACCCCAGCCGCGTGCTGATGCCGCGCAAGTTGCGCGTGTTCATTGATTTCATCAGCGCGCGCCAGCGTGTTTGATGGCGGCGGGTGTACACTGGGGGCATTGTTCCAACGCATAAAGGACGGGGAATATGCGCGCATGGCTTGGCTGGGTGGGTGGCATGGCAGTGGCGATGGGGGGCACGGCCCAGGCCGCGGAGTTTTCATCGGCCGACATCTGCAAGGCGGCGATCGCCGTCGAGATGGGCCGCTCGCCCAAATACATGAAGACCGACCGCCCCGGTGACACGCCGCAAATCTCCTACCGCCGCGAAGACGGCGACCTGTTCCGCTACCGCTGCCGCCTCGAAGGCTCGCGAGTGATCTGGTCGGGTTACCTGAGCGACGAAAAACTCTGGGGCCGCTGGCGCAACGCCTATGGCGATGGCGACACGCAAACCCATTACGCAGTCGACAACGGCAAACTCACCATCGAGAACGAACGGGCCGGCAGCCAGAGCTTCCAGCGCTCGGACTTTACCGTCAAGTAAGCGGGGAGCCCGCCTTGGGTGGCGGGCGTGGGGGGTCAGATCGCGGCGTTGCCGGTGTTGTCATCGGCCAGCGGGTCGTCTTCAACGGCCGGTGCATCGTCTTCCGGGTCCAGCGGGATCTCACCTTCATGGTCGGCGAGGTTGCCTTCACCTGGGGTCGCTTCCGGGTCCTGGCCGGGCATGAGCGGGTCCAGCGGGTCGGCCTGCGCTTGATCGTTGCCGAAACCACCTTGTTGTTGGGTGCTGTTGTGCATGTGTGCCTCCGTGGCCTGGGCAAGTTGCCTGGGCTCATAGGTTGGAGGCGCGCGCGGGCTGGGCGTGCGAAGCAGCGGCTGAACGGTCGTGGGTGCGGGGTTCGAGGGCCCTTCGCCCGGCACAGCCGGAGTGCTGTTCACTTAAGCAATCAAAGCGCTAAATCTTAGGTACAAAGCCTTGATCTCTCCCTGGTTTTTTACCGAGCGCATGATCTGACTGGCCCTTCGCCCGGCACAGCCGGCCTCCCACGGGGTCTGTGTTGCTTCCAAAATCAATGGCTTACACAAATCTGGTGGGAGGCCGGCTGTGCCGGGCGAAGGGCCGGGCAATCCACTGCAACCCCATACACCTCCCGCCACAGCTATGACACAATACGCGCAATGTCTGGCGTACCCCCCGCATTTATCCTTTAACCGCTTGGCCACCGCGCGCAACCCGTGCACGGGGCTGACCTACGTTCATCCGGGGCAAGCGCGCACCTCAAGCCGGTGCGCGCGCGTTGCCCCACTGTAAGTCATTGATAGGTAAACCCTTGATTTCAACTGCGAATATCACGATGCAGTTCGGCCCCAAGCCGCTGTTCGAAAACGTTTCGGTCAAATTCAACAACGGCAACCGTTATGGCCTGATCGGCGCCAACGGCTGTGGCAAGTCGACCTTCATGAAAATCCTCGGTGGCGACCTCGAGCCGTCCGGTGGGCAAGTGATGCTCGAGCCGAACGTGCGCCTGGGTAAGCTGCGCCAAGACCAGTTCGCCTACGAAGACTTCAGCGTGATCGACACGGTGATCATGGGCCATGAGCAACTGTGGAAGGTCAAGGCCGAGCGCGACCGCATCTACAGCCTGCCGGAAATGAGCGAAGACGACGGCATGAAGGTGGCCGAACTGGAGTCGGAATTCGCCGAAATGGACGGCTACACCGCCGAATCCCGCGCCGGTGAACTGTTGCTGGGCCTGGGGATCCCGCTCGAGCAGCACTTTGGCCCGATGAGCGAAGTCGCCCCCGGCTGGAAACTGCGGGTATTGCTCGCCCAGGCGCTGTTCTCCGACCCGGAAGTGCTGCTGCTCGACGAACCGACCAACCACCTGGACATCAACACCATCCGCTGGCTGGAAGGCGTGCTCACCGTGCGTAACAGCACCATGATCATCATTTCCCACGACCGCCACTTCCTCAACAGCGTCTGCACCCACATGGCGGACCTCGACTACGGCGAGCTGCGCCTGTTCCCGGGCAACTACGACGAGTACATGACCGCCGCCACCCAGGTGCGCGAGCGCCTGCTCTCGGACAACGCCAAGAAAAAAGCCCAGATCGCCGAACTGCAGCAGTTCGTCAGCCGCTTCTCGGCCAACGCCTCGAAGGCCAAGCAGGCCACCTCGCGGGCCAAGCAGATCGACAAGATCCAGCTCGAAGAGGTCAAGCCATCGAGCCGCGTGAGCCCGTACATCCGCTTCGACCAAACGAAAAAACTGCACCGCCAGGCGCTGACCCTCGACAAAGTGGCCAAGGGCTTCGACGCCAAACCGCTGTTCAGCGGCCTGAACCTGCAGGTCGAAGCCGGCGAGCGGGTGGCGATCATCGGCCCGAACGGCATCGGCAAAACCACCCTGCTGCGCACCCTGATGAGCGAACTGGCCCCGGACCAAGGCTCGGTGAAATGGGCCGAGGCCGCGGAGCTGGGCTACTACGCCCAGGACCACGCCCACGACTTCGAAGCCGACGACACCCTGTTCGACTGGATGGGCCAATGGACCCAGGGCGAGCAGAACATCCGCGCCGCGCTGGGGCGCATGCTGTTCTCCGCCGACGACATCCTCAAGTCAGTGAAGGTGCTCTCCGGGGGTGAACAAGGCCGCATGCTGTTCGGCAAGCTGGCGCTGCAAAAGCCCAACGTGCTGGTGATGGACGAACCCACCAACCACTTGGACATGGAGTCGATCGAGGCGCTCAACCTGGCGTTGGAGCACTACCCCGGCACCTTGCTGTTCGTTAGCCACGACCGTGAGTTCGTGTCGTCGCTGGCCACCCGCATCATCGAGCTGTCGGCCGATGGCGTGGTGGACTTCAGCGGTACCTACGACGACTACCTGCGTAGCCAGGGCGTGATCGTTTAAGCGCTTGCGGGCCCTTCGCCCGGCACAGCCGGCCTCCCACGGGTTCTGTATTGCCTCGTAAATCGATGGCTTAAACAAATCTGGTGGGAGGCCGGCTGTGCCGGGCGATGGGCCAGTCAGCTCATGCACTCAGTAAAACCATTTGAAAAAATCAGGGCTTTTAACCCTCAACTCAGCGTTTTGATTGCTTAAGTGAACAGCATTACGGCTTTACCGGGCGAAGGGCCCGCGCCGTCAGTGCACCACCTGCGGCCGCGCCGCCGCCACACCCTCCGCCAGCGGCTGCGGTGCCCGCAACAACAGCCAGTACGCCACCGCCGAAAACACCGCCACCGCCGCGCTGGTGATGAACGCCGAGTCGAAGTTGCCGCTGTACTGCACGCTGAAGCCGGTAATGATCGGCGCCGCCGACCCCGCCAGGTAGCCGCCGAAGTTCTGGATCGAGCCGAACGAGGCGACCCGTTCCGGCACCACCAGCACATTGACGATCATCCACGCTGTGGCACTGGAGATGCTGATGAAGAACATTGCCAGGCAGAGCATCGCCACGCACAGGGTCACGTCCTTGCTGTAACCCACCACCAGGCTGAACAACGCCGCCGCCAGCAGGCCGGTGATCACCACCCGCTTACGGCTGGCCACCAGCCCGACCCCACGCTTGACCAGCCAATCGCAGGCACGCCCAGCGACGATGGTCCCGGCCGCGCCGCAGAGGAACGCCAACGACACCACCCAGGCAGTCTTGAACAAGGCCAGGCCGTGTTGTTTTTCGAAATACCCCGGCAGCCAGGTGAGGTACAGCCAGATCATGTAGATCACCCCCATGAAACCCAACAGCGCGCCCCAGGTGTTGCGCTGGCGAAACAGCGCGGCCCAGTCGCGCAGCAACTGCTTGCCGTTGGTCGCCGGCGCGCCGGGGCGCTGGGGTTCGGCGCGGCCAGTGGCGGCCATGTACTCACGCTTGCTTTTGTAGAACGCGAACCAGCAGCCAGCCAGCACCAGGCCCAGCAGCCCGGTGATCAGGAACATCCCGCGCCAGCCGGCGTGGACCATGAACAACGTCAGCAGCGGCGGCGCCAGGCACGGGCCGATGCAGGTCGACGACCACACCAGCCCCGTGGCGGTGCCGCGCTCCTGCTCGTCGAACCACTCCGCCAGGGCCTTGGCCGCCGACGGGAACACCGGCGCCTCGCCGATGCCGAGCAGCACGCGCATGCCCATCAGGCTGGAGAACTGGCTGAACAGCCCGAAGGCCATCTGCGCCAGCGACCAGAGGATCAACGAGCCGCCCAGGGCCAGCTTGCTGCCGATACGGTCGATCAGGATGCCCAGCGGTAACTGCGAGAACGCATAGGCCAGGGAGAACGCCGAGAGCAGGATGCCCATCTCGCCCGGGGTGATGGAGAGGTCTTGCTGGATGGAGGTGTTGGCCACCGACAGCGCGCTGCGGTCGAGGTAGTTGATCACGCCGATCAGGAACAGAAACGCGATCGCCAGGTGCTTACAGGTTTTTATTGTTTTCATGGTCGCCTCTTGAAGGGCCTGCGCGGGTTAGCCGCCGCAACACTGTAGGGCCGTGCGTACCCGAGCGGCCAATGACGGCTTTGCATCGCGCGATAACGCTCGGTTATCGCGTTGTTAACGGTCACGCCGCTCAACCGGAATATTGCGTATTCCGCCCAATCACGGCTTTACAGGATCGCCTGTTATCGGTAACAGTAATGGCGCAGTCAACAACAACAAAAAGACTCAGGAGACCCACCGTGAGCTCCACAACGCCCTCCCCACGCCAGCTCCGCCGCGCCATCATCACCGGTGCCATCGGCGGCGCCCTCGAATACTACGATTTCGCCCTCTACGGCCTGGCCAGCGCGCTGGTGTTCGGCCAATTGTTTTTCCCCAGCCTCGGCCCCACCGGCGCGCTGCTGGCGAGCTTCGCCACCTACGGCGCGGGCTTTCTGGCGCGGCCATTCGGCGGGCTGTTCTTCGGCTCGCTGGGCGACCGCAAGGGCCGCAAGCTGGTGCTGCTGCTGACCATCGGCCTGATGGGCCTGGCCACCACCGCCATCGGCCTGCTGCCCACCGGCCCGGTGGGTGCCGTGCTGCTGGTGGCGCTGCGCTTGCTGCAGGGCTTTGGCGCCGGCGCCGAGCAGTCTGGGGCGACCACACTGATGAGCGAACTGGCACCCAAGCACCGCCGGGGGCTGTACGCGGCGCTGCCGTTCATGGGCATTTTCGCCGGCCTGGCGCTGGCGACCATCACCTTTCGCATCCTGCAAATGACCCTCACCCCGGAAGAAATCCTCGCCTGGGGCTGGCGCATTCCGTTCCTGGCCAGCGTGGTGCTGATCGCCATGGCGATCTGGATCCGCCTGAAGCTCAAGGAAAGCCCGGTGTTCGAGAACCTCGCCGCGCACCACGCGGTGGACCACGCGCCCATGCGCGCGGTGCTCACCGAGGCGCGCCGGCCGCTGGCGGCGACCATCCTGATGCGCCTGAGCGAGCAAGGCTCCTCCACCCTCTACGCCACTGTGGCGATTGCCTTTCTCACCGGCTTTGTAGCGCCGCGCACCGGTGTGACCGGGCTCGGCGCGGTGGGCACCAACGCGGTGCTCTGGGCGAGCCTGGCCAGCGTGCTGACCACCCCGCTGTTCGGCGCGCTGTCCGACCGCATCGGCCGCCTCAAGGTGTACCGCGCCGGTGCGCTGTTCGCCGCGGCCTGGGCGTTCCCGGCGTGGTGGATGCTCAGTACCGGCAACCAGGCGCTGGCGGTGATCGCCATCTTTGGCGGCTTTGCCATTGGCGCCAACTCGATGCTTGGCGCCCAGTGCGCGCACTTCACCGAGCTGTTCGGCAACCGTTACCGCTACTCCGGCGTGGCGCTGTCACGCGAGGTCGGCGCGCTGCTGTCCGGGGGGATCGCCCCGCTGCTGGGGGTGTTCCTGCTGAGCCGGGTCGACGGCGGCTATTGGGTGATGGCGCTGTACACCCTGGTGCTGGCCCTGGCCACCCTGGCCGGCACCTGGCTCTCGGTGGAAACCCGCGACCGCGAACTGACCGACCTGCACGACGCCATCGGCCAGGGCGCCGACCACAGCCAGCGCTACAACCCGCTGGGCAAGCCCGCCGCCCCTTAAGCCTTTTACGAACAAGAACAAGGAAACTGCCCCATGACTGACTCGCCCCCACGCCGCCTGCGCAGCCAGCAGTGGTTCGATGACCCGGACCACGCCGACATGACCGCGCTCTACACCGAGCGCTACATGAACTACGGCCTGACCCGCGCCGAACTGCAATCGGGCCGGCCGATCATCGGCATCGCCCAGACCGGCAGCGACCTGACCCCGTGCAACCGCCACCATCTGGAGCTGGCGCAGCGGGTCAAGGCGGGCATCCGCGACGCCGGCGGCATCCCGATGGAGTTCCCGGTGCACCCGATCGCCGAGCAGTCGCGCCGCCCCACCGCCGCGCTGGACCGCAACCTGGCCTACCTGGGCCTGGTGGAGATCCTCCATGGCTACCCGCTCGACGGCGTGGTGCTGACCACCGGCTGCGACAAAACCACCCCGGCCTGCCTGATGGCCGCCGCCACCACCGACCTGCCGGCCATCGTGCTCTCCGGCGGGCCGATGCTCGACGGCTGGCACAAGGGCCAGCGGGTCGGCTCGGGCACGGTGCTGTGGCACGCGCGCAACCTGATGGCCGCCGGCGAAATCGACTACGAAGGCTTTATGGAGCTGACCACCGCCGCCTCGCCGTCGGTGGGCCACTGCAACACCATGGGCACGGCGCTGTCGATGAACGCCCTGGCCGAGGCGCTGGGGATGTCCTTGCCCGGCTGCGCGAGCATCCCGGCGCCCTACCGCGAGCGCGGGCAGATGGCCTATGCCACCGGCGTGCGCGCGGTGGAAATGGTCCGCGAAGACCTGCGCCCGTCGCAGGTGATGAGCCGCGCGTCGTTCGAGAACGCCATCGCCGTGGCCTCGGCCCTCGGCGCCTCGAGCAACTGCCCGCCGCACCTGATCGCGATTGCCCGGCACATGGGCATCGAACTGAGCCTGGACGACTGGCAACGGATCGGCGAAGACGTACCGCTGTTGGTCGACTGCATGCCGGCCGGCAAGTACCTGGGCGAAAGCTTCCACCGCGCCGGCGGGGTGCCGGCGGTGATGCACGAACTGGCCAAAGCCGGGCGCCTGCACGGCGGCTGCAACACGGTAAGCGGGCGCAGCATTGGCGAAATCGTCAAGGCCCACGCCGCCCAGGATGCCGAAGTGATCCGCCCGTTCGAGCAACCGCTGATGCACCGCGCGGGTTTTATCGTGCTGTCGGGCAATTTTTTCGACAGCGCGATCATGAAGATGTCGGTGGTCGGCGAAGCGTTCCGCCGCACCTACCTGTCCGAGCCGGGCGCGGAGAACACCTTCGAGGCCCGCGCCATCGTTTTCGATGGCCCCGAGGACTACCACGCGCGAATCAATGACCCGCAACTGGACATCGACGAGCGCTGCATCCTGGTGATCCGCGGCTGCGGCACGGTGGGCTACCCGGGCAGCGCCGAGGTGGTGAACATGGCCCCGCCCACCGCGTTGATCAAACGCGGGGTGGACTCCCTGCCTTGCCTCGGCGACGGCCGCCAGAGCGGCACCTCGGCCAGCCCGTCGATCCTCAACATGTCGCCAGAGGCCGCCGTGGGTGGCGGCCTGGCGCTGCTTGAAACCAATGACCGGCTGCGCGTCGACCTCAACAACCGGCGCGTCGACCTGCTGGTCGACGAGGCCGAAATCGCCCGCCGGCAAGCCTTGAGCAAGCCGAGCATCCCGCCCTCGCAAACCCCCTGGCAAGCGCTGTACCGGCAGTTGGTCGGGCAACTCTCCACGGGCGGCTGCCTGGAGCCGGCTACCCTCTACCTGCGGGTGACCGCCGAGCACCCGGTGCCACGCCATTCCCATTGACCCGAAGGAACCGTACCCATGAAATTGCTGCGTTATGGAAACACCGGCCAAGAGAAACCCGGCCTGCTCGATGCCCACGGCCAACTGCGTGACCTCTCGGCCCACCTCGATGACCTCGCCGGCGAGCACCTGGCCCCGCAGGGCCTGGCACGCATCGCCGCGCTGGATCCGGCCAGCCTGCCCAAGGTAGAAGGCAACCCACGCATCGGCCCCTGCGTGGGCCGGGTCGGCAAGTTCATCTGCATCGGCCTGAACTACGCCGACCACGCCGCCGAATCCGGCATGGCGGTGCCGGCGGAACCGGTGATCTTCAACAAGTGGACCAGCGCCATCTGCGGCCCCAACGACGACGTGCAGATCCCCCGGCAGTCGAAGAAAACCGACTGGGAAGTGGAGCTGGGCGTGGTCATCGGCCAGGGTGGGCGCTACATCGACGAGGCCAACGCCTTCGAGCACGTGGCCGGCTACTGCGTGATCAACGATGTGTCCGAGCGCGAATGGCAGCTCGAACGCGGCGGCACCTGGGACAAAGGCAAGGGCTTCGACACCTTCGGCCCGATCGGCCCGTGGCTGGTGACCCGCGATGAAATCGCCGACCCCCATGCACTGAACCTGTGGCTGGAAGTCGACGGCCACCGTTACCAGAACGGCAACACCCGCACCCTGGTGTTTCGCATCCCGCAGCTGATCGCCTACGTCAGCCGCTGCATGAGCCTGCAGCCCGGCGACATCATCTCCACCGGCACCCCGCCGGGGGTGGGCATGGGCATCAAGCCGGCGCCCGTGTTCCTGCGCCCGGGGCAAACCATGCGGCTGGGCATCGAAGGGCTCGGCGAACAAAAACAAACCACCGTGCAGGCCGACTGACAGGAGGCTGTATGCAACTGACCCTCGCCAACAGCCTGCCGCCAGACTGGCAGCAGGCCGCCCTGCTCGGCCGCGTGCGTGGCCCGGCCGGGCCCTGCGTGGTGGCGATCCGCGCCGATGGCGTGTTCGACCTCACCGCGCAGTACCCCACCACCAGCCTGCTGCTCGAAACCGACGCCCCGGCCCTTGCCCTGCGCGCGGCCCAGGGCCCGCGCCTGTGCAGCGTCGAAGAACTGCTGGCCAGCCCCGAGCGGCTGCTGGCGCCGATCGACCTGCAGGTGATCAAGGCCGCCGGGGTGACCTTCGCCAGCAGCATGATCGAACGGGTGATCGAAGAAAAAGCCGCCGGCGACGCCGGCCGCGCCGAGGCCATCCGCCGCCAGGTGGGCCAGGCCATCGGCGGCAGCCTGGCCAACCTCGAACCCGGCTCGGCCCAGGCCATGGCGCTCAAGCAGGTGCTGATCGACCAGGGCATGTGGTCGCAGTACCTGGAAGTCGGCATCGGCCCAGACGCGGAAATCTTCACCAAGGCGCCAGTGCTGGCCGCGGTCGGCAGCGGCACGCCAATCGGCATCCACCCCAGTTCCAGCTGGAACAACCCCGAGCCGGAAGTGGTGCTGGTGGTCGACAGCCGCGGGCGCATCCATGGCGCGACCCTGGGCAATGATGTCAACCTGCGCGACTTCGAAGGCCGCAGCGCGTTGCTGCTGGGCAAGGCCAAGGACAACAACGCCTCCTGCGCCCTGGGGCCGTTCGTGAGGCTGTTCGATGAGCGCTTCAGCCTCGACGACGTGCGCCAGAGCGTGGTCAAGCTGAAGGTCGAAGGCGCCGAGGATGGCTTTGTGCTGCACGGCGAAAGCTCGATGGCGCAGATCAGCCGCGACCCGGCCAACCTGGTCGGCCAGGCCATTAACGGCAACCACCAGTACCCGGATGGCTTTGTGCTGTTTCTCGGCACCCTGTTCGCCCCCACCGAAGACCGCGACCAGCCCGGCGCCGGCTTCACCCACAAGCTTGGCGATGCGGTAAGCATCACCAGCGAACGCCTGGGCGGCCTGCACAATCGGGTCACCCACAGCGACAAGGCCGCGCCCTGGACCGAGGGCATTGGCGCGCTGATCAAAAGCTTGCAACACCGCTGACGGCCATTCGAAATAAGCTGCAGGTGCCGCGCTGGCGTGCAAAGAGGCCAGGCGCGGCAGCCCAGCCATGGCAGTGCAATACCCACCCACCTCGGCTAGCCCTCCCCACACCCCCCTGTTAAAGTCGGCGCCTCAGGCACTGCAAGGCAGTGCCAAAGTATCAGCAACGACTTTAACAAGGCCTTCTAACCCAATGACTTTACTGGTTTTATTCAGGCTGGTTCATTTCATCAGCCTGATGACGCTGTTCGGCGTGGCGCTGTTTCGCCCGCTGTTGATCGAAGCCCGTGGCCTGCCACCGTTGCGCCGCCTGATGGACCCGTTCCTGTGCATGGTCGCGCTGTTCGCCCTGCTCAGCGGCTTCGGCTGGCTGCTCGCCACCTCCGCGCAGATGGCCGGCGGCTGGCCGGCCGGTATTCAGCCCGCCACCTTGCGCACGGTGCTGTTCGGCACGTTCTTCGGCCACGTGTTCGGCGTGCACCTGGTGCTGTGCCTGGTGCAGCTGGTGTATTGGCGCATTCCCGGTTGGCGCTCGCACACCCCGGCACTGGCCTTGGGCACCCTGGCCCTGGGCACCCTTGCGCCGGTGGGCCACAGCGCCATGTTCAGCGGCCTGGGTGGCGGGCTGATGGTGCTCAACCAACTCGCGCACCTGCTCGCCACCGGCGCCTGGATCGGCGCGCTTGTTGTGATTATTTGCGCGAAGTTTAAACCGCAACTGATTGAATTTAATGAAGTTGCAAAACGCTTCAGCCCCTACGGCACGCCCTTGGTCGGGGTGATTCTGCTCACTGGCGTGGTCAACGTGCGGGTGCTCACCGGGCAGTTCCTGCCCAGCGGTTCGCCGTTCGCCACGGTGCTGGCGGTCAAGGCCGTGCTGGTGCTGGCGATGCTCGCCCTGGCCCTGTACAACCGCGTACAGGCCCGCCGCGAGCAGCCGAAAGGCCTGCTGCTGAGCGTGTGCGTAGAATGGTGCTGCGGCGCCGCGGCGCTGGTGGCGGTGGCCTTGCTGGGCACCCTCGCCCCCGTGCCGCTGGGGGTGGTATGAAGGCACAAGCACGGCACATTCTGGTCAAAACCAGCGACGAAGCCGAAGCGCTGAAGCTGCGCCTGGCCAAGGGCGAGGCGTTCGACGTACTCGCGCGCAAGCACTCGATTTGCCCGTCGGGCAAGCGTGGTGGGGATTTGGGAGAAGTGCGGCCCGGGCAGATGGTGCCGGTGATCGACCAGGTGATTTTCAAGAAGCCGCTGCGCACCGTGCATGGCCCGGTGAAGAGCAAGTTCGGCTACCACTTGGTGCAGGTGTTCTTTCGCGGCTAAACCTGGCGTGGCTAAACCTGGCGTGGCTAGGCCCGGCGTGCCGCCCGCGGCCGGCGGGCGGCGCAGGCCCCGATTACAGGCTGGCGTTGGCGCGCAGGCGCTCGCTGGCCTGAATCTGCCGATGGTTGATCGCCAGGTCGTTGCGCAAGCCCATGATCAGGTTGGAAATCGCCCGGCTGCTGGTCAGCCCGCGGCTGTCGATGCCGGTCACGGTCAGGTCGACGCGATCAGAGGCGCGGTCGAAAATCCGTACCGTCAGCGAGTTGTCCTGCGCCTGGCTGCACTGGCAGCGCTGTGGCAGGAAGCTGTTTTCGATGATATTGCGAAGTTCTAGTGTGGACAGCATGCTGGCCTCTCCCTTGTTGTGTTGATTCCCTGTGCGCTACGGCCCATACCCTCGCGCTTACAGCCTTGGCCGCCCCTTGCGGCTCCCCCTTTAGCAGCACGAACCGCGCCCGCTTTAATACCGTTCGTCTGCCCTTTAAAATCAATGCGTTAGGCAACATTCTTAACAAACAACCAAAAAGCCTTCATGCGTTTTGCACGGCGGCTCGATGGGGCCCATGCAAAATGCCGCCCGGTGCACCGTGATAGCGCAATGCAACGAACTTTCCCGGCCTCGCCTGCCTCTGTTGTTCATCTATAGAGGAGGCCCGCACATGCCCCGTGCAATCTGGAAAGGCGCCGTGAGTTTCGGCCTGGTGCACATCCCCGTCGCGCTGGTGTCGGCCACCGCGCCCCACGGCGTGGACTTCGACTGGCTCGACAAGCGCAGCCTGGACCCAGTCGGTTACAAGCGCGTGAACAAGGTCACCGGCAAGGAGATGAAAAAAGACGACATCGTCAAGGGCGTGGCCTTGCAGAAGGGCCAATACGTGGTGCTGAGCGAGGATGAGATCCGCGCGGCGCACCCGCTGGCGACCCAGACGATCGACATCACTGCGTTCATCCCCCGCGAAGAGATCCCCCTGCAGCACATCGACACGCCCTACTACCTGGCGCCAGACAAACGCGGCGAGAAGGTGTACGCGCTGCTGCGCGAAACCCTGGCCAGCACGAACAAGGTGGCGCTGGCCGAGGTGGTGCTGCACACCCGCCAGTACCTCTGCGCGCTGATGCCGCTGGGCGAGGCACTGGTGTTGGTGAAGCTGCGCTGGCCCGCCGAGGTGCGTGGGCTCGACACCCTCGAGCTGCCCGCCGCCGCCCGCGCGCCGGAACTGAAAAAAACCGAGCTGGCCATGGCCAAGAAGCTGGTGCAGGACATGAGCGGGCACTGGGCGCCCGATGACTACGTGGACTCCTTCGAAGCGAAGATCATGGCGCTGGTGGAGCAAAAAGCTCGCCAAGGCAAGCTCGAGGCGGTAGAGCAGCCTGAGGCCGAACCGCGCAAAGGCGCCGAGGTGATCGACCTGACCGAACTGCTCAAGCGCAGCCTGGGGGGCAAGCCGGCGGCGGGCAAGGCCAAGCGCCCCGCCAAGGGCAAAGCCGCCAGTAAACGCCCGAAAGCCTCCTGAGGCTAGCTGGTAGATCTATCAGCTAGGCGAACAATTACAAAATGCTTACAAGGTGCGCTATCGCGCACCGTCCCGCCGTCCTTGCGCACACCCTCGCCAATAAGGATGGCCCTTTCCATGCCCCGCCCGAGCACTGCCTATTTCTGCGCCACGCTAGCGCTCAGCTGCCCCGCCGCCCACGCCGCGTGTGACCTCAGCCCCGGCGCCGGCGACGACACCTACACCTGTGACAGCGGCAGCGCCAGCGGCCTGGTGGACCTCAGCGGCAACAACCGCCTGGTATTCCCGGCCGGCTCCACGGCGGTGGTCAGCGGGCCGATCAGCTTTGGCGACGGTGCCGACAGCGCGCTGATCGAAGGCGGCACCCTGCAAGGCGCGCTCAGCCAGGGCGGCGGCATCGATGACTTCGTGATGACCGGCGGCACCCTCGCCTCGCTGGCCCAAGGGGATGGCCGCGACACCTTCAACATGAGCGGCGGTACCCTTCTCGGCGCCTTCGAAGACGGCGATGTGGCCTACTTCAGCGGCGGCAGTATCGGCCGGGTCGACATGAAGCTCGACAACAACCTGTTCGACATGAGCGGCGGCACGATCATCGGTAACCTGGTGACCGGCCTGGGCCAAGACACCATCCTGCTCTCGGGCGGGCAGATTGGCGGCAACATCAGCACCAGCGCCGGCGACGACCTGATCCGCATCAGCGGCGGGGAGCTGCGCGGCAACCTCCTCGCCAGTGTTGGCAACGACACCGTGCAATGGGCGGGCGGCAGCGTGCTGGGCAGCCTCGACCTGGGCCCCGGCGATGACCAACTGACCCTTGCCGGGCTAGGCAGCGCCGCCCTCGCCGCGCCGCCGCGCTATGACGGCGGGCTGGGCAGCGACAGCCTGGTGATCAGCGCCAGCCAGCCGCTGGGCGCGGCCCGGTACCTGAACTTCGAGCGCATCAGCCTGCAAGATGGCAGCCTCTGGCGCTTCGACGACACCCTCACCCTCGGCGACAGCGCCAGCCTCAGCGGCAGCCTGACCATTGCCGAGCAAAGCACCCTGGCCTCGGCCGGTGGCAGCGTTGCCGCGCTGAGCGGGCTGGCCAGCGTGGTCAACGCCGGCACCCTCGACCTGAGCGCTTCTGGCGCCCACGCCGGCGACACCTTCACCGTGCTCGGCAACTACCAGGGCGCCGGCGGTACCCTGGTGCTGCAGAGCGTGCTGGCCGGCGATGGCAGCCCCAGCGATGCGCTGGTCGTCAGTGGCGGCACCCTCAGTGGGCAAACCCTGCTGCGGGTCAGCAACCTCGGCGGTGGCGGCGCCGCCACCGGCGCCGACGGCATCGCCGTGGTGCAGGCGGTGAACGGCGCCAGCAGCAGCCCGGGCGCCTTCACCCTGGGTGCGCCGTTGGCGGCCGGGGCCTACCAATACCACCTGTTCCGCGGCGGCGTTAGCGCCGGCAGCGAAAACAACTGGTACCTGCGCTCCAGCGTGGTCGGCCCCACCGCTGGCGAGGCACCCACGGTGGCCGCCGAGGGAGTGGGCATCAGCGCGGCCAGCGGCGCGCTGATCGAGGCCGTGCCGGTGCTGCCCAGCGCCGCCGCCGGCGAAAGCATCCCCCTGTACCGCATGGAAGCACCGCTGTACGCGGCCGTGCCGGGCGTGGCCCAGGGCCTGCTGCGCCTGGCGGTGGGTAGCTTCCATGAACGCCATGGCCAACCCCAGGCCACCCTGCGCAGCGCCAGTTGGGGCCGGCTGATCGGCGAGCAAAGCCGCCAGCGCTGGGCCGGTGCCGCGCAGCCACGCTTTGCCGGGCGCAGCAGTGGCTTCCAGGTGGGGCAAGACGTTTTTACCGGAACACTGGGCAGTGGCCAGCAGCAGGCTGGGGTGTTTGCCGGCACCCTGCGCGGGCGCGGCGCGGTGCAGGGCTTCCACGACGGCTGGGCGAACAGCCGCGCCGGCCGGTTGAGCTTGCGCAGCGACCAACTCGGCGCCTACTGGACCTGGCAAAGCCAGCAGGGCCTTTATGTAGACGCGCAGCTGGCCACCAGCCGCTTCGATGGCAAGGCCCGCTCTGACCGCGGGCTGGCGCTGAACTTGGCCGGCCATGGCCAGGTGGCTTCAGTCGAGGCCGGGGTACCCTGGCGCCTGGGCACGCTGCAACTGGAGCCGCAGGCGCAACTGATCGCCAGCCGTGTGGCGCTCGACCGCAAGGCCGACGCGGTGTCGACCGTGGGGTTTGCCGCGGGCACCGCCTGGCAAGGCCGGCTGGGCCTGCGCCTGAGCCCGGCGGGTAACCCCAGCCGGCGCCTGCAACCGTGGTTGCGGGCCGACCTCACCCACACCCTGGCCGGCCACGACAGCGTGACCTACGCCAGCAGCGACCGCCTCAGCAGCCAGCGCCGCGCCAGCCGCGCCGACCTGCTGGCCGGCGCTACCTGGGCACTGACGGCGGAGCTGGCATGGGTGGCCAGCGTGGGCTACAGCCAGCAGCTCGACAGCCAGCCGCAGGCCAGCCACTGGGCCAGCCTGGGGGTGCGGCTAAGCTGGTGAGCGCCCCCCGGTGATCGAATGCACTTGATAGTTGGCGCCACGATGCGGATGATCGGCGTACCGGCCATAACAGCACGCAACGGAGGCGCAGCGGTTTGCCATGAGCCAGAACAAGCCTGAAGCCGATCTGAAACGAGACCTGCAGGGCATCGCCTCGGACCTGAAATGGTCCGTGGTGGAACTCAAACGCATCGCCGAACGCCTCGACAGCACCGGCAACCAGACCGACAGCCACGCCCTCAGGCGCATGATCGAGATCTTCCAGCGCGGTGAGGTGCAGCTCAACCAGTACGTCGAAGAAGTCAAGGACGGCCGCATCCAGCGCCCGGCGGCCACGCCGGCACCTTGATCTGCATCAACCGCGGCGATTACGCGCATTGAGCTGGCCAGGGGCCACTGGTAAGATTGCCTCGCATTTGCACGTGCGTCCCATCTTCAACCCTGGCCCTGCTTCCTTATGCATGCACCCTACAGCCGCAGCCGGCGCTTTTTGCACTGGTTTTCCGCCGCGATGATCCTCTGGGCCACTTTCAGTGGTTTCGGCGTGCTGGCCCTGGCCCCCGAGGCGCCGCTGCGTCAGTGGGTGGAGGCGGTCAACCCGCAGGTCACGTCGCTGTTCATTCCCTTTTTTGCCTGGCGCCTGTGGCTGCGCCTGCGCCAGCCCTCCAGCGCCGGCCATGGCGCTGCCGACGCGGTGCACTGGGCGCTGTACGCGGTGATCGCCGCGGTGTTGGCCAGCGGTGTGCTGATGATGGCCACGCCGGTGCGCATGTTCAGCCTGTTCACCCTACCGCCGCTGGTGCACAGCCCACTGTGGCTGCAGCGCTTGCACCAGTGGCACCACCTGGTATGCATGGCGCTGGCCGCGCTGGTGGCACTGCACCTGGCGGCGGTGGTGTGGCACCAGTGGCGGGGCAATGACGTGATGGCGCGGATGCGCTGAGGCTGCTGGCCCGCCCGGCATGCTCACTCAAGCCATCAGCGCGCTAAACCGAGGGTAAACAGCCTTAGTTCTTTCCAGCGGGTTTTACTGAGCACATGGCCTGACTGGCCCTTCGCCCGGCACAGCCGGCCTCCCACCAGATTTGTGTCTACGCGAGCCCCTGCTTTTCCACTACACTGCGCGCCCCCTTTCAGCCAACCTGCCAGCCCATGAACAGCGCCGCCCTCGACCTCTTCCAGCAACTGCTGCAACCCGCCCTGGCCACACTGCCCGAGGGCAGCGGGCGCCTGCTGCATGGGCGTGGGCAGCGTTGGCCGGGGTTGGAGCAAGTCAGCGCTGACTGGCTCGATGGCGTGCTGCAGGTGCAGTTGTTCCGCGAACCCGACGACCTCGCCGCGTTGGCCCAGCGTTGCCTGGCGCTGGCCGCCACCCAGCCGGCGGTGCAGGCGCTGTGGCTGCAACAGCGCTATTTGCCCGGCAGCCCGGGCCAGTGGCTGCTGGGTGAACCGCGCCGGCAGTGGGTGGTGCGCGAAGACGGCCTGCGCTACCAGCTCAGCTTTGGCGAAGCGCAGAACAACGGCCTGTTCCTCGACATGCGCGCCGGCCGCCAGTGGGTGCGCGCGCACGCCGCTGGCCAGCGGGTGCTCAACCTGTTCGCCTACACCTGTGCGTTTTCGGTGTGCGCGCTGGCTGGCGGCGCCGAGGCGGTGGTCAACCTGGACATGTCGAGCCCGGCCCTGGCCCGCGGGCGCGACAACCACCGGCTCAATGGCCATGACCTCGGCCGGGTGAGCTTTCTCGGCCATGAACTGTTCAAGTCCTGGGGCAAGGTGGCCCGCGGTGGCCCCTACGGTCTAGTGATCATCGACCCGCCGACCTTCCAGAAAGGCAGCTTCGTGCTGACCCAGGATTACCGCAAAGTGCTGCGCCGCCTGCCTACCTTGCTCAGCCCCGGCGCCCAGGTGCTGGCCTGCATGAACGACCCCGGCCTGGGCGCGGATTTTCTCATCGGCTGCATGGCCGCCGAGGCGCCGGCCATGCAGTTCGTCGAAAGGATTGCAAATCCGCCGGCCTTTGCCGATAGAGACCCTGAAGGCGGCCTGAAAGTGCTGCGCTTCCACTTCCCCGGCTAGCCCCCCGACCACCTGCCCTCAAGCCGTGGCCAAGGCAGGCCGATAGGTAAGTGAAACCTTTCAGCTATTGCCTGGAACTGCCTTGCGCCCAGCCATTACCCTCATTCGCAGCGCCCTGAGCGCCCTGCACCGTGCCTTGGGCGGCGGCCACTACCTGTTGCCGCTGGCCATCCTCGGGGTGGGGCTGCCGCTCGCCTGGGGCGTGGGCATGCTCGATGTGCAGCACCGCCGCGCCGAGCTGCGCGGCGACGTGCGGCTGCAACTGAGCGCGGTGGTGGCCCAGGCGCAAAGCCAGATCCGCCTGGCGTTCAGCAAAACCGAGGGGCTGACCCAACTGATCAGCGTCGACGGCACCATCACCGAAGCGCACTTCCATGGCATGGCCGACCGCGCCTTGGCCAGCGTACCGTACCTGCACCACCTGGCCATCGCGCCGAACGATGTGATCACCGACGTTTACCCCCACGAAGGCAACGAAGCCGCCCTGGGGCTGGATTACCGCACCCTGCCCGCGCAATACAAAACCGTGCAACGTGCCCACGAGCTGGGCCACACGCTGTTGTCCGGCCCGGCGCAATTGCGCCAGGGCGGCATCGCGCTGATCTACCGGCGGCCGGTGTTTCTCAGTGGGCACAGCGGCCGCCAGCAGTATTGGGGGGTGCTCTCGGTGATCACCGACGTCGACGGCCTGCTCAAGGCCGCCGGTATACTTGACCACCACCACCTCGACCTCGCCCTGCGCGGGGCCGATGGCCTGGGCGCCGACGGGGCGATGATCTGGGGCCCGAGTGAGCTGTTCAGCGCGCAAAGCGTACTGGCCGACATCGAAATCCCCGGTGGCCAATGGCAGATCGCCGCGCAGCCTCACGGTGGCTGGCCCAATATAGGGCTCAGCCACTCCTGGCTGTTCCTCGCGGCCTTCACCGCCACCTTGCTGTTCACCGGCTTCGCCGCCCTGCTCAGCCGCAGCCATGTGCTGGTCCAGCGCCGTAACGTCGCGCTGAAGGTCGAGATCGGTGAACGCCAGGTGGCCGAGGCCGAGCTCGAGCGCATGGCGCTGTACGACGCGGTCACCGGCCTGCCCAACCGCACGCTGTTCCACCAGCGCCTGGGCCGCTGCATCGAGGCGGTGCAGCACCGGGGCGGCTTCATGGCGGTGATGCTGCTCGACATCGACGGTTTCAAGGTGATCAACGACACCCTCGGCCATGCCCTCGGCGATGAACTGCTGCGCCAGGCCACCCGCCGCCTGGCCGAGCAGGTGCGGCCGTGGGACACCCTGGCCCGCCTGGGCGGCGACGAATTCGCCTTTATCCTCGACCGCCTCAGCCACCCGGCGGACTCCGGCCAAGTCGTACAGCGGCTGCTGCAGGCGATGCAGCAGCCGTTCGACCTCGACGGCAACACGGCGTTGGTCAGCGCCAGCATCGGCGTAGCCATTTGCCCGGCCGACGGCGGCACCGCGCTGGACCTGCTGCGCCACGCCGACACGGCGATGTACAGCGCCAAGGAAGCCGGGCGCAATGACTTCCGCTATTACCAACCGTCGATGACCTCGGCGATCCAGGAGCGGGTGGCGGTGGAGCATGCGCTGCGCCGGGCCTTGGCCTACAACGAATTCGAAGTGTGGTACCAACCCAAGCTGGACCTCGCCAGCGGCCGGGTCGACGGCGCCGAGGCCCTGCTGCGCTGGCGCGACCCGGTAGTGGGGATGGTCTTCCCGGATGTGTTCATTCCGGTCGCCGAGCGCACCGGGTTGATCATCCCGATCGGCCAGTGGGTGCTGGATCACGTGTGCGCGCAGGTGCGCCAATGGCGCGACCGTGGCCTGTTCGACGGCCGGGTGGCGGTGAACGTGGCCGCCCCGCAGATCGACCGCAGTGATTTCGTCGCCAGTGTCAGCCGCGCGCTCAAGGCCCATGGCCTGCCGGGCAGCGCGCTGGAGGTGGAAGTGACCGAAAGCCTGCTGATGGAGAGCCAGGAACACGCCTGCCAGGTACTGGCCAGCCTGCGCGGGTTGGGTGTGCGCACGGCCATCGACGACTTCGGCACTGGCCACTCGTCGCTGGCCTACCTCAAGTTGCTGCCGGTGGACCATTTGAAGATCGACCGGGCGTTCATCCGCGACCTGCCCGCCGACCAAACCTACGCCGAGATCACCCGCGCCATCGTCGCCCTGGGCCGCGCGCTGGCGTTCAACGTAACCGCCGAGGGCATCGAAACCCAGGCCCAGCTGGACTTCCTGCGCCTGGCCGGCTGCGCCAGCGGCCAGGGCTACCACATTGGCCGGCCGATGCCAGCGGCGGACTTCGAGCAGTGGCTGGCCGAGCAGCGCCGCAGCCTGCGGCCGCAGAACGCCTGACTGAACCCCTGCGCCTGGCTGCCCTCACACTGCTAAGGGCGCCCGCTTCGGGGGCCATGGCAGGAGAACACAGATGACCCTTGAACAACTGGCGCAAAAGGTCGCCTCCGGCCAGGTGCAGGCGTTGGACCTGGTCTCGGTCGAAGGCGGCTCCTATGTGTTGCACGCGCGCCTGGGCGAGCGCAATGAACGGGTGCTCAACGCCCACGGCGAGACCTTGCACGTGGCCTCGGTGGAAGAAGCGCGCAAGGTGCTGGCCAGCGTGCCGCAGGTGCCGTTCTTTCTGGTGCAGCCGGCGGTGCATGAGGAAATGGTCGGGCTGGACGCCGCGCCCTCGGGGCCGGCGCGCGAGCCGATCAAGTTGCGTTCGAGTTTGTGAGCGGGTTTACAGGTTGAGGGCCCTTCGCCCGGCACAGCCGGCCTCCCACGGGTTACGTGTTGGCTCGTAAATCAAGCCTTTACACAAATCTCGTGGGAGGCCGGCTGTGCCGGGCGAAGGGCCCGCCAACACTCAACTAGCCTCGGGCTTGAACACCACCACCGCCAACGGCGGCAGCGTCAGCAGCAGCGAGTACGCCTGCCCATGGCTGCCCTCCTCATCGGCCTGCACGCCCCCCCCATTGCCCATGTTGCTGCCGGCATACAGTTCGGCATCGCTGTTGAACAGCTCGCCCCAGTGCCCGGCAAACGGCACGCCGACGCGGTAGCCTTCGCGCGGTTCGGGGGTGAAGTTGGCCACCACCAGCAGCGGTTCGCCGTGCTTGCTCCAGCGCAGGAAGGCATACACGCTGTTGGCCGCGTCGTCGCCGATCAGCCACTGGAAGCCTTGCGGCACGCAGTCTTGGCTGTACAGCGCCGGGTGGTCGCGATACAGCCGGTTGAGGTCACTGACCAGGGTTTGCACGCCCTTGTGCTCGTTGTACTGGGTGAGGTACCAGTCAATCTGGTGGTCGTGGTTCCACTCGCGCCACTGGCCGATCTCGCAGCCCATGAACAGCAGCTTCTTGCCGGGGTGGGTCCACATGAACGCCAGGTACGCCCGCAGGTTGGCGAACTTCTGCCAGCGGTCGCCGGGCATCTTGTCGATCAAAGCCTTTTTGCCGTGCACCACTTCGTCGTGGGAAATCGGCAGGATGAACCGCTCGGAAAACGCGTAGATCAAGCCGAAGCTCATCTCGTTGTGGTGGTGCTTGCGGTGGATCGGGTCGTTCTGGATGTAATGCAAGGTGTCGTGCATCCAGCCCATGTTCCACTTGTAGGCAAAGCCCAGCCCGCCCTGCTCGGTGCTTTGGCTCACCCCCGGCCAGGCGGTGGATTCCTCGGCGATCACGATGGCGCCCGGCGCCTCGTGCTTGACCACATCGTTGAGGTGGCGCAAGAACTCGATCGACTCGATGTTCTCCCGCCCGCCATGGCGGTTCGGCACCCATTCACCGGCCTTGCGCGAATAGTCGCGGTACAGCATCGAGGCCACCGCATCGACCCGCAGGCCGTCGATGTGAAAGTGCTTCAGCCAATGCACCGCCGAGGCGATCATGAAGCCGTGCACCTCGGTACGCCCAAGGTTGTAGATCAGCGTGTTCCAATCCTGGTGGAAGCCTTCCAGCGGGTTGTCGTACTCATACAGCGCGGTGCCGTCGAAGCGCGCCAGGCCGTGTTCGTCAGTGGGGAAATGCGCCGGCACCCAGTCGAGGATCACGCCGATCCCGGCCTGGTGGCAGCGGTCGACGAACTCGGCGAAGTCATGGGCGTTGCCGTAGCGTGCCGAGGTGGCGAACTGCGACAGCGGCTGGTAGCCCCACGAGCCACCGAAGGGGTGCTCCATCACCGGCATCAGCTCGATGTGGGTGAAGCCCAGTTGCTGGATGTACGGGATCAACCGGTCGGCCAGTTCGTGCCAGTTGTACAGGCGCGACACTTCGCCGGCTTCGTCGACTTCCACTTGCCAGGAGCCGGCGTGCAACTCGTAGATCGACAACGGCCGGTCGAGTGCCTCGCCGTGGCGGTCGCCCATCCAGGCCTGGTCGTTCCACTGGTAATCCAGCACCGGTGCCACTTTCGACGCGGTCGAGGGTGGCAGCTCGGTGGCCAGGGCCACCGGGTCAGCCTTCAGCGGCAGGATGCCGTGCTGGCCGAGCAGCTCGTATTTGTACGACTCGCCCGCTTCCAGGCCCGGGATGAACACCTCCCACACCCCCGACGGAATGCGCTGGCGCATCGGGTGGCGGCGGCCGTCCCAGCCGTTGAAGTGGCCCACCACCGACACCCGCCGGGCGTTCGGCGCCCACACGCCAAAGCGCACCCCGGCCACGCCGTCGACCTCGGTCAACTGCGCGCCCAGGGCGCCACCGAGGTTGCGGTGATTGCCTTCGGCGAACAGGTACAGGTCCATCTCGCCCAGCAGTTGGCCGAAGCTGTAGGGGTCGGCGGTCAGTTGCTCGCCGCTGGCCCAGTGGATTTTCAACCGGTAGCGGTCGTGGTTGGGCAGGCGCGTGGCAAAAAAGCCCGGCACGCTGTGGGCGGTGAAGTCCGCCAGCACCTCGTCGTGGTCCCAGGCCACCGCTTGCACCCGCAGGGCATTGGGCAGGTAGGCGCGAACGAAGCGCCCGCCGTGGCCGTCATCGTGGGGGCCGAGCACGCCGAACGGGTTACCGTGTTCGGCGCGCACCAGCGCTTCGATTTCCGCTTGCGCCGGGAACATCCCCTCCGGAGCCGGGTGTGATTCATGGGGCGCGTGCATCGTGTGTGTCTCCATCATCATTCATTGAGCAACCCGGCCAGGCCTTGCAAGGGTACGGCCAGCCAGGTGGGGCGGTTTTCCGCTTCATAGGCGATTTCATAGGCGGCTTTTTCGAGGCTGAACAAGGCCAACGCGGCCTCGGCGCCACCGGCCTGGGCCCAGGCATGGGGCACCTGGCCGGCGGCCAGTTCGTAGGCACTCAAGAACGCCTGGCGTGAATCCTGGTAATACCGCTGGGCCACCTCGGCGCGGGCCTCGGCGGCGCCGCTGGAGGCATCCATGGCCTGCGCGCTGCGCACGGCCATAGCCGCAGCGTAGTCGAAGGAACGCAACACACCGCTGACGTCTTTGTACGGGCTGTATTTACCGCGGCGTTCTTCGAGCGGGCGGGCCGGCTCGCCTTCGAAGTCGATCAAGAAGGCATCGCCCTGCACCACCAGCACCTGGCCCAGGTGCAGGTCGCCGTGCACGCGCATGATCAACCCGCCCACCGCGGCGTGGGCCAGTTGGTCAATGCGGGCAAGCAGCGCGGCGCGGCGGCCGAGTACAGCGTCGGCCAGGGTGCGGGCATCATCGGGAAGAGCGTCCTTGTTCTGCTGGATCAACTGCAGCGCACGTTCGACCTGCGCGCTCACGCTTTTGCTCCATGCCTGGGCGTCATTATTTGTGCTCACCCGCGCGGCGAAGGCGTCGTCGTCGGTGGGCAGCGCCAGCACATGGTGCATCTCGCCCAGGCGCTGGCCGAGCAAGCCGGCCCATTGGGCCAGCCCGGCGAGGGCGTCGTAGTGTTGGTCCTGCTCGGAATGGGCCTGTTCCAGCGCGTCGCGCACCGCCCGTTCGAGGTTGTTCTGAGTCCATTCCCAGGCGTCGCCCTGGTTATCCAGGTAACCTTGGGCGATCATCAGCAGGTGCGGGGTGCCGTCGGCCGCGACCCGGGCCACCGAGCCCAGCAGCGGCGAAATGTTCGCGTAGCCGGCACGGGTGAGGAAGGCGCCCATTTCCAGTTCCGGGTGGATGCCGCCACTGACCTTGCGGATCATTTTCAACACCAGTGCGCCACCGACCACCACCGAGCTGTTGCTTTGCTCGGCGGAGAGGTAACGCACGCTCGGCTCCTCGGCCAGGCCCAGCCTGGCCAGGTGCTCGGTGGCGGTAAAGCGCAGTTCGCCCTCTTCCAGCGCCAGGATGCTGCCTTCGCGCATGGCCTGGACCACCGCACGGATAAAACTTTCAAGCACGAAGCCGTCGGTGATCAAGCCCACCTGGCGGCCGCGGCGCACCCGCGACAGCGCCAGTTGCTGGGGTAGCGCGCTGTTGATGTGTTCTTCGGGCAGCAGGCCAAAAGGGAACTGATAACGGCTGACCTGGCCGCCCTGCTCCACTTCGATTTCACTGAGCAGCGCCGGGTACGGCAGCGACGAAAAGCGCACCCCATAGGCGATGCGCAGGGCGTCGATGGGCGCGTCCTTGCCGGCGAACCAGCGCCGCTTGGGCAGGTACTGGGGCAAGGCGGTGTGTTCGAGGGTCTGGCGGCTGGGCGCTTCGAGCAGTTCTTCGAGGCGTTTTTTCAGCACCAGGGTGGCGAAATCCGGCAGGCTTTCGGCCGGTTCAACGTGCCAACTGGGCATTTGATTCTCCGGGGCGAGCTGGAACCAGTAAAAGGCGTAGGGCGGCAGCGTGAGCAGGAAGTTGAGCTGGCCAATCGGCGGGAAGGCGCTGCCGCCGAGCATCTCTACCGGCACGAAACCGGCGTAGTGCGACAGCTCCAGCTCTGCCGCCTGGGCGGCGCGCGACAGGTTGGCCACGCACAGGATGATCTCGGTGCGGCCGTCTTCGGCCTGGTATTCGCGGGTGTAGGCGAGAATCCGCCGGTTGCTCGGCGCGAGCATCTTCAGCACGCCACGGCCAAACGCGCGCGACTGCTGGCGCACGGCGAGCATGCGGCGGGTCCAGTTCAGCAGCGAATGCGGGTCGCTGGCCTGGGCCTCGACGTTCACCGCGGCAAAGCCGTAGAGCGAGTCCTGCACCGGCGGCAGCACCAGGCTGGCCGGGTCGGCGCGGGAGAACCCGCCGTTGCGGTCAATCGACCACTGCATCGGCGTGCGCACACCGTCGCGGTCGCCGAGGAAAATGTTATCGCCCATGCCGATCTCGTCGCCGTAGTACAGCGTTGGCGTGCCGGGCATCGACAGCAGCAGGCTGTTGAGCAGCTCGACCCGGCGCCGGTCGCGCTCCACCAGCGGCGCCAGGCGCCGGCGAATGCCCAGGTTGATCCGCGCGCGGCGGTCGGCGGCGTAGAAATTCCACAGGTAGTCGCGCTCGCGGTCGGTGACCATCTCCAGGGTCAGCTCGTCGTGGTTGCGCAGGAAGATCGCCCATTGGGCGTTGGCCGGGATGTCGGGCGTTTGCCGCAGAATATCGGTAATCGGGAAGCGGTCTTCCTGGGCGATGGCCATGTACATGCGTGGCATCAGTGGGAAGTGAAACGCCATGTGGCACTCGTCGCCGTCACCCTCGCCAAAGTACAGCTGGGTGTCTTCCGGCCACTGGTTGGCTTCGGCCAGCAGCATGCGGTCGGGGTAGTTGGCGTCGATCTCGGCGCGGATCGCCTTGAGCACCCCGTGGGTTTCCGGCAGGTTCTCGTTGTTGGTGCCGTCGCGCTCGACCAGGTACGGGATCGCGTCCAGGCGCAGGCCGTCTACCCCCAGGTCGAGCCAGAAGCGCATCACGTCGATCACCGCTTTCATCACCTGCGGGTTGTCGAAGTTCAGGTCGGGCTGGTGGGAATAGAAGCGGTGCCAGAAGTACTGGCCGGCGACCGGGTCCCAGGTCCAGTTGGATTTTTCCGTGTCGATGAAGATGATCCGGGTGCCGTCGTACTTGTGGTCGTCATCGGACCACACGTAGAAGTCCCGCGCCTTCGAGCCCTTCTTCGCCCGGCGGGCGCGCTGGAACCACGGGTGCTGGTCGGAGGTGTGATTGATCACCAGCTCGCAGATCACCCGCAGGCCGCGCTTGTGCGCCTCGGCGATGAAGCGCTTGGCGTCGGTGAGGGTGCCGTAGTCGGGGTGCACGGCTTTGTACTCGGCGATGTCGTAGCCGTCGTCGCGCCGTGGCGAGGGGTAGAACGGCAGCACCCAGATGGTGTTCACGCCCAACTGGGCGATGTAGTCGAGCTTGGCGATCAGCCCGGGGAAGTCACCGATCCCATCATTGTTGGAATCGAAAAACGACTTCACGTGGACCTGGTAGATCACTGCGTCCTTGTACCAGAGGGGGTCGTTGAGGAACGCGGCACCGCGGTTCTTTTTAGTCATGGTGCGGGAGCTGCTCCGAGGGTCAAAGGGCCGCTTCGATACGCCAGATACCAAACGGCAGGTGCCAGGGTTCGATGCGCATCCATTGGGTTTTGCCGTACCAGGTCCAGGTGTGGCCGGTCATCAGGTCTTCACCGCGGGTGGCGGCGTCGTCGGGCAGGCCCAACTCCCACAGCGGCAGCTCGAAGTGGGCTTCCTGGGCGTTGTGCGGGTCGAGGCTGACGGCGATCAGGATGAAGTTGCTGCGGTCGGGGGTGCGCTTGGCGAAGTACAGGATGTTGTCGTTGTAGCACTGGAAGAACGCGCAACCCAGGTGGGTTTGCAGCGCCGGGTTCTGCCGGCGGATGCGGTTGAGCTGGGCGATCTCGGCGATGATGTTGCCGGGTTGGGTGAAGTCCCGTGGGCGGATTTCGTACTTCTCCGAATCGAGGTATTCCTCCTTGCCCGGGATCGGCGCGGCTTCGCACAGCTCGAAGCCCGAATACATGCCCCACAGGCCCGAGCCCATGGTCGCCAGCGCGGCGCGCAGCAAGAAGCCGGCGCGGCCGGAATCATGCAGGAAGAACGGGTTGATGTCGGGCGTGTTGACGAAAAAATTCGGCCGGTAGCACTGCGACAGCGGCGGCTGGTTGAGCTGGCTGAAGTACTCGGCCAGCTCTGCCTTGGTGTTGCGCCAGGTGAAGTAGGTGTAGCTCTGGCTGTAACCCACCTTGCCCAGCCGGGCCATCATCGCCGGCTTGGTGAAGGCCTCGGCGAGGAACATCACGTCGGGGTCTTTGCGGCGGATGTCGTCGATCATCCACTGCCAGAACGGCAGCGGCTTGGTGTGCGGGTTGTCGACGCGGAAGATCTTCACGCCCTCCTGCACCCAGCCCCAGACCACATCGCGCAGCTCCAGCCACAGGCTGGGGACCGCGTCGGCGGCGTAAAAATCAACGTTGACGATGTCTTGGTATTTTTTCGGCGGGTTTTCCGCGTAGCGGATGGTGCCGTCGGGGCGCCAGGAGAACCAACCCGGGTGCTGCTTGAGCCAGGGGTGGTCCTGGGAGCACTGGATGGCGAAGTCGAGGGCGATTTCCAGGCCGTGTTCGGCGGCGGCCTTGACCAACTGGCGAAAATCCTCGCGGCTGCCCAGCTCGGGGTGGATCGCCTCGTGCCCGCCGGCCTCGGAGCCGATCGCATAGGGGCTGCCGACGTCGTCCGGGCCCGCGGTGAGGGAATTGTTCGGGCCTTTGCGGTGGGCGCGGCCGATGGGGTGGATCGGCGTGAAGTAGAGCACGTCGAAGCCCATGTCGCGGATCATCGGCAGCCGGCTGTGCACATCGTTGAAGGTGCCATGGCGGGTTTTGCTGTCGGTGATCGAGCGCGGGAACAACTCGTACCAACTGGCGAATTCGGCCAGGGTGCGCTCTACCTCCAAGGGATATTCCGGGCTTTTCGAGAGGAACGGCCGGTGGTCGGCCAGGTGCATCAGCGCCTGGGTGTCGCTTTGCAGCAGCAGCGCCACCTGGTCATCGCGGTCCAGCCCGGCCAGGCGCTCGAGCACCGCCTTCAATTGCCGGCGCAGGGTGTCGTCGCTGCGCTCGGCGGCGTGCTGGATCATCAAGCGGCCTTCTTCGAGCTCCAGCTCGATCGGCACGCCAGCGGCGTATTTTTTCTCGATCTCGTAGCGGTAGCTGGCGAAGTCGTCCTTCCAGGCTTCGATGCAGAACACGTAGCGGGTGACTTCGTCAGGGGTGAAGCGCGCTTGCCAACTGTCGTTGCCGAGGTCAGCCATGGCCACGCTGTGCCAGTCGTCGTGGCCCACGGTGCGCCAGCGCAGCACCACCGCCAGTTTGTCGTGGCCGTCGGTGAACACCTTGGCGTCGACCGTCACCTCACGCCCCACCAGGCCCTTGGCGGCGAAGGCGCCGGCCTCCAGCACCGGGCTGACGCTCTCGATGGCGATGCGTGGCAGCAACAGCGCCTGCGACAAGCTCAACGCCTGGTCGGTGGCCTGCCCCTGGGCCGAAATGGGCCCCTGTTCGAAGGTCTGGTCCGCGGTCATTGCGCTGTGCTCCTGTAATAAGCCAGTGGATGGATTTTCGAAGCCCGGCGGGTGTGGAAAGTTCAGCGGGATCGTTCGCGGGTGGCTGTTGTCCACCGCCATGCAGCCCCTGGCCCGTCATAGCGGAGGAACGCCCCATGACCATCCCGATCCCGGCGGAAACACCGGACCCGAACATCGATGCGCCCAACCTGCCGCCACCGATCCCCGAGCAAGACCCGGACAACCCCGCACCCGGCGTAGAGCCGGTACCGCCTTCGCCGCCAGTGGGCGACCCACCCAGTGAATCGCCGCCGGAACGGGTATCAGCGTAGACGAGCGGCTACGCTTGGATGAGCGCCTGCTGGCACAGGCATAAATGCCGCCGCGCCGTGCAACTTCGCCGGTTGCCGGTGCCGCCAGGCTTTGCCAGCATGGCGGCTTCCCGCGGGCAGCCGGTACTGGCGGCCGCCCAGCCCAAGAACAATCGCAGGGAACCCCGATGACCGCTCCGGCAACACCCCACCACGGCCAGCTGCAGCCCCATGTGCTGGCCCACATCGACAACGGCCTGGGCTGGTTGACCCTCAACCGCCCCGCTGGCCTCAATGCCCTCACCCTCGACATGGTGCGCCAGTTGCACGGCGCCCTGCGGGCCTGGGCGGATCACCCCGAGGTACACGCGGTGGTGCTGCGCGGCGCCGGCGACAAAGCCTTCTGCGCCGGCGGCGACGTGCGCGCGCTGTACGACAGCTACACCCAGGGCCTGGGCCTGCACGAGGCGTTTTTCAGCGAGGAATACGCCCTGGACCTGGCCCTGCACCATTACCGCAAGCCGGTGCTGGCGCTGATCGATGGCTATTGCCTGGGCGGCGGCATGGGCCTGGCCCAGGCGGCGGCGCTGCGGGTGGTCACTGAGCGGGCGCAGCTGGGCATGCCAGAAACCGCCATCGGGTTTTTCCCGGACGTCGGCGGTAGTTACTTCTTGTCACACATACCCGGTGAACTAGGCACTTATCTGGGCCTGACCGGTGAGCGGGTCGGCGCCGCCGATGCGCTTTACTGCGGCCTGGCCGACTGGCACGTGGCCCATGAACGGCTGGCCTTGCTCGAAGAGCGCCTGGGCCGCATCGAATGGACCGGCGCCCCGCTCAAGGACCTGCAGAACGTGCTCGCCAGGCTCGGCGTGCAGGTGCTCCCCGAACCGCCGCTGGAGCCACTGCGCGCGGCGATCGACCACTTTTTCGGCCAGCCCAGCGTGGCGGCGATGCTTGAGCAACTGCGCCAGGTTTCGCTGGGCGACAGCCGCGCCTGGGCGCTGGCCACCGCCGAGTTGCTGGCGCAGCGCTCGCCGAAAGCGCTGGTGGTCACCCACCAGTTGCTGCAGCGCGGCCGCCACCTCAGCCTGGAGGCCTGCTTCGCCCAGGAAACCTACGCCGGCCGCCAGTGGCTGGAACATGGCGACTTTCTCGAAGGCGTGCGCGCGCAATTGGTCGACAAAGACAAACGCCCACGCTGGGCCCCCGCCACCCTGGCCGAGCTGGCCCCCGCCGACCTGGCGGTGTTTTTCACTGAAACGGCGCCCCAATAACAAAAAGCCCGGAGCCGCAGCATGAACGACCTTGAACTGAGCGAAGAACAACTGATGTTCCGCGACATGGCCCGGCAATTCGCCCAGGCCGAAATCGCCCCCCGCGCGCGCGAATTCGAAGCCGCCGGCTGGATCCCCGAAAGCCTCACCACGCAGATGGGCGAACTGGGCCTGCTGGGCATGGTGGTGCCCGAGCAATGGGGCGGCAGCTACCTCGACTACGTGGCCTATGCCCTGGCGGTAGAAGAAATCAGCGCCGCCGATGCCGCGGTCGGTACTCTGATGAGCGTGCACAATTCGGTGGGCTGCGGGCCGATCCTGCAATTCGGCACGCCTGAGCAGCAGGACGCCTGGCTGCCCAGGCTGGCCAGCGGCGAGGTGATCGGCTGCTTTTGCCTGACCGAGCCCCAGGCCGGCTCCGAGGCGCACAACCTGCGCACCCGCGCGGTGCTCGACGGCGACCACTGGGTGCTCAGCGGCGCCAAGCAGTTCGTCACCAACGGCCGCCGCGCCGGGCTGGCGATCGTGTTCGCGGTGACCGACCCAGCCCTGGGCAAAAAGGGCCTGTCGGCGTTTTTGCTGCCCACTGATACCCCCGGCTTCACCGTCGAACGCAGCGAGCACAAGCTGGGCATCCGCGCGTCAGACACCTGCGCGATCAACCTCGACCAGTGCCGGGTGCCGGCGGCCAACCTGCTGGGGGCGCGCGGCAAGGGCCTGGCCATTGCCCTGGCCAACCTCGAAGGCGGGCGCATCGGCATCGGCGCCCAGGCGGTGGGCATCGCCCGCGCCGCGCTGGAGGCGGCCGTGGCCTACGCCCGTGACCGCCAGCAGTTTGGCCAGCCGATCATCGAGCACCAGAGCGTGGCCAACCTGTTGGCCGACATGCACACCCGGGTGAACGCCGCGCGCCTGCTGGTGCTGCACGCCGCGCGCCTGCGCAGCGCCGGCCTGCCCTGCCTGAGCGAAGCCTCCCAGGCCAAGCTGTTCGCCTCCGAGGCGGCCGAATGGGTGTGCTCGAAGGCCGTGCAGGTGCACGGCGGCTACGGCTACCTGGAGGACTACCCGGTGGAGAAATACTACCGGGATGCGCGGATCACGCAGATCTACGAAGGCTCCAGCGAGATCCAGCGGATGGTCATCGCGCGGGACCTGGCGCGGAGTTGAAGGGCCCCTCGCCCGGCACAGCCGGCCTCCCACGGGGTCTGCGTAAGTACTTGATTTACAAGGCAACACAGAACCCGTGGGAGGCCGGCTGTGCCGGGCGATAGGCCCTCAAGCCCAGCCACTGAATCAACAACCCTCACCGCTGAGGTGGCCGGTCAATCCCACCCGCCACCCAGCGCGGCGATCAGCTCGACGCTGGGGTGGCTACGGCTACCTGGAGGACTACCCGGTGGAGAAATACTACCGGGATGCGCGGATCACGCAGATCTACGAGGGCTCCAGCGAGATCCAGCGGATGGTCATCGCGCGGGATCTGGCGCGGGGTTGAAGGGCCCCTCGCCCGGCACAGCCGGCCTCCCACGGGGTCTGCGTAAGTACTTGATTTACAAGGCAACACAGAACCCGTGGGAGGCCGGCTGTGCCGGGCGATAGGCCCTCAAGCCCAGCCACTGAATCAACAACCCTCACCGCTGAGGTGGCCGGTCAATCCCACCCGTCACCCAGCGCGGCGATCAGCTCGACGCTGGGGTGGCTACGGCTACCTGGAGGACTACCCGGTGGAGAAATACTACCGGGATGCGCGGATCACGCAGATCTACGAGGGCTCCAGCGAGATCCAGCGGATGGTCATCGCGCGGGACCTGGCGCGGAGTTGAAGGGCCCCTCGCCCGGCACAGCCGGCCTCCCACGGGGTCTGTGTTGCTGCCAAAATCAATGGCTTACACAGATCTGGTGGGAGGTCGGCTGTGCCGGGCGATAGGCCCTCAAGCCCAGCCACTGAATCAACAACCCTCACCACTGAGGTGGCCGGTCAATCCCACCCGCCACCCAGCGCGGCGATCAGCTCGACGCTGGTCACCATCTGCGTACTCACCAGGGTCAGCAGGCTTTGCCGGGCGCTGAGCAGGGTGGCCTGGGTGGTGGCAACATCCAGGTAGTCGATCTTGCCGGCGTCGTACTGGTCCAGGGTGACCCGCGCGGACTCTTCCGCCGCCGCCACCTGGCGCTGGCGCGCGTCGATTTCCGGTGCCTGGGTGCGCAGTTGCACCAGGTAATCCTCCACCTCGCCCAAGCCGCTCAGCACCGTTTGCCGGTAGCTTGCCACCTGCGCGTCGTACCCGGCCTGGGCCTGCTCGACGCTGGCGCGGGTGGCGCCGAAGTCCAGCAGGGTGCCGGCCAACGACGGGCCGATCGACCAGAAGCGGTTCGGCACGTTGACCAGCTTGCTGAACACCGAGCCCTGGTACCCGCCACTGGCGCTGAGGGTCAGGTCGGGGTAGTACGCAGCGGTCGCCACCCCCACCGCGGCATTCGCCGCAGCCACCTGGCGTTCGGCGGCGGCGATGTCTGGCCGGCGCTCGAGCAGGCGGCTGGGCACCCCCACCGGCACCTGCGGCACGCGGTACTGCCAGTGCGGGTCCGCAGCGAGGCTGAAGCCGGCCGGCGCCTGGCCGATCAGCAGGGCGATGGCGTGTTCGTATTGGGCGCGCTGCCAGGTGGTGTCGAGCAGCGAGGCCTGGGCACCTTCGAGCTGGGTCTGGGCCTGGGCCAGGTCGGCGCGGGTGGTCAGCTCGGCGTCGTACTTGTTGCGGGTCACCTCGACATAGCGCTGGTAGGTGGCCACGGTTTCGCGGTACAGCGCCAGTTGCTGGTCGAGCAGGCGCAACTGGAAGTAATCCTGGGCCAGCGACGATTGCGCGCTGAGGGTCGCCGAAGCCAACTGCGCGGCCGAGGCCTCGGCACTGGCGCGGTTTTCTTCAACGGTGCGGCGCAGCTTGCCCCACAGGTCGGCCTCCCAGCTCAGGCTGAGGGTGGCACTGTGGGCGTTGCTCACCCCGCCCTGCCCCGTGCCCTGGCTGCTACTGCCGCTGCCGGTCTGGCTGCGGGTACTGGCCAGGGTGCCGCTGACGGTGGGGAGCTGATCCGCCTGCGAGCCACGCACCAGGGCCAGTGCCTGGCGGTACTGCGCCGCGTAGCTGGCGACGTTCTGGTTGTTCAGGCTGACCTGATCGAGCAACCCGGCCAGCACGGGGTCTTGATACAGCGCCCACCATTGCCCGCGCGGGGTGGCGTCGGCCGGTTGCGCGGCTTTCCAGCCGTCGGCTTCCTTGAAGGCCACCGGCACCGGCGCTGTGGGGGTATGGTAGTCCGGGCCAACGGTGCAGCCGGCCAGCAGGGCCACGGCCAGCAAGGTAGGAACGAACGGCAAGCGGCGAGACAAAAACATGGCATCAACCCTGGGCATCGAGGCGGCGAATACGGGTGTTCCAGAAGCGCCGGGTGGCCCGGCTCATCCGGTCGAAATACAGGTACACCACCGGGGTGGTGAACAACGTCAGCAGTTGCGACAGCGCCAGGCCGCCGCAGATGGCCAGGCCCAGCGGCCGGCGCAGGTCGGCGTCGCCGCCGTGGGCAATGGCCAGCGGCAAGGCGCCGAAGAACGCCGCCAGGGTGGTCATCAGGATTGGCCGCAGGCGCATCCGGCAGGCCTCGAAAATCGCCTGCTCGGCGGCCATGCCCTGCTCGCGCTGGGCGACCAGGGCGAAGTCGATCAACAGGATGGCGTTTTTCTTGACGATGCCAATCAACAGCAAAATGCCGATCAGGGCGATCACCGTCAGCTGGGTGCCGGTGATCTGCAGCAACAGCAGCGCGCCGACCCCGGCCGAGGGCAAGGTGGTGAGGATGGTCAGCGGGTGCACGTAACTCTCGTAGAGCACCCCCAATACGATGTACACCGCCGCCAGCGCGGCGAGGATCAGCCACGGCATGCTTTGCGCCAGTTGTTCGGTGGCCTGGGCGGTGCCCGAGTAGCTGCCGTGCACGTTGCTCGGCAGGCCGATGTCGAGCAACGCCTGCTTGATGGCCTTTTGCGCGTCTTCGATCACCGCGCCGTCGGCCAGGTTGAAGGCGATGGTGGTGGTCGCCGCCTGGCCCTGGTGGGCCACCGCCAGCGGCCCTTCGGCCGGGCTGAACTGGGCGAACGCCGCCAGTGGCACCTGCGCGCCGGTGGTGGTCAGCACATACAACTGGCGCAGCACCTCTGGGTCCTGGGTGTAGTGGTCGGCCAGGCCCATCACCACGTAGTACTGGTTCAGCGTGCGGTACACCGTGGCCACGTCACGCTGGCTGAAGGCGTTGTTCAGCAGCGTGTCGATGTCTTCGACCGTGACCCCGAGGCGCTTGGCGGCGGCCCGGTCGATGGTCAGCATCACTTCCTGGCCACCGGTCTGGGCGTCGGAGTCCACCCCGGTCAGTTGCGGCAGGCGCTCGAGGGCCTGCTGCACCTTCGGTGCCCAACTGCGCAGCAGCGCAAGGTCATCGGCTTGCAGGCTGAACTGGTAGGTGGCGTTGGCGCTGCGGCCACCGATGTGCAGGTCTTCGGCGGGCATGCTGAACACCTGGATGCCCGCATGGTTGCTGTAGGTTTTAGTCAGGCGGTTGGCGATCACCTGGGCGCTGTCCTTGCGCTGGTCGAAGTCTTTCAGGCGGATGAACAACTGCGCGCTGTTGCGCGAGCCGAACATGCCGCTGCCGGTGGAGGCCATCACCGCGGCGACGTCTGGCTCCTTGGCCATCTTCTGGGCGATGCCGAGCAAATAGGGGCGCAGCGCCTGGTAGGAGATGTTCTGGTCGGCGCGAATCGCGCCCATCAGCACGCCGGTGTCCTGAGCGGGGAAGAACCCCTTGGGCACCACCGTGTACAGGTACACGTTGAGCAGCACCGTCAGCAGCAAGCCGAGCAGCGTGACCAACCGGTGCCGCAGCACCCAGGCCAGGCCGGCCAGGTAAAGGCTTTGCAGTTCGTCGAGGCCGCGTTCGATCATCCGGTACAACCACGGCGTGCGCTGGCGCGGGCTGGCGTGGCGCAAGAACGCCACGCACAGCACCGGCGTCAGGCTCAGCGACACCAGCATGGAAATCAACAGCGCCACGCTCAAGGTCACCGCGAACTCGCGGAACAACCGGCCCACGATGCCGCCCAGCAACAGCAGCGGGATGAACACCGCCACCAGCGACACGGTCATCGACAGCACCGTGAAGCCCACCTCCTTGGCCCCCTGCAGCGCTGCGCGCAACGGGCGCATGCCGGCTTCCTGGTAGCGGGCGATGTTCTCCAGCACCACGATGGCGTCGTCCACCACAAAGCCGGTGGCGATGATCAGCGCCATCAGCGACAGGTTGTCGAGGCTGTAGCCGAGCAGGTACATCACCGCGCAGGTACCCACCAGCGACACCGGCAACGCCACCGCCGGGATCAACGTGGCGCGGGCATTGCGCAGGAACACAAACACCACCGCCACCACCAGCAGCACCGCCAGCAGCAGGGTTTCCTCGGTGTCGTGCAGCGACTGGCGAATGGTCGGCGAGCGGTCGATGACCTTCACCAGTTGCACATCGCCCGGCAGCATCGCCTGCAACTGCGGCATCAGCGCGGTCACCGCGTCGATGGTCTCGAGCATGTTGGCGCCGGCCGAGCGGGTCACGCCCAGGGTCACCGAGGGCTGGCCGTTGTAGTAGCCGGCCACGTACTGGTCTTCGATCGAGTCGTACACCTTGGCCACATCGCCGAGGCGCACCGCGGCGCCATTGCTGTAGCCCACCAGCAGCGGCCGGTAGTCTTTGGCGGTGTCCAACTGCTGGTTGCCGTCGATCAACCAATGCTGGCCCTCGCCCTGCAACAGCCCCAGCGGTTTGTTCGCGGTGGCGCTGTTGATGGCCTTGCGCACGGCGTCTAGCGAGATCCCGGCATGGGCCAGTTGCTGCGGTTGCAGGTCGACCCGCACCGCGGGCAGCGAACCACCGCGCACCGACACCTGGCCCACGCCTTTGACCTGGGCGATCTTCTGCTGCAGTTTGCTCGAGGCGAGGTCGTACAGTTCGCCGCCGCCACGGCTGGCGGAGGTCAGCGCGAGCATCACCACCGGGCCGTCGGAGGGGTTGGCCTTGCGGTAGGTGGGCAGCGACTTCATCGCGCTGGGCAACAGGCTGCGCGCGGCGTTGATACCGGCCTGCACGTCGCGGGCGGCGCCGTTGATGTCGCGGTCGAGGTCGAACTGCAAGATGATATTGGTCGAGCCTTGAGAGCTGGTCGAGGTCATCTCGGTGACCCCGGCGATCTGCCCCAGGGTGCGCTCCAGCGGCGTGGCCACGGTGGCCGCCATGGTCTCCGGGCTGGCCCCGGCCAGGCTGGCCTCAACCATCACCGTGGGGAAGTCGACCTGTGGCAGCGGCGCCACCGGCAGCAGGCTGTAGCCCAGGCTGCCGAGCAACAGCGTGGCCAGGGTCAGCAGCATCGTGGCCACCGGGCGGGCGATGAAGAAGCGGCTCATGGGGCAGCTCCAAGGCAGGCACAAGCGATCAGCTGCAAGCCGCAAGCACACTCATACCGCGGTTGAACACCCACCGCTTGTGGCTTGTAGCTTGCCCTTTGTTCTCTCGCGGCCCTCATCCGCGCTTCCTTTCGAAACGGTCAAAGAGCAAGTAAATCACCGGCGTGGTGAACAGCGTCAGCACCTGGCTGATCAACAGGCCACCGACGATCACCAGCCCCAGTGGCCGGCGCAATTCGGCGCCGGCGCCGCTGGCGAACATCAGCGGCAAGGCGCCGAGCAAGGCGGCGAAGGTGGTCATCAGGATCGGCCGCAGCCGCAGCAGGCAGGCGCGGTGGATCGCCGCGCGGGCGTCGAGCCCTTGCTGGCGGGCCTCAAGGGCGAAGTCGACCATCATGATGGCGTTCTTCTTGACGATGCCGATCAGCAGGATCACCCCGATCAGCGCGATCAGGCTGAAGTCATTGCCGGTGACGATCAGCCCGAGCAAGGCGCCGATGACCGCCGAGGGCAAGGTCGAGAGAATGGTCAGCGGGTGGATGTAGCTCTCGTAGAGCACGCCGAGCACGATGTACATGGTCAGCACCGCGGCCAGGATCAACCACAGGGTGTTGCTCGAAGCCTGCTGGAACGACGCCGCCGCGCCCTGGTAGCGCAGGGTCACCGAGGCCGGCGCCTGCACCTGTTGCATCACCTCGCTGATGGCCTGCTGGGCCTGCTCGAGGGCATAGCCCTTGGCCAGGTTGAACGACACCGTGACCGCCGGGAACTGCCCCAGCCGGCTGACCGACAGCGCGCCGGTGCGCTGGCTGATGCGGGCGATGTTGGTCAGGCGGACCATTTGCGTGGGCGTGGTGGTGGTCGTGCTGGTGCTGGCACTCGAGGTGCTGGTGCTCGCCGTGCTGCTGGCCGCCGCCAGGTAAATGTGCTCGAACGCCTCCAGCGACTGCTGATAGCGCCCCGGCACCTGCAACACCACCCGGTACTGGTTGGCCTGGGTGAAGATGGTCGAGATCAACCGCTGGCCGAAGGCGTTGTACAGCGCGGTGTCAACGTCCTCGGCGGTAATGCCGTAGCGCGCCGCGGCCTGGCGGTCGAGGTCGACGTAGGCGATCAGGCCTTGGTCCTGCAGGTTGTCGATCACGCTGGTGAGTTCGGGCCGCTGCTGGAGTTTTTCCATCAACGCCGGCAGCAGCGCGCTGAGGTTGGCGCTGTCGGCGTCGTCGAGGGTGAACTGGTACTGGCTGGGGGTGAGCTGGTCGTCGACGGTCAAGTCTTGCGCCGGGACCATGTTCAACTGCAGGCCGGCGACGTTCTGGCTGGCCGTGGCCAGGCGGGCAATAACCTCGCTGGCGCTGTCGCTGCGTTCGTCGAAGGGCTTGAGCTGGATCTGCAAGCGGCCGTTATTGAGGCTGGCGTTATTGCCGTCTACGCCCAGGGTCGAGGCCACGCTGGCCACGGCCGGGTCTTGCATGACCACCTTCACCATGGCGGCCTGGCGGCGCACCATCTCGTTGAACGACACATCTTGGGAGGCGCGGGTAAAGCCTTGGATCAATCCGGTGTCTTGCAGCGGGAAAAACCCCTTGGGCACCATCAGGTACAGCAGCGCGGTGAGCACGAAGGTGGCCAGGGCCAGCAACAAGGTCAGCGCCTGGTGCCCGAGCACCCAGCCCAGGCCGCGGTCGTAAGCGGCGATCAGGCGCTCGAACTGGCGCTCGCCAAAGCGCGCGAAGCGGCTTTGCTGTTCGGCCGGCACATGGCGCAACAGGTGCGCGCAAAGCATCGGCGTGAGGGTCAGCGAGATCACCATCGACACGCCAATGGCCACCGCCAGGGTGATGGCGAACTCGCGGAATAGCCGCCCGACCACATCGCCCATGAACAGCAGCGGGATCAGCACGGCCACCAGCGAAAAGGTCAGCGAGATGATCGTGAAGCCGATTTCCTTCGAGCCTTCGAGCGCCGCCCGCAGCGGGCTTTTGCCTTGTTCCAGGTGGCGCGAGATGTTCTCCACCACCACGATGGCGTCGTCGATCACAAAGCCGGTGGCGATGGTCAGCGCCATCAGGCTGAGGTTGTTCAGGCTGAACCCGGCCAGGTACATCACCCCGAAAGTGCCCACCAGCGACAACGGCACCGCCACGCTGGGGATCAACGTGGCGGTGAAGTTACCCAGGAATAAAAAGGTCACCAGCACCACCAGGCCGATCGACAGCAGCAGTTCGACCTGCACGTCGTGCACCGAGGCGCGGATGGTCTGGGTGCGGTCCGAGAGCAGGGTCAGCTTCACCGAATCGGGCAGCGAGGCTTGCAGCGCCGGCAGTTGCGCCTTGAGCGTGTCGACCACCTGGATCACGTTGGCGCCGGGCTGGCGCTGCACGTTGATCACGATCGCCGGCTGGCCGTTGGCGCTGGCCTGCAGGTAGGCGTTTTCGGCGCCGTCTTCGCTGGTCGCGACGTCACGAATGCGCAGCGCCGCGCCGTTTTCGTACTTGAGCACCAGCTCGCCGTATTGGTCGGCGTTGCGCAGTTGGTCGTTGGCGTCGATGGTGATCGAGTGCGCCGGGCCGTCGAAGCCGCCTTTGGAGCCGTTGACGTTCGCCGCGTTGACCGTGTCATAGAGGTCTTCGAGGGTCAGCCCGTGGGCCGCCAGCGCGGCCGGGTCGGCGTCGATCCGTACCGCCTGCTGCTGGCCGCCGGCCAAGCTCACCAGCCCTACCCCGCTGATCTGCGAGAGCTTCAGGGCGATGCGGGTGTTGATCAGGTCCTGCACCTGGGTCAGCGGCAGCGCCGTGGAGGTCGCCGCCAGGCTGATCACCGCGGTGTCGGCCGGGTTGACCTTCTTGTAGGTGGGCGGGTTGGGCAGGTCGCTGGGCAGCAGGCTGTCGGCGGCGTTGATCGCGGCCTGCACCTCCTGCTCGGCTTCGTCCAGCGACAGGCTCAGGCTGAACTTCAGGGTGATCACCGACGCGCCGGCGCCGCTGGTCGAGTACATCTGGTCGAGCCCGGCCATCTGCCCGAGCTGGCGCTCCAGCGGCGCGGTGACCGCGGTGGCCAGCACTGTCGAGCTGGCACCAGGGTACAGGCTGGTGACCTGGATGGTCGGGTAGTCCACCTCCGGCAGCGCCGAGGTCGACAGCAAGCGGTAGGCGACGACCCCGGAACACAGCAGCGCCACCATCAGCAGCACGGTGGCCACCGGGCGCTGGATGAACAAACGGCTCGGGTTCATGGTGCCGCCTGGTCTTCAAGCTTGACCTTGATCCCGCTGCGCAAGTGGTCGATGCCGCGGGTGACCACCTGCTCACCGGCCTTGACGCCTTCAGTGACCGCAGTGCGCTCGGTATCGGCCGGGCCCGTGGTGATGCTGCGCCGCTCCACCGTGCCGTCGGGTTTGACCACGTACACAAAGCTGCCGTCCGAGCTCAGTTGCACCGCCGCCGAGGGGATGGTCACCGCCTGCTTGAGGGTGCTGGTCTGCAGTTTGACGTTGACGAACTGGTTGGGGTACAGCACCTGGTTCGGGTTGGCGAACTCGGCCTTGAGCTTGATGCTGCCGGTGGCGGTGTCGATCTCGTTGCTGATGAACTTCAACTGGCCCTGGGCCAGGGTGGTGTTCTGCAGTTGGTCTTGCGCCAGCACCGCCAGCGCTTCGCCGCCGCGCACTTTCGGCAGCAGCGTGGCCAGTTGCGCCTGGGGCAGGCTGAAGGTCACCGCGATCGGGTCGGTCTGGGTCACGGTGACAATCCCGGTGGTGTCGCTGCTGTGCACCATGTTGCCCGGGTCGACCAGGCGCAGGCCCACGTAGCCGTCGATCGGCGAGACGATGCGGGCGTATTCCACGTTCAGTTTGGCGGCGTCGATCTGGCCTTGGTCGGCCTTCACCGCGCCTTCGTACTGGCCCACGCTGGCGGCCTGGGTGTCGAGGTCCTGCTTGGCCAGCGACTGCTTGGCGTACAGGCCCTGGTAGCGCACCAGGGTGGCCTTGGCGCTTTTCAGCAGCGCCTGGTTCTGCGCCAGGTCGCCCTGGTACTGGGCCAGGGTGGCCTGGTAGGCGCGCGGGTCGATCTGCGCCAGCAGTTGGCCTTTCTTGACCTTTTGCCCTTCGTTGAAATACACCGCCAGCAACTGGCCGTCGACCCGGCTGGTCACGGTCACCGAGGCATTGGCGACCACCGTGCCCAGCGCCTGCTGGTACACCGGCACGTCGGCCAGGGCCGCCACGCCAGCGGCCACGGTCACGCTGGCCTCGCTGGCATCGCTACCCTTGCCCGCCGCCGCGCCGGCACGCCGCCCGGGTGGGCCACCCGGGCCACCGCCGGGCGGGCCGAAGCCCGGCGGGGCGTCGCTGTGTTGGGTGGAACGCCACAGGCCCAGGCCGATGAAGGCCAACAAGGCAAGGGCAAGCAAGGACAAGGCAATGTGCAGAAAACGCTTGGACGGCTGGCTCATGGTTCCGGCGGCAACAGATCGGGAGAGTGCTCAGGCTGGGGGGAAAATGTGCAGGAAGTGTGGAGGGGCGTTGGCCGCGGTGAGCTTCAGGGCCCTTCGCCCGGCACAGCCGGCCTCCCACGGATTCGTTGTTGCCTAGTAAATCAAGCACTTACACAAATTTGGTGGGAGGCCGGCTGTGCCGGGCGGTGGGCCAGCCAGCTCATGCGCTGAGTAAAACCACTGGGAGAAATCAGGGCTTTTCACCCTCGTTTTAGCGCTCCGATTGCTTAAATGAACAGCACTCCGGCTGTGCCAGCCGATGGGCCCTCGGCAACTTTCACAATCCTCCCACCTCCCTGAACAATTCTTTACCTCGCCCCCATCGCCCCAACACCCCGGAATCAAGCGCCCGCGGCGATATTCGCCATGCCGCTGTCATCTGGCTGCCATATGACGCAAACAAAAGCTTAACCAGACCGTGACATGTTCGTCGTCGCCCCCCGCTAAAGGATGCCCGCGATGAATGTCAGCGTTTTCGGAACCGGTTATGTCGGCCTGACCCAGGCCGCCTGCCTGGCGGAGGTAGGCCATGTGGTGTGCTGCGTCGATATCGACGCCGCGCGCATCGCTCGCCTTGGCCAGGGCGAGTGCCCACTGTTCGAGCCCGGCCTGGCTGAGTTGCTGAAGAAGAACCTCGCCTGCCAACGGCTGCGGTTCACCACCGACGCCAAGGTCGCCTGCGACCACGCCGAGCTGATTTTCATCGCCGTCGGCACCCCGGCGCTGCCCACCGGCCAGGCTGACCTGAGCCAGGTGTTCGGTGTGCTGGCCACGGTGCTGCAGTACTCACGCCCGCCGAAGGTGATCGTCAACAAGTCCACCGCCCCGGTCGGCACGGTCGATGCCCTGAGCGCGCGCATCACCGAACAGCGCGGCCGAGGCCATGGCTTCCAGGTGCTGAGCAACCCGGAGTTTCTCAAGGAAGGCGCGGCGGTGAACGACTGCATGCGCCCGGAACGGATCATCATCGGCGGCGCCGACGAGCACGCCCTGGCGATGCTGCGCGAGCTGTACGCGCCGTTCAGCCGCAACCGCGACAAGGTCATGGCGATGGACGCGCGCAGCGCAGAAATGACCAAGTACGCGGCCAACTGCATGCTCGCGACGAAAATCTCGTTCATCAACGAAATGGCCAACCTCGCCGAGCACCTGGGCGCCGACATCGAAGCGGTGCGCAAGGGCCTGGGTTCCGACCCGCGCATCGGCTATGACTTCATCTACCCCGGCGCCGGCTTTGGCGGCTCGTGCTTCCCCAAAGACCTGCAAGCCCTGCGTGGCAGCGCCGAGCAGATCGGCTTCGACGCCCAGTTGCTGACCGCGGTCGAGGCCGTCAACCGGCGCCAGCAGCGGCGCCTGTTCGAGAAAATCAGCCGGCATTACCAAGGCCAGTTGCAGGGCAAGGTGTTCGCCGTGTGGGGCCTGGCCTTCAAGCCCAACACCGACGACGTGCGCGAAGCCTCCAGCCGGGTGCTGATCGAGGCGCTGTGGCACGCCGGGGCGCGGGTGCAGGCCCATGACCCGCAGGCGATGGAAGAAATCCAACGCATCTATGGCACCCGCCCCGACCTCACCCTGGTGCCGTGCAAGGACGAAGTGCTCGAAGGCGCCGACGCCCTGGTGGTGGTCACCGAGTGGCAAGACTACCGCGTGCCGGACCTCGCCCAGTTGTACGGCCGCCTGCGCGACCGCGTGGTGTTCGATGGCCGCAACCTGTTCGAGCCGGCCCAGGTGCGCGCCGCCGGCCTTGGCTACTACGGCATCGGCCGCGGCCACACGGCGGCGCCGCTGTGACCGTGCTGGTGACCGGCGCCGCCGGCTTCATTGGCTACCACCTGGCCCAGCGGCTGTGCGCCGAGGGCCATGAGGTGGTCGGCCTGGACAACCTCAACAGCTACTACAGCCCGGCGCTCAAGCAGGCGCGCCTGGAGCGCCTGCTGCGCCTGCCGGGGTTTCGTTTCGAACGGCTGGACATCACCGACGCCGCCGCGCTGAATGCGCTGTTCGCCCGCCATGGCTTCAGCGAGGTGTTCCACCTCGCCGCCCAGGCCGGGGTGCGTTATTCGCTGGAAAACCCCGGCGCCTATGGCCAGGCCAACCTGGTGGGGTTCCTCAACGTGCTCGAAGCCTGCCGCCAGCATCCGCCGCGGCATGTGGTGTATGCCTCGAGCAGTTCGGTGTACGGCGCCAACGCCAAGCTGCCCTTTACCGTGGGCGACCCGGTCGAGCAGCCGGTGTCGTTGTACGCCGCCAGCAAGCGCGCCAACGAGCTGATGGCCCACAGCTACGCCCACCTGTACCAGCTACCGCTCACCGGGCTGCGCTTTTTCACCGTGTACGGCCCCTGGGGCCGGCCCGACATGGCGCTGTTCGGGTTTACCCGGGCAATCCTCGAAGGGCGCCCGATCGACGTGTACAACCACGGCCAGATGGCCCGCGACTTCACCTACATCGACGACATCGTCGAGGGCATCGCCCGCCTGCGCGTGCGCCCGCCGCAAGGCCCGGTGCCGGCCAACCTGTTCAACATCGGCCGCGGCCAACCGGTGCCGCTGCTCGACTTCATCAGTTGCCTGGAGCATGCCCTGGGCCTGCGCGCGCAGCGCAACCTGCTGCCGCTGCAGCCGGGCGATGTGCTGCGCACCTGGGCGGATGTCAGCGCGCTGGCCGAATGGACCGGCTTTGAACCCCAGGTGCCGCTGGCCGAGGGGGTGCAGGCGTTCGTCGCCTGGTACCGCGAGCATTACCGGGTGTAAGCCCGGGCTTTCTTTCTACTCAGCAACAAGGTTGCCATGAACCCAAGCATTGACGTGTCGGTGTTGATCCCGGCCAAGAACGAAGCGCAGAACCTCCCGGCGTTGCTCGAAGAAGTGCGCCAGGCCCTCGCCGGCCAGGCCTGGGAAGTGCTGGTGGTCGACGATGGCAGCGACGACGACAGCCTCGCCTGCCTCAGCGCCCTGCGCGCGCGCCTGCCGCAACTGCGCGTGCTCAGCCACGAGCGCTCGCTGGGCCAGAGCACCTCGGTGTGGCACGCCGCCCAGGCGGCCCGTGGCCAATGGCTGGCGACCCTCGACGGCGACGGCCAGAACGACCCGGCCGACATCCCCGGCATGCTCGCCCGGGTGCAGGCCGACCCCGGCCTGGTGCTGGTCGCCGGGCACCGGGTGAACCGCCGCGACAGCGCCAGCAAACGCTGGGCCTCGCGCTTCGCCAATGGCCTGCGCAGCCGGCTGCTGCGCGACGCCACGCCCGACACCGGCTGCGGGCTGAAGCTGATCGAGCGCGCGACCTTCCTGCGCCTGCCGTACTTTGACCACATGCACCGGTTCATCCCGGCGCTGGTGCGCCGCGCCAACGGGCGCATGGCGGTGCACCCGGTCAACCACCGCCCACGCAGCGCCGGGGTGTCGAAATACGGCAACCTCGACCGCGCGCTGGTGGGCATCCTCGACTTGGCCGGGGTCTGGTGGCTGATCCGCCGCACCCGGCTCAACGCCGTGCCCCGGGAGCTGGAGGGATGATCATGACCCGCGAAACCCTGTGGTTGATCGTCGGCTTCGCCGGCCAGGCGGTGTTCACCGGCCGCTTCGTGCTGCAATGGCTGTACAGCGAATTCAAAAAGCGCAGCGTGATCCCGGTGGGTTTCTGGTACCTGAGCATGCTCGGCAGCGCCTTGCTGCTGGTGTACGCCATCTACCGGCAAGACCCGGTGTTCATCATTGGCCAGTCCTTCGGCCTGCTGGTGTACCTGCGCAACCTGCAACTGATCGCCAAATACAAAGACGCCAAGGAATAACCCGTGCTGTACGCCCATTCACTCAAGGCCGAGCGCCTCGGGCTGGCCCTGCTCGCCCTGCTGTTGGTCGGCGCTGGCGTTGGCTGGCGCGAGCCGCTGAACGTCGACGAAGAACGCTTTCTGGGCGTTGCCCTGGAAATGATCCAAAGCGGCCACTGGCTGGTGCCGCACCGCGCCGCGGAAATCTACCCAGACAAACCGCCGCTGTTCATGTGGGCGGTGGCCGCCCTGACCTGGCTCACCGGCTGGCCAAAAGTCGCGCTGTACCTGCCGGGGCTGGCCTCGGCGGTGGTCGCCAGCCTCAGCCTGCATGACCTCGGCCGGCGCCTGTGGGGCCTGCGCGCCGGGCGCATCGCCGCCTTGCTGTTCCTGGCCACCTACCAGACCTTCAGCATTCTGCGTACCGGGCAGATCGACAGCTTTCTCTGCCTGTGGGTGGCGCTGGCGGTATACGGGCTGCTGCGCCACCTGCTGCTGGGCCCGGCCTGGGGCTGGTTCTATGTGGGCTGCGCGGCCATGGGGCTGGGCATTATCACCAAGGGCGTGGGCTTTGTGCCCGGGCTGATGCTGCTGCCCTACGCCCTGGCGGTGCGCTGGCAATGGCCCGGGGTGGCGCGCATGCCTGGGCAGGCCCGGCGCTGGTGGCTGGGCCTGGCGGTGCTGCTCGGCGCCTGCCTGTTGTGGCTGCTGCCGGTGGTGCTGGCCACCCTGCTGCAGGGCAGCGACGAGCAATGGGCGTACCTGCGCAACATCCTCTTCAAGCAAACCGCCGACCGCTACGCCGATGCCTGGGAGCACCGCGAGCCGGTGTGGTACTTCTTCACCGATGTGATCCCGCATTACTGGCTGCCGCTGGTGCTGGCCCTGCCCTGGCTGGTGCCGGCCTGGCGCAAGCAACTGCGCAAGCGCGACGGCCGGGTGCTGGTGCTGTTGGGCGGCCTGCTGCTGACGTTGCTGTTTTTTTCGCTGAGCACCGGCAAGCGCAAGCTGTACATCTACCCGGCCCTGCCGGAGCTGGTATTGCTGGCCACCCCGCTGCTGCCCTGGCTGCTGCAGCGCTGGTTCGCCGGCAAGGCGCGGGCGCGGCGGGTGTTCACCGTGGTGGTGGTGGCCTGGTTCGGGCTGTGGTTCGCCCGCGGCCTGGTCGAGCCGTTCATCGAAGGCGAAAACCCCCATGAGGCGTTGATGGCCGACGCCGCCGAGCACAGCGAGGGCCGCGAGCTGGTGCTGGTGGAATGGCGCGAAGGCCACTGGCTGTACGCGCGCCAGCCACTGCTGCACTTTGGCTTCATGGGCGGGCGCAGCAACGTGGCCAACGCCGCCGCCTGGCTGCAGGCCCACCCCGAAGCCCGCGCGCTGGTACCGGCGCACAGCCTGGAACAATGCTTTGTGCTGAGCAAGGCGCGGGCGCTGGGGCAAACCTCCCGCGCCGACTGGTACCTGGTGGGGCCGGACGCCGACAACGGGCAATGCCGGGGCGCGCTGCCGGCGCCGGTTTACCGCTTCAGCTGGGTGGCGCCGCCGCTGGCCGGGGGCTGAACATTTTGAAACATCATGAAACTATTGGCCTAGACCTGCCGCTGCGCTTTTACTATTCGTTCACAATTCATTAACTCGATGGGGACGCCCGCAACACAACACTGGCAGCACTGAGCCAAAGGACGCTGCCCCATGAACAACCCCATCAAACTCCCGTTCTCCGACAAATACGACCGCGAGCACGCGCAGCAGTATTTCGAGAAGCACCAGGACGGCCTGGCCCGGCGCTTGTCGCACACCCGCGACCTGCAGCTGGGGCGCAAGGCGCTGGAGCTGGCCGGCGACCCGGGGCTGGTGCTAGACCTCCCCTGCGGCGCCGGGCGCTTCTGGCCAATGCTGGCGGAAAAACCCGGCCGGGTGATCATCGGCGCCGACAACTCCCCGGCCATGATCGCCACCGCCAAGGCCTCGCAGCCGCCGGAAGTGGTCGCCCGGGTGCAAACCCTGCACACCTCGGCGTTCGCCATCGACCTGCCCGACAACGCCGTCGACAGCGTGTTCTGCATGCGCCTGCTGCACCACATCGGCCAGCCCGAGCACCGCGCCACCCTGCTCGAGGAATTCCACCGGGTCACCCGTGACAGCGTGATCCTGTCGATGTGGGTAGACGGCAACTTCAAGGCCTGGAAACGCCGCCGCCACGAAGCCAAGCGCATTGCCGCGGGCAAACAGGGCAGCTACCAGAACCGCTTCGTGATCCCCCAGGCGGTGTGCGAGGCCGAGTTCGAAGCCGCGGGCTTCACCATCCAGAAGCGCCTCGACTTCATCCCGCTGTACGCGATGTGGCGGGTGTACGTGTTGCGCAAGGCCTGACGGCCACCCTTCCCCACTCGCTGCTGCTGTATTCGCGCGCGTAGCCACTTCGGTGGCTATGCGCGTTTTTGTGTGCCGGGTTTGCTGGGCCATCGCCCGGCACAGCCGGCCTCCCACAAGGTAGTGTAAGTACCTGATTTACCAGGCAACACAAAACCCGTGGGAGGCCGGCTGTGCCGGGCGATGGGCCAGTCAGGTCATGCGCTTGGTAAAACCACCTGAAGCAATTAAGGCTTTTTACCCTCGACTTAGCGCTCTGATTCCTTAAGTGAACAGCATTACGGCACAGCCGGGCAAAGGGCCATCGAACTCATTCCACTCGGGTATTTCGAAACGCCATTTCATTATGTTACTGTCAGCTCATCGTCCTCCTCACCCAACAACAAACCAGGAGACACCATGAGCTTCTTTGCCGCGCCGCCCTCGGTGGAAACCACCGTCTTCACCCGCCTCCCTCAGCGCTTTCGGCAGGCGCGCCCCACCGCCTGGGCCAATGCCAACCGCCAGGGGCGGCCGATCGATTCGTTCCTCGAAGGCCCGTCGTTCGACCGCCAAGGCCGGCTGTACGTGACCGACATCCCCTACGGGCGGATTTTCCGCATCTCGGCCGAGGGCGAGTGGGAGCTGGTGTGCGAGTACGACGGCTGGCCGAACGGGCTGAAGATCCACGCCGACGGGCGCATTTTCATCACCGACTACAAGCGCGGCATCATGCTGCTGAACCCCGACACCGGGCACATCGAGCCGTGCCTGGAAACCGCCGGCTCCGAAGGCTTCAAGGGTGTCAACGACCTGGTGTTCGCGCCCAACGGCGATCTGTACTTCACCGACCAGGGCCAGACCGGCCTGCAAGACCCCACCGGGCGGGTGTACAAGCTCGACGCCCAAGGCAACCTCAGTTGCCTGCTCAGTACCCTGCCCAGCCCCAACGGCATCGTCTTCGACCCGCAACTGAACCACCTGCTGGTGGCGGTGACCCGTGCCCAGCAGATCTGGCGCATCCCACTGGGCAACGGCCCGATCACCGGCAAGGTCGGCGTGTTCGCCCAACTGCATGGCGGCCTCGGCGGCCCCGACGGGCTGGCGCTGGACGAACAGAGCAACCTGTACATCGCCCACACCGGCTTCGGCTCGGTGTGGAAGCTGTCCAAGGTCGGCGAGCCGCTGCAGCGGATCGTTTCCTGCGCGGGCATCAGCAACACCAACCTGGCCTTCGGCGGGCCGGGTAACCGCAGCCTGTTCATCACCGAATCGGAGACCGGCAGCATCCTCCGGGTCGAGGCCCAAACCCCGGGCCTGGCGATGTATTCCCACCGCTAAGCCCTTGCCGCGCCCCTGATTGGCCCGACAACGATAAAAGAAGAGACGCCATGACCCACCACGACGATCCCGCGTTGCCGCCCTTGACCGACGTCGAAGGCGAACAGGTACTGCGCCGGGTAATGCGCCGGCTGCTGCCGTTCATTTTCCTCTGCTACGTGGTCAGCTACCTCGACCGCACCAACATCGGCTTTGCCGCGCTGGGCATGAACCAGAGCCTGGGCCTGACCGCCACCCTGTTCGGCTGGGCCGCGGGGCTGTTCTTCCTCGGCTACTTCGTGTTCGAGATCCCCAGCAACCTGCTGATGCAGCGCTTCGGCGCGCGGATCTGGATCGCCCGGATCATGATCAGTTGGGGCTTGATTTCGATGGCCACGGCGTTCGTCACTGGGCCGGTGAGCTTCAGCATCGCGCGCTTTTTGCTGGGCGTGGCCGAAGCCGGCTTTACCCCCGGGGTATACCTGTACTTCACCTACTGGTTCCCCGGCACATGGCGCGCCAAGGCCACCGCGGCGTTCCTGCTGGGCATCCCCACCGCGAGCATTTTCGGTTCGCCATTGTCGGGCTGGCTGCTCACCCTGCACGGGGTGGCGGGCCTGGAAAGCTGGCAACTGCTGTTGGTGATGGAAGCCCTGCCAGCAGTGCTGCTGGGCATCGCCTGCCTGTTCGTGCTGGTCGACACGCCGAGCCAGGCGCGCTGGTTGTCAGCGCGGGAAAAACACTGGCTCAGCGCCCAGCTCGCGCAAGAACAGCGCAGCATCGCCGCCAGCCACGGCAACACCCTGCGCGGCGCGCTGACCAACCCCAAGGTGTTCGTACTGGCGGCGATCAACTTCTGCTGCATCGTCGGCTCGGTCGGCATCGGCATCTGGATGCCGCAGATCATCAAGAGCCTGGGCATGGCCAGCGGCACCGTGGGGCTGATCGCCGCGCTGCCGTACCTGCTCGGCGCGGTGGTGATGACCCTCTGGGCCCGGCTGGCCAACCGCAGCGCGCGGCGCATGCCCTACGTGGTCTCAGCGCTGGCGTTCGCCGCCTGCACCCTGGTGGCGGCCGGGCTGATCGACCAGCCGCTGCTGAAAATCACCTGCCTGAGCCTGACGGTGGCAAGCATCCTGGCCTTCCAGGCAACCTTCTGGGCGCTGCCGTCGAGCTTCCTCACCGGCCGCGCGGCGGCCGGCGGGCTGGCGCTGATCGTGTCGATCGGCAACCTCGGCGGCTTTGCCGGGCCGTTCACCATCGGCCTGATCAAAGACGCCACGCAAAGCTTCTCGGGGCCCTTCTATGCCGTGGCGGGCATCCTCCTGCTCGGCACGTGCCTGATGCTGGTACTGGGCGACCCGGCCCGGCGCCAACCCAAGGCGCAGGCCGAAGGCCAACCAGCCCACGGCTGACTCAACCGGCGGCGCGCCAGTAACGGTTCGCCGCGCAGTACAGCAACAAGGCGCCGCCGGCCAGGCCCAGGGCCGGCAAGGCGCCCAGCGCGGCCGCCAGCAGCCCGGCGAGCAACCCGCCCAGGGCCTCGAAACCAAAACGCAAGGCGATATAGAACGCGACCACCCGGCCGCGCAAGGCGCCGGGCGCGTCGCTCTGCAGTAGCATGTTGGTGCTGACATTACTCACGGTGATGCCAAACCCCAGCACCGCCAAGGCCACCAGTGCCGCCAGCAGCGGCGTGCCCACGGCCAACGCGAGCAAGGCCGCCGCGCACACCAGCGCGCCCAGGGCGATCATCCCACGCAGGCGCGACAAACTGCCGTTGAACGCCAGAAACACCGTGGCCGCGAACGCCCCGGCGCCGGCCGCGCCCCACAACCAGCCCAAGGTGCGCGCATCGCCGGCATACACCCCGCGGGCGAGGATCGGCAGCAGCACGCTGTAACAGGAAGCCAGCAGGTTGACCATCACCACGCTGAGCAACAACCGCCGCACCGCGCGGGTGTGCCACAGGTAGGCCAGGCCTTCCTTGAACGCCTGGCCGGTGCTGCCCGCGGCCTTGGCCACTGGCACCGCTTCAGCCTTGTACAAGCCCAACAGCAAGGCGGCAAAGGCGAAGGCAGTGAGCAAAAAGCAGCCGGCCTCGCCCCAACTGGCGATCATCCAGCCGGCCAGCGGCGGCCCGACGAAGCGCGCAGCGTTGATCAGCATGGCATTGAGCACCAGTGCATTGGGCAGGTCTTCGGCCACTGGCACGAAGCTGCCGATCAGCGCTTGGCGCAACGGCGTTTCAAAAGCGCTGAGCAAGCCCAACAGCAAGGCCATGGCGATGATGCCCGGCGCGTTGAGCCAGCCTTGCCAGGTGAGCAGGGCCAACGCCAGCGACTGCAGCGCGAGAATGCCCTGCACGCCAATCAATAGCCGGCGTTTGTCGTGGCGGTCGATCCAGGCACCGGCGAGCGGGCCGACCAGCAGTTGCGGCAGCAGGCTGAGGAAGGTGATGGTACCCAATAGCACCGCCGAGCCGGTGAGGTGGTAGGCCAGCCAGGCCAACGCAACCTGCTGCACCCACTTGCCGAGGGTCGAGACCCCCTGGCCGGCGAAATAGATCTGGAAGTTACGATGGGCCAAGGCCCGCACGGGGGCGGGCCAGGCAGGGTGGCGCATGGGCGGTGGTACGGCCAATGGTAGTTCCCCACTTCAGGCTGCGCACCACGCCAGAGCTTACTCCGGTAGCTGGCAGCCCTTGCTTTTCAAGGATTCCAACACCCAGGCGCGGCTGTTTTCGCCCCGGGCAATCTGTTCCAGTTGCTTTTGCTCCGCGCCGTGCTTGGCGGCGGCCCGATCATACACCGCGGCCACCTCATCGTACGGCACGCAGAGCAGGCCGTCGTCGTCGCCGATCACCAGGTCACCCGGCTCGATGACCATGCCGTCGATGGCGATCGCCACGTTGATCTCGCCCGGGCCATCCTTGTAGGGGCCGCGGTGGGTCACCCCGGCGGCGAACAGCGGGAAGTCACCGGCGCCAATGCTGGCGGCGTCACGGATCGCCCCGTTGATCACGATCCCGGCCACCCCGCGCTTGATCGCGTAGGCGACCATCATCTCGCCGATCAGGGCGTTGCTCAGGTCGCCGCCAGCGTCGACCACGATCACATCGCCGGGCTGGGCGATGTCCAGCGCGTAATGCAGCATCAGGTTGTCGCCCGGGCGCGCCTTGACCGTCAGCGCCGGGCCGGCCAGCACGCCGGCGCGGTGCATCGGCCGCAGGCGCGCGCCGCCGGCGGTCATCCGGTTCATCGAGTCGCTGACGTTGGCCACGGGCACTTCCCGATAGCGTTGTACCCACTCCGGGCTGACCTTGCGCGCTGCGTTCAACACTCTGAAACCGAGGGTCATAGGGGCATTCCTCTTCCTGGGTTGTTATTGGCCGGCAACTGAGCACCGATCTTGTTTTTTCAGAATAGCGTTTCGAAATAACAGATTCAATAGCCTATAAACGAACACAGATGGCGCTCTATCGGTTTTTATTGCAACGCCGTTTCATTATGCTATGTTTCCTTCACCGGCCGCCCTGCCCCGCAGCGCGGCGCACCCATTACAAAAAACCAAGGTGTGCTTCATGACCCGTACCCTCCTGCTCACCGGCCCCGAGCTGGCCGCCGACGCCATGGCCCTGGCCGCCGCCCACGGCATCCGCGTGCTGCCAACCACGCCCTATGCCCCCGCTGCCGAACTGCTGGCGACCATCCACACTGAACAACCCGACGCGATCATCGTGCGCCAGGGCCAACTCAGCGCCGAGATGATCAACGCCTCCCAGCGCCTGGCGCTGGTGGCGAAGCACGGCGTGGGCTACGACACCATCGACATTCAGGCCGCCGCCGCCCGCGGCGTGCCGGTGACCATCGCCGCCGGCGCCAATGCCCAATCGGTGGCCGAGCATGCCTTCGCGCTGATGTTCAGCGTGGCCCGGCAAACCGCCTGGCTCGATGCCCGCCTGCGCGCCGGCCACTGGGACAAAGCCAGCGCCAACGGCGTGGAGCTGTTCGGCAAAACCCTGGGGTTGGTCGGCCTGGGCGCGATCGGCAGTATCCTTGCTGGGCTGGTGGCACCACTGCGGATGGCGGTCAAGGTGTACGACCCCTACCTCAAGGCCTTGCCCCAGATCCCCGGCCTAGAGCGCGAAACCGATTTCGAGCGGCTGCTCGAGCAGTGCGATATCATCAGCCTGCATTGCCCGCTCACCGCCGATAACCGCCACCTGTTCGGCCAGGCGCAGTTCGCGCGGATGCGCCCGGGCAGTATCCTGATCAACACCGCGCGCGGTGAGTTGATCGACCCGCACGCGCTGGCCAGCGCCCTGGCCGACGGCCAGATCGGCGGCGCCGGGCTCGACACCTTCAGCCCCGAGCCGCCCGAGGCGAGTAGCCCGCTGTGGGGCCTGCCAAACCTGGTGGGCACCCCCCATGTGGGCGCCAACACCCAGGAGGCGCGCGACCGTGTCGGCCTGCTGGCGGTGCAACAGGCCCTCGATGTGTGGGCCGGCAAAGCGCTGGACCCACGCGTGGTGGTCAACCGCCACCTGTTCAGCGCCTGAGGTTTACCCCGCCTGCGCTCACCGGCGCGGGCGGTTTGCGTTTCTCCGAAAAAAACAACAGGGAGAGATCCATGCCTGCACCCACCAACCCCGTCAGCGAGCTGGAGCGCAGCACCATGCGCCGCGTGGCCTGGCGCATCTTGCCGTTTCTGATCGTCTGTTACCTGATCGCCATCATCGACCGCGGCAACATCGGCATGGCCTCGCTGCAGATGAACCAGGACCTCGGCCTGACCCCGGCGATCTTCGGCTTTGCCAGCAGTTTGTTCTTTATTTCCTATTTTCTCGTCGAGGTGCCGAGCAACCTAGCCCTGCAGCGCTTCGGCGCGCGGATCTGGATCGCCCGGATCATGATCACCTGGGGCCTGGTGTCGGCGGGCACCGCCTTCGTGCAGGGCGCCAACTCGCTGTACGTGATGCGCTTTATCCTCGGCGCCGCCGAGGCCGGGTTCTTCCCTGGGGTACTGCTGTACCTCACCTACTGGCTACCCTCGAACTACCGCGGGCGGATGGTGGCGATCTTCATGGTGGCGATCCCTGGGGCGAATTTTCTCGGCTCGCCGATTTCCGGGTTGATCCTCAGCCTGGATGGCTGGTTCGGCATGCGCGGCTGGCATTGGCTGTTCATCCTTGAAGGCATCCCGGCGGTGCTGCTGGGCATCGCTTGCCTGTTCGTGCTCACCGACCGCCCGGAGCAGGCGCGCTGGCTCAGCGATGAGCAACGCGGCTGGCTGACCGGGCGGCTGGCGGAGGAAAAACGCAACAAAACCGCGATTGGCCATCTTTCGCTGTGGAAGCTGCTGCGCCACAAAGACATCTGGATCCTCGCGCTGATCTACTCCGGCCCTTCGGCGGCGGGCAGCACCATGAGCGTGTGGGCCCCGCAATTGCTGAAAACCTTCGGCCTGAGCAACCTTGAAATCGGCCTGACCAACGCCATCCCCTATGGCCTGGCCTCGGTGGCGATGATCCTCTGGGGGCGTAGCTCCGACCGCAGCGGCGAACGCCGCTGGCACACCGCGCTGACCCTGCTGCTGATCGCCGCCGGGCTGTTACTGTCGCTGGTCACCTCGTCGCTGCTGGCCACCGTGGTGTTACTGAGCATGGTGCTGATCGGCGCCTACTCGATGAAGGGGCCGTTCTGGGCGCTGGTGTCAAACTGGCTGTCGTCCTCCACCGCCGCGGCTGGGCTGGCGGCTGTCGGTGCGCTGGCCAACCTGATCGGCGGCGGCGCGATGGTCAACGTGTACGGCAGCATCCATGGCGCCACCGGCAGCTACGCGCTGGCTTTCATGCCGCTGGCGGCGCTGTGCGCGGCGGGCGGCATCCTGGTGCTGGTGATGGGCCGGCAACAGCGCCGGCTGCGGGTGGGGGAGCAGGAGCCGGCGTAAGGCTTCGGACCCTATCGCCCGGCACAGCCGGCCTCCCACCAGATTTGTGTAAGCCATTGATTTACGCAGCAATACACAACCTGTGGGAGGCCGGCTGTGCCGGGCGATGGGCCAGTCAGGTCATGCGCTCAGTAAAACCACCTGAAGTCATTAGGGCTTTTCACCCTCGGTTTGGCGCTCTGATTGCTTAAGTGAACAGCACTCCGGCTGTGCCGGGCGAAGGGCCCTCACCCCCTACGCCCCCTTACACCCCAAACTCCGATTCAACTCCGCCACCACCTCGCAGAACAGTGCATCCAGAGTACGCGCACGCTCTTCGGTGAGCCGCCCGGACGGCCCGGAAATCACCAGCGCGCCAATCAACTCCTGCTGCGCGCCAAACACCGGCAAGGCCATCGACGCCGCATGGGGGTCGGTCGCGCCCTGGGAATAGAACGCATGCTCCATCACCAGCGCCCGCGCATACGGCGTGCGTAACGCCTCGGCGCTGGCGGCACCGTCCATCGGCCGCATGTCGCCGGGTTGCAGGTGCAGGCGCAGCCGGTGCGGTGAGTTGACCCGGTACTGGCACAGCCGGTAGGCGCCATGGCGCACATAGAACGAGGCGGTTTCGCCGGTTTCCTCGGTCAGCCGGTGCAGCAGCGGCATCACGTGGCGCTCGAGGTCGAGCGCGTCCTGGTACACGGCGTTCAGGCGCATCACTTCGCTGGCCAGTTGGTAGCGGCCGTCGGCCATGCGGTTGACCAGGCCGAAGGTTTCCAGCGACACCACCAAGCGCATGATGGTGCTTTTGATCAGGCCAGTGCGTTCGGCCAGTTCGACCAGGCTCAGCGCCGTGTCGCCGATGCGAAAGGCCGTGAGCACGGTGAGCACTCGATCAGCCGAAGCCACACCGCTGACGGCGGGACGTGGGCGGGTTTTTACCAAGGGGGGACCTCTCTTGTGTGTGCGGGGCCTGATGCTGCCGGCGATTATCGGCGACCCGGCCCGGCAACGCCACGGCAAATTCGCCCCGGCGCCCCTTCAGAAAAACCGGTTGCCCGGCCGCGACAAGCCCAGGTGCTCGCGCAAGGTAGTGCCTTCATATTCAGTACGGAACAGCCCACGCCGCTGCAGCTCCGGCACCACCTGCGCGGTAAACGCCTGCAGCCCGCCCGGCAACCACGGGAACATCACGTTGAAGCCGTCACAGCCGCGTGCCTCGAGCCACTGTTGCATCTCATCGGCGATGCTCTGCGCGGTGCCGACGAACGCCAGCCCGGCGTAGCCGCCCAGGCGCTGGGCCAGTTGGCGCACGGTCAGCCCTTCGCGCTCGGCCAGGGCCAGCACCCGCGCCTGGGACGATTTGCTCTGGTTGGTCTCGGCGATCTCCGGCAGGTAGCCGTCGGGGTCGAAGCGGCTGGCGTCTACCCCCAGGGCGATGCTCAGCGAGCCGATCGCGCTGTCGTAGTGCACCAGGCTGTCGAGCTCGGCACGGATGGCCCTGGCCTGCGCTAGGGTATCGCCCACCACCACGAACGCCCCGGGGAGGATCTTCAACTGTTCAGGGTCGCGCCCCACGGCCGGCATGCGGCCTTTTACATCGGCGTAAAAGCGCTGGCCCTCCTCCAGGCTGGCGGCGGCGGCGAACACCACTTCGGCGGTTTCCGCCGCCAGTTGGCGGCCCGGCTCGGAGGCCCCGGCCTGGACGATCACTGGCCAGCCCTGAGGTGGCCGGGCAATGTGCAGCGGGCCGCGCACCGACAAGTACTCGCCTTGGTGCGCCAGGGTGTGCAGGCGCTCGGGGTCGAAAAACACGCCGCTGCCGGCATCACGAACAAACGCGTCGTCCGCCCAACTGTCCCATAGCCCGGTGACCACCTCGTAGAACTCCCGGGCACGGGCGTAGCGTTGGCTGTGGTCGAGGTGCTGGTCGAGGCCGAAATTCAACGCGGCATCCGGGTTGGCAGTGGTGACGATGTTCCAACCGGCGCGGCCCTCGCTGAGGTGGTCGAGCGAGGCGAAGCGCCGGGCAACATGGAACGGCTCGTCGAAGCTGGTCGAGGCGGTGGCCACCAGGCCGATCCGCGAAGTGGCCTGGCTGAGCGCCGACAGCAGTGTGAACGGCTCGAACGAGGTGGCCGTGTGGCTGCGCTTGAGGGCTTCGCGCGGCATGTTCAACAGCGCCAGGTGGTCGGCCATGAAGAACGCGTCGAACTTGGCCGCCTCCAGGGTTTGCGCCAGGGCGCGGATGCGGCCGAAGTTGAAGTTGGCGTCTGGCCAGGCGCCGGGATAGCGCCAGGCACCGGTGTGAATACTGATCGGGCGCATGAACGCGCCGAGTTTGAGCTGCCGTTGGCTGGCCATTGAAGTGCCTCCCGTGCGGTTAGCCGCTGATCATCGGCCAGCCCTGCCCCCGGCGGCTAATAACTTGCGCTTATAGCTTATGCCGCCACGGCAGTAGGCCGGCAGCCGAAGGCCGACGCTGAATCCCCGTGAACAGGGTTCTGAAACCGGTTTCATAGAAACATATAAATTGTTACATTTGCCGGCAAGTGCTGGCCTGTTGCCCTGCCGGCGATGTGCACTGCCCATAACCAGATCGCCCCCGGTATCACCTAACCGCCCGCTTTGCCCCTTGAGGACCGCCCCATGTCAGACCAGGCACCCGGCCACCCGCGCCGGGATTTTCTTCGCAAAACCCTCACGTTGATCCCGGTGGTGACCGTCGCCAGCACCGGCCTGGCCCTGGGCACCTCGCCCCTGCAGGCCGCGCCGGAACGCCCGGTGCCGGCCACCCCGGCGCCCAGTGACTACCACCCGACGTTCTTCACCGCCGAAGAATGGGCCTTCGTGCAGGCCGCAGTGGCGCGGATCATCCCCGCCGACGAACTCGGCCCTGGCGCGCTGGAAGCCGGCGCCGCCGAATACATCGACCGGCAGATGAACACCCCCTACGCCAGCGGCGCCCAGTGGTACATGCAGGGCCCCTTCGTGACCGACGCCCCCGCCGAGATGGGCTACCAACTGCAGTTGAACCCGCAGCAGTTGTACCGCCTGGGCATCGCCGCGGTGGATGGCTGGTGCCAGGCCAACCTGAAAAAAAATTTCGCCGCACAAGACAGCGCTACCCGAGACCAGGTTCTCCGCAAGATCGAAGCAGGAGAGCTGCATTTCGAGCAAGTGCCGGCCAAGGCGTTTTTCAGTTTGCTGGTGCAGAACACCCGTGAAGGGTTCTTTTGCGACCCCATTCATGGCGGCAACAAGGGCCTGGTGGGCTGGACCCAGATCGGCTTCCCCGGCGCCCGCGCCGACTTCATGGACTGGGTAGAACGCAACGAACGCTACCCGTTGCCGGCTGTTTCCATTCGCGGCGAGAGGGCCTGAAGCATGGCGAACCCCTTGAACAAGGTCGACGCGGTGATCGTCGGCTTCGGCTGGGCCGGCGCGATCATGGCCAAAGAGCTGACCGAGGCTGGCTTGCAGGTGGTGGCGCTGGAGCGCGGGCCGATGCAAGACACCTACCCCGACGGCAGCTACCCGCAGGTAATCGACGAGCTCACCTACAGCGTGCGCAAAAAGCTGTTCGTGGACGTGTCGAAAGAAACCGTGACCATCCGCCATAGCGCCAATGACGTCGCCCTGCCCAACCGCCAGCTCGGCGCGTTCCTGCCCGGCAAGGGTGTCGGCGGCGCCGGCTTGCATTGGTCTGGCGTGCACTTCCGGGTAGACCCAGCCGAGCTGCGCCTGCGCAGCCACTACGAAGAACGCTACGGCAAGCGCTTCATCCCCGAAGGCATGACCATCCAGGACTTCGGCGTCAGCTACGAAGAGCTCGAGCCGCACTTCGACTTCGCCGAAAAGGTCTTCGGCACCTCCGGCCAGGCCTGGACGGTCAACGGCCAGGTAGTGGGCGCCGGCAAAGGCGGCAACCCCTACGCGCCAGACCGCTCCAACCCGTTCCCGCTGGTGTCGCAAAAAAACACCGTGTCGGCGCAACTGTTCCAGAAGGCAGCCAGCTCGCTGGGCTACAAGCCCTACAACCTGCCGTCGGCGAACACCTCCGGGCCCTACACCAACCCCTACGGCGCGCAGATGGGCCCGTGCAACTTCTGCGGCTTTTGCAGCGGCTACGTGTGCTACATGTACTCCAAGGCCTCGCCGAACGTGAACATCCTGCCGGCGCTGCGCCAAGTGCCGAACTTCGAGCTGCGCACCCAGGCCCATGTGTTGCGGGTCAACCTCGACAGCAGCAAAACCAAGGCCACCGGGGTGACCTACGTCGATGCCCAGGGCCGCGAAGTGGAGCAGCCGGCGGATTTGGTGATCCTCTCGGCGTTCCAGTTCAATAACGTGCGGTTGATGCTGCTGTCGGGCATTGGCAAACCCTACGACCCGATCAAGAACGAGGGCGTGGTGGGGCGCAACTTTGCCTACCAGAACATGGGCACGGTGAAGGCGTTCTTCGACGAGCACACCTACACCAACAACTTCATCGGCGCCGGCGGCAATGGCGTGGCCATCGATGACTTCAACGCCGACAACTTCGACCACGGCCCCCATGGCTTTGTCGGCGGCTCGCCGATGTGGGTGAACCAGGCCGGCAGCCGGCCGATCGCCGGCACCGCCAACCCGCCGGGCACCCCGGCCTGGGGCAGCGCCTGGAAGAAAACCACCGCCCAGTACTACACCCACCAAGTGTCGATGGATGCCCATGGCGCCCACCAGTCGTACCGCGCCAACTACCTCGACCTCGACCCCACCTACCGCGACGCCTGGGGCCAACCGCTGCTGCGGATGACCTTCGACTGGCAGGAAAACGACATCAAGATGAATCAGTTCATGGTCGCCAAGCTGAGCCAGGTGGCCCAGGCAATGAACCCGCAAAGCATCGCCGTGCTGGGCAAGAAAGTGCAGGAGCACTTCAATACCGCCAACTACCAGACCACCCACCTCAACGGCGGCGCGATCATGGGCACCGACCCCAACACCAGCGCGCTGAACCGCTACCTGCAGTGCTGGGACGTGCACAACGTGTTCGTGCCCGGGGCCTCGGCGTTCCCCCAGGGGCTGGGCTACAACCCCACCGGCCTGGTGGCCGCGCTGACCTACTGGGCGGCCAAGGCGATCCGCGAGCAGTACCTGAAAAACCCCGGCCCGCTGGTGCAGGCCTAAGGAGCGATGACCATGAAAACCGCGTTTATCGCCGCCCTGCTGTTCAGCGCCAGCCTACCCGCCGTGGCCGCCGGCGCCGACCCAGCGCTGATCCTCAAGGGCCAGTACGCCGCCCGCGCCGGAGACTGCGTGGCCTGCCACACCGCCAAGGGCGGCCAGCCGTTCGCCGGCGGGCTGCCGATGGAAACCCCGATCGGCACCCTTTATTCGACCAACATCACCCCAGATGCCTCCGGCATCGGCGGCTACAGCTTCGAGGACTTCGACAACGCCGTGCGCCATGGCATCCGCCGGGACGGCAGCACCCTCTACCCGGCCATGCCCTACCCTAGCTACGCGCGGGTCAGTGATGAAGACATGCACGCGCTGTATGCCTACTTCATGCAGGGCGTGGCGCCGGTGGCGCAGCCAAACAAGAGCAGTGACATTCCCTGGCCGCTGAGCCTGCGCTGGCCGCTGGCGATCTGGCGCAAGCTCTACGCACCGGATGTGGCCGCCTGGCAACCGGCGCCCGGCGCAGACCCTGTGGTCAGCCGCGGCGCCTACCTGGTCGAGGGCCTGGGCCACTGCGGCGCCTGCCACACGCCACGGGCGCTGACCCTGCAGGAAAAAGCGCTGGACCCTGCCGACGGTGAGCAATTCCTGGCCGGCAGCGCCCCGCTCGAGGGCTGGATCGCCAAGAGCCTGCGCGGCGACCACAAAGACGGCCTCGGCAGCTGGAGCGAGGCGCAACTGGTGCAGTTCATGAAGACCGGCCGCAACGAGCGCACCGCGGTGTTCGGCGGCATGAGCGATGTGGTCGAGCACAGCCTGCAGTACCTCAGCGACGCGGACCTCACGGCGATTGCCCGCTACCTGAAAACCCTGCCGCCGGTAGCCCCGCAGGCCACGCCCCAGGTGTACGACCCGCAGGTGGCCGATGCCTTGTGGAAGGGTGACGACCGCAAGCCCGGCGCCGCGCTGTACCTCGACAACTGCGCGGCTTGCCACCGCACCGACGGCCATGGCTATGCCGGCGCCTTCCCGGCGTTGGCTGGCAACCCGGTGTTGCAAGGCGCCGACGCCACCTCGCTGATCCACGTGGTCCTGGCCGGCGGCACGGTGCCCGCCACCCATACCGCGCCGTCGACCTTCAGCATGCCCGCCTTCGGCTGGCGCCTGAACGACCAGCAAGTGGCCGACGTGGTGAACTTCATCCGCAGCAGTTGGGGCAACGCGGCCGGCGCGGTGTCGGCGGCGGACGTGGCGAAACTGCGCAGCGATGACCTGAAACATACCTCGGGGGATGATGTGGGGCAGGTGACGTCGCACTAAAGGGTTGGATCAGCCGGTAGTTTTACCGAGCGCATGAGCTGACGGGCCCTTCGCCCGGCACAGCCGGAGTGCCGGACCACGGCCTCCCACCAGTTTTGTGTAAATACTTGATTTACAAGGCAACACAAAACCCGTGGGAGGCCGGCTGTGCCGGGCGAAGGGCCCTCCGGCCATACGCTCAGGCAAACCACCTGAAGCAATCAAAAACGCCCCCTGCCACTTAAAACCCACACCCTGACCGACAACACCGCCCCCATCAGCGCCAACGCAGCACTCTGCAGCCAAACATACCCCATGATTCCAAGCGTGGCGGGCGCGACACAATAGATAACCGGCACCAACAGCGTAAACAACATCAGGTTGACGATCAGTTGCGGCCTGAGAGTATCGTTCATCCCACGCAAGTGCCCCATCACCAGTGCCAAGAACCCACTGCTGGCTAAATACACCATGATCGCCGCCAGCAGGCCGGGTGAATAACTGAGTGTAACGCCACTCATCAGCGCCACCACTGGCTCACCCAACAGCACAGCGGCGGCTGCCAGCACCAGCATGAGCAGAAGAAAACAACCGATACCCTGCCCATAGGCAGTGCCGCGGCCCGCGGCGATCTTGCTCACATACACACTGTGGGCCTGGCTCAAGGCCAACGCGGGAATCAGCAACAGCCCCGCGATGTTCATAAAGGCCGCCAACTGCGCCACCAGGTCGATTGAAGCCTGCGCCAGGCGCTCATTCAAACAATAAAAGTACAGTTTTTGCCCTGCCAGGCCGAAAGAAACGGGCACGCCCAGGAAAAGAATCTGCTGTGCCCATTGCGCATCCAGCGCCGGCTTGAAGCGCAACCCACGCTGCCGGGCCAGGCGGATAAATGCCAGGAACGCCAGGCACTCAGAGAGAAAAAAATACCCCATCGCCATCAGCGCGAAATCGCGGCCTGAAAAAAACCACAGAGCAACCCACAGCAGGCCGCCACTGATGCCGGCCGCGCAGGTTCTGACGGTTGCACAACGTGAAGCGAAACCGGCCCCTTCGTGAAACAGCTGGAAGAACACGTTGGCGATGGTGAAGGGCACGCAGAGCACATAAAGCCATGCCATGTTCACCAAGTAAGGCAGATCAAAATGCCCCGCGCCGGGGAGCCGCCATAAGGTTTGCGCCAATGCCATGGCCGCCAGTGTGCCGACCAGCGCCAGTGCCGCGGCCAGCAGCAGGCCAGAACTGAAAACCTGCTGCGCGCCACGTTCCCCCTGGCCCTGCCCCGCGATAACGTTCCCGGTAGCGGATAAGCACATGGAGGTGAGTGCCGTTAGCACGGACAGCGATGCCAATGCGTACGCAAAAGTTGCAAGTTGCGCGCTTGAGGAGTGTGCAACCAGTGAGAACACCAGGGTAATGCCGAGCACGGGAACCAGCCGGCCGATAAACATTGGAAGTAGTACTTTTTTCATATGCAAAAAGTAGTGCATTGCGCCAAACCCCATACAAAACACCCTCGGCGCATTCAATGCCAGCTGATACAGCCTTTATGCTTTTCCATCAACTAACGAGGGGTCAACCCCTCCTAAAAAAATAGAACTTTCTCACCTAATTTCAGAAACCCCCTACATACACTACACGCGGGAAGTGGTAGCGGCGGCTGGCGCGCAGGGCAACAGCATCCCGGCTACGCCAAGCAAAGCCCCCTCAAACCCCGCACACATCCCGATGCATCATGTTGTATATTCCCCCCACTGATGCAGCCCCCCTTTCGGTGACACATGCCCTACCCCCTCGACACCATCAGCCACACCTACCTGGGCAGCAACGTCTACGCCCAATTGCGCAGCGCGCTGATCACCGGCGGGCTGAAGCCCGACGACCGCCTGCGGATTCGCGAACTGGCCAGCCAGTTGGGTACCAGCGTGACCCCCGTGCGCGACGCCATCCTGCAATTGGCCAAGGAAAAGGCCCTGGTGCTGAAAACCCCGAAAGACATCCGCGTGCCGGTGCTCGACAGCGCCGCCTACCTGGAAATCCGCACCCTGCGCCTGAACCTCGAAGGCCTGGGCGCCGAAACCGCCGCGCGCAGCGCCACCGCCGCCGACCTGGCGCGGATCGAGGCAAACATCGCGCAGAACCTCGAAGCCATCCAGCGCAACGACCTCACCGAGGCGCTGCGGCTGAACAGCGACTTCCACTTCCTGCTCGCCGAAACCGCGCGCATGCCGCTGCTGCGCGGCTACATCGACAGCCTGTGGATGCGCGCCGGGCCGTTGATCGCCCAGGCCTACGCGCATTTTTCGCTGACGATGGCCATCGAGCACCACGTCGAGGTGCTGCAGGCGCTGCGCAACCAGGACGCCGCCGCCGCGAAACATGCGATCCAGACCGACATCCTCGACGGCAACCAGAAAATGCTCGAATTCATTGCCGTGAGCCAGGAAGCCAGCGCCGGCTAGGCCAACGGCTATTGACAGCCGCCACCGCTAAAAACATGATGCATCAAACTTCAACCAAGTGAGGTGTGATCATGGGCGAGAAAAAAAAGCTGCTGCTGACCGGCGCCAGCCGCGGCATCGGCCACGCCACCGTCAAGCATTTCAACGCCGCCGGCTGGGAAGTGTTTACCGCCTCGCGGCATGACTGGGTCAGCGAATGCCCCTGGGCCGAGGGCCAGCTGAACCACATTCACCTTGACCTGCAAGACATCCAGAACGTCAGCGACAGCCTGGCGGCGATCAAAGACAAACTCGGTGGGCGCCTCGACGCGCTGGTGAACAACGCCGGGGTGTCGCCCAAGGGCCCGGAAGGCAGCCGCCTGGGGGTGATGGAAACCGACTACGCCACCTGGGTGCAGGTGTTCAACGTCAACCTGTTTTCCACCGCGCTGCTCGCCCAGGGGCTGTTCAGCGAACTGCAAGCCGCCAAGGGCAGCATCATCAACGTGACCTCCATCGCCGGCTCCAAGGTGCACCCCTTCGCCGGGGTCGCCTACTCCACCTCCAAGGCCGCGCTGTCGGCGCTGACCCGCGAGATGGCCTTCGACTTCGGCCGCCATGGCATCCGCGTCAACGCCATCGCCCCAGGCGAGATCGACACGGCGATCCTCTCGCCGGGCACCGCCGACATCGTCGAACGGCTGGTGCCGATGCACCGCCTGGGCAAGCCTGAGGAAGTCGCCTCGCTGGTGTACTTCCTCTGCACCCAGGGCGCCTCGTACGTGAACGGCGCGGAAATCCACGTGAACGGTGGCCAGCATGTGTAAGGCCGCCACCGCGCCCGCCGGCTGCGCCCAACTGATGACCACCGAAGCGCCGGTGGTCAGCCTCGAGCAGGCCCAGGCCGCCGCCCTCGCCACCTACGGCCTGGCTGGCAGCCTGAAGGTGCTGAACGGCGAGCGTGACGCTAACTTCTTGCTGCGCGGGCCCCAGGGCGCCTTTGTGATGAAGTTCATCAACCCGGCCGAAGCGCCGGAAGTTACCCGCTTTCAGACCGAAGCGCTGCTGCACATCGAACGCCACGGCCCGCACTTGCCAGTGCCGCGGGTGCTGCCCGCGCTGGAGGGGGCCTATGAGCCGGTGGTCCGCGTCGGCGGCCAGGCCTACACCCTGCGCACGGTGAGCTACCTCGACGGGATTTCACAGAACCTCGGCACCCCGAGCGTGGCGATGATGCAGCAACTGGGCAGCACCCTGGCCCAACTCAACCTGGCCCTGCGCGGCTTCGAACACCCCGCCGCGCAGCGCTACCTGTTGTGGGACGTGGGCCACGCCGAGCGCGTGAAACCGTACCTGGGGCACTTGGCCGCCGAGCAAAAGCCGTTGGTCAGCGCCCTGCTCGAGCGCTACGAGCATGAGGTCAAGCCGCGCCTGGCCACGCTGCGCGCGCAGGTGATCCACAACGACCTGAACCCGCACAACGTGGTGCTCGACCGCGCCACCGGCACCCATGTGGCGGCGATCATCGACTTCGGCGACGCCCTCCACGCGCCGCTGGTGAACGAGCTGGGCACCGCCCTGAGCTACCAGTTCGACGCCCACGCCGCTGACCCGCTGTGGCAGATCAAAGCCTTTGTCGGCGCCTACAACGCCCATGTACCGCTGCTGCCCGAGGAGTTGGCGGTACTCGGTGAGCTGATCGCCGTGCGCATGGCCATGGCCATCACCATTGCCCAGTGGCGCGCCAGCCTGTACCCGGACAACAGCGCCTACGTGCTGCGCAACCTCAACGCCAGCTGGAACAACCTGCGGCGCCTGGCGGCGCTGCCGGTCGGCGCCCTCACCCACAGCCTGATCGCCGCCTGCGCGCCGGAGGCCCCATGAATTCGCCGAGCACCACCGACCTCCTCGCCCGCCGCCAGCGCGCCCTCGGCGCCAGCTACCGGCTGTTCTACGACGAGCCCTTCGCCCCGGTGCGCGGCGAGGGCGTGTGGCTGTATGACCAACACGGCACGGCCTACCTCGACGCCTACAACAACGTGGCCTCGATCGGCCATTGCCACCCGGCCGTGGTGCAGGCCATCGCCGAGCAGAGCGCGCAACTGAACACCCACACCCGCTACCTGCACCCGGCGATCGTCGACTACGCCGAAGCCCTCCTCAGTGAATTCCCGCCCGAGCTGAACAACCTGGCGATGACCTGCACCGGCAGCGAAGCCAACGACCTCGCCCTGCGCATCGCCCAGTGCCACAGCGGCGGCACTGGCGTGCTGGTGACCCGCTGGGCGTACCACGGGGTCACCGGCGCGCTGGCGCAGTTGTCGCCGTCGCTGGCCACCGGCCTGCCTACCGCCGCCCACGTGCGCCTGGTGCAAGCCCCGGACAACTACCGCGGCAACCACTTCGTCGCCAGCGTCAAGGCGGCCCTCGACGACTTTCGTGCCCACGGCATCCAGCCGGCGGCGCTGCTGGCCGACAGTATTTTCTCCAGCGACGGGGTGTTCAGCCCGCTCGCCGGCGAACTGGCCGAGGCCGCGCGGCTGGTGCGCGCCGCCGGCGGGCTGTACATCGCCGACGAGGTGCAACCCGGCTTTGGCCGCACCGGCGCGCAGCGCTGGGGCTTTCAGTGCAGCGCGGTGGTGCCCGACCTGGTCACCCTCGGCAAGCCGATGGGCAACGGCCACCCGGTGGCCGGGGTGGTCGGCCGCGCGGCGCTGTTCGACGGCTTTGGCCGCCAGCAGCGTTACTTCAACACCTACGGCGGCAACCCGGTGTCGTGCAAGGCCGCCCATGCGGTGCTGCGGGTGCTGCGCGAAGAAAACCTCCAGGCCAATGCCTTGGCCGTGGGCGAGGTGCTGCGCCAGGGCCTGCTGGCCCTGGCCCGGCGCTACCCGGTGATCGCCGACGTGCGCGGCCAGGGCTTGTTCATTGGCGTGGAGCTGGTGCAGAGCCCGCAAACCCGCGCCCCGGCCACGGCCCTGGCGGCGGCGGTGGTCAACGGCCTGCGCCAGCGCCAGGTGCTGATCAGCGCCACCGGCCCGGCTGGCAACGTGCTGAAAATCCGCCCACCGCTGGTGTTCAGCGCCACCCACGCGGCGCTGCTGCTCGAGCGCCTGGAGGCCACCCTCGCCGCCCTGCACTGAAAGCGCCGCTGGCCAGCGCCGCCGGCACAGCACTGGTGCACGCCAGCGCCGCCGGCCACGGTAAACAGCAGCGAAACGGGGGTGGCACAATTCCTGCTGTAAACATGATGCATCATGTTTAATTGCGAGGTTTGAGATGACACGTAGCAGCGCCAACGCCTTTGTCAGCTTCCGCGGCGTAGAGAAAAGTTACGATGGTTTCAAAACCGTGGTGAAGCGGCTCGACCTCGACGTGGCCCAGGGCGAGTTCCTCACCCTGCTCGGCCCGTCTGGTTCCGGCAAAACCACCAGCCTGATGATGCTCGCCGGCTTCGAAAGCCCGACCCAAGGCCAGATTTTCCTCGACGGCAAGGCCATCGAAAGCGTGCCGGCGCACCAGCGCGGGATCGGCATGGTGTTCCAGAACTACGCGCTGTTCCCGCACATGACCGTAGCCCAGAACATGGCCTTCCCGCTGGAGGTGCGCGGCTTCAAGCGGGTCGACATCCAGCACAAGGTGCGCCAGGCGCTGGAGATGGTGCGCCTGGGCGAACTCGCCAAGCGCTACCCCGCGCAGTTGTCTGGCGGCCAGCAGCAACGCATTGCCCTGGCCCGTGCGCTGGTGTTCGAACCCAAGCTGGTGCTGATGGACGAACCGCTCGGCGCGCTGGACAAACACCTGCGCGAACAGATGCAGCTGGAGATCCGCCGGCTGCACCGCGAGCTGGCCCTGACCGTGGTGTTCGTCACCCACGACCAGCAGGAGGCCCTGACCCTCAGCGACCGGGTGGCGATCTTCAACGATGGCGTGATCCAGCAGATCGACACCCCGCAAGCGCTCTACGAACGCCCGGCCAATACCTTCGTCGCGACCTTCATGGGTGACACCAACGTGTTGCCCGGGGTACTCGGCAGCCTCGCCGGTGAGCGCTGCGAGGTGCGCCTGGACGCCGGCGCGCAGCTGTTCGCCCGCGGCGCGCCGGGGCTGGTCAGCGGCCAGCGCACCACGCTGTCGATCCGCTCGGAGCGGGTCAGCCTCGACGGCGGCGCCCACTACGACAGCCGCCTGCCCGGGCGCATCGAAGAATGCATCTACCTGGGCGACCACGTGCGCGTGCGCCTAGCGGTGGCCGGCAACCCTGAATTCACCGTGAAAGTCCCGATCGCGCAGAGGCAAGCGGCCTGGCGCGAAGGCCATCAGTTAGCGGTGTGCTGGCACAGCCAGGACGCCTCGGCGCTCAGCGCCCAGCCGGTTTGACCCTGAACACCCTTATCGCCCTTATCGCCCACAGGAAACACGCCATGCTCAAGCACGTTGCTGCACTGACTGTACTGGCCGCCCTCTTCGGCCAAGCCCAGGCCGCCGAACCCCTGACCGTGATCTCGTTCGGCGGCGCCGCCAAGGTGGCGCAAGACAAAGCCTACTACCAGCCCTTCAATGCCACCGGCAAAGGCACGGTGCAGGCCGGTGAATACAACGGCGAAATGTCGAAGATCCGCGCCATGGTCGAAACCGGCCAGGTGAGCTGGGACGTGGTCGAGGTCGAAAGCCCAGACCTGGTGCGCGGCTGCGCCGAGGGGCTGTTCGAGCCGCTCGACTGGAGCAAGATCGGTGACCAGAGCAAGTTCGTGAAAAGCGCGGTGACCGACTGCGGCGTGGGCATGTACGTGTGGAGCACGGTACTCACCTACGACAGCAGCAAGCTGAAAACCGCGCCCACCGGCTGGGGCTCGTTCTGGGACACCAAAACCTTCCCCGGCAAGCGCGGGCTGCGCAAAAGCGCTAAGTTCACCCTCGAGGTGGCCCTGCTCGCCGACGGCGTGAAGCCGGCAGACGTGTACACCGTGCTGGCCACCCCGGAAGGCGTCGACCGCGCGTTCAAGAAGCTCGACCAGATCAAGGGCGACATCCAGTGGTGGGAAGCCGGCGCCCAGCCGCTGCAATGGCTGGTGGCCGGTGACGTGGTGATGACCACCGCCTACAACGGCCGGGTGACCACCGCGGTCAACGAAGGCCATGCCTTCAACATCGTCTGGAACCAAAGCCTCTACGACCTCGACAGTTGGGCCATCGTCAAGGGCTCGCCGCACAAGGCCCTGGGCGAACAGTTTATTGCCTTCGCCAGCACCGCCGAGGCGCAGAAGGTGTTCGCCGAAGCGATCCCCTACAGCCCGACCAACAACGACGCGCTGCCGCTGATCGACGCCAAGACCCGTGAGCACCTGCCCTCGGCGCCGGCCAACTTCGAGCACGCGATCCCGGTGAACACGCAATTCTGGATCGACCACGGCGAAGAGCTTGAGCAGCGCTTCAACGCCTGGGCCGCGCGCTGAGCCCATGCCCCGCCGCCTCAAGGAGCACGCCATGCCTGATGCCCTGACCCTGGCGCCCACCGCGGCCGCCCCACCCCCACGCAGCCTGGCGGCCCGGCTGCGCGCCAGCCGCCGGGCCTTCACCGGCCGCTCGTTGCTGCTGGTGTTGCCATTGTTGCTGCTGTTGCTGGTGGGGTTCATCACCCCGATCGGCGCCCTGCTGGGCAAAAGCGTGGAAAACCCCGAGGTGGCCAACGCCTTGCCGAAAACCCTGGCCCTGCTGGGCCAGTGGGAGGGTACCGAGGTGCCCGGCGAGGCGGTGTTCAGCGCCTTTGCCGACGACCTGCGCGAGGCCCGCGGCAACGGCCAGCTGTTCGCCCTGAACCGCCGCCTGGGCTATGAAAGCAACAGCTTGCGCAGCATTCCCACGGCGGTGCTCAGCCGCCTGCCGGCACGCGGCGAGCCGCTGCGCGAGCACCTGCTCAGCGGCGTGCCGGCGCTGGCCGAGGTGGCCACCTGGGCGACCCTCAAGCGCCTCGGCACGCCCTACACCAGCCTGTACTGGCTGCAGGCGTTCGACTTGAAGCAAGACGCCGGCGGCATCCACTACGTGGGGCCAGGCAAGGCGCTGTACCTCGACGTGCTGGCGCGCTCGCTGGCGATCGCCGCCAGCGTCACCCTGCTTTGCGTGCTGCTCGGCTACCCACTGGCCTACTGGCTGTCGCGGCAACCGCCGCGGCGCGCCAACCTGTTGCTGATCATGGTGCTGCTGCCGTTCTGGACGTCGTTGATCGTGCGCACCGCCAGTTGGATCGTGCTGTTGCAATCAGGCGGGTTGATCAACGATTCACTGATTGCCCTGGGCATTCTCGCCAAGCCGCTGGCGCTGGTGTTCAACCGCACCGGGGTGCTGATCTCGATGACGCACATTCTGCTGCCGTTTCTGATCCTGCCGCTGTACGCGGTGATGAAGGGCATCGACCCACGCTACGAACACGCGGCGATCTCCCTGGGCGCCCACCCGCTCACGGCGTTTCGCCGGGTGTACCTGCCGCAAACCTATGCCGGCATCACCGCCGGCGCGCTGCTGGTGTTCATCATGGCCATCGGGTACTACATCACCCCAGCGCTGCTGGGCGGTCCGGGCGACCAGATGATCAGCTACTTCGTGGCCTACTACACCAACACCGTGATCAACTGGGGCATGGCCACCGCGCTGGGCAGCCAGTTGCTGGTGATCGTGCTGTTGCTGTACTGGGTGTACGCCAAAGTGGCGCGCCCGGCCACCGAGAGGACCACCCCATGAGGCACGTCGCCCCCCGAGAGATGCGCCTGCTGCGCCCGCTGCTGAGCGGCTACAGCCTGGCGATGTTGCTGTTTTTGATCGTGCCGGTGCTGGTGATCATCCCGCTGTCGTTCAACGAAGGCTCGTTTCTCAGCTACCCGCTCAGCGGCCTGTCGTTGCGCTGGTACCGCGAGTTCTTTGCCTCGGGCGACTGGATGCAAGCGCTGGGCAACAGCTTGAAGATCGCCCCGGCCGCCACCCTGCTCGCCACCGCGCTGGGCACCCTGGCGGCGGTGGGCTTGTCGCGGGGGGCGTTTCGCGGCAAGGCGCTGGTGATGGCGGTGTTGATTTCACCGATGGTCGCGCCGGTGGTGATCGTCGCCGTGGGGCTGTACTTTTTCTTCGCCAAATGGGGCTTGCTGAACACCTACGCCGGGCTGGTGCTGGCCCACGCGGTGCTGGGCGCGCCGTTCGTGGTGGTCACGGTGAATGCCACCCTGGAGGGCTACAACCGCAACCTCAGCCGCGCCGCCGCCAGCCTGGGCGCCTCGCCCTGGTACGGCTTTCGCCGGGTCACCCTGCCGTTGATCGCCCCGGGGGTGCTCAGCGGCGCGCTGCTGGCGTTCGCCACCTCGTTCGACGAAGTGGTGGTCACGCTGTTCCTCGCCAGCCCCGCGCAGCGTACGCTGCCCATGCAGATGTTCGCCGGCATCAAGGAAAACCTGAACCCCACCATCGCCGCGGCCGCGACGATGATGGTCCTGAGCGCGCTGTTGCTGCTGCTGACCATGGAAGCGCTGCGCCGGCGCGCCGAGCGCATTCGCGGCGGCTACTGAACACGAGGTGAACGATGCAACCCTTTACCCCTGAAGAGTGGGCCCTGCGCTGTGAACTGGCGGCGTTGTACCGGCTGGTCGCGCACTTTCGCATGACCGACCTGATCGACACCCACATCAGCCTGCGCGTGCCCGGCCCGGTGCCGCGCTTTTTGATCAACCGCTACGGCGTGCTGTTCGACCACATGAAGGCCAGCGACCTGGTGCTGATCGACCACCACGGCGAGGTGGTCGACCCGCGCGGCGAGGTGCACGAGGTCAACGCCGCTGGGTTCACCATCCACTCGGCGCTGCACATGGCCCGGCACGACCTCAACTGCGTGATCCACACCCACACCGCCGCCGGCATGGCGGTGGCCGCGCAGGAGCACGGGCTGTTGCCGATCAGCCAGCACGCGTTGAAGTTCTACGGCAAGCTGGCCTATCACCGCTACGAAGGGGTGGCGCTGGACCTGAGCGAGCGCGAGCGGCTGGTCGCCGACCTCGGCCCGCACCGGGCGATGATCCTCTGCAACCACGGCCTGCTGGCCGGCGGGCGCAACGTTGCCGAGGCGTTCCATGAGATTCACTTTCTCGAGCGCGCCTGCCAGGCGCAGGTGCAGGCCCTGGCGGGCGGCAGCAAACTGATCTACCCCTCGGAGGCGGTGTGCCGGCTCACCGCCAGCCAATTCACCGACGACGACAAGGGCCTGCGCGAGATGCAACTGGCGTGGAACGCGGCGCTGCGGCTGATCGAGGGGCAGCGTGGGGATTATTGTTCCTGAGCCAGGCGTGGCGGCCCTTCGCCCGGCACAGCCGGCCTCCCACGGGTTCTGTGTTACCACGTAAATCAAGTACTTACACAAATCTGGTGGGAGGCCGTGGTCCGGCACTCCGGCTGTGCCGGGCGAAGGGCCCTCGAATCAGGCCTCCAACGCCCGCACCCGCTCACGCCGGCCTTGCGCCTTCGGCTCCACCGTGGGCTGCAGCACGAAGTCAAAGTCGATCTCGGCAAAGCGCCCCGCTACGCCGTGCGCCTTGGCTTGGGCAGCGTCTTCGCTGAAGCGGATCTCGGCGATCAGCTCGTCGCGGGTGGCGTAGGCGAAGTCATCGTGCAGGTACTGGTCGCCGGCCAGGTTGATCTGCGTGGTCAGGTGGCGGTGGTCCGCCGCCGAGATGAAAAAGTGCACGTGCGCCGGGCGTTGGCCGTGGCGGCCGAGCTGGTCGAGCAACTGCTGGGTCGGCCCGTCCGGTGGGCAGCCGTAGCCCGACGGTACGATGCTCTGGAAGCGATAACGGCCTTCGGCGTCGGTGACGATGCGCCGGCGCAGGTTGAATTCCGACTGGCTGGGGTCGAAGTACGAATAGGTGCCACCGGTGTTGGCGTGCCACACATCCACCACCGCGCCGGCCAACGGCTGGCCGGCCACGTCACGCACCACCCCCTGCATGAACAACGGCGTGCCCGGGTCGCGGCCGTCGTCGAGCCGCGCCTGGCCCTCGCACAGCGGCGCGCCGGCCACGTACAGCGGGCCTTCGATGGTCCGCGGGGTGCCGCCGAGCTGGCCGTGGGCGGCGTCTTCGGCGTCCAGGCGCAGGTCGAGGTAATGCTCCAGGCCCAGGCCGGCCACCACCAGCCCGGCTTCCTGGCGCGCGCCCAGTTGGTTCAGGTAGTGCACCGCGGCCCAGAACTCCTCGGTGCTGATGTCGAGGTCTTCGATGACCTTGATGGTGTCGGTCAGCACCCGGTGCACGATGGCCTTCATGCGCGGGTTGCCGCCGGGCTGTTCGAAGCCGCTGGCGGTTTCGAAGAACTTCTGCACAGCGGCGGTGTGGGCAATGCGTACGGTCATGGCGGTGTTCCTCATCTTGTTCTTGTGTGCGGGAAAAACTTAGCGGTCGTCGGCGTGGATCGAAGACGGGTGGCGGCACAGCGCGGCCACTTCGATCTCCATGTACGGGTACAGCGGCAAGCGCATCAGGGTGTCGTGCAGGGCCTGGGCATCGGCCACGTCGAACACGCTGACGTTGGCGTACAGCCCGGCGATGCGCCAGAGGTGGCGCCAGGTGCCGTCGCGTTGCAGGCTCTGCGCCAGTTCCTTTTCATCGGCCTTGAGCCGCGCCGCCTGTTCGGCGGGCATGCTCGGCGGCAGTTTTACGGTCATGCGCACGTGGAACAGCATAAAGGTGCCCTCGGGTCGGGTTAAGGGTCAGCGCCGGGCGAAGCGCGCCAGGCGTTGTTCGTCGAGTTCGATGCCCAGCCCGGGCGCGGTCGGCACCATCAGCTGGAAGTCGCGGTACTGCGGCGGCTCAACGAGGATGTCTTCGGTCAGCAACAGCGGGCCGAACAGCTCGGTGTGCCATTCCAGGCGGTCGAGGGTGGCGAAGGCATGGGCGCTGGCCAGGGTGCCGATGCTGCCTTCGAGCATGGTCCCTCCGTACAGGCCGATGCCCGCCGCTTCGGCGATCGCCGCCGCGCGCAACACCGCCTTGGGCCCGCCGGTCTTGGCGATCTTCAGCGCGAAGATCGGCGCCGCGCCCAGTTGCGCCAGGGCAAAGGCATCGGCCACCGACTCGATGGCCTCGTCGGCCATCAGCGGGATCGGGCTGTGCGCATTCAACCGGGCCATGCCGTGGCGGTCATGCCGCGGCAGCGGTTGTTCGATCAGCTCTACCCCGGCGTCGGCCAGTTGCCGGCAGGCGCTGATCGCCACCGCTTCGCTCCAGGCCTGGTTGACGTCGACCCGCACACTGGCGCGCGCGCCCAGGGCCTGCTTGATCGCCGCCACGTGGGCGATGTCCAGCGCCGGCGCGCGGCTGCCGATCTTCAACTTGAAGTGGCGGTGGCGGCGCAGGTCGAGCATGCGCTCGGCCTCTTCGATGTCGCGGCCGGTGTCGCCGCTGGCCAGCGTCCAGGCACATTCCACGCCGTCGCGCACGCGGCCGCCGAGCAGTTCGGCCAGCGGCAGGCCGAGGCGCTTGCCCTGGGCGTCGAGCAAGGCGGTTTCCACCGCGCTGCGGGCAAAGGTATTGCCGCGCACCGAGCGGTCGATGCGCTGCATCAGCGCGTTGAGGTTGCTGGCGTCCTGGCCCAGCAGCAGCGGCGCGAACCAGGTGTCGAGGTTGGTCTTGATGCTTTCCGGGCTTTCCCCGGCGTAGCTCAGGCCACCGATGGTGGTGGCCTCGCCCAGGCCGACGATACCGTCGCTGCAGTGCAGCTTGAGGATCACCAGCGTTTGCCCGTGCATCGTGTGCATGGCGAGCTTGTGCGGGCGAATGGTCGGCAGGTCGACGATCAACGTCTCCAGCCGTTCGAGGGTGGCGCGGGCCATGGGCGGTTTCCCGTGTTGTGCTGTTGTATGAGCGAAGATTGACCGCCCGGCGCGGCGCAGTCCAATATGGATTAAGTCTGGAACCATACCCTGGAGGTATTGTGGAACTGCGGCACCTGCGTTACTTCCGGGTACTGGCGCGCACCCTGAACTTCACCCGCGCCGCGGAGCTGCTGCACATCGCCCAGCCGCCGCTGAGCCGGCAAATCCAGCAACTGGAGGCCGAGCTGGGGGTAGCGCTGCTGGAACGCGGCCGGCCGCTGAAGCTCACCGAGGCCGGGCGTTTTTTCAACGAGCACGCCTCGCAGCTGCTCGAACAGCTCGACCGGTTGTGCACCGATACCCGGCGCATGGGGCAAGGCAGCAAGCGCTGGCTAGGCATCGGCTTCGCGCCGTCGACGATGTACGGCGCCCTGCCGGATTTGATCCGCCGCCTGCGCAGCCCCGGCGATGTAGAAATCGGCCTGCTCGAGCTGATCACCCTGCAGCAGCTCGACGCCTTGAAAAGCGGGCGCATCGACATCGGCTTTGGGCGCATCCTGTTCGACGACCCGGCCATCCACCAATTCGTGCTGCGCGAAGACCCGCTGGTCGCCGCGCTGCCCAGCGGCCACCCGCTGCTGGCCGGCCCGGTCAGCCTCGCGCAACTGGCGGTTGAGCCGTTCGTGCTTTACCCCGGCACGCCCCGGCCCAGCTACGCCGACCACGTGCTCAAGCTGTTTGCCGCGCAGGGCCTGAGCATCCATGTGGCGCAACTGGCCAACGAGCTGCAAACGGCGATGGGGCTGGTGGCGGCGGGCATCGGCGTGACCCTGGTACCGGCCTCGGTGCAGCGGCTGCACCGCGATGACATCGGCTACAGCGCCCTGCTCGATGCCAGCGCTACCTCGCCGATCGTGGTCAGTTACCGCGCCGGCGATCAGAGCGGGTTGTTGCGCGAGGTGTTGGCGGGGCTGGGGCACGCTTAGCGGCCCTTCGCCCGGCGTGATCGGGAGGCGCCTGGGCCTCAGGGAAATTCCGCATCGCCCTGCGGGCCTTCGCGTTCGGCGATCAGTTTGTCCATGCCGGCACGCAAGGCGCCCTGTAGGTCTGCCAGGGTCATCTTGCGGCCGCAACCTTCACACTGGCGGCCGATGAACCCTTCAAGCGAGGGTGGGGCCGCAGGGACCGCGCCGCGAATCACCATGGGCCTGGCCTTGCAGCCAGGGCAGGCGATGTCGAGTACTGTTTTGATTTCGTCGCTCATGGGTGCAATGTCCATCTCGGGGCGGGGTATTGATACGACAATGCCCGCAGTCAATCGGCGCGGTTCACTGCCCAATGGCATAATCACCTCAACCCATTGCCTTGGAGGCCCCCATGCTGCGCTGGTTCGAACGCCGGCTAGACCCCTTCCCGCCCGACGAACTGCCCCCGCCCCCAGCCGGGCTGGGGCGTTTCCTCTGGGCCTGCACCCGCGGCGCGCGCGGGCCGATCGTGGCCTTTGCGCTGCTCAGCGCCAGCGTGTCAATCTACGAGGCCTGGCTGTTCGCCTTTCTTGGCCAGGTGGTCGACCTGCTCTCGGCGTGGAAGGCCGGCAGCGCCGGCGCCGCCGAGGAGCGCACGGTGCTGTGGGGCATCGCCCTGGTGCTGGTGGGCAGCGTGGTGCTGGTGGCGGCGCGGACGATGGTCCAGCACCAGATCCTCGCGATCAACCTGCCGCTGCGCCTGCGCTGGGACTTCCACCGGTTGATGCTGCGGCAAAGCTTGTCGTTCTTCTCCGATGAGTTCTCCGGGCGGGTGACCACCAAGGTGATGCAAACCGCCCTGGCGGTGCGCGAGGTGCTGTTCACCGCGGTGGAGATCGTGCCGGGCATCGGCGTGTACTTCGTGGCGATCATCGCCCTGGCCGGCGGCTTCGCGTTCAAGCTGATGCTGCCGTTTCTGGGCTGGATCGTGCTGTTCGGGCTGGCCATGGCCTACTTCGTGCCGCGCCTGGGCAAGGTCGGCCAGGAGCAGGCCCACGCGCGTTCGTCGATGACTGGGCGGATTTCCGATGCCTACACCAACATCACCACGGTGAAGCTGTTTTCCCACGGCAAGCGCGAGGCCCACTTCGCCCGCGCGGCGATGGAAGACTTCAAGCACACCGGCTTCAAGCAGATGCGCCTGGTCAGCCAGTTCGAGATCGTCAACCAGGCGCTGGTGGCCGGGTTGATCTTCGCCGCCGGCGGCTATTCGCTGTGGCTGTGGCACCACGACCTGGTGGGCGCGGGCGCGGTGGCGGCAATCACCGCCATGGCCCTGCGGATCAACGGCATGTCGCACTGGATCATGTGGCAGATGACCAGCCTGTTCGAGAACATCGGCACCGTGCAAGACGGCCTGGTCACCCTCACCCGCGGGCCCAAGGTACAAGACGCCCCCGGCGCCGGTGAGCTGGTGACCACCCAGGGCGCGGTGAGCTTCGACAATGTGAGCTTCAACTACAACGGCGAGCGCCAGGTGCTCGACGGCCTGACGCTGAACATCCGCGCCGGTGAAAAAATCGGCCTGGTCGGCCGCTCCGGGGCAGGCAAGTCGACCTTGATCAACCTGCTGCTGCGCTTCTATGACGTTGACAGCGGCGTTATCCGCATCGACGGCCAGAACATCGCCGAGGTCACCCAGGACAGCCTGCGCGGCGCCATCGGCATGGTCACCCAAGACACTTCCCTGCTGCACCGCTCGATCCGCGACAACATCGCCTACGGCCGCCCCGACGCCACCGACGAACAACTGCGCAGCGCCGCCGCCAACGCCCAGGCCGACGGTTTTATCGCGCAACTGAGCGACCGCCAGGGCCACAGCGGCTACGACACGCTGGTGGGCGAGCGCGGCATCAAGCTCTCCGGCGGCCAGCGCCAACGCATCGCCATCGCCCGGGTGATGCTGAAGAACGCCCCGATCCTGCTGCTCGACGAAGCCACCAGCGCACTGGATTCCGAAGCCGAACTGGCGATCCAGGAAAGCCTCGACCGGATGATGCAAGGCAAAACGGTGATCGCCATCGCCCACCGGTTGTCTACCGTGGCGGCCATGGACCGGCTGATCGTGATGGACCAGGGGCGGATCATCGAGCAAGGCAGCCACGCCGAGCTGCTGGCGCGCAACGGTACTTATGCGCGTTTGTGGCAGCACCAGAGTGGCGGGTTTCTGGGTGAGGATCAGGGGGTGATGGAGGCGGTGGATTGAGGGGCCCCTTCGCTCGGCGCGGCCGGGATGTTGTTCACTTAAGCCATTTCACGGCTTTATGGAAGGGATTAATCTGTAAGCTCTGCTGATTTTGTGCATGAGCTTCAGGGCCCTTCGCCCGGCACAGCCGGCCTCCCACGGGTTATATATTTACATGTAAATCAATTACTTAAAAAACATGGTGGGAGGCCGGCTGTGCCGGGCGAAGGGCCGGCAAACCCATGCCCCCCCTCACCACTCCACAATCGCCCACCCCGCCTGCCGGGCATGCTCGCGCAGCACCGCGTCGGGGTTGACCGCCACGGGCCGGGGCACGGCCTTGAGCAGCGGCAGGTCATTGCGTGAATCTGAATAGAAACTGGCGCCGGCCAGGGTTTCGCCTTCGGCTTCCAGCCAGTTGGCCAGGCGCAGCACCTTGCCTTCGCGGTAGGTGAGCACGCCGACGGTGCGGCCGGTGTAGCGCCCGCCCTCGACCTCCAGGTCGATCGCCAGCGCGGCCTCGATGCCCAGGCGCGCGGCGATGGGCTTGACCAGGAACGCCGCCGAGGCGGAAATCACCAGCAAGCGCTCGCCCTGCTCGCGGTGGGCCTGCACGGTGCGGCGTGCCTCGGCGTAGAACAGCGGCTCGATCACCGCGCCGATGTACAGCTCCACCTGGGCGGCCACCTCTTCCACGGTACGCCCGGCCAGCGGCGCCAGGCTGAAGGCCATGTAGTCTTCCATGGCCAGCTTGCCTTCACTGTAAAGGGCCATCAATTGCTGGTCGCGCTGTAAAAAATCACCCCCGTCCACCCAGCCGATGCGTGCCATGTAGGCACTCCAGAGGCTGGCGCAATCGCCGTGGATAAGGGTTTCGTCGAGGTCGAACAAGGCCAAGGCCATTACCAGGCTCCCATGATAGAAAAAAGGCTGCCCGAGCGCGGGCAGCCGCTACAGGCTTGCTTAGTTGAGCGCCGGCGCCGGCGCCCCTGGGGCGGCCAGGCGCTCGCGGCTGGCCATCGCGAACAGCTCGGCGACCCGGCGGTTTTCTGCCTCGCTGGGCTTGATCGCCAGCGCGCAGGCGGCAAACACCAAGGCGTTGAAGATCACCCCGACGATGCCGCTGGTGAGCGAGCCAAGTGCCGGGATGTCGTCTGGGTAAACGGTGGTCAGCACAATGGCGATGACGATGCCGGTAAGCATCCCGAGGATCGCCCCCTGCTTGTTGCCCCAGCGGGTGAACAAGCCGAAGAACAGCGGCACCGCCAACTGGATGATCCCCTGGTAGGAGATTTGCGCCAGCAACTGCAGCCGCGAGTAGTTGAAGGTGAGGTAGGCGACGATGGCCGCGGCCACGATGAACACGATCATCCCGCCCTTGGCCAGCACGGTGAGTTGGCGGTCGCTGCGCGGCCGCGTCCAGGTCGCGAGGTCATTGGCGAACTGCACACCGCAGACCTGCACGCAGCCATCGACATGGCCGATGCTGGCCGCCAGCACGATGGCGATGGCCAGCGCCAGCAGCAGCGGGCCGCCGATGTCGAACAGCGCGAGGAACCAGCCTTGCTGCGGGTGCGCCGCGACGTTCGGGTCTTGGCTGACGGCCGCGGCGAACAGCATCAGGATGCCGTAGAAACCGCCCACCAGCAGGATGGTGTACACCGTGCCCTTCTTCACCGCGCGCACGCCGCTGGCGGTGTAGATGCGCTGGAAGCTCATCGGCCAGCACATCGAGCCGATCACCCCGGTGAAGATCAGGCTGAACATGTACCAGGCGCCATAGCCGGTACCGCTGTCGCCGGGGATCACCAGCATCTTCGCCGGCAGTTCAGCCAGGTGGGCGAACGCGGCGCCCTCGCTGCCGCCCAGCAGGAAGATGCACAACGCGGCGGCCAGCACGTAGGCGATCAGGCCCTGGTACATGTCGGTCATGATCAACCCGCGCATGCCCATGCTCACCGTCCAGTACTGGCGCACCAGCACCACCAGCACGCCGGCGGTGAGGCAGGCGGTCACGCCCCAGCCGCCAAAGCTGGCGAACTGGAACAACATGGCCAGGGCCTGGATGCCCATCACCACCCACGGGAACACCGAGATGATGCCGATGATCGACGCCAGGCGCTTCACCGCCGGGCTGTTGAAGCGCATGCCGAGGAGGTCTGGCTGGGTGGTGAGGTTGAAGCGCTTGCCCCAGGTCCAGGCGCGGTTGGCCATCAGGTACATGGCGGTCACCCCGAGGGTGGAGTAGACCATGCCGTAGAAGCCCAGCGCCCCGCCGACGCTGAGCGAGAAAAACGCAGTGAAGGTCGCCCCCGGCCACCACGAGTTGGTGTAGCACATGGCGATGAACCAGGCGCCGTAGGAACGGCCGCCGACCGCGTAGTCGGAGAAGTCATGGCTTTGTTTGTTGGTGACGTACAGCACGGCGATCATCCCGGCCAGGAACAGGCCGATCACGCCAAAGCACAGCCACATGTCAAACGCGCTGCCGGACGGAATCATGGTTGGGCCTCCTCGGGAATGTCCCCGTTGGCGGTTTCAAAGAGATACAGCGCGCACACCCCGAGGCCCAACAGCACGGCGATGAGAATCCAGTAGAACATCGGCAACGGGATGCCCAGCACCAGGCGGCTACTGCCACTGACGCTGAGGTAGAACGGCGGGAAGATCGCCATCATCAACAAGCCAAAAAAATACAGGCCGAAGACGATGACCTTGAGCGACGCACGCGAGGTGGCGGTCATGGCCGCACCTCCTTGGCCAACGAGGGCACATACCCGTAGCAACGGGTGCGAGAGAGACTGTTCACGAGGGCTGGCTCCTGGGCATACAGCCGGTTGATCGAAAAAAAGCTCGAGGCAGTCATCCAAGCGGGTGCCGAAGCCGGCACCGAGGTCGGCCCTCTGTGGGGCCTTGGGTCCATCAGACCTGGCGCAGCCAGGCCTCCCAACGGGAGTCGTGAATCACACTGCGGGCGCGCATGTGTTTCAGCGCGCCGTATTTGTAGAAGTCGAAGTCGATCTGCGAGACCGCGTGCTGCACCATCGCCCAGGTCGACCATTTCAGGTCGGCCAGGGCCTTGTTCACGTACACCCGCGCCAGCACCTGGGGGGTCACCCGGCCGAAGTAATCCTCGAGCAAGGCCAGTTCCATGTCCGCGGTGAAGAACATCTCGCCGAACCACAGCGCCAGCTCATAGTGGCGGTCGTTGTTCGAGGCGTATTCGAAGTCGACCAGGCGCACATCACCGGCGGCATTGAGCATGAAGTTGCCGGCCAGGGTGTCGTTCATGCACGGCGCCAGGTCTACGCCAGAGGCTTCCAGCGCCTGCCGCGCGCGGCGGTATTGGCGGTCCAGCCAGCTATGGTCGGCGGGCCATTGCCCAGCCAGTTCACGTACCTGGCGCTGGTGCTCGTCGATCATGTCGAACACGGTTTTGGTCTGCACCAACAGCGGTTGCTGGTTGAACGCTTTCAACCCGTGCAACGCCTTGTGCCGTACGTCGCGGTCAAGAAAGTCGCGGTTGGTCGAGGCGCGCCAGCCTTCCATGAATTCGAACACCTCCACCCCCTGCGCCTGCAGGAACGCCACCACCGGCGCGCCGTAGCCAGTAGCCGCGGCCTTCAGGCTGGCATCGTGGGCGGTGTGGCGGTCGATGAACATCTCAGTGCCCTGCCCCGGCACCTTGACGAAGTACGCAGTGGCGGCGCCCTCGACCTCTACCCGCCAGTTGGTGTTGGAAATACCGCCGCTGACCGGCGCATAGCCGATGCCACGGCCGGCCCAGTCGGCATGGGCCAGGATCGCTTGTTCCAATTGCCGCTCAGCGGCGCTGTTCGCTTCACCCAGGCGTTTCATGGGTCAACCTCCTACCTGGCGCAGCCAGTTTTCGAAACGAGGGTCTTGCACGGCCAAGTGGCAGCGCAGCAACGTCCACTGCCCGACCTTGGAAAACTCCAGCGGCCGCCGGCTGGCCACCCCCGCCCAGAGCCCCCAGAGCGTCCAGTACCAGTCATCGAGCAGCGCGTACAGGCGGCAGCGGGCGTAGTCCGCCGGGTGCGGCGCGGTGCTCCAGTGGGCGATCGCGGCGCGCCATTGCGGCTCGAAGGGGTACAGTTCGTTGAGGGTCACCGCCAGGTCATACCAGGGGTCGCCGCAGCCCGCGCGGTCGAAGTCGAGCAGGCGCATGGCGCCGTCGCGGTTGACCATCACATTGGCGGCCAGGCCATCACCGTGCAGCGGCCGCGGCGCACCCTGGCTGCCGTGCAGGGCCGCCCAGGCGAGGTCGGCGCATTCATCGAGCCAGGCGGCGCCTTCGGGCCGCAACACCGCGGCGTCGCGGCACAGCCCGCGCAGGGCTTCGATGCCGGCCATGGGGTTGTGCGCGAAGGCCGGCGCCGGGCCGTTGTGCACGCTGCGCTTGAGCGCCAGCAGGCTATGCAGGCGCGCCTCAGGTTGCAGGGCATCGAGCTTGGCCCAGCGCCATTCGCTGGCGGGCAGCGCCTCGAGCAACAGCACGCCGTGGGCCGGGTCGGCCAAGGCCAGCCTAGGCGATGCGCCGGCTTCACCGGCGCAACGGGTGGCCTCGGCGCTGTGGTTGAAATCCACCAGTGGGCGCATGTCATCGAACAGCACCTTGGCGTAGAAATCGCCGCCCTCCGCGCGCACCTGGAACCCAGCCCATTCGCAGGCCAGGCGGGTGGGTGAAGCGACCCCGGCGGTACCCGGGCTGATGCTCTCGGCCTCAAGACCGGCGGCCGCCAGCGCGGCCTGCAGCCGTTGCAACTCAGTGAGCATGGTCGGCACCTGGCAGGTATTGGCCCGGCGCCGTCGCGGCGCGGAACAGCAGCGCCGTGAGCAGGTGCAGGCCGCGGTGCAGGTCGGCGCTGGCGGTGAACTCCGCCTCGTTGTGCGACAGCCCATTACGGCTGGGCACGAACAACAAGGTGGTGGGGTAACGCCGGTTGAGGCTGATCGCGTCATGGCCGGCCACCGTCACGCTGTTGCTGGCCGCCAGGCCCAGCTCGGCGCAAGTGGCCAAGGCCAGTTCGCTGAGGCCGTGGTGCAGCTCGCTGGGCTCGCGCAACTGCTCGCTTTCGATCTCGAAGGTGGTCTGGGTTGCCGTGGCAATCTCGGCCAGGGTCGCGCGCAAGCGCTCACCGGCCTCGGCCAGCAACGCGGTGGAGGGCGAGCGGTATTCCACCAGCATCCGTGCCAGCGCCGGCACCACGTTCGGCGAATTGGGTTCGACCTCCAGCCGCCCGACCGAGCTGTGCAGCTTCAGGCCATGCCGCGCGGCCTCGGCCCTGACCGCAACGATCGCATGGGCCGCGGCCAGCAAGGCATCGCGGCGCACCGCCATCGGCGCGGGGCCGGTGTGGTTCTGTTCGCCGTCAAAGCGCACCCGCCATTTCAAGGCGGCCCAGGTGCTGCGCACCACGCCAATCGCCAGCGCTTGCTGCTCCAGCGTAGCGCCCTGCTCGACGTGAAGCTCCGCATAGCCGGCCAACGGCAATGGCGCGCGCGCCTCGCCGCGGTAGCCGATGGCGGCCAAGGCTTCGCCCAGGCTGACCCCGGCGCCGTCACGGCAGGCCAGGGCCTGCTCCAGGGGCAAGCTGCCCATGAACACGCTGCTGCCGATCAGGCTGGGCTGAAAGCGCGCGCCTTCTTCGTTGGTCCAGTTCACCACCGCCAGGTTGAAGGCCGGGGTCAGGCCGCGCTCGCGCAGTTGCCGGGCCACGCTGGCGACTGCCACGGCACCGGCGAGTACGCCATAGATGCCGTCGAAACGCCCGGCGTTGGGCTGGGTGTCGAGGTGCGAGCCGCACAGCAGGTAGGGTTTGCCCGGGGCCAAGGTGACCAGCCCGAACAGGTTGCCCACGGCATCGACCTGGACCTCGAAGCCGTGTTCGCTCAGCCAGCGGCTGAACAGGTCACGCATCGCGCCGTCTTCGGCGGATGCCGCCAGCCGATGCAGGCCCCCGTTGGCGGTGGCGCCGATCGCCGAGCTGGCGGCGAACAGCGCATCGAACGCGGCCAGCTCGGCGGCGTTGGCGTGTGGGGTATCAGGGGAATACAAGCTCGACATGCGCGGTCTCCAGACAGCGGATGAACTCAGCGGACGGCGGCCGGTTGGTGACCAGCGTGTCTACCGCCGAGAACGGCAGGGTGTTGATGAAGGTGCGGTGGCCGAACTTGGCATCGTCGGCGAGGATCACGCTGCGCCGGGTGTGCGCGGTCAGCGTGCGGCGCAGGTGCGCCTCGGATTCTTCGTAGTCCATCAGGCCTAGCTCAAGGTCCACGGCGCCGATCCCCATGAAGGCGATGTCGTAGTGAAACTGCTTGGCGAACGCCAGGGTATGCGGGCCGACCAGGGCGTTGTCGTTGCGGCGGATGTCGCCCGGGGTCATCAACACCTGGTTGTCGCTGTGCTGGGTCAGCAGCAGGCCGATATCGAGGGAGTTGGTCACCACCCGCAGTTCACTGAAGCGGGTGAGCTGCTGGGCCAGGGCCAGGGTGCTGGTGCCGGTATCGAGAAACAGCGCCATGCCCTCGCGCACCAGCTCGGCGGCGCGGGCGGCCAGGCGGGTCTTGGCTTTGGTCTGCACGCGGCTGCGCACTTGCAGCGGCTGCTCTTCGTTGGGCTTGGGCAGGATCGCGCCGCCGTGAATGCGCCGCAGCTTGCCGGTTTCTTCCAGGTGCTTGAGGTCACGGCGGATGGTTTCTTCCGACACCTGCATGCCCTGGGCAAGGTCGGTGGCCTTGACCCGCTGCTGCAGGGTGAGCAAACGCATGATTTCGTCGAGGCGAGGCTGGTTGAGCATGGCGTGGGAGTTCCGCGGCAAGGAAAAACGCCCAGTGTACCGGGCCGGCGGCGCCATACCACGCGGGCACGCGGCTTGGCGCCTACCTGCCGGGGCGGGCAGCGCTGCGCGGAGCACAAGGGGGCGGGGTCGCGCCATGGATAAGGTCCCTTCACGTCGGTGTACGGTGAAGGCAGCGTGCAAAAAAAGATGAAACAGCGGGCCTGCCTCTGGCGGGCAGGCTCCACGAAACAGGCCTAGCGCAACAGCGGTGGCAGCTTATGCGCCCACGGCAGGTGATCCTCGACCGCCGCGCAGAACTGCAGCACAGCGCCATCGGCATGCCGCGGCCCGACCACCTGCAGGCCGATGGGCAGGCCGCTGTCGCTCCAGCCACACGGCAGGCTAGCGGCCGGGTTGCCGGACAGGTTGAACGGGTAGGTAAAGGGCGTCCAGCGGGCCCATGGCACCGCGCTGGCGTCGTCGCCCTGCAGCGCCTCGGGGCCGCTGAGGTGGGCCGGGAACGGCAGGATCGGCAACGTCGGCAACAGCAGCAGGTCATAGTGCTCGAACAGCCCATGCACCTGGTTGGCAAAGGCCGCGCGTTGCGCCGTGGCCGCCAGGTAGGCCTGCAGGTCGTAGCGCTGGGCTTTGCCGATCAACGCGGCAAAGCCGGGGTCGAGCTCGCTTTCACGGCCCTGCAAGGCTTTGCCATAGGCAATGCCACGGCCGGCCACCCAAAGGGTTTCGAAGGTCTCGAACGGGTCTTGCCAGGGCAGGACCACGCGCTCGACCTCCAAGGGCAATTGCCGGGCCAGCGTATCGACCGCGCTGGCCACCGCGGCGGCCACTGGCGGCGCCACCGGGGTGCCGAACAGGGTTTCGCAGTAGGCCACGCGCAACCTCGGCAGTGGCTGCTCGCAGCGGGCGAGGTACGCCTCCTCCGGCGCGGGCAAGGCTTGATGGTCCAGGGCGTCTGGCCCGCTCAGCACGTCGAACAACAACGCGCTGTCGCGCACGGTGCGGGTGATCGGGCCGGCATGGCTGAGCATTTCAGTGGCCGACCACGGCCAGGTGGGAATCCGCCCCAGCGAACCCTTGAGCGCGAAGGTGCCGCAGAACGCGCTGGGGATACGCACTGAACCACCGCCGTCAGAGCCCAGTGCCGCCGGGACCATCCGCGCCGCGGTGGCGATCGCCGAGCCGGAGCTGGAGCCGCCGCTGCTCAAGGCAGGGTTCCATGGCGTGCGGCCGTCACCGAACACCCGTGAGTGGCTGGCGCCGGTCCAGCCGAACTCGGTGGTGGCGGTTTTGCCCAGCACGATACCGCCCGCGGCCTTGAGCCGGCGGATGATCGGCGCGTCTTGCGCGGGCACGTTGTCCATGGCCGTCAGCGAGCCACGGGTGGTGCGCAGGCCGGCGGTGTAGAAAAGGTCTTTGACGCCGAACGGCACGCCGTGCAGCGGGCCGCGGAAGTGGCCGCGGGCGGCTTCGGCAGCCAGTACGTGTGCCTCGGCCAACGCGGCTTCGGCATACACATCGCCAAAAGCGTTCAATGTGGAATTATTGGCCTTTATGGAATCCACACACGCCTGCACCAGCGCCACTGGCGACAACTGCCCGTCGCGGATTCGCGCCGCGGCTTGCAGTACATCAGGCATCGTGGTGGTAGAAGGCGACTGGCTCATGGGGCGGAGCATCCGGCAAGGGCGGTGATGGCAGCCATTAAACGAAAGCCGAGGTGAAACGGTCAAGAGGTATTTGTGGGTTTTATGTGGTTTTGTGGGTTTTGCCTGTTCACCCGCTGGCGGTAGCCACCCGGGGGCAAATGGCCGATCATGGCAGGCCGTTTTTGACCTGCCGCGCCTGCCCATGCCCAAGCTCCCCTCTCCCTCCCCGCGCACCCTGCGCGCCTGGCTGCGTTCGCTGTGGCCAGCAGCGCCGGTGTTCACCCGCCGTGAACGCCTGCGCGCCTGTGCCGGCGCGGCGCTGGGTATCTTCTGTGTGATCGCCGCCGCCAGCCTTGGCCTGCACGGCGGCCTGCTGGCCGACCAGCACCAGTTGGCGCTGGCGATCGTCGCGCCGATCGGCGCCAGCGCCGTGCTGGTGTTCGCCGCGCCGTCCAGCCCGCTGGCCCAGCCGTGGGCGGTGGTGGGCGGCAATACGCTGTCGGCGTTGGTGGGTATCGCCTGCGCGCGCTGGGTGCCAGAGCCGGCCGTGGCGGCGGCGCTGGCGGTGGGCCTGGCGATCGCGTTGATGATCGCCAGCCGCTCGCTGCACCCGCCGGGCGGCGCTTCGGCGCTGCTGATGGTGATCATGGGCGCCGGCGACTTCACCTACGCGTTCAACCCGGTGTTGCTCGACTCGCTGCTGCTGGTGGGCGCCGGGCTGCTCTACAACAACCTCAGCGGCCGCCCCTGGCCGGCCCTGGCCAGCGCGCCCGCGGCCAGCGCCGGGCGCTTCAGCGGCGCCGACCTCGACGCCGCGCTGCGGCATTACAACCGCTTCGTCGACATCAGCCGGGAAGACCTGCAAGCCCTGCTCGAACAGGCCGAGGCCGCGGCCTACCAGCGCACCCTGGGTGAGCTGCGCTGCGCCGACATCATGACCGCGCAGCCGCTCACCGCGCGCCAAGACACCCCGCTGAAGCAGGCCTGGGCGTTGATGCGCAAACACAAGGTCAAGGCCCTGCCGGTGGTCGACCGCCAGCACCACCTGGTGGGCATCGTCACCGTGGCAGACTTCATGCGCCAGCTCGACCTCGACGCCCACGAGGGGGTGGCCTGGCACCTGCGCTCGTTGTTCAAGCCGCGCGGCGACGCCTTGGCTCTGGTCGGCGACATCATGAGCCGCACGGTGCGGGTCGCCGGCCACGACCGCCTGCTCACCGACCTGGTGCCGGTGTTCTCCGAGACCGGCCACCGGCACGTGCCGATCCTCGACGCGCAGCGCCGCCTGGTCGGCATCGTGACCCAGTCAGATTTGATCAAGGCGTTGTACGCCGCGGTGCGCAGCGGCGCTCAGCCCGGGGCGTAACGGCGGTCCGCCGTGCCGGCCCTGAGCACATAACCGGGCAAGTGGTGGCCAACGATGGCCTGGAGGTTTTCCGCCACCCGCAGCAGCGCCGGCAGGTCTACACCGGTGGCCACGCCCATCTGCTCGAACATGTGCACCAGGTCTTCGCTGCACACATTGCCGGTGGCGCCCGGTGCGTAGGGGCAACCGCCAAGGCCGCCGAGGGAAGCGTCGAAACGCTCGATGCCGGCGTTGAACGCCGCCAGCGCGTTGGCCAGGCCCAGCCCGCGGGTGTCGTGGGCATGCAGGGTGAAGGTGGCCTGCGGCCAACGCGTGAGCAGTTGCCGGCAGAGGGTTTCCACCTGGCGTGGGTTGGCCATGCCGGTGGTGTCGCACAGGGTGATCCGGGCGATGCCAAGGCCCAGCAAGCGCTCGACCAGGCTGAAGATACGCGCTTCACCCAGGGCCCCCTCGAACGGGCAGCCAAAGGTGGTCGACAGCGAGGCGTTGATCGCCACCTGGGTGCCCTCGGCCACCGCCAGGATCGCCGCGAACTGCGCCAGCGACTGCTCGGCGGTCATCCGCAGGTTGGCCAGGCCGTGGCTGTCGCTGGCCGACATCACCAGGTTGATTTCATCCACCTCGCAGGCCAGCGCGCGCTCGCAGCCCTTCACATTCGGCACCAGCGCGCAGTACTCCACCCCGGCCACGCGGTCGATGGCGCGCATCACCGCCTCGGCGTCGCGCAGGTTGGGGATGGCCTTGGGCGAGGTGAACGAGGTGACCTCGAGCTTGGCCAGCCCGGTGCGCGCCAGGGCATTGAGCAAGGCCACCTTGTGCTCGCTGGGGATGAACCGGGGTTCGCTTTGGAAGCCGTCGCGGGTGACCACTTCCTGGATGTAGACACGTTGGGGCATGGGTTGGGTTTCCGATAAAAATGCGGGTTTGAATGTCATGGCGATGGGCCTCAGATCACCCCACGCTCGCGCAGCCCGCGAACCTGCGCCTCGCTCAGGCCCAGGCCGGCCAGCACCGCGTCGCTGTGCTCGCCCAGGCGCGGCCCGCCGGCGCCTACCCGGCCGGGGGTGCGGCTGAGTTTCGGCAGCACCCCGGGCACCTTGAGCGGGCCGCTGAAGGTCTGCACCTGCTCGATCATCTGCCGCGCCAGGTAGTGAGGGTCGTTGACGATGTCGGCCGCGGTGTAGGGGTAGCCGGCCGGCACCCGCGCGTCTTTCAGGGCGTCGATCACCTCGGCGCGGCTGCGCTGGGCGGTCCACTCAGCGATCGCCGCATCGATCAACGCAGCCTGCTGGCTACGCCCGTCGTTGTGCGCCAGGGCCGGCGCGTTGCCCAGGTCGGGGCGGCCGATCAACTGCATCAGGCGCTTGAAGATACTGTCGCCGTTGCCGGCGATCAGCACGTAGTCGCCGCCCTGGCAGGGGTAAGAATTGGACGGGGTAATCCCCGGCAAGGCGCTGCCTGCTGGCTCACGCACATAACCAAAGGCGTCGTATTCGGGGATCAGGCTTTCCATCATGGCGAACACCGACTCGTACAGCGCGACGTCGACCACCTGGCCCTGGCCGCTGTGCTGGCGCTCCTGCAGGGCCAGCAGCACGCCGATCACGCCGTACAGCGACGACAACGAATCGCCCAGGCTGACCCCAACCCGCACCGGCGCCTGCCCCGGGTAGCCGCTCAGGTGGCGCAGCCCGCCCATGGCCTCGCCGATCACGCCGAAGCCCGGCAGGTCGCGGTAGGGGCCGCTCTGGCCGTAACCGGAAATGCGCAGCATCACCAGCCGCGGGTTCAGCGCGCTCAGGCTGGCCCAGCCCATGCCCCAGCCCTCGAGGGTGCCGGGGCGGAAGTTCTCGACCAGCACGTCGGCCTCGGCGATCAACTGGCGGGCGATGGCCTGGCCTTCCTCGGCCTTGAGGTCCAGCGCCAGCGAGCGCTTGTTGCGCGACTGCACGTGCCACCACAGCGAGGTGCCGTCTTTAAGCTTGCGCCATTTGCGCAGCGGGTCACCGACCCCGGGCGGCTCGATCTTGATCACCTCGGCGCCAAACTCGCCAAGCAGCTTGCTGGCGAACGGCCCGGCGATCAGCTGGCCCATTTCGACGACCTTGACGCCCTGCAGGGGCAAGCGGTTTTCGGCCATGGTGGCTCTCCTTGTTCTGGTGCATTGAGCATGGCCCAACGGCAGCCACCCGGACAATCCGTCAATCGCTAAGCTACGCTTCGCACATCGTGAAGGCTGGCCAGGAGCCACTGATGCGCCGTATCGACTTTGTCACCCTCAAGCTGTTCGTCAGCATCGCCGACGAACGCAGCCTGACCCGCGCCGCCGAACGCGAGCACCTGGCGCTGGCGGCCGTGAGCAAGCGCATCAGTGACCTTGAAAAACAGCTCGACATCACCCTGCTCTACCGCCAGCCCAAGGGCGTGGAACTCACCCCTGCCGGCCACGCGCTGTTGCACCACGCCCGCCACCTGATGGAAAACATCGAGCAGATGGGCGCCGACCTCAGCGAGTTCAGCCAGGGCGTAAAGGGCCATGTGCGCATCCATGCCAACACCTCGGCGGTGATCGAGTTCCTGCCCGAAGACCTCAGCCGCTTCAGCCGCGCCTACCCGGAGGTGAAGATCGACCTCGAAGAGCGGGTCAGCAGCGAAACGGTGCACGCGCTGCGCGAAGGCCTGACCGACATTGGCATCTTTGCCGGGCACATCCAGGCCGACGGCCTGCGCGTGTACACCTACCGCTACGACCAGTTGGCGCTGGTCACGCCCAAAGACCACCCGCTGGCCACGCGCGAGCGCATCGGCCTGGCCGATGCCGCCCGCTACGACTTCATCGGCCTGCAGCAGGACGCCTCGCTGCACAGCCTGCTGCAACAGACGTCCCGGCAGTTGGGGGTGCCCCTGCGCACGCGGATCCAGGTGCGCAGTTTCGAGGCGATCGTACGGATGATCCAGACCGGCATGGGCGTGGGCGTGTTGCCCGAAGAGGCCGTGCGCGACCTGCTGCCGGTGCTCAAGGTGGCGGTCATCCCGCTCACCGACAGCTGGGCGCGGCGCGAGCTGAAGGTTGGCGTGCGCAGCCTGGAGGGGTTGTCGGTCACGGCCCGGCAAATGCTCGAGCACCTGATCAAGGGTGGCGGCGGCGAACGGGTTTGACGGCCCTCTGCCCGGCGCCGCCGGGTTTGCGTTGTTGCTGGGGCGGCCCCCAGCCGTGGCTTCGCGAAGCACGAAGCGGCGATTGCTCAAATGTGAATTTCTGCCCCGCCGGCGCCACGCTAGAGTTCAGCTGGCACCCCGTTCTTCGCCACATGCCAGCGACAATAACAACGACAAGGAGGCAGCACATGCCGGGTATCCAGGTATTCACCCATATCAATCGGTTGGTCCAGGGCCGCGGCGCGGTGGCCCAACTGGCCGAGGAAGTCGCGCGCTTCCAGGCGCGCAAGGTCCTGGTGGTCACCGACCCCGGGCTGGTCGCCACCGGCATTCCGGCGCGGGTGGTCGAAGCGCTGGGCGGCTACAGCACCCACGTGTACAGCGATGTCGAGCCGGACCCAAGCATCCAGACGGTTGAGCGTTGTACGGCGTTCGTGCGCCAGCAAGGCTTCGACCTGGTGATCGGCCTCGGCGGCGGCAGCGCCATCGACACCGCCAAGTGCGCCGCGGCGCTGGCGAGCAACGAAGGCGCCGTGGAGAGCTACCTGGGGATCGAGAAGATCCCCGCCGCCGGCCTGCCGAAGATCATCATCCCGACCACCGCCGGCACCGGCAGCGAAGTCACCAACGTCGCCGTGCTGAGCCTGAAAGACCAGCACACCAAAAAGGGCATCGTCAGCCGCCAGCTGTTCGCCGACGTGGCGATCCTCGACCCCGAGCTGACCCTTGGCCTGCCCGCGGCGATCACCGCGGCCACCGGCATGGATGCCCTCACCCATGCCATCGAAGCCTACGTGTCGCGGTTTCACCAACCCCTCACCGACCACTTTGCGCTGGAGGCGATCCGCCTGATCGGCGCCCACCTGCGCACCGCCGTGCATCACGGCGAGAACCTCGACGCCCGCGAAGCCATGCTCACCGCCAGCCTGTACGCCGGGCTGGCCTTCGGCAGCGCCGCCACCGGCATGGTGCATGGCCTGGCGATGCCGCTCGGGGGCCAGTTCGAGGTGCCGCATGGGGTGGCCAACGCCATGCTGCTGCCCTACGTGATGCGCTTCAACCTGGTCGCCGCGCTCGAGCGTTACCGCGACATCGCCGTAGCCCTGGGCGAGCCGGTGGCCGGCCTGAGCGTGCGCGACGGCGCCGAACGCTCGCTCAGCGCGGTGCGGCAGTTGGCCCACGACGTTGGCATCCCGACCCTGCGCGAGATGAACATCCCGCCCAGCGCCATCGATGCCCTGGCCCGCGACGGCCTGAGCAACAGCCGGCAAGTGCTGCCCAACCCACGCAAGGTCACCTACGAAGGCCTGGTGGGGATCCTCGAAGAAGCCTTCGCCGCCCCCGCCTCACGCTGACCCCGCGCCGCCGCGCGGCGGCGCCCCACAACAATAAAAACACCGGGAGAACCCCATGGCTACGGTTCCGCTCACCTCCACCGCTGCCGGCCAGAACGTGGTCGCCAGCCGGGTGTACCAGAAAATCGCCTGGCGGCTGATGCCGTTTCTGATGTTCTGTTACTTCAGCGCTTACCTCGACCGGGTCAACGTTGGCTTCGCCAAGCTGCAGATGTCGACCGACCTGGGCTTCAGCGAAACCGTCTACGGCCTGGGCGCGGGGATTTTCTTCATTGGCTATTTCTTCTTCGAGGTGCCGAGCAACCTGATCCTGCACCGGGTCGGCGCGCGGGTGTGGATCGCCCGGATCATGATCACCTGGGCGGTGATTTCCGCCGGCTTCGCCTTCGTCGAAACCGCCACGCAGTTCTACGTGCTGCGCTTCCTGCTGGGGGTTGCCGAGGCCGGCTTCTCGCCGGGCATCCTGCTGTACCTGTCTTACTGGTTCCCGGCGGCGCGGCGCGGCAAGGCCACCGCGATGTACTTTATCGCGATCCCCCTCAGCGGGGTGATCGGCGGGCCGCTGTCGGGCTGGATCATGGGCTCGATGGGCGCGCACCCGCCGTTCGCAGGCTGGCAGTGGCTGTTTTTGCTGGAAGCGATCCCGGCGCTGATGCTCAGCGTGGCCACGCTGTTTTTCCTCGACGACTCAGTGGCCAAGGCCAAGTGGCTGAGCCCCGCCGAGCGCGAGCTGGTGGCCAAGGACCTGGAAGCCGATAACCACGGCAAGCAGGAACACCACAGCATCCGCGGGTTCCTTGCAGACAAACGGGTATGGACGCTGGCCATGGCGTATTTCGCCAACGTGATGGGCATCTACGCGCTGGCGTTCTGGGTGCCGTCGATGATCAAGGCCTCGGGGGTGGCGGACACCTTCCAGATCGGCCTCTACTCGGCCATTCCGTTCGCCGTGGCGATCGCCGCGATCATCGCCAGTGGCATCAGCGCCGACCGCACCCGCTGGCGCCGGCTGCACTTCGGCGCGGCGATGCTGCTCGGCGCGCTGGGCCTGCTGCTGACCGCCACGCCGTTCAAAAGCACCGGCTTCGCGGTGTTTTTCCTGTCGCTGGCGGCGGCCGGGATCCTCAGCGGTACGTCGCTGTTCTGGTCGATCCCGGCCACCCTGCTCGGCGGGGTGACCGCCGCGGCCGGCATCGCCTTCATCAACTGCGTGGGCAACCTCGCTGGGTTCGTCTCGCCGTACCTGGTGGGCTGGCTCAATGACCAAACCCACCGCGCCGACGCCGGCATGCTGGCGATCAGCGGCTTTCTCATCGCCGGGGCGTTGCTGATCGCCTGCATCCCCGGCCGGCTGGTGAACAAATAGCCCCGTTCAAGGAGATCCCCATGACCCAACTGCAGCACTACCAGATGTTCATCGGCGGCCAGTGGCTCGAAGCCCAGGGCGAGGAGCGCTTCGATTCGTTCAACCCCTATACCGGCGAAGCCTGGGCGAGCATCCCACGGGCCCGCCAGGCCGACGCCGACAAGGCCGTGGCGGCCGCCGCCAGCGCCTTCCACAGCCCTGCCTGGGCCGGCCTCAGCGCCAGCGCCCGCGGGCGCCTGCTGTGCCGGCTGGGCGACCTGATCGGCGAGCACGCCGAGCACCTGGCGCGCATCGAGGTGCGCGACAACGGCAAGCTGTACTCGGAAATGCTCGGGCAACTGCGCAACATCCCCCAGTACTTCTATTACTTCGGCGGCCTGGCCGACAAGATCGAAGGCGCGGTGCTGCCGATCGAAAAACCCGACACCTTTACCTTCACCCGCCATGAGCCGCTGGGCGTGTGCGTAGCGATCACCGCCTGGAACTCGCCGCTGCTGCTGGCGGCGAACAAACTCGCGCCGGGCTTGGCGGCGGGCAATACCTTTGTCCTCAAGCCCTCGGAGTACACCTCGGCGTCCAGCCTGGAATTCGCCCGGCTGGTGGAGCAAGCGGGCTTTCCCGCGGGGGTGGTGAACGTGGTCACTGGCTTTGGCAACGAGGTGGGCGAGCCGCTGGTCAGCCACCGCAAGGTACGCAAGGTGGCCTTCACCGGCAGCGAAGCCGGCGGCCAACGCATCAACGAAGCCGCGGCGCGCGACTTCAAGCGGGTGACCCTCGAGCTGGGCGGCAAGTCGCCGAACATCGTCTTCGACGACGCCCACCTCGACAACGCGGTCAAAGGGGTGATCTCCGGCATCTACGCCGCCACTGGGCAAACCTGCGTGGCCGGTTCGCGGCTGCTGGTGCAGCGCAGCATCTACGCCGCCTTCCTCGAGCGCCTGGTGGCCTTCGCCAGCCGCGCCAAACTCGGTGACCCGATGCTGCCCGGCACCCAGGTAGGGCCGGTGACCACCCCGGCGCAGTACCGCAAGATCCTCGACTACATCGACATCGCCAAGGCCGAGGGCGCGCGCTGCATCCTCGGTGGCGGCCCGGCCAGCGGCGGCGACTGCGGCCAGGGGCAATTCGTGCAGCCGACGATTTTCGCCGACGTGCACAACGGCATGCGCATCGCCCAGGAAGAAGTGTTCGGCCCGGTGCTGGCGTGCATCCCTTTCGACGACGAAGAGGACGCCCTGCGCATCGCCAACGACAGCCTCTACGGGCTGGCCGCCGGGGTGTGGACGCAAAGCATGGCGCGCAGCCTGAAGATGGCCCAGCGCCTGGAGGCCGGCATGGTCTGGGTCAACACCTACCGCGCGGTCAGCTATATGGCGCCGTTCGGTGGCCACAAGCGCTCGGGCATGGGCCACGAGAACGGCGCCGAGGCGATCCGCGAATACCTGCAGGTCAAGAGCGTGTGGATCAGTACCGGTGAAGAGGTGCCTGATCCTTTTGTGATGCGCTGACCGCCCTAGCCCAGCGCCGCCACCGCGGCCCCGCAGCCGGCCGGGTGCGCCGGCAGCGGCAAGCCCAGGCGCTCGCGCAGGGTGCTGGCCTGAGACGGCTCGGCGGGCACCAGCCCTCGGCGGCGCAGCTCTGGCAAGACGAAGGTGATGAAGTCATCGAGCCCCTCGGGGTAGGTCGGCGGCAGGATATTGAAGCCGTCGGCGCCGCGCCCTTCGAACCAGGCTTGCAACTGGTCGACCACCTCGCTGGCGCTGCCCACCAGCACCCAATGCCCGCGCGCGCCGGCCAGGCGCAGGTACAACTGGCGCAGGCTCAGGCCTTCGTCGGCAAGCTTGCGTATCAGCGCCTGGCGGCTTTGCGAGGCATTGCTCAGCGGCAGCTCGCGGGGCAACGGGCCGTCTACCGGCAGGCCGCTCAGGTCAACGCCGCCAAGCAGGCCACTGAGCAGCTCAAGGCCCACCGCCTCGGGCACCAACGCCTGTAGCGCGTCGAATTTGGCGCGGGCCTCGGCCGAGGTGGCAGCGGTGTAAATGGTCACCCCCGGGAGGATCTTGATGTGCTCGGGGTTGCGCCCCAGGCGCTGGGCGCGGCCTTTCACGTCACGGTAAAAAGCCTGGGCGTCTTCAAGGCTCTGGTGGGCAGCGAAGATCGCCTCGGCGGTGCTCGCCGCCAGCTCGCGGCCGTCTTCGCTGGCGCCCGCCTGCACCAGCACCGGTTTGCCCTGGGGCGAACGCAGCACGTTGAGCGGGCCACGCACGTTGAAGTGCTCACCCTGGTGGTTGGCGTCATGGCGCTTGCTGCGGTCGATGAACAGCCCGGCTTCGCGGTCGGCGAGCACCGCGTCGGCTTCCCAACTGTTCCAGAGTTTATCCACCACCGCGTGGAATTCCCGCGCGCGGCTGTAGCGCGCCGCGTGGGCCAACTGGCCGCCACCGCCGAAGTTCGCCGCGGCGTTAGGGTCGCTGCTGGTGACCAGGTTCCAGCCGGCCCGGCCGCCGCTGATGAGGTCAAGTGAAGCAAACTGGCGCGCCAGGTTGAACGGCTCGGAGTAACTGGTGCTGGCGGTGGCCACCAGGCCGATGCGTTGGGTCACCGTGGCCAGCGCCGCCAACAGGGTCAGGGGTTCGAAGGTCAACTGCGGCGCGACCACCTGGTCGTAGGTGGGGGAATCCACGCCACGGATAGCCACGCTGTCGGCGAGGAACAACGTGTCGAAACCGGCCGCCTCGGCCTGGCGCGCCAACGCCTGGTAATGGTCGATGCGCACCCCCGCGTCGGCCTGCGCGCCCGGCGCCCGCCAGGCCACGATGTGGTGCCCGGTGGCACGCAGGAACAAGCCAAGCTTGAGGTGATCGGAACGTTGCGGCATAGCGGGGAAGCTCCTGGCGTACGAGGTGTACCCGGGAGCCTGCGCGCGCGTTGCCAGGGGCGTCCAAGTCGATCTGGCGATAGCGTTATAACGCCTCGCCCCCCTGCCGCAAGCGCCCCGCTACCGCCCGCAGCGCCAACGGGTAGCCGTCGGCGCCCAGGCCGCAGATCACCGCGCCGGCGCTGGCCGACATGATCGAGTGGCGGTGCAGTTCATCGCGGGCATGAATGTTCGACAGGTGCAGCTCGATCAGCGGCGCTTCGATCAGCTTGAGGGCATCGAGCACCGGCACCGAGTGGAACGAGAACCCCGCCGGGTTGATGATCACCGCCGCGTGCTGCTCGAAGGCCTCTTGCAGCCAGTCGACCATCACGCCTTCATGGTTGGTCTGGCGAAACACGCAGGCCAGGCCCAGTTCGTCGGCCAGCGCGTGGCAGCGCTGTTCGATTTCGGCCAGGGTGGTGTGGCCGTAGATGTGTGGCTCGCGCCGCCCCAGCAGGTTGAGGTTGGGGCCGTTGAGGATGAATACGGTACGGTTCATAAGCGCCCTGCCTGGTTACTTCGAAAGGATGCCGGCCGCGTTGGCGGCGCCGGGTTCGGCCCGCGGGGCCACGGCGTTGAGGTCACAGCCACGGGTTTCCGGGCCGATCACGATCATCGCCAGGGAGATCAGGTTGATCACCGCGCACAGCGACACCAGTGACCACGGCGAATTGCCCGACTGGCTCAACAGCCACACCGCGACCATCGGCATCGGCCCGCCCACCAGCAGGTTGGCGCCGGTGTAGGCCAGCGCCGAGCCGGAATATCGCACCTGGGTGGGGAAGGCTTCGGCAAAGGCCACCGGCTGGATGCCGCTCTGGAACTGGGTAAAGCCGAGGAACACGCCCATGATCGCCATGATTGCCGGCAGGCTCTGGGTATTGAGGATCGGGAAGTACACCGCGAGGATCAACAGCGTCATGCACGAGCCCAGCGCCAGCGCCTTCTTGCGCCCCCAGCGGTCGGCCAGGTAGCCGCCGGCCAGGGCGCCGAAGATCGCGCAAACGTTGGCCACCATCAGCGCCATGAAGCCGGTAGGCTGGCTCAGCCCCAGTTGTTTGGTCAGGTAGCTGAGGGTGAAGATCACGATCAGGTAGAACAGCGCCGCTGGCGAGCAAAAGAACAGCATCAGCCGCAGGATGGTGCCGTAATGGCCACCCAGGGCAGCCTTGAGCGGGCTTTTTTGCTGTTGCACCGGGGTGTGCTTCAAGGCCAGAAAGGCCGGGGTTTCCTCAACCTTCAGGCGGATGAAGATCGCCACCAGCACCAGCACGAAACTCATCACGAAGGGGATGCGCCAGCCAAAGCGCTCGAACTGCTCGGCGCTGAGGGCCGCGGCCAGGCCCATGAGTACCGCGTTGGCGAGGATCTGGCTGAGCGGCGAGCAGATGCCCAGCAGCCCGGAATACCGCCCGCGGCGGTTCGCCGCGGCGTGCTCCAGCGCCATCAGTTGCGCGCCGGTAGACTCACCGCCCAACGCAAAGCCCTGGATGATCCGCAGCAGCACCAGCAGCACTGGGGCCCACACGCCAATCTGCGCGTAGGTGGGCAGCAGCCCCATCAGCACCGAGGCCAGGCCCATCAGCGTGACGGTGGCGAGCATCAGGTTGCGCCGGCCGAGCTTGTCGCCCAGGTAGCCGCAGGTGATCGCCCCCAGCGGCCGCGCCGCCAGGCCCACGCCGAAGGTGGCCAGCGAGGCCAACAGCCCAGCGGTGGGCTCCATCGCCGGGAAGAACAGCTTGGGCAGGATGGTCGCCGACACCGCGCCATAGAGGGTGAAGTCAAACCATTCCAAAGCGGTGCCGAGGGTGGCGGCGGTGACCGCCCGGCGCGGCATCTGCGCGGCGTGTGGGGCATTGCGGATAGCGCTCATAGGGGTGCCCGTGATTGTTGTTATGAAGGGGGGCGGGTTGAGCTAGACGTTAGCCCATTGGCGGTGCAGGATAATTATCGAAAACTGGATAAATGCATAAGCTTGGCTTATGTATTTGAAGCAGCTGGCCCATCGCCAGGAGCACAGCCCCCATGGAACTACGCCACCTCAAGGCCTTTGTGATCGCCGCGGAGCTGGAGCACTTCAGCAAGGCTGCCGAGCACCTGGGCATCGCCCAACCCGCGTTGAGCCAACTGATGCGCAGCCTGGAGGCGGAACTGGGCCTGCCGTTGTTTCGCCGGGAACACCGCGGCGTGGCGCTGACCGCCGCCGGCGAGGCGTTCCTGCCGCACGCCCGGGCGTCGCTGCAGGCCAGCGAGCTGGCAGTGGCCGCCGCCCGCCGCGCGCGGCGTGGCGAGGTCGGCGAAATCAACATCGGCTTTCATTCGGCGCTGTTCGAGGCGCACCTGCCACGGCTGCTGCGGCATTACTTCAGCCACTTCCCCGAGGTCAAGGTGCACCTGGTAGACGCCGGTATCCACGCGCAATGCCAGGGCCTGCTGGAGCACACCCTGGATGTGGCCTTCGCCCGGGTGTTCAAGGACCACCTCCCCGAGCGCCTGCGCACCCAACCGTTCAGCGAATCGCGGCTGGTGCTGCTGATGCCCGACCACCATGAACTGGCCGCCCGCTTCGACGGCGAACTGGCAATGCTGCGCCATGAGCCGTTCGTGTTCCTGCAAGACCCCAGCGGCATGGGCCTGACCTCGCACATCGTGCAGGCCTGCCGGCAATACCAGCTGCACCCGGAGAACATCCTCTACGTGCCGTCGTTGATGAGCATCCCCGGGCTGGTGGCGGCCGGCCTTGGCCTGAGCATCGTGCCTGAGCCCATGACCCGCCTGGGCATGCCCGGCATCCGCATCGTGCCGCTGGCCCAGCCCGGCATGGTCAGCGAGCTGTCGCTGATTTCCCGGATCGACGAACGCTCGCGGGCGGTGCTGCACTTTATCGAGCAGGCCCAGCGCGGGGGGGAGCACTGAGCCGGGCCGGCAGCGCTGCCGGCCCTAGACCTTCTTGAACCAGCGCTCCAGCACCGCCTTGATCTCGAAGAACGCCGGGCTTTGTGGCCGGGCCTGGGCCCAGGCGAGGCCGACGTCCATCGACGGCACGGGGTCTGCCAGTTGCCGGCGGACGATGCGCTGGCCTTCGAGCGACCATGGCCGGTAGACCAGGTCCGATAACACCGCCACCCCCTGCCCGCTCGCCACCAGGCTGCGCACCGCCTCGATCGAGGTGGTGCGAAAATGCGGCTGCAGGCGCAAGCCGAATTCCGCCCAGTAACGCTCCACGGTGCTCACGTGTTCATCCATGTCGAGCAGGATGTACGGCTCGGCCGCCACCTGGGCGAGCGTCACCCGGTCAGCGCTCATCAGCGGGTGGTCCGGGTGGCCCCAGAGGGTGCGCGGCGAGCGCACCAGCGGTTGGCACTGCAGGCGCCCTGGCGGCAGGTTGGAGGCCAGCAGGATGGCGAGGTCCAGCGCGCCCTGCTGCAACTGCTCGCACAACGCCTGGCGGCCGAGCTCGACCACGCTCAATTCCAACTGCGGGAACTGCTGGCGCAGGGTGATCAGCAAGGGGGCCAGCACGTAGGCCGAGATGGTTTCAGTCACACCCAGTGCCAGCGGGCCATGGGCCGCCGACGGCCGCTCGGCGAGCGACGCCATGGCCTCGCGCAGGGTCGCTTCGACCTGCTGGGCCTGGCGCAGAAAGCGCACACCGGCTTCGGTCAGGCGCACGCCGCCGTGGTGGCGGCTGAACAGCGAGGCGCCGAGGGTTTGCTCGAGGTTCTTCAACGAGGCGGTCATCGACGACTGGCTCACATGGCAGCGCAGCGCCGCCTTGGACACCTGCCCGGTTTCGGCGATGGCAATGAAGTGCTGAAGCTGCCGGGTGGAGGGAAGCATCGGTTTTTCCAATATTGGTGCAGCGATTCAATGAATTATCTATGCCCGCGCGGCAGTAATACCATCTGGCCATGCTCCTGACTAGCCACGGTGCCCCAGTGACTGTGACCCTCGACAAACCCGGCTACTGCACCCTCTGCCGCTCGCGCTGCGGCACGCTCAACCGTGTCGAAGACGGCCGCTTGATCGCCGTGCAGCCCAACCCCGCGCACCCGACCGGCAAAGCCATGTGCCTGAAGGGCAAGGCGGCGCCGGAGCTGGTGTACAGCGCGGACCGGATTCTCCAGCCGCTGCGCCGCACCACCCCACGGCACCACCCAGACCCAGGCTGGGAACCGATCAGCTGGGACCAGGCCCTCGATGAAGTCGCCCGGCGCCTGGCCCAGGCCCGCGACACCCACGGCGCCGAATCCGTGGGCTTTGCGGTGACCACGCCGAGCGGCACGCCGCTGTCGGACAGCATCGACTGGATCGAGCGGTTCATTCGCCTCTACGGCAGCCCCAACACCTGCTATGCCACCGAAATCTGCAACTGGCACAAGGACCATGCCCACGCCTTTACCTTCGGCTGCGGCATGCCCACCGCGGATTACCGCAACGCCGAGGTGATCCTGCTGTGGGGCCACAACCCGAGCAACACCTGGCTGGCCCAGGCCGAGGCGATCGGCGCCGGGGTGGCCGCCGGCGCGCGGTTGATCGTGGTCGACCCACGCCACACCTCGCTGGCCGCCCAGGCCCAGAGCTGGCTGCGGGTACGCCCCGGCGCCGACCTGGCACTGGCCATGGGCCTGGCCAACCTGCTGATCGAGCAGGGCCGCTTCGACGAGCGGTTCATCCGCCACTACAGCAACGGGCCGTTGCTGGTGCGCGAAGACAACGGCCGGCTGTTGCGCGCGGCCGAGCTGGGCCTGGAGGGCGCCGCCGGGGTGATCTGCCACGCTGGGCAACTGCACGACGCGCAGCACGCCAGCCCGGCGCAGCTCGACGGCGCCGCGCTGCAGGGGGTGGTCCGCGCCACCTTGGCGGACGGCACGCAGGTGAACTGCCGGCCGGCCTTCGCCCGCTACGCCGAAGCCTGCGCCGAGTACACGCCGGCCCTGGTGGAGCAACTGAGCTGGGTAGCACCGGCGCAATTGCAGGCGGCCGCGGCGCTGCTCGGCGGCGGCCAGCGGGTGGCGTTCCATGCCTGGTCGGGGGTGGGCCAACAGGAAAACGCCTCGCAAACCGACCGCGCCATGGCCTGCCTGTATGCCCTGACCGGCAGCTTCGACCGCATCGGCGGCAACCGCCAGTACCACAAGCCGGCGGCCAACCCGATCAGCCACTTCGGCCTGCTCGCCGCCGAGCAGAAGGCCAAAGCCCTGGGCTTGGCGCAACGCCCGCTGGGCCCCCCAAGCCAGGGCTGGGTCACCGCCCGCGACCTGTACACGGCCATCGTTGAGCGCCAGCCCTACGCGATCAACACGCTGGTCGCCTTCGGCACCAACCTGCTGGTGTCGCAACCCGAGTCGCACCTGGGCCGCGAAGCCCTGGAAAAACTCGACTTCTACGTGCACTGCGACCTGTTCGAGTCGCCCAGCGCGCGCTATGCAGACATCTTCCTGCCGGTGAACACGCCCTGGGAACGCGAGGGCCTGCGCATGGGCTTCGAAATCAGCGAGCAGGCCGAGCAATGGGTGCAACTGCGCCAACAGATGGTGCCCAGCCAAGGCGAGTCGCGCTCGGACGTGGCCATCGTAATGGCACTGGCGCAGCGCCTGGGCCTGGCCGAGCAGTTCTTCGGCGGCTCGCTGGAGGCTGGCTGGGACCACCTGCTCGCCCCCAGCGGGCTGACCGTGGCGCAACTGCGGGCCAACCCCGAGGGGCTGGCGGTGCCCACCGAAAACCACGAGCAGGCCTACACCCGGCGCCCGCGCGGGCAAGCCTTCAACACCCCCAGCGGTTTGGTCGAGCTGTATTCCGAGCGGTTGCTGCAGCATGGCTACCCGCCGCTGCCGCAGCCCCTCGAGGGCCAGCACGAAGCAGCGCTGGATGAGCGCTACCCGTTGCTGCTGAGCTCGGCGAAGAATGGCTACTACTGCCACAGCCAACACCGCAGCCTGGCCTCGCTGCGCAAAAAGGCGCTGCACCCCGTGCTGGAGATCTCCGCCGAACTGGCCCAGGCCCGCGGCATCGATGAAGGTGACCGGGTGCTGGTCAACAGCCCCACCGGCCAGGCGCGGTTCACCGCGCACATCGCCGCGCACCTGCACCCGGCGGTGGTGGTAGGTGAGTACGGCTGGTGGCAAGGCTGCGAGCCGCTGGGGCAAAGCGAGCTGCCGGTGGGCGATGGCGGCAGCAACTTCAACCAGTTGTTCAGCGGCGTGCGCCAAGACCCGATCAGCGGCTCGTCGCCGCTGCGCGCGCACCGCTGCCAGGTGCAACGCGACCCCGCGCAAAGCCCGCGGCTGCGGCGCTGGCCGGGTTTGCGGCGGTTCGTGGTCAGCGCGCTGGCGGCGGAAGCCGGCGAGGTGATGAGGGTGACCTTCAGCAGCGAAGACGGCGGCCAGGTACCGGACTTCCTCCCCGGCCAGCACCTGACGCTGCAAGTACAGACCGCCGAGGGCCCGTTGCAGCGCGCCTACTCCCTGGTGGGGCCGGCCCAGGTGCCTGGGCGCACTGGCTACAGCATCGCCGTGCGCCATGCCCGCAGCCTGGATGAACACGGCCAGCCCGTGCAGGGGTTGATGTCGAGCTTTATCCACGAGGTACTCACCCTGGGCAGCCCGGTTGAGCTGCGCATGCCCGCTGGCAATTTCATCCTGCCCAGCGCGGGCGAACGCCCGCTGGTGCTGGTGGCCTCCGGGATTGGCATCACGCCGTTCCTCAACCTGCTCGAAAGCCTGCCCGCAGGCCGCGCCCAGCCGCCGGTGCTGTTGCTTTACGGCAACCGCGACGGCGCCCACCACGCCTTCAAGCAACGCCTGCGGGCGCTGGCCCAACGCCTGCCGGCGCTGACCCTGGTCAATGCCTACAGCCAGCCGGCGGCGGCCGACCGCTTCGGCGAGGATTACCAGCACGCGGGCCGTGTGGCGCCTGGGTTGATCCCCCGCGCGCTGCTGCGCCGCCGGCCGTTGGTGTACCTGTGCGGGGCGATGGAGATGATGACCGCGTTCACCCACGCGCTGGTGCAGGCCGGCGTGCCGCGGCTCGACATCCAGTACGAAGCGTTCCGCTCGCCGCAGGCCGTGAAGGTGCTGCCCGGCCAGGCGTTCCCGGTGCGCTTCGCCCGCTCAGGGGTGGAGCACACCTGGACCAGCGCCGACGGCTCGCTGCTCAGTTTTGCCGAGCGCCTGGGCATCAGCCTGCCCAGCGGTTGCCGCGTGGGCCAGTGCGAAAGCTGCGCGGTGCGGGTGGCCGAGGGCAGCGTGGCGCACCTGCACGGGGCGGCCCCGGATAGCGAAGACACCTGCCTGGCCTGCCAGGCAATCCCGACCAGTGCCTTGACCCTGGACGCCTGAAGGAGGCCCCTGACCGATGTTGATCGTCGACACCCAACAGACCCGCGCGGCGCTGCCGTTCGGCGCGTTGATCGCAGCCTTGCACGAAGCCTTCGTGAACCCGGCCGAGGTGCCGCTGCGGCATATTCACGACCTCGGCAACGCCGTCGGGCAGCCGGCCACGGTGCTGCTGATGCCGGCCTGGAACCGCCGCTACTTCGGCATCAAAACCGTCGCGGTGTACCCCGGCAATAGCGCCCGCGCCCTGCCCGGCCTGCACTCTACCTACATGCTGTACGACAGCCGCAGCGGCGCGCCGCTGGCGTTGCTCGACGGCAACGAGATCACCTCGCGGCGCACCGCCGCCGCCTCTGCCCTGGCCGCCAGCCGGCTGGCCCGGGAAGGCGCCAGCAGCCTGCTGGTGGTCGGCGCCGGGCGTGTTGCCAGCCTGCTCGCCGGTGCCTACCGCGAAGTGCGGCCGATCCACCGGGTGCAGGTGTGGAACCTCAACCCGGCCAAGGCCGAGGACCTAGCCCGGGAGCTCACCGAAGCGGGCTTCGCGGCCAGCGCGGCCAGCGACCTGCAAAGCGCCTGCGCCGAGGCCGACATCATCAGCTGCGCCACCCTCTCGACCGCGCCGCTGATCCAGCGCGCCTGGCTCAAGCCGGGCAGCCACCTTGACCTGATCGGCGGCTTTACCCCGCAGATGCGCGAAAGCGACGACGCCTGCTTTGCCGATACCGAAGTGTTCGTCGACACCGGCGAGGCCTTGATCAAGGCCGGTGACCTCTTAGCCCCCATCGCCAGCGGCGTGTTCAACGCCAGCCAGGTGCGCGCCGACCTCGCCGCGCTCTGCCAAGGCGATCACCCTGGCCGTACCGATGCAGCGCAGATCACCGTGTTCAAAGCCGTCGGCACGGCCCTGGAAGACCTCGCCGCGGCGCAACGGGTGTACGAAGCGCACCTGTAACCGGTTACCCCAAAACAACAATACCTTCGGTTTCTTTTTCTGCCTGTCCAGCCCAACACAAGAGGAAGACAGTTATGCAACAGCACACACTACACAGCACCGCCGCGCCCGCGCGCAGCGGCCCCCTCGAGCGCATCGCCATCGGTGTGTCGAACTGGTCGGAGCGCTGGTTCCCCGACGCTTACGTATTCGCCGCCCTGGCGGTGATGCTGGTGGCGGCCGCCGCGCTGGCGATGGGCGCGCCGGTAAAAACCGTGGCGGCGGCCTTTGGCGACGGTTACTGGAGCCTGATCCCGTTCACCCTGCAGATGGCCATGGTGGCGATTTCCGGCTACGTGGTGGCGGTATCGCCGCCGGCGTCGCGGCTGATCGCCCGGCTCGCCGCGTTGCCCCGCAGCGGCCGTGGCGCGGTCACCTTCGTGGCGCTGGTAAGCCTGTTCTGCTCGATGTTCAACTGGGCGATCAGCATGATCTTCGCCAGCCTGCTGGTGCGCGCCCTGGCCCGCCGCGAAACCCTGCGAATGGACTACCGCGCCGCCGGCGCGGCGGCCTACCTGGGCATGGGCGCGACCTGGGCGCTGGGCTTGAGCTCGGCGGCGGCGCAGATCCAGGCCAACCCGGCCAGCCTGCCGAAATCCCTGCTCGACATCACCGGGGTGATCCCGTTCTCGCAAACGATCTTCCTCTGGCAATCGCTGGCAATGGCCGCGGTGCTCAGCGCCGCGTCGTTGCTGGTGGCCTGGGCCAGCGCCCCGGGGCCGGAGCGGGCCCGCACCGCGCAGGACCTCGGCGTTGACCTCAGCCAGGCCAACGACAGCCTTGAACCGCGCCAGCGCCCCGGCGAGTGGCTGGAATACAGCCCCCTGCTGACGCTGGTCATCGTTGCCCTCGGCGCGGTGTGGGCGGTCAATGAGTTCACCAGCAAGGACCCGGTGTACGCGATCTCCAACCTCAATACCTACAACCTGCTGTTCCTGCTGCTGGGAATGCTGCTGAGCTGGCGGCCCAAGCGCTTTTTGCGCGCGGTGGCGCGCTCGGTGCCGTCGGTGGCCGGGGTGTTGATCCAGTTCCCGCTGTACGGCTCGATCGCCTTCATCCTGACCAAAGCCGCCGGCAGCGACGGCGCGACCGTGTCGCACCATATCGCCGAAGCGTTCGTGTCGATCGCCAACCCGGATAACTTCGCCGTGGTGATGGGCCTGTACTCGGCGGTGCTGGGCTTTCTGATTCCGTCGGGGGGCGGCAAGTGGATCATCGAGGCGCCCTACGTGATGCAGGCCGCCAATCAGCTGCAGATGCACCTGGGCTGGACGGTGCAGGTGTACAACGCCGCCGAGGCCTTGCCCAACCTGATCAACCCGTTCTGGATGCTGCCGCTGCTCGGCGTACTGGGGATCAAGGCGCGGGACATGATCGGCTTCACCTTCACCCAGTTGATCGTGCACCTGCCGCTGGTGATGCTGATGCTCTGGGGGTTCTCCAAGACCCTGGCGTACCTGCCGCCGGTCATGCCCTGAGGGCGCCTCGGCCGGCACAGCCGGAGTGCTGTTCACTTAAGCAATCAAAGCGCTAAATCTTAGGTACAAAGCCTTGATCTCTCCCTGGGGTTTTACCGAGCGCATGACCTGACTGGCCCATCGCCCGGCACAGCCGGCCTCCCACCAGATTTGTGTAAGCGCTTGATTTACGAGGCAACACAGACCCCGTGGGAGGCCGGCTGTGCCGGGCGATGGGCCCTGAAGCTCATGCACAAATTCAGCAGAGCTCACAGATTGATCCCGTCCATGAAGCCCTGCAATGGCTGAAGCGAACAGCAGCCCCCGCCTACATCAACGGCGGCGCCACCGACACCACCCGCAGCGCCAGGCCCTCGTAAGGATCCAGGTGAATGGTGAAGTCCCCGGCCTCGCTCAGGTCCCCTTCCACCCGTTCGTTGATGATGTCCACCACCGGCCCCGGCGCCACGCCGGGCAGGTGCAGGGTTTCCTCCAGCGCTTCGTTGCTGAAGTTCAGCGCGGTGATCTGCGTGCCCTTGCCCGCGGGCAACTCGTGGACCATCACCAACAGGCCCGGGTGCTGCACGTCGGGCACCAGGATCTGCTTGGCCGCGGCAATGTCGTAAGCGCGGCGCACCGCGAGGATGCGCTTGAGCTGCGAGGCGAATGAATCCGGCCGCTCCAGTTGCTCTGGCAGGCTGCCGTAGAGCGCCCGCGCGCGCGGCATGCCGCCGCGGGAAGGCGCGCCGGTCGGGTCTGAGTCGATCAGGTCGTAGGCGCCGCGGTGAATCCAACGGGTGTCGCCATCGCCCATCAGGTGCTCCACCTGCTCGAACGGCAGCGGCAAGGCGCCGACCAGGTCCCACCCGGACAACGCGAACACCCCAGGCTGCATGGCGTTGTACATCACCAGCAGCAGGTGGATGTACTGCACCTGGCGGATCTGCTCCGGGGTCATCGCATCCAGCTCACGGATGCCCAGCGCGGCGGTGATGATGCTCGCCGTGGTGCAGGCCACGCCGTTGGTGACGAACTTCAGGTTGTACGGCGCATGCTCGCCGGCCAGGCGCTCGTACATTTCTTCGCGAATGTGCTCGCGCAGGATGTTCCCGGGAAAGGTCTGGCCCTGGTACAGGTACTGGTCATGGGCGTGCAGGGTCCAGAAGTGCACCAGCTCGAGGGTCAGCTCGTCGTGGTTCTGCAGGGCGTGGATCAACGACGCCGGGTCGATGTTGAAGGCGTGCATCTCGCGCAGCATCAACCGCAGGAACTCGGTGCGGCCGGTGAGCAGCGCATGCTGGTAGGCCGGGCGGGTGATGAAATCGTAGGACAGGTCGGCGCCGCCGTGGGACATCGCGGCGATGTCATCAAGGGTCAGGTTCAGCTCCTGGAAGCTGAAGCCGCCGGCCTTGCGGATGGTCCCGGCGAGCAACTGGTTGCCGGTGATCGACAACGGGTGGCTCTCCGACCAGGCCGGGCCTTCGGCGCGCACCTCGACCCCGAGAAACCCGTTGGCGTCGAGGCGCAACACCCGCGCGCCGACCACGTCGATGGCGTGCAGGGCATCGCCGATGATCATCTGCTGGGCGGTAAAGCTGGGGTCGAGCCAGTTCAGCGAGGGCTGGCCTTCCTTGAAGTAATGCAGGTACACCCAGCGCCGGCGCACGCCGTCGACGCCGACGACCGGCGCGGTGGCGCTCCAGTCGGTCTCCTTCACCCCGGGCTCGAAGAAGATCACCCGCTGCAACTGGCCAACGATGTAGTGCTTCTCGCGCAAGGCATCGACCACCGCCGGCGGCAGGTTGACCGCGTCACGCCCGGCCGGCACCTCCGGCAGCAGCGGCCAGTCGTCTTCGCGGATCTCGACCATGTGGTACAGCCCGGGGTAGTCGGCGTGGCCCAGCTCGGCCAGGCGGAAGTCCGCGCCCTTGCCGGTGTGCGAGGGGATGGCGTCTTCGATCACGATGGCATTGTGCGCCGCGGCCATGCGGCTGAGGTTGTGCAATTGGGCGTCGGTGCCCAGCGCTGGGTCGACGTCAAAACTGATGCGGTCGAAGTTGCCGTCGATGGTGGGCGTGTATTTTTTACCCTTCAGGCCGCCGCTGAGCTTGAGCGGGCCGTTGTGGATGCCCTGGATGCCAATCTGCGACAGCGCCTGCCAGAGGTCCTGGTCGCCCAGGGCCTGCAGCACGGTTTCACCGTCGCGGGTCACGATCGACGCTGGGTAGGCGGTGAACCACACCGAGGCGATGGCCGAGGCGTCGCGCGCCCGGGCCTGGGCGAACGGCCGCTGCCACAGGCGCGCCTGGCCGGAATACAAGCGCGCGCGGGCCTTGGCCGCTTGCAGCATGGAGCGTTCGACCAGCCATTGTACGTGGGCGGGGTCCGGTGTGGTCATGGCAGGGTTCCTGATGGCGGGTGACCCTTTCTATGAGCGCAACGCTGGCCGAACGTTGCATGGCAGGCGCGGAGTTATTACCGGCGAGCGCGCGCGCCCGGCTAGCGCAGGCGTGTTCTGTTCACCGCCAGCGCAGTGTCTCTCAGGCCGCCGTAGAGGCCGCGCATCTGCTGGCCGGTGGTGGCATACCAGGCATCGAATTCCCGCACCGCTTTTGCCGGAACGGAGCGGCGCACCGCCTGCTGGGCGATCCGATCGATTGTGTGATGGCCAAGGTCGTCATACAGCCGGTTCAGCCGGCTGTAACCTCGCGTATGCGGGCTTGGTGCCCCGGAGATCACCTCGGCGACGGCTAAGCGAGTGCTGCTGGCAAGATGGGCGTAACGGCTGGCATTGGCAGGGTCGCCCAGCGGGCCTGAGCGAAACACTGGGTGGTTGCGCTGGGTGATGAACGTCAGTGAGTCCAGTTCGAGCCGCCGAATGGCAGCCTGCGCGGCCTGCTGGCTGGCCGCAGCTGCCTGGGGGTCGATGCCGCCGCGCAGCATGGGCAGCAGTTCCTGCACCAAATCGCCCAACGCGTTGAAGATATGTTCACCCTGCCGGCTGATTGGCATGTGTTCGCCCCCCCTGTACCCCGATTTATCAAGACTGCCCGGCCCACGCCGTTGGTTGACGATAGCGGCCCCGCCTGCGGGCTGCCTTGAAAAACTGCTTACGCCCGCCACCGCCATTGGCCACCTGCTTTTACCCAGGATTGGCCATTGGGCCCCCGCGGCCAGGGCAGTAAGGTAGCGCCATCCTTTCGACCCCTTGGGAGCCACCCGATGAACGCACGCCTGGAATGGGCCAAGAAATCCCCCGCCGCCTACAAGGCCATGAACCACCTGGAAAACGCCGTGGTCCACAGTGGCCTGGAGCACGCGCTGCTCGAGCTGATCCGCCTGCGGGTGTCGCAGCTCAACGGCTGCGCCTATTGCATCAACCTGCACGCCAACGACGCACGCAGCGCCGGTGAAACCGAAGCGCGCCTGCAAACCCTGAGCGTGTGGCGTGAAACCCGCTGGTTCACCCCACGCGAGCAAGCCGCCCTGGCCTGGGCCGAAAGCCTGACCCTGCTGCCCGGCCGCGGCGCGCCGGAAGGCGAATACGGCCAGGTGCTGGAGCACTTCAGCGAGCAGGAGGCCGCCGACCTGACCCTGGCCATCGCCACCATCAACGCCTGGAACCGGTTCGGCGTCGGCTTCGCCATGGTCCCCGATTGATCGGCGCGGGTGTAGCCATTAGGATACGGGCATCAACTTGCCATCACTGACAGGGATGCCCTCTGATGCTCAAAGCCAGCCTGCTGGCGCTGCTGTGCCTTCCCGCCGAGGCCTGGGCCGATGCCTACAAGTGCATCGACCGCGGCGGGCGCATCAGCTATGCCGCCGTACCCTGCCCGCCGGAACAAGGCGAAGCGCAGTACCAGGGCAAGACCACCCCCGGGCACTACGTGAGCGCCAACGAAGAAGACGCCAAGCCCGCGAACATCAACAAGCGTGCGCTGCAGGTGCTGCAAACCAGCTACCGGGCGAAGGTCACCTACAAGGTGCACTACCTCGACGGCCCGGCCCCGGCGCGCACGCCCAAGCCAGCGCCCAAGCTGACCCCGATCAGCTGCCAGGCCGAGGCCGGGGTCACCCGTTGCAGCAAGGCGCGTTGATCAGGCGGCCGCCAGCACCGCCGCGCGCTTGCGCTCAAGCAACACCACCACGCTCAACGCCGCCACCACGCACATCGCCCCGGCGAAGAAAAACGCCGGCAGGTAGCTGTGCAGCTCGGTGCGCGACCAGCCGGCGCCATAGGCCGCGGTGGCCGCGCCCAACTGGTGGGCGGCGAACACCCAGCCAAACACCAGGCCGGCTTGCTCGCGGCCGAAACGGTCGGCCACCAGCTTGACCGTGGGCGGCACGGTGGCGATCCAGTCGAGGCCGTAGAACATCGCGAAGACCGACAGCGCGTAGGGGTTGAAGCCGGTGAACGGCAGGAACATCAACGACAGCCCACGCAGGCCGTAGTACCAGAACAGCAGCCAGCGGTTATCGTAGCGGTCCGACAGCCAGCCCGAGCCGAGGGTGCCGACGAAGTCGAACAGCCCCATCACCGCCAGCAGGCTGGCCGCGCCCACCGCGGCCATGCCGTAGTCGCCGCACAGCGAAACGAAGTGGGTTTGCACCAGGCCGTTGGTGCTCAGCCCGCACACGAAAAAGGTGCCGGCCAGCACCCAGAAGGTCAGCGTGCCGCTGGCGAGCTTCAAGGCCCGCAGCGGCGACAACAAATGGGCGATGAACGGCTGCGGCGGCACCGCCGGGGCGACCTCGGTTTCGCCGTACAGCGGCAGGCCCAGGTCGGCCGGGCGGTCACGCATCAGCAGCAGCGCCACCACCGCCGCCAGCACCAGCAAGGCGCAGACGAACAGCGTCGCGCTGCGCCAGCCATAACGGCTGGTGAGTTCGGCCATCAGTGGCAAAAACAACAACTGGCCGGTGGCCGAGCTGGCCGACAGCAGCCCCAGCACCAGCCCGCGGCGGTGCACGAACCAGCGCGTGGCCACGGTGGCGCCCAGCACCATTGCCACCATGCCGGTACCCACCCCGACCACCACGCCCCACAGGGCCAGCAGTTGCCAGGTGTTGGTCATGCCCAGCGAGCCGAGAAAGCCCAGCGCGATCAGGCCCATGGCGCAGCCCACCACCGGGCGCAGGCCGAAGTGGTTGATCAGCGCCGCGGCAAACGGCCCGAATAGGCCGAACAACACCAGGCGCACCGCCAGGGCCACGGAGATTTGCGAGGTGGACCAGCCAAACTCAGCCTGCAGCGGCTGGATCAGCACCCCGGGCGCGCCCATGGCGGCGGCCGCCACCAGCATCACCAGGAAGGTGGCGAACACCACGGCCCAGCCGTAATGCACCTGCCGGCGCGCAAGGCCGGCGGCAAGGGAACGCGCGATCATCGGGGCACACTCTGAAGAGGTTCAAGGCTAGGGAGGGCAAGCATACAAGCCTTGTAACAAATTTGCCTCTGGGGCCGCTACACCGCCGCCGCGACAACGCTCGCCTCAGGCCTGATAGCGCCCGGAACGGTGGTTCAGCGCGATGATCAGGTTGAGCACCACTGCCCCCGCCACCGACACCGCCAGCACCGCGGGGCTAACGATGGTCAGCGACAGCAGCAGGATCGCCACGTCAGCGCCCATCTGCAGCCAGCCGGCGCGCCAGCCGAAGCGGCTTTGCAAAAACAGCGCAAGGATATTCAACCCGCCCAGGCTGGCGCGGTGGCGAAACAGCACGAGGAACCCTACCCCCAGCACCATGTTGCCAATCAGCGCGGCGTACACCGGCTCGACGTGGCGCAGGCTGATAACCGCCTGTTGGTGATCGCTGAACAGCGACACCAGGCCGATCGCGGCGAAGGTTTTCAGGGTGAACGGCCAGCCCATGCGGCGCACGGCGAGGTAATAGAACGGCAGGTTGATCAAGAAGAACGTGCTGCCGAAGGCCAGGCCGAAGGCGTAGTGCAGGTACAAGGCGATGCCGGCGGTGCCGCCGGTGACGATGCCGCCTTCGCGCACCAGCAACAGCCCGAGGGCGACCATCAGCGTGCCGACGAACAAGGCCATGGCGTCTTCGCCGTGGCTATGGGGATAGGGTATGGGGCTGGCGGAGGGCATGGGCACGCTCGATTGCGGATTCCGGGCGCATGATAGCCAAAAACCGATCACTTCATGAGAATATAATTACATCCATGCACAGAAGCCGCGCCTTAAATAAGAATTACGCACTGATCAACGCAAGCCTTCATTCACCGCGCGCCCAGCCCGGCCTCCTTCACCCGTTGCAGCACCACGGCGGTTTTCAGGTGGCCGATGGCGCCGCTGCTCGCCAGCCGGCCCATCAGGCCGTTGAGCTCGTCCAGGCCGGCCACCGCCACCTTCAGGGTGTAGTCAGCATCGCCGGTGGTCTTGTAGGCGTCGATGATCGCCCCCTCGCCCAACACCAGCGCCTCAAAGGCCGCCGAACGGGCCGGCTCATGGTTGACCAGGCTCACTTCGATCATCGCCACCATCTCGGTGTTCATCGCCTGCGGCGCGAGCCGTGCGTGGTAGCCGAGGATCAACCCGCCCTGCTCCAGGGCAATGCGCCGGCGCGAGCATTGCGAGGCCGACAGGCCGACCAGGTCGCTGAGGTCTTGGTTGCTTAGGCGCCCGTTGGCCTGCAGTTGGGTGAGGATCTTCAGGTCGAATGCGTCAATCGTGGGCATGGCGGGTTCCGAGGTAGCCATCTTCAAGGCCGCTACCTTAACAGCAGTGGCCCGTGGCGCGGCACAGCGCTGGACAACCCCGGCGCCGCTTTGTAGCGTTCAGGCATTCCCCCTGGAGTGGCTTGCATGCAAACGATCAAAGCGGGTGCGGTGCTGTTCGCCAAAGACCTGGCCGGCCTGGCGCTGTTCTACGAGCAAGTGGCCGGGTTCACCACCGTGGTGCGCCTGGACGACCGCATAGTGCTGGAAACCGACCACTTCCAGTTGGTGCTGCACGGCCTGCCGGCGGTGATCGCGCAGAATCTGCAGATCGAGCAGCCGCCGCTGCGGCGCGACGACGTGGCGGTCAAGCTGGTGTTCCCCACCCCTTCGCTGGCGCGGGTGCGGGTGCTGGCGCGCACCCTCGGCGGTGGCCTGGATGAACCGCTGGAGGAATGGCAGGGCCCTTATTTCCGGGCCTGCGACGGCTTTGACCCGGAAGGCAACGTGCTGCAATGGCGCGAGCCGCTGCCCGGCAATGACATGGAATGAGCGGGCCCGGCCGTGGTCCACCGTAGGTACCCACCCACGCAGGGCCGCGCCATGAATGAGCCCCACGAACATGAAGAAGAATTCGAGCCCGGCGAGCTGCCGGTGATCAACGACCCCGGCAACGAAGACCCGGGGTCGGAGCTGGACGATGCGCCAGTGCCGTTGGTCGATGAGCCGCAGGTGCCGGGGTAGGGTTTCAGGGCCCATCGCCCGGCACAGCCGGCCTCCCACGGGTTCTGTGTTGGCTGGTAAATCAATCACTTACACAAATCTGGTGGGAGGCCGTGGTCCGGCACTCCGGCTGTGCCGGGCGAAGGGCCGTCAGCACCTACAACCCAAAGAAATCACAGGCCACGGTCGTCACGTCAAAGCCCTTGGCCTTCACCCCCAGAACCCGCGGTGCCCGCCCATTGGGCTGCGGCAACACGTGGCCACCGCCGCGCAGCTCATACAACGCCACCCGCGCCCCCGCCGCCACCACCCAGCGGTGCACGATCACCTCGCTGCGCGCCCCCCCGGGGTTAGGCAGTGGTTCGGGCGATTCGCCTCGGGCCTGGGCCAGCTCGCCAAAGTACGCGGCCGTGGCGCGGGCCGAGAGCACCTCGCCGCGCCCAGCAAAGCCGAACACACTCTCCTGGCCGCCCTCGAACGGGCTGATCGGGTCTACCGTGCCATGCACCAGCAGCGCCGGCACCATGCGCCGGCGGTGCTGGGCGATGTCGTTGGCCGGCACTGGCAGGTTGGCCGCCACCGCGGCGATGCCGGCGAGCTTGTCGGGTTTTTCCAGCGCCATGCGCAACGCCATCTGCCCGCCGCTGGCGTAGCCGAACAGCATCACCCGCTTCGGGTCTGCGCCATGGGCCTGCACCAGGCGCTCGATCAATTGCGCGAGGAACGCGCAGTCGTCGACCTGGGCCCGCCGCGCGGGCACGTCCAGTTGCTTGCGTGCATCGTTCCAGTGGCCTTGGTACGCCTCGGGGTAGACCAGCAAAAAACCGCGCTCATCGGCCAACTGCTCAAAGCGGTAGCCGCTGGCGCGGCGGATCTTCTGCGGGTTCTGCCGGCCGCCGTGCAGCACCAGCAGTATGCCGGCGCCTGCTTGCAGGTTGGCCGGGCGGTATTCGAGGTAGCGCCGCGCGCCCATTTCGGCTTCGGTGAACTGCCCGCCCAGCGGGACCTGGCGCGGTTTACCGGGCAGGATGAACCACGCCGCGGCGAGGGCGCAGAGCACGATCATGGCGAAGGTGGGAATCAGGAACAGCATCGGGCAGGCTCACGGCGGCAAAGGGCGGGACTTTAGCCCCGCCCTGGCGCCAGATCAATGCCTCAGCACACCTGGGTGGTGAGCTGCTTGTTCTCGAAGAAGTAACCCGAGAGGTTGCGGTACACCAGGTCGGCCATGGCCTGGCGGGTTTCGAAGGTGCCGCTGGCCAGGTGCGGCAACAGCACGGCGTTGCCCGCCTCGATCAATGCCCGCGGCACCTTGGGTTCGTGCTCGAACACATCCAGCCCGGCGCCGGCGATGGTGCCGGCCTGCAAGGCCTGGATCAGCGCGGGTTCATCGACCACGGTGCCGCGGGCGATGTTGATCAAAAAGCCCTTTTCGCCCAGCAACGCCAGGCGCCGGGCGTCGATCAGGCGCTCAGTGGAGGCGCCACCGGGGACCGCCAGCACCAGCACGTCGGCGGCGCTGATCATCGCGTCGAGGTCGGCGTAGTAGCGGTAGGCAACGCCGGGCTTTTCGCGGCGGTTGTGGTACAGCACGTCCATGCCGAAGGCGGCGGCGCGCTTGGCGATCTGCTCGCCGATGTTGCCCAGGCCGACGATACCGACCTTTTTACCGCCCAGCTTGGTCGCCAGCGGGAACTTGGCGCTTTCCCATTGGCCAGCGCGCAAGAACCGTTCGGCTTCGGGCAGGCGGCGCATCACGTTGAGCATCAGGCCCAGGGCCGTGTCGGCCACGCATTCATCGAGCACCCCAGGGGTGTTGGTCACCACCACGCCGCGGTCCTTGGCGGCGCCGATGTCGATCGCGTCGTAGCCCACGCCGAAGCTGAAAATCCCTTCGAGGTTGGGCAACTGGTTGATCAGTTCGGCGGTCGCGCCGTACACGCCACTGGTGACCACGCCGCGGATGCTGGCGCCGTGCTCGGCCAGCCAGGCGGCCGGGTTGGCCAGTTCGTAATAGCGGGTGGCGGCGAAGTGGGTTTCGACGTTGTTCTGCAACGCGGGGTGCAACGCGCCCATGATGAGCACGGGGATGGCCTGAGTCATATTACCTCCTGTTGGATGACCAACGTGTTGTTGTTATGGCGTACGCTCAAGGGCGGGCTTGATGGGGTACGACAGGCAGCCCGCGCCGGTTTCGGTCATCGTACAACTTACCGGTTGCGATCCACAACCCGCTAGGCGGCGACAAAGCGCATGGTGGCCAGTTCGACCAAGGTGAAATAGCCCTCGCTCCAGCCGGCGGTGTCGATATGCCACACGTTGCCCAGGCGCCGTGGCCGGCGCAGCGGGGTATGGCCGACGATCACCGCGCGCACGCCGCTGACCCCGGCGTCGTTGCGGTTTTTCAGGCGCTCGCGGGACCACTGGAATACATCTTCCACGGCGGGGTCGGCCGGCAGCTTGCCCTGCAGGTAGGCGCGCAGGGTGGCCCAGTTGTCGAACGGGCAGTTGGCATGCACCAGCCCGACCAGGCCGCGGCGGGTTTCGACTTCCAGGGCGATGGGCAGTTGGCCGAGCTTGCCGGCCACCAGCCGCTGTTGCTCCGGTGGCGCGTCGAGGAACCAGCCGCCGCCGCTGATGCGGTAATCGAACACGTCGAGTTGCGGGTCGCCGGCGAGAAACTGCTGGGTGAGCACCTCGTGGTTACCCTGCACCGCGTGGAACCAGGGCTTGGCCAGCCATTCCAGAGCCAGCTCGCTTTGCGGGCCACGGTCGACCAGATCGCCCACGCTGAACAGGCGGTCTACGCGGCTATCGAACTGGGCGCGGTCGAGCACTTCCTGCAGGCGGCCGAAGTGCCCGTGGATGTCGCCCACGGCGAAGTCGCGCCCGCGGGTGTTGAGCCGGTAGTGTTTGAAACGGGCCATCGGGCTGCCTCCTTGCGCCGCTCAGGGTTGTTGGCTGTCGAGTACCAGGCTGTTGCGGATGCCATCGACCTCGCCCTGGTGCGCGGCATAGCCGGCCACGGTACCGGCATAGCTCAACGACCAGGCATTGCCCGGGCCGGTGGCCGCGACCAGGGTCTGGGTCATCACATGGCCGCCATTGAGGGTGATCTCGCAGGTGGTTTGCGCCGAATTCAACCCACCCAGGCTACCCCCGCGCAAGGGCGTACAGGCGCTCTGGTAGCCCTGGCGGGCGAGGTCCGCCTGGGAGGCCTTGCGCATTTGCAGCAGCACCGCCTCGATATTGACCTGGTGCCCGGCCTCGACCGCAGTGCGGGTGAGCTCTACGACCATTTCCGGGTCACCGTTGGCATCGGCCTTCACCGCCCGCTCGCGGCTGGGGCCGCCTTCGGCGCTGGGCAGGGTTTGCACCTCCCAGCCCGGGGGCCAGTTGACCTGCGCCCAGGCCATGCCTGGCAAGGCGGCAACCAGCAGCAGGGAGAGTAAGGGCCGAGCGTTCACGAGGGGGCGCCAGTCAGCGAAACATCCGCACAGTCTCGCAGAGGGGGGTGGTGCTAGGCAACGGGCGGCGTTGGGGGGTGGCGTTCAGGGGCCCTGAAACCTCACCCACGCCCCAGCGTCTGGCTCGGCAACTCGCCAAACAACCCTCGGTAACTCTCGGCAAACCGCCCCAGGTGCCAGAACGACCAGTGCATCGCCACCTCCGCCACCGTGGTGCTGCCTGGGGCCGCCCGTTGCAGGTCGCGGCGCGCCATGTTCAGCCGGCGCAGGCGCAGCCATTGGGTGGGGGATAACCCGGTGAAGGCGCGAAACTCCCGCTGCAGGCGTTCCAGCGGCACCCCGGCCAGGCGCGCCAGTTGCGGCGCGGTCAGGTTGGCGGTCGGGTCCGCGGCCACGGCGTCCATCACCCGGTGCACCGTTTGCCGCTGCGGCGAGCGCGGGGCCTCGCGGGGCAGCGAGCTTTCGAGCACGAACAGGCAGTCTTCGAGCAGTTGCCGGCCCAGGGTGGCGTCGGTCAATGGGCCACCTTCGCTGCGCAGGGTTTTGCCCAGCCAGCCGCTGAACACCCGGGCCTGCAGCGAGGCCAGCGGGGCCATCCGCCAGCGGCCGAGGGAGGCAGGGTCCAGCCCGTGCTCGGCGAGCAGCTCGGCATCGAACACCACCGCCAGCTCGCGATAATCCGGCGGGGTGATCCAGCAGTTGTGGCTGTGCTCGTCGAGCAGGTACAGGGCGTGGTCGGCGGTGTCGAAGCTGAACACCAGCGCGCCCCGGGGGGCGGCGAATTGTTGCTCCACGCGGATATTCAAGCGCTCTTCGAACACCTGCACCTGGCCGGCCACCTCCAGCACGCGCAAGTGCCCCTCGAAGCGGCCGGGCGACATCTGCTGGTAATGCTGCTGCCACAGCGGGGTGCTGCGGGTTTGTTCGTCGAGGTCGCTGGTGGTGAGGGTGTGGCTGCGCATGGCCGGCGGTCCGTGTCGAAAGCTTTGCACCAATGCAGTGCACACCGAAGCGGGTAAAACGGATAGACCCCGCCCCCGGCGCTGGCCGAGCATAGCCCCGCCGGGCGCCCTGGCGAAAGCCCCCTCCCCGGCCCTTCTTCTCCCACAAGCCCCGAGGCTTTATGAGTACCCTCACCGATCCCCTGTCGCAGTGGCTCAAGGAACGCCGGATCAGCGAAGTCGAGTGCGTGGTCAGCGACCTGACCGGCATCGCCCGCGGCAAGATCCTGCCCACCAACAAGTTCCTTCAGGAACAGGGCATGCGCCTGCCGGAAAGCGTGCTGCTGCAAACGGTCACCGGCGACTACGTCGAAGACGAGCTGTACTACGACCTGCTCGACCCGGCAGACATCGACATGACCTGCCGCCCCGACCCCAGCGCGATCTACACCGTGCCCTGGGCGCTGGAGCCCACCGCGATCGTGATCCACGACACCTTCGACCGCTACGGCAACCCCATCGAGCTGTCGCCACGCAACGTGCTGAAAAAGGTGCTGGCGCTGTACGCCGCCCGCGGCTGGCGGCCGATCGTGGCGCCCGAGATGGAGTTCTACCTGACCCAGCGCAGCGACGACCCCGACCTGCCCCTGCAAGTGCCGCTGGGCCGCAGCGGCCGCCCGGAAAGCGGCCGGCAGTCGTTCTCGATCGACGCCGCCAACGAGTTCGACCCGCTGTTCGAAGACGTTTACGACTGGTGCGAGGCCCAGGCGCTGGACCTCGACACCTTGATCCACGAAGACGGCCCGGCGCAGATGGAGATCAACTTCCGCCACGGCGACGCCTTGCACCTGGCCGACCAGATCACCGTGTTCAAGCGCACCCTGCGCGAGGCCGCGCTCAAGCACAACGTGGCGGCCACCTTCATGGCCAAGCCGATCACCGACGAGCCGGGCAGCGCCATGCACTTGCACCAGAGCGTGGTCGACAGTCAGGGGCGCAACCTGTTCGCCAACGAGCACGGCGGCCACAGCGAGCTGTTCCTGCAGCACATCGGCGGCCTGCAGAAGTACATCCCCGAATTCCTGCCGTTGTTTGCCCCGAACGTGAACTCGTTCCGGCGCTTCCTGCCCGACACCTCCGCCCCGGTGAACGTGGAGTGGGGTGAAGAAAACCGCACCGTGGGCCTGCGCGTACCCGGTGCCAGCCCGGCCAACCGGCGGGTCGAGAACCGCCTGCCGGGCGCCGACGCCAACCCCTACCTGGCCATCGCCGCCAGCCTGCTGTGCGGTTACCTGGGCATGGTCGAAGGGCTGGCGCCGAGCGAGCCGGTGGTTGGCCGTGGCTACGAACGGCGCAGCCTGCGCCTGCCGGTCACCCTTGAAGACGCCCTGGCGCGGATGGAAAACAGCACCGCGCTGGCCCAGGTACTGGGCGAGAAGTTCGTGCGCGGCTACGTGGCGGTCAAGCGCGCCGAGCACGAAAACTACAAGCGCGTTATCAGCTCATGGGAACGCGAGTTCCTGATGATGACGGTTTAAAAACAACAACAACCCAAGCCTCTCATTCAGCACCTGCCGTTTACGACCTAGGAGCACTGACATGAAGTTGAACACGCTGTACATCGCCCTGGCCCTGGCCGCCCCCCTGGCCAACAGCGCCCAGGCCGCGCCCACCGTGAGCATCTATAACTGGACCGACTACATCGGCCCCACCACGCTGGCCGACTTCCAGGCCGCCACCGGCATCGCGCCGGTGTACGACGTGTTCGACTCCAACGAAACCCTCGAAGGCAAGCTGCTGGCCGGCCGCACCGGCTACGACGTAGTGGTGCCGAGCAACCACTTCCTCGGCCGGCAGATCAAGGCCGGCGCCTTCCGCCCGCTGGACCGGGCGAAAATCCCCAACTGGAAGAACCTCGACCCGGCGCTGATGAAGCGCCTGGAACTGAACGACCCCGGCAACCAGTACGCCGTGCCCTACCTGTGGGGCACCAACGGCATTGGTTACAACGTCGACAAGGTCAAGGCCGCGCTCGGCGTAGACACCCTCGACAGTTGGGCCACGCTGTTCGAACCGGAAAACCTCAAGAAGCTGCAAAAATGCGGCGTGGCCCTGATGGACTCGCCCGATGAGCTCTACCCCGCCGTGCTCAACTACCTGGGCCTGAGCCCGCGCAGCACCGACCCGAAAGACTACGCCAAGGCCACCGCCAAGCTGCAGGCCATCCGCCCCTACGTGACTTACTTCCACTCCTCCAAGTACGTCACCGACCTGGCCAACGGCGACGTGTGCATCGCCTTTGGCTACTCCGGCGACGTGTTCCAGGCCGCCAACCGCGCCAAGGAAGCCCACAACAACGTGCACGTGGCCTATGCCATCCCCAAGGAAGGCAGCAACGTCTGGTTCGACATGCTGGCCATCCCCAAAGACGCCGAACACCCGGAGCAGGCCGAAGCGTTCATCAACTACGTGCTAGAGCCGCAGGTGATCGCCAAAATCAGCGACACCGTGGGCTACGCCAACCCCAACGTGCCCGCCCAGGCGCTGATCGACGCCGACATCAAGAACGACCCGGCCATTTACCCTTCCGAAGCGGTAATGGCCAAGCTGTATGTGTCGGCCGAGCTGCCGCCAGCGATCATGCGGCTGATGACCCGTGACTGGACCAAGATCAAATCCAACCGCTAACAGGCTGCCCGTATGCGCGAACTCCCCGACCACGCCCCGTCCTATTACGCCGCCAGCAGCGCGCCCGCCCCCCGGCGGCCGGTGCTGGCCGGCGAGTTGCGCGCCGATGTGTGCGTGGTCGGCGGCGGCTTCACTGGGCTGAACACCGCCCTGGAGCTGGCCGAGCGCGGCCGCTCGGTGATCCTGCTGGAGGCCAAGCGCATCGGCTGGGGCGCCAGCGGGCGCAACGGCGGGCAGTTGATCCGCGGGGTGGGCCACGACCTGGCGCCGTTTCGCCGCTATGTGGGCGAGGCTGGGGTGCGCCAACTGGAGTTGGCCGGGTTCGAGGCGGTGAACATCGTGCGCCAACGCATCGAAGGCCACGGCCTGGACTGCGACCTGCGTTGGGGTTATTGCGACCTGGCCAACCGCCCGGCCCATTTCGACGGGTTCAAGGCCGAGCGCGAGCACCTGCTGCAACTGGGCTACCCCCACCCACTGGAGCTGGTCGAGCCGGGGCAGATGGCCACGGTGGTGGGCTCGCAACGCTACGTGGGCGGGCTGATCGACCGCGGCTCCGGCCACCTGCACCCGCTCAAGCTGGCGTTGGCCGAGGCGCAACTGGCCGAACGCCTGGGCGCGCGCCTGTTCGAGGGCAGCGCGGTGACCGCGATTGAACCGGGGCGCGAGGTGACCATACGCACCGCCCATGGCGTGGTGCGTGCTGGCCAGGTGGTGCTGGGCTGCAATGCCTACCTGGGTGGCCTGGTGCCGCCGCTGGCGGGCAAGGTACTGCCAGCCGGCAGCTATATCATCGCCACCGAACCGCTGCCCGAAGCGCTGGCGCGGCAGTTGATCCCGCAGAACATGGCCCTGTGCGACCAGCGCGTGGGGCTCGACTACTACCGGCTTTCAGCCGACCGCCGGCTGTTGTTCGGCGGCGCCTGCCATTACTCCGGGCGCGACCCGGTGGACATCGCCGCCTACATGCGGCCGAAAATGCTCGAGGTGTTCCCGCAACTGGCCACCGTTGGCATCGACTACCAATGGGGCGGGATGATCGGCATCAGCGCCAACCGGTTCCCCCAGGTCGGGCGCCTGCCCGGCCAGCCCAACCTGTATTACGCCCAGGGCTACAGCGGCCACGGCGTGAACGTCACCCACCTGGCCGCGCGGGTGCTGGCACGGGCGATGTGCGCCGAAGACGAAGGGCTGCTGAAACTGTTCGAACAGGTGCCGCACCGCACCTTCCCCGGCGGCGAGCGCTTGCGCTCACCGCTGCTGGCACTGGGGATGCTGTGGTACCGGTTGAAGGAGCGTTTGGGGGGTTAGGCGATGCGCGCGAGGGTGTCGAGGTCCAGTTGCCTGGCAACCGCCAACTCGCTGAAGGGGTTCGCCGTGCTCGCCGCTGGCAAGCCCGCGCCGCGTGCTTTGGTGGCCTGGCGTGCTTCGATCACAGCCTTGGGGATACGGGGTTTCTTTTTCATGGTGCCTCCGGAGCATCACGTTCAATACTAGGGGGTGGCCAACGGCCTGACAAGGCGCTGGCAACGGTCGAAGTAAAAGCCCAATTTTAGGTAGGTTTGCACTGCGCCTACTGCCGGCGACTGAATCTCCATCTGTTCGCAGCCCAATAGCACGCCATAATCCAGCACCGCACCCAGCGCCAAGGGCGCGATGATGCCTTTGTGGTTAGGGGCGCGGCCGGGCTTGCCTTCGAGCAGGATGATTTTGAGGGTGATCACGCTCTTACGCGGCGTTGCATAACACAGCCCCCAAAGGTCATCGCCATACCACAACGCCAGATCGAACCCTTTTGTGTCTGTTTCCTTCCAACGCGGCACCTGTTCCCAAGGGTAGGTGCCCCATTCGTAAGAGGCCTCCACCGCCGCCGGGGTAATGGCTTCGAAGCGAAGCTGGGTGGGGTCGATGGCACTGCGCGCCAGCAGTGGGTCGAGCAAGGCACGGCGAGCCGCCAATTTACGGGTGTGTGACCGGAGAAGCTGGTAACGCAGTGGGTTGCCGTAACGCTTTGCCATGGGCTGGCCACTCATGAGGGCTGGGCAACGCAGGGTATCGGCCGCCACATTGAATGTCTTTTCCCAATAGATTCAAAGAATTACAAGAAACACTCAGTCATCTCCCACCCTGCCCTCAGCGCCTGAACAGAGCGCATCGCCATGCCAAGAGATTTTTCCTAAAAAACCGCCGGCAGAAAGGCAAAACACCCTACATACGCTGCCCCCGCCCCCACCAAAGAGACAAACTTTCCCTCCCAACCGGCCTAAACTCATCTCTGACGCCACCCTCTCCAACAATCACAACAGCAGGGATGTCAACGATGAACCACCCTCATCAACCACTGCGTTTGCACGTGCCCGAGCCTACCGGCCGGCCGGGTTGCACGCCCGACTTCAGCTACCTGCGGGTCACCCCCGCCGGGCAGGCAGCCAAGCCGCCGCTGGAAGTCGAACCCAAAGACACCGCCGAACTCGCCGTGGGCCTGGTGCGGGTGCTCGACGAGCACGGCCAGGCTCAAGGCCCCTGGGCCGAGAACATCCCCACCGCGGTGCTGCACGCGGGCCTTGTGGCGATGCTGAAAACCCGCCTGTTCGACAGCCGCATGCTCACCGCCCAGCGGCAGAAGAAGATGTCGTTCTACATGCTGTGCCTGGGCGAAGAGGCGGTGGCCTGCGCCCACACCCTGGCGTTGAACGAAGACGACATGTGCTTCCCCACCTACCGCCAGCAGGGCATCCTGCTCACCCGCCAGGTGCCGCTGTTCGAGATGATCTGCCAGCTGTTCTCCAACGAGTGCGACCCGCTCAAGGGCCGCCAGTTGCCGGTGATGTACTCGAACAAGGCCAAGGGGTTTTTCAGTATTTCCGGCAACCTCGGCACCCAGTTCGTGCAGGGCGTGGGCTGGGCGATGGCTTCGGCGATCCGCGGTGACACCCGCATCGCTTCGGCCTGGATCGGCGACGGCGCCACCGCCGAGACGGACTTCCACACCGCGCTGACCTTCGCCCACGTGTACCGCGCGCCGGTGATCCTCAACGTGGTCAACAACCAGTGGGCGATCTCCAGCTTCCAGCACATCGCCGGCGGCGAAGCCACCACCTTCGCCGGCCGCGGGGTGGGCAGCGGCATCGCCTCGCTGCGGGTCGACGGCAATGATTTTCTCGCCGTGTACGCCGCCTCGCGCTGGGCCGCCGAGCGCGCCCGCGGCAACCTCGGGCCCACGCTGATCGAATGGGTCACCTACCGCGGCGGCCCCCACTCCACCTCCGACGACCCGTCCAAGTACCGCCCCGCCGACGACTGGGCGCACTTCCCGCTCGGCGACCCGATCGCCCGGCTCAAGCAGCATTTGATCGTGCTGGGTGAATGGGACGACGCGCGCCACCAGGCGCTGGAAACAGCCCTGGACCAGGAGATCGTCAACGCCACCAAGGCGGCCGAGCGCCACGGCACCCTGGGCGATGCCAGCATCGCCAGCGCCGCGACGATCTTCGAGGACGTGTACCACGCCATGCCCGCGCACCTGCGCCGGCAACGCCAGCAGATGGGAGTGTGAGGCGATGAACATGCCTGAAGACAACCTGCCCGGCAGCCAGCAGGCCACCCGGGTGATGACCATGATCCAGGCGATCCGCAGCGCCATGGACGTAATGATGGAACGCGACGAGCGGGTGGTCGCCTTTGGCGAGGACGTGGGCTACTTCGGCGGGGTGTTCCGCTGCACCGAGGGGCTGCAGGCCAAGTACGGCAAGCACCGCTGCTTCGACACGCCGATCTCCGAAAGCGGCATCGTCGGCACCGCCATCGGCATGGGCGCCTATGGCCTGCACCCGGTGGTGGAAATCCAGTTCGCCGACTACGTGTACCCGGCCTTCGACCAGTTGGCCTCCGAGGCCGCGCGCCTGCGCCACCGCTCGGCGGGCGACTTCAGCGCGCCGATCACCGTGCGCATGCCCTGCGGCGGCGGCATCTATGGCGGGCAAACCCACAGCCAAAGCCCTGAGGCGATCTTCACCCAGGTGTGCGGCTTGCGCACGGTGATGCCGTCAAACCCCTACGACGCCAAGGGCCTGTTGATCGCCAGCATCGAATGCGAAGACCCGGTGATCTTCCTTGAGCCCAAGCGGCTGTACAACGGCCCCTTCGATGGCCACCACGACCGCCCGGTCACGCCCTGGACGGCCCATGCCCAGGCGCAGGTGCCGGAGGGCTATTACCAGGTGCCGCTGGACAGCGCGGCGATCGCCCGGCCAGGCAACGCGGTCACGGTGATCACCTACGGCACCACCGTGCACGTGGCGCTGTGCGCCGCCGCCGAAACCGGCATCGACGCCGAAGTGATCGACCTGCGCAGCCTGTGGCCGCTGGACCTCGACACCCTGGTGGCGTCGGTGCGCAAAACCGGCCGCTGCGTGATCGTGCACGAAGCCACACTCAGTTGCGGGCTGGGCGCCGAGCTGCTGGCGCTGGTGCAGGAACACTGCTTCTACCACCTCGAAGCCCCGGTGGAACGGGTGGCCGGCTGGGACACCCCCTACCCCCACGCCCAGGAATGGGCTTACTTCCCCGGGCCGAACCGGGTTGGCGCGGCGCTCAAGCGCGTGATGGAGGCTTGAATGGGTACCCATGTGATCAAGATGCCCGACATCGGCGAAGGCATTGCCCAGGTCGAGCTGGTGGAGTGGTTCGTTGCCGTGGGCGATGAGGTGAGCGAAGACCAGGTCCTGGCCGACGTGATGACCGACAAAGCCACCGTGCAGATTCCCAGCCCGGTGGGCGGCAAGGTGCTGGCCCTGGCCGCCGAGCCGGGCGCGACCATGGCGGTGGGCAGCGAGTTGATCCGCCTCGAGGTGGAAGGCAGCGGCAACCTGCGCGAACCGCTGGCCCCCAAGGCGCCAGCCGCCGAGCCAGCCGCCAGCGCCCCCGCGCCGGCCGAGCCCGCGCCTGCGCCCGCGCCCGTTGGCGCCGCGCGGCAGCGCCCGCTGGCCAGCCCGGCGGTGCGCCAGCGCGCCCTGGAAGCCGGTATCGACCTCGCCCAAGTCAAGGGCCGCGGCCCGGCCGGGCGGATCGAACACGCCGACCTCGACGCCTGCCTCGGCGGCGGCCACGCGCCGCGCCCGGCGGCCAGCGACGCGGTGGAGCGGGTGCCGGTGATCGGCCTGCGGCGCAAGATCGCCGAACGTATGCAGGCCGCCACCCAGCGCGCGGCGCACTTCAGCTATGTAGAAGAGGTGGACGTCACCGCCCTGGAGGCCCTGCGCGCGCAATTGAACCAGCGCTACGCCGAGCAGCGCGGGCACCTCACCGTGCTGCCGCTGCTGGCCCGCGCGCTGGTGCTGGCGCTGCGCGAGTTCCCCCAGCTCAATGCCCATTACCTCGATGACGCGCAGTTGATCGAGCGCCACCAGGCGGTGCACCTGGGCATCGCCACCCAGGGCGCCAACGGCCTGCTGGTGCCGGTACTGCGCCATGCCGAAGCCGGCAGCTTGTGGCACAACGCCGGGGAAATCGCCCGGTTGGCCGCTGCCGCCCGTGCCGGCCAGGCCCCGCGCGAGGCCTTGAGCGGCTCGACCATCACCCTGACCAGCCTCGGCGCCCTTGGCGGGATCGCCTCCACGCCGGTACTGAACCTGCCCGAGGTGGCCATCGTCGGGGTCAACCGCATGCGCGAATTGCCGCGCGTGGTCGCGGGCCAGGTGGTGGTGCGCCAGGTGATGAACCTCTCCAGCTCGTTCGACCACCGGGTGGTCGACGGCATGGACGCCGCGCGTTTCATCCAGGCCGTGCGCCAGTGCCTGGAAGCCCCCGCCTGCCTGCTGGTCGATTAAGGAGCGCAACATGGCAACCCTCACCACCCAATTGCTGGTACTCGGCGGCGGCCCCGGCGGCTATGTGGCGGCGATCCGCGCCGGGCAACTGGGCATCGCCACCACCCTGGTCGAAGCCCAGGCCCTCGGCGGCACCTGCCTGAACGTGGGCTGCATCCCGTCCAAAGCGTTGCTTCACCTCGCCGAGCAGTTGCACGCCAGTGCCCACGGCAGCGCCCTGGGGATTCGCTACCACGGCGTGAGCTTCGACCTGGCGCAGGCCATGCACTGGAAAAACAGCCTGGTCGACCGCCTGACCAGCGGCGTGGCCAGCCTGCTGAAAAAGCACAAGGTCAACGTGATCCACGGCCACGGCCAGGTGCTCGACGGCAAAACCGTGCAGGTCGGCGATACGCGCATCCACTGCGAGCACCTGCTGCTGGCCACCGGCTCGCGCAGCGCGGCGCTGCCCGCGTTGCCGCTGGGCGGCGCGGTGGTCGGCTCCGGCGAGGCGCTGGCGCCAACCAGCCTGCCGCGCCAGTTGTGCGTGGTCGGCGCCGGCTACATTGGCCTGGAACTGGGCACCGCCTACCGCAAGCTGGGCGCCGAGGTCACCCTGATCGAAGCGCAGCCACGCATTTTGCCGAGCTACGACGCCGAACTCAGCCAGCCGGTGGCGGGACGCCTGGAGGCGCTGGGGATTGGCGTGCGCCTGGGCGAGAAGGTCAGCGGCTTCGACGGCACTTCGCTGCGCCTCGAGAGCGGCGAGCGGCTGCCCTGTGACCGCGTGCTGGTCGCCGTGGGCCGCGTGCCCAACACCGAAGGCTATGGCCTGGAAGGCCTGCAACTGGCAATGAACGGCCGCGCCGTGGCGGTGGACGGCCAATGCCGCACCAGCATGCGCAACGTGTGGGCCATCGGCGACCTCACCGGCGAACCGATGCTGGCCCACCGCGCCATGGCCCAGGCCGAAGTGGTGGCGGCGCTGATCGCCGGCCAACCGCGGCGCTTCGACCCGGTGAGCATCCCGGCGGTGTGCTACACCGACCCAGAAGTGGTGGCCGCCGGCCTCAGCCCGGAGCAGGCCGGCGCCGGCCACCGGGTGGCGAGCTTCCCGTTCGCCGCCAACGGCCGCGCGCTTACCCTGCAGGCTGGCGGCGGTTTCGTGCGGGTGGTGGCGCGCGAGGCGGACCAAGTGATCGTCGGCTGGCAAGCGGTGGGGGCCGGGGTGTCGGAGCTGGCGGCAGCCTTTGGCCAAAGCCTGGAGATGGGCGCACGGTTGCAGGATATTGCCGCCACCGTGCACGCCCACCCCACCCTCGGCGAGGCCATCCAGGAAGCGGCGTTGAAGGCCTTGGGCAAGGCGCTGCACGCCTGAAGCGCCGCGCGCGGGATTAACGCATCATTAGATAGTTCGCTTACGAAGTATCAAAAAGGGTGATTGCAGCAACCACCCGCATCGATTTCTCCTGGCGCGCGCGGGGGTGTTCAATAAACCCATCGAAAGCAAACACCCCCGCCCTCAAGGAGAGCCACCATGAAAACCGCCTTCGCCATTGCCGCACTGACTGCCGTGTTCGCCACCGGCGCCTACGCCGCCGACGGCGCCAGCCGCTCGCTGGCCAACATCCCCACCGAGCAGTACCACTACGGCATGAACCTCGACGTTCAGCGGATCATCTCGAAAACCGACGTGAGCAACAAAACCGGTACCGTGCCGGTGACCATGGTCTACGAAGACAGCCACGGCCAAGTGCACAAACTGCAGTACCTCGAAACCGGCGGTTTCGACAACGACAACAGCTAAGCCCGGCGCCACGCCTCGCTTGCCAGCCCAAAGCCCCGCACCCGCGGGGCTTTAGCTATTGCAGCGGTTGAACTTACGCTTTGTAACAGCCTTCTGCTTTACTACCCCTTTTGTGTGTGGATTCCCGCCGATGCCCTCTTCTGCCGCCACCCCCGCCGTGGCCCCGATGACCCGCGCCCTGGTGCTGTTGTTCGCGTTCTGCTGTGGCGCGATCGTTGCCAACATCTACTATGCGCAGCCGATCATCGCGCTGATCGCCCCAGACGTTGCGCTGTCCACCCAGGGCGCCAGCCTGGTGGTGGCGCTGACCCAGGTCGGCTACGCCGCCGGGCTGTTTTTTCTGGTGCCGCTGGCCGACCTGCTGGAAAACCGCCGGCTGATGATGGCCACCGTGGTGCTGGCCGGCCTGAGCCTGCTGGCGGCCAGCGTGGTCAGCCAGCCGGGGCCCTTTCTCGCGGTGTCGCTGTTGATCGGCTTCAGCTCGGTGGCGGTGCAAATGTTGATCCCGCTGGCCGCGCACATGGCCCCGGAAGCCAGCCGCGGGCGGGTGGTGGGCAGCATCATGAGCGGGTTGATCCTCGGCATCCTGCTGGCGCGGCCGCTGGCGAGCCTGGTGGCGGACCACTTCGGCTGGCGCGCGGTGTACCAGTTGGCGGCGGCGGCGATGCTGGTGATCCTGCTGGTGTTGGCCACCACCATGCCGGCCTACCGCCCCGCCCACCGCGCCAGCTACCCGGCGCTGATCGCCTCGCTCGGGCACCTGTTCAAGCGCCATGCGCTGTTGCGCCAGCGGGCGATGCTGCAGGCGTTGATGTTTGCCGCCTTCAGCCTGTTCTGGACCGCCGCGCCGCTGGAGCTGGCGCGGGTGCATGGCTTGAGCCAAAGCCAGATCGCCGTGTTCGCCCTGGTCGGCGCGGTGGGCACGGTGGCCGCGCCGCTGGCCGGGCGCTGGGCCGACGCCGGCTACACCCGCCTGGCGACCCTGGCGGCGATGCTGATGGCAATCGTCGCCTTCACCCTTGGCCTGGCGCCGTCGGTGGTGTGCCTGGCCTTGACCGGGGTGCTGCTGGACTTTGCCGTGCAGATGAACATGGTCATGGGCCAGCGTGAGATCTACGCCCTGGATGCCCACAGCCGGGCACGCCTCAACGGCATCTACGTGACCAGTATCTTTCTCGGCGGCGCCGCCGGCTCGGCATTGGCCAGCCCGGTGTACGAAAGCCTGGGCTGGCCCGGGATCGCTGGCATCGGCATGGCCCTGGGTGTGCTCGGCTGGCTCGGCAGCCGCCGATCCGCGCGCGCGGCAAACGCGTGAACGCGGTGAACTGGCGCCACGCGGCCAAGTCCCATAAGGTAAGCGAACCCTCTGGCGCCTGGAGCGAACGTGCACGCCGAACCGAGTAGTCCCCTGATCGAGTCACCCGCCCACGGCCCCCGTGAGGTGCACCGCATGCGGGTGCTCACGGTGAACACCCACAAGGGTTTCACCGTGTTCAACCGGCGCTTCATCCTGCCAGAGCTGCGCGAGGCGGTGCGCAGTACCCAGGCAGACATCGTGTTTCTGCAAGAGGTGCTGGGCGGGCACGACCGCCACGCCAGCCGCTTCGCCAACTGGCCGCAGATGTCGCAGTACGAGTTTCTCGCCGACAGCATGTGGAGCGACTTCGCCTACGGGCGCAACGCGGTGTACCCCGACGGCCACCACGGCAACGCGCTGCTGAGCAAGTACCCGATCCTGCACTACCGCAACCTCGATGTGTCGATCACCGGCCCCGAGCGCCGCGGCCTGCTGCACTGCGTGTTGCAGGTGCCCGGCCACCCCGACGGCGTGCACGCCATCTGCGTGCACCTGTCATTGCTTGAAAGCCATCGCCAGCAGCAGCTGCAATTGCTGCGCAAGTTGCTCGACTCGCTGCCCGAGCACGCGCCGGTGATCATCGCCGGGGATTTCAACGACTGGAAGCTGCGCGGCAACGCCACCCTGGTGCGCCACGGCGACCTGCACGAAGCGTTCGAACGCCACCACGGCGTGCTGGCGAAAACCTACCCCGCGCGCCTGCCGATGCTGCGCCTTGATCGCATCTACCTGCGCAACGCCACCAGCCACGAGCCGCGGGTATTGGGGACCAAACCCTGGAGCCACCTCTCCGACCACCTGCCGTTGGCGGTCGAGGTGCATTTGTAGGGCCCTTCGCCCGGCACAGCCGGCCTCCCACGGGGTCTGTGTTGCGCCTAAAATCAATGGCTTACACAAATCTGGTGGGAGGCCGGCTGTGCCGGGCGAAGGGCCCTCAACCGCTAGCGCCAATCATCCAGCAACCACACATCCTGCCGGTCATACCCCGGCCCGTTGTGCAGGGTCACGCCGAGGATCCGCGTGCGAAAGCCGCTGTCGAGCAGCCAGCGGTAAGCCTGCAGGCGCGCGGTGTTCACCCCCAGCAGCAGATGCCCGGCGCCCTGCTGCCAGGCCATCGCCTCGCAGCGCCCGAGCAGTTCGGCCATCTGCGCCGCGCCGCCACCCGGGCGGATCGCCGCCAGGCGAATGTAGAACGCCTGGCTGCCGGCCTCGCAGTACTCACCGTGGTGGCAGATGGCAAAACCGTCGGCGGTGAGCACCATGCTGCCCAACTGCTGGCGCTGCACCGCCTCTACCTCGCCGTCCACATCCATGCCCGGCACCAGGGTTTCGAGGATTTCCCGGCAATGCGCCTTGACCCGCGCCGGCGCCAGCGCCGCCGGGTGGTAGGGCTGCGCCGGGCGGTTCACGCCGCGGCTCATTACCGCCGCCAGGTGCCCGGGCCAGAAGCCGAACTTCTGGTACAGCGCCAGGTGCCGCGGGCTGTCGGGGAAGGTGAACAAACCGCTGTGGGCACAGCCCCAGGCCTCGATTTGCGCGCACACCTCGGCCATCAGGCGTTGGGCGATGTCGTTTTCCCAGTGGTCGGGCACCACCGCCAGCGGCCCGACGATCGCCTGGCTGCCCCAGCGCGCCACGCAGGCCACGCCGAGCAGGCGGCTGCCGCTGAAGGCCTTGAACCATTGGGTGTGCGGCGCGTGCCAGCGGCAGGTCACGTAGTCGCGGTCGTTCCAGAACTCATCCGGCTCGGCCTCGCCCAGTACCTCGGCAAAGGCTTCGCGAACCAGATCGCGGGCGGCGTTGAGGTCGTCGCGCTGCAGCGCGCCGAGTTCGATGCGTTCAGTGCCGGGCATGCTGGGTGGCCTCCCGGGGCACTTGCAGGCCGGAACGCTGGCGGTCTTCGACCAGGGCGCGGGCATCGGCCAGCGCCATCGGCCGGCCGAGCAGGTAGCCCTGCACCTTGTCGGCGCCCAGGCGCTTGAGGATGTCCAGCTCAGCGGCGGACTCCACCCCTTCGGCAACGATCGAGCAGCCGGTTTCCCGGGCAAAGGCGATCAGCGCCGAGGCCAACGCGCGGCGTTGGGGGTCTTGGTCGATGCCTTGGGTCAGGCTCATGTCGAGTTTGATCATGTCGGGGCTGATCTTGATGATATGGCGCATGCTTGCGTAGCCAGCGCCGGCGTCGTCGATGGCGATGCGCAGGCCACGCTTGCGCAGCGGCGCCATGGCGCAGAGCAGGCTGCCGTAGTCGGCAACGATGGCGTGTTCGGTGACCTCGAGCACCAGCCGGTGCGCCGGGTACGGGTCGAGCAGCGCCGCCAGGCGCCCTTCGAGGAACATCTCCGGCGAGCAGTTGATCGACAGGTAGCTGTCTTCGGGCAGGCTCGCCAGCCCGGCCAGCGCCGTGCGAATCGCCTGGGCTTCCATCTCCTGGCCCAGGCCCGCCTCGGCGGCGTCCTTGAACCACAGGTCGGGGCTGCGCACTGGCTCGCCACTGAAGCGCGAAAGTGACTCCCAGCCACACAACTGGCCGTCTTCCACATCGAAGATCGGCTGGTACACCACGCTCAGTTGCGTGCCGTTCAACGCATCGCTGATGAAGCGGTGCTTGCGCAGGCGCTCGCTGATCTGCCGCAGGTCGGTTTCCAGGCGGTCGGCGATCAGGTCGGCGAACACCTTCATCATTTGCAGGTCGCGGTCGGTCAGGCTGCTGTCGGCCTGGTAGCCAAAGCAGCAGAAGGTGCCGTACAGGCGGCCGTCGCTGAGGTAGATCGGCACGCTCATGTGTGCGCCGATCGGCAGCGCGAGGGTTTCCGGGATGGCCAGCGCCGCCGGCAGCAGCGAGGTGTCGGGGATCAGTTGGGGCAACTCGCCGGCGACTACCTTCTGGCAATAGCCCGCCTCCATCGGCAGCGCGTCGCCGGGCTTGAGCGGCCCGGGGCCTTCGCTGTCAACATGGGTGAACAGCCGGTCCCGGCCACGAAACTGCGAAATAAAGGCAACGTCCATGTTCAGATGCTGGCGCAGCCCACGCAGCACCCGGTCGATACCCCCGGGGCCCGTGGCGTTACGCACATCCAGCGAAACGACATTGGCGAACGACATGGCCGATACCTCCTTGTGGCCGTAATACTCGTTAACGACAGCGTAGATCTGCCAAGGAATAATTTCGATGAAACCGTCGCCGATTTGTAGAGGGCTTTAAACACTTTCGGACCAAATGCACACAATGGATCCGGTCACTCGTCGGCTGCCGGGACCTTTCTCGCGGCGCAACAATAATTACACCCTGGCGGCGAACCTTTACCCGCCCGCGACCCTCCCATTGCTGCCGGCGCGCGGATCGCCGACTATGCGCCTGTCGCGCCCTGTTCCTCTTCAATCGGCGGCCCACCCATGCCCTTGTACACTTGCGCCCCACCCTGCCCCTGGGAGATGCCATGCCCGTAGCGCGTTACCACGGTTTCGCCCAGGCGCTGCACTGGCTCACCGCCCTGGCCCTGTGCCTGTTGTTGCCGTTCGTGTGGGTCGCGGAAAACCACCCGCCGGGCAGCGAACGGGTGTTCTGGTACCTGCTGCACGAATCCACCGGGATCTGCGTGTTCCTGCTGGTGCTGCTGCGCCTGACCTGGCGCTGGCGCCACCGGCCGCCGGCACTGCCTAGGCGCACCCCGCGCGGGGCGCGCTGGCTGGCCCAGGCCAACCATGGTTTGCTCTACCTGGTGCTGCTGGTGATGCCCATCAGCGGCTACCTGATGGCCGGCAATGGCCGCCCGGTGCCGGTGTTCCGGCTGTTCTCGCTGCCGGGCTTCCCCACCTTCGACGCCTTGGGCGAATGGGCCAACAGCGTGCACGTGGCCGGGCAGTATGCGCTGTACACACTGCTGGGCCTGCACGTGGCGGCCACCGTGTGGCACGTGGCGGTGCTGCGCGATGGCCTGCTCGAACGGATGCTGCCGGCACAGCGCCCGGCGCCGGAAGATGAACGTACCCCCTGATCGCTGCGCGGCACCGATGCTATAGTGCCGGTGCCTTCAACCTGCCTTTGCGAGCCGCCCCCCGCATGACCACCGCCCCCGGCGTGCCAGCCCAACCCCCGCGGCCTTCTGACCTACCGGCCTTCCTCCAGGGGGGCGGCGACATGGCCCGGCGCATCGCCGCGCTGGACTGGGCGCACACCCCGCTCGGGCCGCTGGCCAGCTGGCCAGCCGCGCTGCGCACCACCACCGCCATGCTGCTGCGCTCGCCGATCCCGATCGTGCTGCTGTGGGGCGAGGCCGGCACGATGATCTACAACGACCCCTACTCGCGCTTCGCCGGCCAGCGCCACCCGCGCCTGCTTGGCCAAGCGGTGCGCGAAGGCTGGCCGGAGGTCGCCGACTTCAACGACAACGTGATGCGCGTGGGCCTGGCCGGGGGCACCCTGGTGTACCGCGACCAGCAACTGTCGCTTGACCGCCACGGCCAGCCGGCGCCGGCCTGGATGGACCTCTACTACTCGCCGGTGCCGGGTGACGACGGCCTGCCCGAAGGGGTGATCGCCACGGTGATCGAAACCACCGAGCGGGTGCTCACCGAGCAGCAGCGGCGCGCCAGCGAGGCGCGCCTGAGCGCGCTGGTCAACGCCACCGCCGATGTGGTCTACCGCATGGCACCGGACTGGTCGACGATGATCCACCTCGACGGCAAGGGGTTTATTTCCGACAACCTCGCCCCGAGCCACGACTGGCTGGGCACCTATGTACACGCCGAAGACCGCGCGCTGGTCAACCAGGCGGTGGCACGGGCGATCGCCGAGCGCAGCCTGTTCGAACTGCGCCACCGGGTCTTCCGGGTCGACGGCAGCGTCGGCTGGACGCTGTCACGCGCAGTGCCATTGTTCGACGAGCAGGGCCAGATCAGCGAATGGTTCGGCACCGCCAGCGACATCACCGAGCACGAACAGGCCCAGTTGGCCCTGCGCGAGAACGAAGCGCGGCTGCGCTTTCTCGATGAACTCGGCAAGCAGACCACGCGCAGCCAGGACGCCGACGTGGTGCTCGAGGTGACCACCCACCTGCTCGGCCTGCACCTGGGCGTGAGCGTGTGCGCCTACGCCGACATGGACGCCGACCAGGACGGCTTTACCATCCGCGGCAACTGGCACGCCCCCGGGGCGAAAGGCATCCTCGGCCATTACCGGTTGGCGGACTTCGGCCGCCTGGCGGTGCACAACCTGCGCGCCGGCCTGCCGCTGGTGCTCGAAGACAACGCCGCGCAGCTACCGCCTCACGAGGCGCGCACCTTCCTTGACCTCGGCCTGGCCGCCACGGTGTGCATGCCGCTGGTCAAGGAGGGCCGGCTGACCGCGCTGATGGCCGTGCACGACCGCCTGCCGCGGCGCTGGAGCGATGCCGAGCGGGCGCTGCTGGCCGAAGTGGTCGAGCGCAGTTGGGCGCACATCGAGCGGGTACGCTCGCAGGTCGAGGTGCGCGAAGGCGAGCAACGCTTCGTGCAAGAGCTCGAGCGCCAGGTCGCCGAGCGCACCGCGGCGCTGGAGCAGAGCGAGGCGAACATCCGCCGCACCGAACAGGCCCTGCAACAGGCGCAGAAGATGGAAGCGCTGGGCAACCTCACCGGCGGCATCGCCCACGACTTCAACAACCTGCTGATGGCCGTGCTCGGCAACCTTGAATTGATGCAGCGCCGGGTGGGCGATGACCCAGCCCTGCTGCGCCTGCTGGGCAACGCCCAGGCCGGCGCGCAGCGTGGCGCGGCGCTGATCGAGCGCATGCTGGCCTTCGCCCGGCGCCAGGAACTGCGCCCGCTGCGCCTGGATGCCACGGCCCTGGTGCAGGGCATGGCCGACCTGCTGCGGCGCTCGCTGGGGCCCACGGTGCAGGTTGAGCTGGACTTCGCCGCCGGCCTGCCGTGGGTCGAAACCGACCCCAACCAGCTCGAATCGGCCCTGCTCAACCTGGCGGTCAACGCCCGCGACGCGATGGGCGGCCAGGGCCGCCTGCGCCTGACCGGCCATGCCCAGGGCGGCCGGGTGTGCCTGGCGGTGGCCGACAATGGCCAGGGCATGAGCGCCGCTACCCTGGCGCGCGCCACCGAGCCGTTCTTCACCACCAAGGGCGTGGGCAAGGGCACCGGCCTCGGGCTGTCGATGGTGCTCGGCCTGGCCGAGCAATCCGGCGGCAGCCTGGTGCTGCTGAGCGAACCCGGCCAGGGCACCACCGCGCAAATCTGGCTGCCGGCCCACGCCCCCGGCAGCCCGCCTGGCAGCACCCCGTTGCCGCCGCCCGGCAACACCCCGGCCGCGCGCTGGCGGGTGCTGGCGGTCGACGACGACGAACTGGTGCTGGGCAGCACCCTGTGCCTGCTCAAAGCCCTCGGCCATGACGTGGTGGCGGCCAATTCCGCCGCCCAGGCCCTGCGGCTGCTGGCCGGCCAACCCTTCGACGCGCTGGTCAGCGACCACGCCATGCCGGAAATGACCGGCACCCAGCTCGCCGAGCAGGTGCGCGCGCTGCACCCGCAACTGGCCATCGTGCTGGTCTCGGGCTACAGCGACGTACCGCTGCCGGCCGCCCTGAACGTGGTGCGGCTGGCCAAACCCTTTTCGCAAAACCAGTTGGCCCAGGCGCTGCACAGCGCCGTGGCACCGTGACAGAGGCTTTACCATGAACAGCAAAACCCGCGTCGGCATCGTTTACGGCGGCCGCTCGGCCGAACACGACGTGTCGCTGCAATCGGCGCGCAACCTGCTCCAGGCGCTGGACCGCGAACGCTTCACGCCGGTACTGATCGGCATCGACCCGCAAGGCACCTGGCACTTGCACAGCGGCGACGGCGAGCTGGCCTGCAGCGGCCCGAAGCTGGCCCTGCACCCGGGTGAGCCGGGCCAGGCGCTGGGTACCCTGGTAGACGTGGTGTTCCCCATCGTGCACGGCACCCAGGGTGAAGACGGCTGCCTGCAAGGCCTGCTGCGCATGCTCGGCGTGCCCTTCGTCGGCTCCGACGTGCTCGGCTCGGCGATCTGCATGGACAAAGACGTCAGCAAGCGCCTGCTGCGCGAGGCCGGCATCGCCGTCACGCCGTTTCTCTGCGCCCGCCGCGCGCGCCCGGTCAGCTTTGCCCAGGCCGAGGCGGCGCTGGGCCTGCCGCTGTACATCAAGCCGGCGAACATGGGCTCGTCGGTCGGCGTGAGCCGCGCCAGCAATGCCGCCGAGTTCGACCGGGCCATGGCCGAAGCGCTGCGCTTCGATGAAAAAGTCCTGGTCGAGGCCGCGGTGAACGGCCGCGAAATCGAATGCGCGGTGCTTGGCAACGACCAGCCACAGGCCAGCGGCTGCGGCGAGATCGTCGTCGGCCAGGGGTTTTACTCCTACGACAACAAGTACATCGACGAAAACGCCGCCCAGGTGGTGGTGCCCGCCAGCCTTGAAGCAACCACCGGCGAACGGATCCGGCAAATCGCCGTCCAAGCCTACCAAGCGCTGGAATGCGCGGGCCTGGCGCGGGTCGATGTGTTTCTCACCGGCAGCGGCGAAGTGCTGGTGAACGAACTCAACACCCTGCCCGGCTTCACCCGCATCAGCATGTACCCCAAGTTGTGGCAAGCCACCGGCATGAGCTACAGCGCGCTGGTCAGCCAGTTGCTCGACCTTGCGCTGGAACGCCACCAGGCCCGGCAAACCCTGCAAGTCACCCGCTGAATGAGCCCGATGACCACCCACCGCCTGCCCCCCCTGCTGCGCCGCGCGCTGCGCCCGCTGCTCGACCCCTACCGGCGCTTTCGCCATGCCCGCCTGATCCACGCCCTGCGCGTGGCGGTGGGCCTGGTGGCGACCATCCTGCTGACCACCGGCATCCACCTGCCCCACGGCGAGTGGGCCTCGGTGACCATGTTGATCGTGATCGGCGGCCTGCAGCACCACGGCAACATCCGCCGCAAGGCCACCGAGCGGGCCTACGGCACGCTGATCGGCGCGGTGATCGGGCTGGCCATCGTCGCCCAGCAGAACTACCTCGAGATGCCGCTGTTAACCTACGTGCTGATGTCTTCGGCCTGCGGCTTCTTTGCCTACCATGCGATCGGCAAGGGCGGCTACACCGCGCTGCTGTCGGCGATCACCGTGTTCATCGTCGCCGGCCATGGCGACAACCCGATGTCCGACGGGCTGTGGCGCACGGTCGACATCCTGATCGGCAACGTGCTGGCGCTGGCGTTCTCCTTCGCCCTGCCGCTGTACGCGGTGTACTCCTGGCGCTACAACCTGGCCAGCACCCTGCGCGAATGCGCCGCGGTGCACGGGCGCATCGTCGCCGGCGCGGTGGTCACCAGCGATGAGCACCTCAAACGCATGCGCGGGCTCAGCGCCTCGCTGGTGCAGTTGCGCAACCTGATGGCCTCGGTGTCCAAGGAAGTGCACATCTCGCAAACCGAGCTCGACGCCCTGCAGCGCAACCTGCGCCTGTGCATCTCGCTGCTGGAGATCCTCGCCGACACCCGCCCGCCGGGCGACGACGCCGCCGCCATGGAGGCGTTGAAACGCTCACTGCAGGTCGAACACCGCTACGTGCGCCGCCAACTGGTGGCCATGGCCCGCGCCTTGCGCGACGGCCATGCCGAGCGCCTGCAACGCAGCGGCGAGCTGTACGGCGAGCTGGCGCGCAACGACTACCCGGCGCTGGACGGCTACCGCGCGCTCACCCGGCAGTTGGTGGCCAACGTCGACGACATGCGCCAGCGCCTGGCCCACACCGCGCCGCGCTGGACCTTCGCCCAACGAGAAACCCAGGAGCAGCCTGAATGAAACCGATCACCCGCGTACTCATCAGCAACGACGATGGCATCGCCGCCCCAGGGCTGGCGGTGCTCGAAGCAGTGGCCGCGGAGCTGGCCGATGAGGTGTGGGTGGTAGCGCCCGACCATGACCAGAGCGGGATTTCCCACGCGCTGAGCCTGCACAGCCCGCTGCGGGTCAGCACCCACGGCGAGCGGCGCTTTTCAGTCTCGGGCACCCCGGGGGACTGCGTGATGATGGCCGTGCACGCGCTGATGCCGGAACCGCCGCAACTGGTGCTGGCGGGCATCAACAAGGGTGCCAACCTGGGGGTGGAAACGGCGTTTTCCGGCACCGTTGGCGCGGCCATGGCGGCGCTGCTGCTGGGCCTCCCGGCGATTGCCCTGAGCCAGGCATTCAGCCGCCGCGACGCGGTGCGCTGGGCCACCGCCCGCGCCCTGGCGCCGGCCACCATCGCCCGCCTGTGGGCCGCCGGCTGGGCGCCGGGGGCGTGCTTGAACGTGAACTTCCCCGACGTGCCAGCCGAGCAGGCCGGCCCGCTGCAGGTCACCCGCCAGGGCCGCGGGCGCATCGACGGGGTGAGCATCACCGAACGCACTGACCTGCGCGAACAGGCCTACTACTGGCTGAACATCCGCCGCAGCGACCAGGACGACGCCGAAGACAGCGAAACCCGGGTACTGGCTGCCGGCGGGATCAGCGTGACCCCGCTGCACTTCGAGCGCACCGAAGAGCACGCGCGGTTGGGCCTGGTGGCGCGGTTGGCTGGCGAGGGTTGACCGCAGGGCCCCTCGCCCGGCACAGCCGGAGTGCCGGACCACGGCCTCCCACGGGTTCTGTGTTGCCTCGTAAATCAAGTACTTACACAAATCTGGTGGGAGGCCGGCTGTGCCGGGCGAAGGGCCCTGAATCTCATGCACAAAATCAGCAGAGCTCCCAGATTGATCCCTTCCATAAAGCCGTGAAATGGCTTAAATGAACAGCATTACGGCACAGCCGGGCAAAGGGCCCTCCCCGCTCAAGCCCCCTTCACCGCCTCGCAGCGGTAAATCACCGACATATCCTTACGCGCCTTGTTCAACGCCTCGGCATGCTCGGCACACTGCTGCACCCGCTCCTCTTCAGCCAAAAACTTCGGCGCCATCCACACGAACTGCGCCGGCATGCAGGTGCTGTGGGCGGGGCTGGTGCACATCAAAGCGTTCAGGAAAACAGCAGTCGCGCTCATGGCCTGCTCCTTGATTGGGGTGCTGCATGGACCCGCCATAATGACGAGAGTTCCGCCATTATGACTGTCACATCATTTTAATTAGCAAGCTAGCTATCTAAACTGGCACATTAACATCACTCTCGTCGATATTCATCTTCGAACCATTCGATTCGTCGATGGCCCGCGCGCGCCGCAGACTCCGCCCATCCTCATTAACCGAAGATTAAAGGCGGGCTTTACATGGACCAGCAATTCAAACCTTTGCGCGTGCCGTTGGCGGCACTGGCGGTTGTGGTGCTCGCCGCGTGCGGCAAGGCGCCCCAGCAGGCCAACGCCGGCGCTGGCGCGGCGCCAGCCACCCCGGTCAGCGTGGCCAAGGTGATCGAGCAACCGGTCAACGAATGGGACGAGTTCACCGGCCGCCTCGAAGCGCCGGAAACCGTGCAGATCCGCCCGCGCGTGTCGGGCCAGATCGACCGCGTGGCCTTTACCGAAGGCGCCATCGTGCGCAAGGGCGATGTGCTGTTCCAGATCGACCCGCGCCCGTTCCAGGCTGAAGTCGACCGCCTGCAGGCGCAGGTGCTGCAAGCCAAGGCCAACGCCAGCAACGCCGAAAACGAAGCCCAGCGCGGTGAGCGCCTGCGCGCCAGCAACGCGATCTCCGCCGAGCTGGTGGATTCGCGCAACACCGCCGCCCAGGCCGCCCGCGCCGAGGTGCAGGCGATCCAGGCGCAACTCGACCTGGCCCGCCTCAACCTGAGCTTCACCAAGGTGGTGGCGCCGATCAGCGGCCGGGTTGGCCGCGCCGAGATCACCGCCGGCAACCTGGTCAGCGCCGACACCAGCAACCTCACCAGCGTGGTCAGCACCGACAAGGTGTATGCCTACTTCGACGCCGACGAACGCGCCTTCCTCAAGTACAGCCAACTGGCCCGCGACGGCCAGCGCGGGCAGGCCACCCCGGTGTACCTGGGGCTGTCCAGCGAAGACGGCAACCCGCACCTGGGCCAGATGAACTTCGTCGACAACCAGGTCAACCCGCAAACCGGCACCATTCGCGGCCGCGCGGTGTTCGACAACAGCAAGGGCGAGTACACCCCCGGCCTCTACGCCCGGCTCAAGCTGGTGGGCAGCGGCACCTACGAAGCCGTGCTGATCAAAGACGAAGCCGTGGGCACCGACCTCGGCAAGAAGTTCGTGCTGGTGATGGACAAAGACCACAAGCTCGCTTACCGCGCCGTGGAACTGGGGCCGAAGCTCGAAGGCCTGCGCATCGTGCGCAAGGGCCTGGCCAAGGATGAGCAGATCGTCGTCAACGGCCTGCAGCGCGTGCGCCCCGGCGCCGAAGTGGCCCCCGAAGCCGTGCCGATGGCCAGCGAGCAAACCCTCGCGGCGCTCGCCCAGCAACGCGCCCTGCTCGAAGCCAGCAACCGTACCCAAGCGGCAGACCAGCCCAAGCTGGCCAACGCCGGCCCTCGCGGCTAACAAGGAAACGCTCAGATGAGTTTCTCTCAATTTTTCATCCGCCGGCCGATCTTCGCCGCGGTGCTGTCGCTGCTGATCCTGATCGGCGGCGCCATCTCGCTGTTCCAGTTGCCGATCAGCGAATACCCGGAAGTCGTCCCGCCCACCGTGGTGGTGCGCGCCAACTTCCCCGGCGCCAACCCCAAGGTGATCGGCGAAACCGTCGCCTCGCCGCTGGAACAGGCGATCACCGGCGTCGAGAACATGCTGTACATGTCGAGCCAGGCCACCGCCGACGGCAAGCTCACGCTGACCATCACCTTCGCCCTCGGCACCGACCTGGACAACGCCCAGGTGCAGGTGCAAAACCGCGTGACCCGCACCGAGCCGAAGCTGCCTGAAGAAGTGACCCGCCTGGGCATTACCGTAGACAAGGCCTCCCCCGACCTGACCATGGTGGTGCACCTCACCTCCCCCGACCAGCGCTACGACATGCTCTACCTGAGCAACTACGCGGTGCTCAACGTTAAAGACGAACTGGCCAAGCTCGGCGGCGTCGGCGACGTGCAACTGTTCGGCATGGGCGACTACTCGCTGCGGGTGTGGCTCGACCCCAACAAGGTCGCCTCGCGCGGGCTGACCGCCACCGACGTGGTTAACGCCATTCGCGAGCAGAACCGCCAGGTCGCCGCTGGCCAACTGGGCGCCCCGCCCGCCCCGGGCGCGACCAGCTTCCAGATGGCGATCAACACCCAAGGCCGCCTGGTCAACGAGGACGAGTTCGAGAACATCATCATCCGCGCCGGCAGCGACGGGCAGATCACCCGCCTCAAGGACATCGCCCGCGTCGAGCTGGGCTCCAGCCAGTACGCCCTGCGCTCGTTGCTGAACAACCAGCCGGCAGTGGCGCTGCCGATCTTCCAGCGCCCCGGCTCGAACGCCATCGAGATTTCCAACGAAGTGCGGGCGAAGATGGCCGAGCTGAAAAAAGCCTTCCCTGAAGGGATGGACTACAGCATCGTCTACGACCCGACCATCTTCGTGCGCGGCTCCATCGAGGCGGTGGTCCACACCCTGTTCGAAGCGCTGATCCTGGTGGTGCTGGTGGTGGTGCTGTTCCTGCAAACCTGGCGCGCCTCGATCATCCCACTGGCCGCGGTGCCGGTGTCGTTGATCGGTACCTTCGCGGTGATGCACATGTTCGGCTTCTCGCTCAACGCCTTGAGCCTGTTCGGCCTGGTGCTGGCGATCGGCATCGTGGTCGATGACGCCATCGTGGTGGTGGAGAACGTTGAGCGCAACATCGAGCTGGGCCTGGACCCAGTGCCGGCCACCCAGCAAGCGATGAAAGAAGTGACCGGGCCGATCATCGCCACCGCCCTGGTGCTGTGCGCGGTGTTCGTGCCAGCGGCGTTCATCTCTGGCCTGACCGGGCAGTTCTATAAGCAGTTTGCGTTGACCATCGCGATTTCCACGGTGATCTCCGCGTTCAACTCGCTGACCCTCTCCCCGGCCCTGGCCGCGGTGCTGCTGCGTGGCCACGACGCGCCGAAAGACCGCTTCTCGCGGTTCCTCGACCGCCTGCTGGGCAGTTGGTTGTTCCGCCCGTTCAACCGCATGTTCGAAAAAGCCAGCCATGGCTACGTGGGTACCGTGCGCAAGGTGCTGCGCGGCAGCGGTATTGCCCTGGTGGTCTACGCCGGGCTGATCGGGTTGTCTTACGTGGGCTTTACCTCCACCCCCACCGGCTTCGTGCCCACCCAGGACAAACAGTACCTGGTGGCCTTCGCCCAACTGCCCGATGCCGCCAGCCTCGACCGCACCGAAGATGTGATCAAGCGCATGAGCGACATCGCCCTCAAGCAACCGGGCGTCGAAAGCGCGGTGGCGTTCCCGGGGCTGTCGATCAACGGCTTCACCAACAGCCCGAACAACGGCATCGTGTTCGTCACCCTCAAGCCGTTCGAAGAGCGCAAAACCGCCGACCTCAGCGCCGGCGCCATCGCCGGGGCGCTGAACGGCAAGTTCGGCGCCATCCAGGACGCCTACATGGCGATTTTCCCACCCCCGCCGGTGATGGGCCTGGGCACCATTGGCGGCTTCCGCCTGCAGATCGAAGACCGCGGCAACCTGGGTTACGACGCGCTGTACAAAGAAACCCAGAACATCATCACCAAGAGCCGCAGCGTGCCGGAGCTGGCCGGGCTGTTCACCAGCTACACGGTAAACGTGCCGCAGGTCGACGCCAACATCGACCGCGAAAAAGCCAAGACCCTCGGCGTGCCGATCAGCGACATCTTCGACACCCTGCAAGTGTACCTGGGCTCGCTCTACGCCAACGACTTCAACCGCTTTGGCCGTACCTATCAGGTCAACGTGCAGGCTGAGCAGCAGTTCCGCCTGGAGCCGGAGCAGATCGGCCAGTTGAAGGTGCGCAACAACCGTGGCGAGATGATCCCCCTGGCCACGCTGATCAAAGTGCAAGACACCGCCGGCCCGGACCGCGTGATGCACTACAACGGCTTCGTCACCGCCGAGATCAACGGCGCCCCGGCCCCCGGCTTCAGCACCGGCCAGGCCCAGGCGGCGGTGGAGAAACTGCTCAAGCAAGAGCTGCCCAACGGCATGACCTACGAGTGGACCGAGCTGACCTACCAGCAGATCCTCTCCGGCAACACCGCGCTGTTCGTGTTCCCGCTGTGCGTGTTGCTGGCGTTCCTGGTGCTGGCGGCGCAGTACGAAAGCTGGAGCCTGCCGCTGGCGGTGATCCTGATCGTGCCGATGACGCTGCTGTCGGCCATTACCGGGGTGATCCTCTCCGGTAGCGACAACAACATCTTCACCCAGATCGGCTTGATCGTACTGGTGGGCCTGGCGTGCAAGAACGCGATCCTGATCGTCGAGTTCGCCAAGGACAAACAGCAAGAGGGCCTGAGCGTGACCGAGGCGGTGCTCGAAGCCTGCCGCCTGCGCCTGCGGCCGATCCTGATGACCAGCTTCGCCTTCATCATGGGTGTGGTGCCGCTGGTGATCTCCACCGGCGCCGGTGCCGAAATGCGCCATGCGATGGGCGTGGCGGTGTTCTCCGGGATGCTTGGGGTGACCTTCTTCGGCCTGCTGCTGACGCCTGTGTTCTTCTACCTGATCCGCCGCTTCGTGGAGCGGCGCAAGGCCCGCAAGGCCGCCGTAACCGCCGAGGTGCCTGCATGAACCTGCTCAAACCCTTCGCACCTTCGCTGCTCGCGCTGGCCCTGGCGGCCTGCGCGGTGGGCCCGGACTACCACGCCCCAGACACCGCGCCGGCCCAGGTGGCCAGCGCGCAAGCGGTGGGCAACGCCCAGTACGACCGCGGCCGTTTCGAAAGCCAGTGGTGGCAGCAGTTCGACGACCCGACCCTGAGCCAACTGGTGAACGCCTCGCTCAGCGGCAACCGCGACCTGCGCGTGGCCTTTGCCCGCTACAAGGCGGCGCGGGCGATCCGCGACGACGTGGCCAATGACGACCTGCCGGTGGTCACCGGCCGCGCCAGCAGCAACCTGGGCCGGGCGCAGAACCCCGGCTACGTGGACCACCGGGTGAACATCGAGCGCTACGACGCCGGCCTCGACATGGCCTGGGAGCTCGACCTGTTCGGCCGTATCCAGCGAGAGCTGGAAGCCTCCAACGCCCAGGAAGACGCGGCCATGGCCGACCTGCAACAGCTGAAGGTGAGCATGATCGCCGAGCTGGTCGATGCCTACGGGCAACTGCGCGGAGCGCAACAGCGCGAGCAGATCGCCCTGGCCAACCTCGACAACCAGAAGGCCTCGCGGCAGATCACCGTGACCCTGCGCGACGCCGGGGTCGGCAACGACCTCGACGTGGTCCGCGCCGACGCCCGCCTGGCCGGCGTGGAGGCGACCCTGCCGCAACTGCAGGCCGAACAGGTGCGCGCGCGCAACCGTATCGCCACCCTGCTCGGCCAGCGCCCGGAGCAGCTCACGGTCGACCTCTCGCCCAAGGCGTTGCCAGCGATCGCCAAGGCGCTGCCGATCGGCGACCCGGCCGAACTGCTGCGCCGCCGCCCCGACGTGCGCGCCGCCGAACGCCGGCTGGCCGCGCAAACGGCGAACATCGGCGTGCAAACCGCCGACCTGTTCCCGCGGGTGAGCCTGGCCGGCTTCCTCGGTTTTACCTCCGGGCGCGGCTCGCAGATCGGCGCCGGCGCGGCGCAGGCCTGGACGCTCACGCCAACCATCAGCTGGGCGGCGTTCGACCTCGGCAGCGTGCGCGCACGCATTCGCGGCGCCAAGGCCGACGCCGAAGGCGCCTTGGCCAGCTATGAGCAGCAGGTGCTGGGCGCGCTGGAGGAATCCGAAGACGCCTTCAGCGACTACGGCAAGCGCCAGCAACGCTTGCTCTCGTTGATCCGCCAGAGCGACGCCAGCCGCAAGGCCGCGGACCTCGCCGAGGTGCGCTACAAGGAAGGCAGCGTGGATTACCTGGTACTGCTCGACGCCCAGCGCGAACGCCTGGCCGCCGAAGACTCCCAGGCCCTGGGCGAAGAAGACCTCTACCACGGTATCGTGGCGATCTACAAAGCCCTCGGCGGCGGCTGGCAGCTGCCTGAAAGCAACGCGGCGGTGGCGGCGCGCTAAGCGCCGCGACCTTTCATGAAGCCGGGGCAACTTCGCGGGCCCCGGCGTGGTCAGGTGCAGTAACCCGCACGGTTACGGCACCGGCCACTGGCCGGGCCGCTAATCGACTTCACCGTCGAAAGGACCCTTGCCATGCCTGCAACTGCCCCCTCCGATCTTGACCGCCTGTGCACTGACACCCTCCGCACCCTGAGCATGGACGCGGTGCAGAAAGCCAACTCCGGGCACCCCGGCACGCCGATGGCTTTGGCACCGGTGGGCTACACCCTGTGGAACGGCTTTTTACGCTACCACCCCGACCACCCCGACTGGCCCAACCGTGACCGTTTCGTGTTGTCGGCCGGGCACGCCTCGATGCTGCTGTATTCGCTGCTGCACCTGGCCGGCGTGGTCGAAATCGACGAACACGGCGCCCCCACCGGGCAGCCAGCGGTGAGCCTGGAAGACATCAAGCAGTTCCGCCAGCTCGATTCGAAAACCCCCGGCCACCCCGAATACCGCATGACCACCGGCGTGGAGACCACCACCGGGCCGCTCGGCCAGGGCTGCGCCAACAGCGTGGGCATGGCGATGGCCGCGCATTGGCTGGGGCAGCGCTTCAACCAAGGCGATATCACCCTGTTCGACTATGACGTGTACGTGGTGTGTGGCGACGGCGACATGATGGAGGGCATCAGCGGCGAGGCGGCGTCCCTGGCCGGGCACCTGCAACTGGGCAACCTGTGCTGGATCTACGACAACAACACCATCAGCATCGAGGGCCACACCGAGCTGGCCTTCAGCGAGAACGTGGCGGAGCGCTTTCGCGGTTACGGCTGGCGCACCCTGCACGTAAAAGACGCCAACGACACCGCCGCGCTGGCGCAAGCGCTGCGCACCTTCAAAGACACCACCGACGCGCCCACGCTGATCGTGGTCGACAGCGTGATCGGCTACGGCTCGCCGAACAAGCACAACACCGCTGCCGCCCATGGCGAGGCGCTGGGCGAAGAGGAAGTGCGCCTGACCAAAAAAGCCTACGGCTGGGATGAAAACGCCCAATTCCTGGTGCCGGATGAGGCCAAGCACCACCTGCGCGACGCCCTGCGCGCACGGGTGGAAGACCGCTACGCCGGCTGGGAAGCGGCCCAGGCGCAATTGCAGAACCAGCACCCGGCACTGGCCGACGAGCTGGCGCGCATGCGCGAAGGGCACATGCCTGAAGGCTGGAAAGCCAACCTGCCGCCGTTCGAGGCCGACGCCAAGGGCGTGGCCAGCCGCGCCTCCGGCGGCAAGGTGTTGAATGCCCTGGCCCAGCGTGTCGGCTGGGTGATCGGCGGCTCGGCAGACCTGTCTCCGTCGACCAAGACCAACCTCACCTTCGACGGCGCAGTGGGCTTCCAGGCCGGCCACTACGGCGGCCGCAACCTGCACTTCGGGGTGCGCGAGCATGCCATGGGCGCCATCGCCAACGGCCTGGCGCTGTGCTATTTGCGTTCGTACACCTCGACCTTCCTGGTGTTCAGCGACTACATGAAACCGCCGATCCGCCTGGCGGCGATCATGGAGATCCCGGTGGTGTTCGTGTTCACCCACGACTCGATCGGCGTGGGTGAAGACGGCCCCACCCACCAGCCCATCGAGCACCTGGCGCAACTGCGCGCCACCCCCGGCCTGCTGACCCTGCGCCCGGGCGATGCCAACGAGGTGACCGAGGCCTGGACCACGGCGCTCGGGCAAACCCACCGCCCCAGCGCCATCGTGCTCTCGCGCCAGCCACTGCCGACGCTCGACCGCAGCCGCTATGCCAGCGCCGAAGGCACCACCCGCGGTGCCTATGTGCTGGCCGACAGCCCCGGCGGCGAGCCACAGGTGATCCTCATGGCCACCGGCAGCGAACTGTCGCTGGTGGTCGAGGCCCATGAGCAGCTGCAGCAGGCCGGCGTGCGCTCGCGGGTGGTGTCGATGCCGTGCTGGGAGCTGTTCGAAGAACAGGACCAGGCCTACCGCGACGCCGTGCTGCCGCCGCACATCACCGCGCGGGTGGCAGTGGAACAAGCCGGCCCGCTGGGCTGGGACCGCTACGTCGGCTTCCACGGGGCGAAGGTGGTGATGAACAGCTTCGGCGGCTCGGCGCCGATCGCCAAGCTGCAGGCCAAGTTTGGCTTCACCGTCGACAATGTGGTGAAGGTCGCGCGCCAGCAGCTCGGCTGAAGGCCCCCTCGCCCGGAGGGGATCTGTAAGCTCTGCGGATTTTGTGCATGAGCTTCAGGGCCCATCGCCCGGCACAGCCGGCCTCCCACGGGTTCGGTGTTGGCTCGTAAATCAAGCACTTACACACATCTGGTGGGAGGCCGGCTGTGCCGGGCGAAGGGCCAGTCCGGTCATGCGCTTGGTAAAACCTCGGGAGAGGTCAGGGCTTTTTACCCTCGATTTAGCGCTCTGATTGCTTAAGTGAACAGCATTACGGCACAGCCGGCCTCCCATGGGTTGTGTGTTGCCCGGTAAATCAAGTAGTTACACAAATCTGGTGGGAGGCCGGCTGTGCCGGGCGATGGGCCCTCAACCCCTACCCCAAAAACAACCGATACGCCGGGTTATCGTTTTCATCCCACCACGGGTAGCCCAACCGGTCGAGCCAGGGCGCCACCTCGGCGCGCTCGGCCGGCGCCACCTGCAGTGCCGCGAACACCCGCGCCTCGGCCGAGCCATGGTTGCGGTAATGGAACATGCTGATGTTCCAACGCTGCCCCAGCCGCTCCAGAAAACCCAACAGCGCCCCCGGCCGCTCGGGGAACTCAAAGCGCACCACGAACTCCTCCTCCAACTGCGCCGCGTGCCCGCCCACGGTGTGGCGTACGTGGGCCTTGGCCAGTTCGTTGTCGGTCAGGTCGAGCACATCGAAGCCGCGCTGGGCGAGGTCTTTGAGCAGCTCGGCGCGGCCGCCGGCCTCGGCGGTGGTTTGCACCCCGACAAACAGCCGCGCGCGCCGGGGGTCGTTGTAGCGGTAGTTGAACTCGGTCACCTGGCGCCGCCCTAGGGCCTGGCAGAACAGCCGGAAGCTGCCCGGCCGCTCAGGCACGGTCACGGCGATGATCGCTTCGCGCTGCTCGCCCAGCTCGGCCCGCTCGGCCACATAACGCAGGCGGTCGAAGTTCACGTTGGCGCCGGAATTGACCGCCACCAGGGTGTGCCCACGCAGCCCCTCACGGGCCACGTAGCGTTTGATCCCGGCCACCGCCAGGGCCCCGGAGGGCTCGCAGATGGCGCGGGCATCGTCGTAGATGTCCTTGATCGCCGCGCACAGCTCATCGTTGCTGACGGTGATCACCTCATCCACCGCCACCTGGCACACCTCGAAGCAATGCGCGCCCACCTGCGCCACCGCCACGCCGTCGGCGAAGCTGCCCACCTGCGGCAGTACCACCCGCTCTCCGGCGCGCAGCGCGGCCTGCAGGCAGTTGGACTCGGCCGGCTCGACACCGATCACCTTCACCTCCGGGTGCAGGTACTTCACGTAGGCCGCCACCCCGGCGATCAAGCCGCCGCCGCCCACCGGCACGAAGATCGCGTGCAACGGCCCACGGCGCTGGCGCAGCACCTCCATGGCCACGGTGCCCTGGCCGGCGATCACATCGGGGTCATCGAACGGCGGCACAAAGGTGGCGCCGGCTTCGGCCCGGCGCAGCGCCTCGGCCAGGGCCTGGGGGAAGTTATCGCCGTGCAGCACCGCGCGGCCGCCGCGGGCGCGCACGCCATCGACCTTCAACTGCGGGGTGGTGGTGGGCATCACGATGGTTGCTTCGATCCCCAGGCGCTGCGCGGCCAGGGCCACGCCCTGGGCGTGGTTGCCGGCGGACGCCGTGACCACCCCAGCGGCACGCTCGGCCTCGCTCAGTTGCAGCAGGCGGTTGTACGCGCCGCGCACCTTGAAGGAGAACGTGGGTTGGAGGTCTTCACGCTTGAACAGCACCTCGTTGCCCAGCCGCTCGCTGAGGGCGCGGGCGGGCTGCAATGGGGTTTCCACGGCGAGGTCGTAGATGCGCGCGGCCAGGGTGCGGCGCACGTAATGGGCGAGCAAGGCGCTGGTGTAGTAAGCGGGGGGTTGCGGGGCTGCGGCCATGGGGTCTCCGGTGTTCGAAAAAGCCCCGGAGAGATGTTGCGTTGGGTGATCAGACCCGCCTCCAGGGCGGGTCAGGTGCTATGCGCTAGCCCGCCATGCTGATAATGGCGGTAATAATGCTTGGCTGGCGCAGTGCGGTAAGGGTTTGCATGGGCAGGGAAACTAACCCGCCGCCGGCGCTGCCGTCAACCACTCGTCGAATCCCCGGCACCTCCACCCCTGGGGCACAGCCCAACACAGTGTGTACCCCAACAAGAGTGGCCACCATGAACACCCGCCGCCTTACCTCATTCTGCCTCAGCGCCCTGCTCGGCCTCAGCTGCGCCAGCGCCTTCGCCGATGCCAGCACCGGCACCACCAACCCGGCGCCCAAGGGCACCAACCCATCGTCGGTGGGCGTGCCGTCTGGCACCGGCACCGCCATGCCCAACGGCAATACCGACGGCTCCGCGGCCCCCCGCGAGCCCACCAGCGGCGACGTGCTCAAACCCCAGAGCGGCGGCAACCCCGAAGGCAGCAGCATGGGCGGCGCCACCCAGCCGAACAACGGCATGGGCGGCATGAAAGATGGCAACGGCGGCGAAGGTGGTAAAGCCGGCGGCGCCAGCCAGTAACCGCAGAGGAGATCGACCATGGTCACCAAAGCCCCAAATGACGACACCCGTGGGCGCCCAGCGCCCGACAGCGGCCGTAACGACCCGGCCATCGACCCACAGGGCCGCGACAGCAAGCGCCCCGAAGGTGGCAGCCGCGGCAGTAGCCGCACCGCCGAGGGCAACGCCTACAGCCCGGACTTCGAACCCCGCCGCGACAAGGCACCGGCCAAGGGCCGCGACGCAGACATCGACACCGACGGCGGCTAGCCGCCCGCGCGCGGTTGCGCATTTCATTCAATCCTCGCGCCGGTAAACCGGCCACAGTGCCCCTCGATTTCATCCGAACCGAGGGGCACCATGAGCCTTGCACTGTCCATGGCCGCGTTCGCGCTGGCCACCTCCATCACACCCGGCCCGGTCAACCTGGTCGCCCTCAGCGGCGCAGCGCGCCACGGCCTGGCCCCGGCGCTGCGCCACGTCAGCGGCGCCACCGTGGGCTTTACCTTGCTGCTGTTGCTGTCTGGCCTGGGCCTGCACACGTTGCTGCGCGATTACCCGCTGCTGGGCCAAGGCCTGCAAGGGGTGGGTGTGGCCTACCTGGTGTGGCTGGCGCTGAGCCTGGCCTTGGACAACGGCCAGTTGCACGCCGGCAGTGGGCCGAAGCCGGCCTTTATCAGCGGCGCCCTGATGCAGTGGCTCAACCCCAAGGCCTGGTTGGCCTGTGGCGCCGGCATGGCGGCGTTCGCCGGTGATGGCGGCTGGGCACGGGTCGGCCTGTTCGCGGCGATCTACTTCGTGGTGTGCTATGCCTCGCTGGCCTGCTGGGCCCTGGCTGGGCGCTGGCTGCGGCAGCGCCTGGGCAACCCGGCGCGGGTGCGGCTGTTCAACCGTTCGATGGCGGCGCTGCTGGCCGGCAGCGCGCTTTACCTGTTGCGGTAGTGCCCGGGGGTGGCCGCCAGGTGGCGCTTGAAGGTGCGCTGCAAGTGGGCCTGGTCGGCGAACCCGGCGGCCTGCGCGGCGCTGGCGATGCTGGCGCCACTGCGCAAGTGCAGGCGCGCCACCTGCACCCGGCGGTTGACCAGAAACTCATGGGGGGTAAAGCCAAAGCGTTGCTTGAAGCTGCGCACCAGTTGCGACGGCGACAGCCCGGCGACCTCGCTGATGCGCTGCAGGCTGAGCGGCTGCTCGCTGTGGGCGTGGATGAACTCCTGGGCCCGGCGCAGGCGGCGGTCGTCGCGCACCGGCGCCACGGCAAAGCCCTGTAAGCGCTGCTGCACGGCACTGGCCCACTCGGTCAGGCGCTCTTCGCGGCCCAGGCTGCACAGCGCCGGGCCGCTCAGGGCGGCAAAGGCCCCGAGCACCGCCTGGTATAGCCAGGGTTCGCGGCTGTGGGTCAGCGCCAGCGGCTGCCAGCCGCGGCCCTCCGGCAGCCCGCCCTCGTGTTGGCGGGCCCGCAGCCAGGCCACGTCGAGGTAAAGCATCACATAGGCCCAGCCCTGCCCGGCCACCGGGTTGCAGGCGTGCAGGTCACCGGGGTTCATCAACACCACGGTGCCGGCGCCGATGCCATGGCGTTGGCGCAGGTTCAGGTAACTGCTGCGCCCGGCGGTAACCGCGCCGATCGAGAAGGTCTCGTGGCTATGGGCGGCGTGGCCGTGGCAGCGGCCGTCGTCGACCCGCCGCGCCTCGATGAACGGCAGCGCCGGGTCACGCCAGAAACTTGAGCGGGGGTGCATGGGCGGCCTCCTGCCGGTTGCCGGCAGAGCTTAGCCGGCAAGCGGGGATCAGGGAAGTACCGGCGGCGTGTACGCCAAGGTGCTGCCCAACGCCCACAGCAACAACAGCACCAGCGGCGCGTGCACCAGCAACTGCACGAACGAGAAACCAATCAGCTCCCGCGCCTTGAGCCCCAGCACGCCCAGCAGCGGCAGCATGTAGAACGGGTTGATCAGGTTCGGCAGCGCCTCGGCGGCGTTGTAGATCTGTACCGCCCAGCCCAGGTGGTACTGCAGGTCGTTGGCCACCTGCATCACATAGGGCGCCTCGATGATCCACTTGCCGCCGCCCGAGGGAATGAAGAACCCCAGCACCGCCGAGTACACCCCCATCAACAGCGCGTAGGTGTCGTGGCTGGCGATCTGCACGAAGAAGGTGGAAATGTGGTGCGCCAGGGTTTGCGCGTCGCCGCCCTTGACCGTAGTCATGATCGCGGCGATCGAGCCGTACAGCGGGAACTGGATCAGCACCCCGGTGGTGGTCGGCACCGCCCGCGCCACGGCGTCGAGGAAGCTGCGCGGGCGCCAGTGCAACAGCGCGCCCAGCATGATGAACAAAAAGTTGTAGGTGTTGAGCCCGGAGATCGCCAAGATCAGCGGCTTGCTGGCGAACTCATGGGCCAGCCAGCCGGCCGCCAGCAGCACCAACAGCACGGTGAGCAGCGGGCTGTATTCCAGCCACTCGCCAGGGCGCGAACGCTGCGCCGCCGGTGGCGCGCTGAAGGCCGGGTCGACCCCGCAGGCCTGGGCGCTGCGCGCCGAGCCGGCGCCGGGCGCGGTGAGGTAGGCCACCACCACCGACACCACGATCAACGCCAGCAGCATCAGCCCCGACTGCCAGAGGAAGATGGTCTGGGTGAAGGGGATCACCCCGGTGATCGCCAGGATCGACGGCGGCAGGCTGGCCGGGTTGGCCTGCAACTGCGCCGCGGAGCTCGACAACCCCAGCGCCCACACCGCGCCCAGCCCGAGGTAGGCGGCGGCGCCGGCGGCGCGGTAGTCCATGTGCAGGTCTTCGCGGCGCGCCAGGGCGCGCACCAGCAAGCCGCCGAACACCAGCGACAGGCCCCAGTTGAGCAGCGAGGCGACCATCGAGATCAGCGCCACCCAGGCCACCGCGCTGCGGCCGTTGCGCGGCAGCCGCGCCAGGCGGTCGATCAGCCGCGCCGCCGGCGGCGAGCTGGCCACCACATAGCCGCCGATGACCACGAAGGCCATCTGCATGGTGAACGGGATCAGGCTCCAGAACCCGTCGCCGAAGGCCGTGGCCGTGGCCATGGGCGTGCCACCGATGGCCAGCGCGCCGAGGGCGACGATCACCACCGCCAGGGCGGCGAATACGTAGGAGTCGGGGAACCAGCGCTCGGCGAAATTCGAGCACGCCAACGCGAAGCGCGCGGCGCTGGAGTCTTGAGGTGTTGCGGGCATGTAGGTGAGACCTTTTTGTAGTTGTTGTTGTTGAGAAAGAGCCGCTTCGCCCGGCGTGGCCGGGCAAAGAAGCTTCAAGAAAGAGCCGCTTCGCCCGGCATGGCCGGGCAAAGAAGCTTCAAGCTTCAAGCCTCAAGCTTGCCGCTTGCCGCTTACCGCTTGCGACTTACCCCTTACTTCTTAAAACTCCATCTCCAGCACTTCATCCGGCACCACCAGCTTGCCGGCGGTCTTGGCCTGAATTTCCTCCACGCTCACCCCCGGCGCGCGTTCGCGCAGCACGAAGGCGCCGTCGATGATTTCCAGCCAGGCGAGGTCGGTCAGCACCTTCCTGATGCACCCCGCGCCGGTCAATGGCAGGGTGCAGGCCGGCAGCAGCTTGGATTCGCCGTCCTTGGAGGCGTGGGTCATCACCACGATGATGTTCTCGGCGCCGGCGACCAGGTCCATCGCCCCGCCCATGCCCTTGACCAGCTTGCCGGGGATCATCCACGAGGCAATGTTGCCGCTCACGTCGACTTCGAAGGCGCCGAGCACGGTGAGGTCGACATGGCCGCCGCGGATCATCGCGAAGGAGGTGGCCGAGTCGAAGATCGACGCGCCCACCCGGGCGGTCACGGTTTGCTTGCCGGCGTTGATCATGTCGGCGTCGACGGTGGCCTCGGTGGGGAACTCGCCCATGCCGAGCAGGCCGTTTTCCGATTGCAGCATCACGTCCATGCCTTCGGGCACGTAGTTGGCCACCAGGGTGGGGATGCCGATGCCGAGGTTCACGTAAAAGCCATCCTGCAGCTCGCGGGCCACGCGCTGGGCCATTTGTTCGCGGGTCAGTGCCATGTGCGTCGCTCCTTAGGCCTGCTTGAGGGTGCGTTTTTCGATGCGCTTCTCGAAGCGCCCAAGGATCACCCGGTCAACGAAAATCCCCGGGGTGTGGATCTGGCTCGGCGGCAGTTCGCCGGGTTCGACGATTTCTTCGACCTCGACCACCGTGATGCGCCCGGCGCTGGCCACCAATGGGTTGAAGTTCTGCGCGGTGTGGCGGTACACCACGTTGCCGAAGTGGTCGGCCTTCCAGCCTTTGACGATGGCGAAATCACCGGTGATGGCCTGCTCGAGCACGTACTGGCGGCCGTTGAACTCGCGCACCTCCTTGCCCTCGGCCACGGGTGTGCCGACCCCGGTGGCGGTGTAGAAGGCCGGGATGCCGGCGCCGCCGGCACGGAGTTTTTCCGCCAGGGTGCCTTGGGGGGTGAGTTCCACTTCCAGCTCGCCGTCGAGCAACTGGCGCTCGAACAGGGCGTTTTCGCCCACGTAAGAGGCGATCATCTTGCGGACCTGCCGGTCTTCGAGCAGCACGCCGAGGCCAAAGCCGTCGACCCCGCAGTTGTTCGACACCACCGTCAGGCCCTTCACGCCGAGGGTTTTGATCTGCGCGATGAGGTTTTCCGGGATGCCGCACAGGCCGAAGCCTCCGGCCAGCACGGTCATGTTGTCGGCCAGGCCTTCAAGGGCCTGCTCGATCGAGTACACGCGTTTATCCAGCCCTGCCATTGTCGACCCCTTTGTTGTTCTTGAGTGCGTGCGTTGATTATTGGCTACGATCAATCCATTTGTTAATTTTGATTTATTCATCGATTATTTTTAAAAGCCAAACAAATGAACCTCAAACAGCTTCGCGCATTCGTGGCCGTGGCCCGCCACCTGAGCTTCGCCCAGGCCGGTGAGCACCTGCATTTGTCGCAGCCGGCGCTCAGCCTGACGATCAAGGCCCTTGAAGAAGACCTCGGCGGCCCGCTGCTGTTGCGAACCACCCGCCAGGTGAGCCTGACCCCGGAAGGCGAAACCCTGTTGCCGCTGGCCCAGCAACTGCTGGCCGACTGGGACAACACCGAAGAACTGCTGCGCCAGCACTTCACCCTGCAAACCGGCCGGGTGTCGATCGCCGCCATGCCGTCGTTCGCCGGCAACCTGCTGCCGGTGGCGCTGCGGCGGTTTCGCGATCGCTACCCGAAAGTGAACGTCTCGGTCGATGATGTGATCAATGAACAGGTGCTGGAGATGGTCCGCCACCGGCGCGTTGAGCTGGGCATCGGGTTTGAGCCGCAAAGCACCCAGGACCTGGTGTTCACGCCGCTGTACCTGGACCGCTTCGTCGCGGTGGTGCCGCTGGGCTCGCCGCTGGCCAACCAGCCCACGGTGCGCTGGGCACAGTTGCTGCAACACGACTTCATTACCCTGCAACGGCCCTCGGCGGTGCGCTTGCTCCTCGAAGACGCACTGCTGGCCGAGCATGGCCGGCTCAACGTGGCGTTCGAAAGCCACCAACTGAGCACGGTTGGGCGAATGGTCGCCAACGGCCTGGGGGTGAGCGCGGTGCCGGCGTTGTGCATCGCGCAGATGCGTGAACTGGGCGCGCAGTGCGTGGCCCTGGAAGACCCGCTGATCCAACGCCGGATCAGCATCATGCGCCTGGCCGAGCACAAGCTCTCGGCCGCCGCCCTCGCCTTGCAGGAGGCGTTGGTCGGCGCGGGGCTGGCGCCCTCACTCACCACAGGAGACGAGGCATGAACAGCGTGGAACTGGCTGGCAACACCCTCCCGGCCATCGGCCAGGGCACCTGGCGCATGGGCGAGGCGCGCGAACAGCGCGATGCCGAAGTGGCCGCCCTGCGCCTGGGCATCGAACTGGGCCTGAAGCTGATCGACACCGCCGAAATGTACGGCGAAGGCGGCGCCGAGGAAGTGGTCGGGCGCGCCATCGCCGGGCTGCGCGAGCAGGTGTACCTGGTCAGCAAGGTGTACCCACACAACGCCAGCCGCCAGGGCGTGGTCCAGGCCTGCGAGCGCAGCCTGCGCCGGCTCGGCACCGAACAGCTCGACCTGTACCTGCTGCACTGGCCCGGTTCGCACCCGCTGGAAGACACCGTGGCCGGCTTCGAGCAGTTGCGCGAACACGGCAAGATCGCCCGCTGGGGCGTTTCGAACTTCGACGTCGCCGACCTGCAGGCCCTGCCCGGCGCCGGCTGCGCGACCAACCAGGTGCTCTACAACCCCGAAGCCCGCGGCGTGGAATACGACCTGCTGCCGTGGTGCCGGGAGCAGGCGATGCCGGTCATGGCCTACTGCCCGATCGGCCAGGGCGGGCGCTTTCTCGAACACCCGCTGCTGAACCAACTGGCGGCCAAGCACCAGGTGAGCCCGGCCGAAGTGTGCCTGGCCTGGGTGATCCGCGACGGCAACACCCTGGCCATCCCCAAGGCCACCGACCCGGTGCACGTGCGCCTGAACGCGCGGGCGGCGCAGTTGCAACTGGGCGCCGAAGACTACGCCGCGCTGGACGGCGCGTTTGCCGCGCCGACTCGCAAGCAGCGGTTGCGGATGGTTTGACCTAGGCTGTGGGGTGTTTCTCGCGGTAATGCAAAGGTCGCGGTCGCGCGCGAGCGCGGCTCCTACGGGGTTTAGAACAGGAATTCATCGCATGGCACTCACAGGCAGAACCGCCCTGATCACCGGTTCCACCAGCGGCATAGGCCTGGGCATCGCCGATGTGCTGGCCCAGGCTGGCGCCAACGTGGTTCTCAACGGCTTTGGCGACACCCAGGCGGCGGTCAAGCACCTCGAACGCCACGGCGGGCGGGTGGGGTTCCATGGGGCGGACCTTGCCGACCCGCGGCAGATCGGCGAACTGGTGGCCTACACCGAGCGCGAATTCGGCGCGCTCGACATCCTCGTCAACAATGCGGGCATCCAGCACGTGGCCAAGGTCGAGCAGTTCGCGCCGGAGCGTTGGGACGCGGTGATCGCGCTGAACCTCTCGGCGGTGTTCCACGCCACCCGCCTGGCCCTACCGGGCATGCAGGCGCGCAACTGGGGGCGGGTGATCAACATCGCCTCGGTGCACGGCAGCGTTGGCTCGGTGGGCAAGGTGGCCTATGTGGCGGCCAAACACGGGGTGATCGGGCTGACCAAAGTGGTTGCGCTGGAAAACGCCCGCAGCGGGGTCACCTGCAATGCGATTTGCCCCGGCTGGGTACTCACCCCACTGGTGCAGCAGCAGATCGACGCCCGGGTGGCCGCCGGCGAACCCGCCGAGCAGGCCGCCCGCGCGTTGCTGGCGGAAAAACAACCCTCGGAAGCGTTCGTGACCCCACAACAGCTCGGCGAGCTGGCGCTGTTCCTGTGCGGCACGGGCGCCGAGCAGGTGCGCGGCGCGGCGTGGAACGTCGACGGCGGCTGGCTGGCCCAGTGAGCAGCGGCTCAGGCCTGGCCGTCGGGGCTGTCGTCGATCAGCCCCCAGTCGGCCTGGCGCGGCTCGCTGGCGCCGCGCGGCGCCGCCGGGGTGGCGGTGTAGTCGCCGTTGCCGCCACCCTGCTGCAGCTTCAGGCGCAGCCGCAGGTTGTTCACCGAGTCGGCGTTTTTCAGCGCTTCTTCCTCGCTGATCGCCCCTTCGCCGACCAGTTCGTACAGCGCCTGGTCGAAGGTCTGCATGCCCAGGTTCACGGACTTTTCCATGATCCCCTTGAGCTCGCCGAATTCGCCACGGTGGATCAGGTCACGGATGGTCGCGGTGCCGAGCATCACCTCCACCGCCGCGCGGCGCTTGTTGTCGATGGTCTTGACCAGCCGCTGCGAAACGAACGCCTGCAGGTTGTTGCCGAGGTCTTGCAGCAACTGCGGGCGGCGGTCGTCGGGGAAGAAGTTGATGATGCGGTCCAGCGCCTGGTTGGCGTTGTTGGCGTGCAGGGTGGAGATTGCCAGGTGGCCGGTGTCGGCAAAGGCCAGGGCGTGCTCCATGGTTTCGCGGTCGCGAATCTCGCCGATGAGGATCACATCCGGCGCCTGGCGCAGGGTGTTCTTCAGCGCGGCGTGGAAGCTGCGGGTGTCGACCCCGACCTCGCGCTGGTTGATGATGCATTTTTTGTGGCGGTGGATGTACTCCACCGGGTCTTCGATGGTGATGATATGGCCGCTGCTGGTGCGGTTGCGGTGGTCGATCAGCGCCGCCAGCGAGGTCGACTTGCCCGAACCGGTGGCGCCGACGAACAGCACCAGGCCGTGCTTGCGCAGCACCACGTCGAGCAGCACCGGCGGCAGCTTGAGGTCTTCGAAGCGGGGGATGTCGAGCTTGATGTTGCGCGCCACGATCGACACCTCGCTGCGCTGCTTGAAGATGTTCACGCGGAACCGCCCCACCCCGCTGATCGACAGCGCGAGGTTCATTTCGAGGTCTTTGTCAAAGTCGACCTTCTGCTCGGCATCCATGATCGCCGCGGCGATCTGCGCCACTTCGCCCGGGCGCAACGGGTCTGTGCCCAGCGGGCGCAGTACGCCATTGAACTTGGCGCACGGCGGCGCGCCGGTCGACAGGTACAGGTCGGAGCCGTCCTGGGTGGCCAGTATTTTCAGCAGGGCCTGAAGGTCCATAGCGATAGAATCCGTGAACGCGAAGGTTATAAGTTAGGCATAGCTTGGCGGTTTTGTACCCCGCCAGGCAACTTGAGGTACATCCGATGAGTGACAGCCACCGCGCGGGCAGCCCCGGCAACCTGCTCGCCGCCCTCAGCCAGGCCGCCGACCCGGCCCTGCGCGAGCGCCTGGCCGGCCAACTGCACCAGCACCTGCTGGCCCAGGCCACTGAATTGGCGGCCTGCCAGGCGCGCCTGCAAGCGGCATTGAGCACCAGCGAAAGCGTTGGCACCTGGGACTGGGACATCCGCGCCGACCGCTTCGAGGCCGATGGCCAGTTCGCCCGCATGCACCATGTCGACCCCACCGCCGGCCAGCGCCCGATCGACGACTACCTGCTTGCCGTGCACCCCGAAGACCGCGGCCGGGTGGCCCGGCAGATCCGCGCCTGCCTGCATGGCCAGGGCGATTTTCGCCAGGAGTACCGCCGCCAGGAGGGCCCCGGCCAGTGGCGCTGGATGCTCGCCCACGGGCGTTGCCTGCATGACGACCACGGCCGGCCGTCACGCTTCATGGGCGCGGCGCTGGACATCAGCGAGCGCAAGGCGCAAGAGCAGCGCCTGCGCGAGCTCAACGAAACCCTCGAGCTGCGGGTGGCCGAACGCACCCAGGCGCTGGCCGAGCTGAACGCCCGCCTGCAGGCCGAGATGCAGGCCCGCGAGCGCACCGAAGAAGCCCTGCGCCACGCGCAGAAGATGGAAGCGGTCGGCCAACTGACCGGCGGCATCGCCCACGACTTCAACAACATGCTCACCGGCATCATCGGCAGCCTCGACCTGCTCAAGCGCAAGCTGGCGGCCGGGCGCGGCGAGGAAGCCGGGCGCTTCATCGAGGCGGCCACCAGCTCCGCCCAGCGCGCCGCCGCCCTCACCCACCGGCTGCTGGCGTTTTCCCGGCGCCAGCCGCTGGACCGCCAGCGGGTCGAGCCGCCGGCGCTGGTCGGTGCCCTGCGCGAGCTGATGCTGCGCACCACCGGCGAGCAGATCCGCCTGGAGCTGGCCCTGGACGACGCCACCTGGCCGGTGGACACCGACCCCAACCAATTGGAAAACGCCCTGCTCAACCTGGTGATCAACGCCCGCGACGCCATGCCCGAAGGCGGTACGCTGCGCATCGCCAGCCATAACCTGGCGCTGGCCGAGGTGCGCGACAACAGCCCGATGGAGCCGATCCGCCCGGGCCACTACGTGTGCCTGAGCGTCAGCGACAGCGGCTGCGGGATGCCGGCCAACGTGCGCGCCAAGGCCTTCGAGCCGTTCTTTACCACCAAGCCCACCGGCCAGGGCACCGGCCTTGGGCTGTCGATGATCTACGGCTTCGCCCAGCAAAGCGGCGGCCATGTGATGCTCGACAGCGAGGTGGGCCGCGGCACCACGGTCAGCCTGCTGCTGCCGCGCCTGCGCGACGCGCCACCGCTGCCCAGCGGGCCGCCGGTAACGAGCAGCGCGCCCCGGGCGGCGGGCGGTGAAAGCGTGCTGGTGGTCGAAGACGACCCCGCCGTGCGGCTGTTGATTCTCAACCTGCTGCACGAGCTGGGCTACCAGGGTTACCCGGCGGCCGACGCCGAGGTCGCGGTGCCGCTGCTGGAGTCGAGCCTGCGCATCGACCTGCTGGTCACCGACGTCGGCCTGCCCGGCACCAACGGCCGGCAACTGGCCGATATCGCCCGGCGCCTGCGCCCGGGGCTGAAGGTGCTGTTCATGACCGGCTACGTCGGCCAGGACGCCGAAGCCCTGAGCGACGCCGGCATGGCGATCGTCAGCAAGCCGTTTAGCCTCGACCGGCTGGCGGAGCACCTGCGCGGGATGTTGGGTTGAGGCGGCTGGCCTATCGCCCGGCACAGCCGGAGTGCCGGACCACGGCCTCCCACCAGATTTGTGTAAGCCATTGATTTTGGAGGCAACACAGACCCCGTGGGAGGCCGGCTGTGCCGGGCGATAGGCCCTGAAGCTCATGCACAACATCAGCAGCGCTCACAGATTGATCCCCTCCATGAAGCCCTAGAATCGCTTAAGTGAACAGCATTACGGCACAGCCGGGCTCCCACCAGATGAGGTGAACTGGAGTTATAGGAAGGGCTTGAGGGTTGCTTTGCTCTTGCTCTTGCTTTTGGTGCGCGATCGCCCAGGCGCCGCCGAACGCGCGATTCGGGAGGCCGAGTGGAGGTGTCGCGGAAGGGGTCGAGG
>NZ_JBIBKC010000009.1:0-188988 GCF_042958985.1 Pseudomonas sp. NPDC007930
GGCACAGCCGGCCTCCCACGGGTTCTTTGTTGCCCCGTAAATCAAGTACTTACACAAATCTGGTGGGAGGCCGGCTGTGCCGGGCGAAGGGCCAGTCAGGCCATGCGCTAAGTAAAACCACTTGAAGAAATTAGGGCCTTACACCCTCAACTTAGCGCTGTGATTGCTTAAGTGAACAGCACTCCGGCTGTGCCGGGCGAAGGGCCCGGCAGCCGGTTAACCTGCCCCCGCCAGAAACTCCCGGCAAAAGTCCACGAACAACTGCGCCGGCTTGGTCAGTTGCCCGCGCTTGAGCCGCGCCGCCACCAGCCCTGAGGTGGCCACGGACTCGGCGATGTCGATCGCCACCACCTTCTTGCCGTCGTAGGTGCATTCCGAATGCGGCCGTGTGACCAGCAGCGAAAAACCAAAGCCCTGGCCGACCATGCCGCGCACCATCTCGATCGAGGGTGAGCTGAACACGATGTTCGGCGCCAGGCCAAGGTCGTGGAACAGGCTGACGAAATAGGTACGGCTGGGCTGCACGTCGAGCAGGATCATCGGCTCGGCGGCGAGGTCGCGCAGCGACACCTGGCGCTGGCTGGCGAAGCGGTGTTGCTCGGGCAGCAGCACGTAGGGCTTTTGCGGCGGCATCAGCGGCTCGGTGGCGATGGTGCCGTCGAGGTCGTGCTCGTACAGGAACGCCAGGTCGAAGGTGCCGGCGGTCAGGCCCTGCACCAATTCCTGCTGCTCGCCGTCGCGGATGCGGATCTTCACCCCCGGGTAGCGTTTGCAGAAACCGGCGATCAACTGCGGCAGGTACAGCGGCGCCACGGTTTCGAAGCAGCCGATGTCGATCTGCCCGGTGACCACGTCGTTGTCGGCCAGGGCGTTCTGTTCGAACTCATGGGCCATGCGCAGCAGGCCTTGGGCCTTCTGGTAGAAGCGCGCGCCGGCTGGGGTCAGCGACACGCCCTGGGCGTGGTGGCGGATGAACAACTGCACATTGAAGCTTTCTTCTAGGCCCTTGATCGCCGTGGAGATCGACGGCTGGGCGATGTACAGCTGGCGCGAGGCCTCGGCCACGCTGCCGGCCTCCACCGTGGTGACGAAATACTTGAGTTGGCGAAGGGTGTAAGCCGCCATGTTTACCTCCGGGCCGCTGCGCTGGCGGGTGAATAGGGCAGTGGCGGCACCCTACACCAGTTGCCCCTTGGGTTGGGCCGCGGCAAGCAAGCTTTTTTATGGCCCGGGAGCATATTTTTAATAATTTTCCTAATCCGCCGGGTACCGCACTATCCTCCCACGCCCACCGTGACCAGGCCGCACAGACCGCCGGCCGCTGGGCCCGCCACGGGTGCCTCGAAGCCCCCGGGCGCGCTGTACGTTTGTGTTCCAACTGCCTCTAGCAAAAACCACAACCTATAAAGTAGTGAGGGAGTTTCATGGCTCAGCACCCCCTGCCGCCTGCCCAGCCCCGCGAGGCGAATGCCCCGCTGATCGAAAAACACACCATCGGCTACGTGCCGCCCGATGAGCGCCACGGCAAGGTGCGCGACCTCTTCACCCTCTGGTTTGGCGGCAACATCGCGCCGCTGCCGATCGTCACCGGCGCCCTTGGCGTGCAGTTGTTCGGCCTGAACCTGGTGTGGGGGATCGTCGCGATCCTGGTCGGCCACCTGATCGGCGGCGTGCTGATGGCGCTGCACTCGGCCCAGGGCCCGCAGATGGGCATCCCGCAGATGATCCAGAGCCGCGCCCAATTCGGCTCGCTCGGCGCGCTGCTGGTGGTGGTGATCGCCGGGGTGATGTACATCGGCTTCTTCGCCTCGAACATCGTGCTGGCGGGTAAATCCCTGCATGGCGTGGCCGGCGGCGTACCGGTGCCGGTGGGCATCGTGATCGGCGCGGTGGGCTCGGGGGTGATCGGCATCATCGGGTACCGCTTCATTCACGTGCTCAACCGCATCGGCACCTGGGTGCTCGGCGCCGGCATCGTGCTGGGCTTTGGCTATATCTTCACCCACCTGCAAAGCGCGGACTTCTTCAGCCGTGGCGGTTTCAACCTGTCGGGCTGGTTGGCCACGGTGTCGCTGGCAGCGCTTTGGCAGATCGCCTTCGCGCCCTATGTGTCGGATTATTCCCGCTACCTGCCGGCCGATGTGAAGGTGGCCAGCACCTTCTGGGCCACCTACCTGGGCTCGGCGCTGGGCTCGAGCCTGGCCTTTGCCTTCGGCGCCGTGGCAGTGCTGGCCACCCCGGTGGGCATGGACACCATGGACGCGGTCAAGCAGGCCACCGGCGCCCTCGGGCCGTTGATGCTGGTGCTGTTCCTGCTCAGCGTGATCAGCCACAACGCGCTCAACCTGTATGGCGCGGTGTTGTCGCTGATCACCCTGGTGCAAACCTTCGCCTGGCGCTGGATCCCCACCGCGCGCAGCCGCGCGGTGCTCTCGGTGCTGGTGCTGGGGGCCTGCTGCGTGGTCGCCGTGGGTGCCTCGGCCGGGTTCATCGGGCACTTCGTCGACATGGTGCTGGTGCTGCTGGTGGTGCTGGTGCCGTGGACGGCGATCAACCTGATCGACTTCTATGCCATCCACAAGGGCCAATACGACATCGCCTCGATCTTCCGCGCCGACGGCGGCCAGTACGGCCGCTACAACCCGCAGGCGTTGCTGGCCTACGCGGTGGGCATCGCGGTGCAGATCCCGTTCATGAACACCCCGTTGTACGTGGGGCCTGTGTCGGCGCACATCGACGGCGCGGATTTGTCCTGGCTGGTGGGCCTGCTGGTCACCTCGCCGCTGTACTTCTGGCTGGCCAGCCGCGACAGCGCCTACCGCCGCCGCCAGGGCCTGTACCGGGCCAATGCCCAGGCTTGACGCCTGCCACGCCGCCGGGCAAGCCGGCGGCGTCATCAACCTGTCACACATAGATACTAATGTGCCAGCCTCCACACGGCTGGGATGATACGCAGTGATCCGCCGGTTCTTTTCCTCGCCCAGCTTCCTGCAGTTCATGTTGATGCTGCTGTGTGCCGCCACCTTGGTGTTTCTCTGGGGGCTGTACCTGCGCCAAGACACCGCCACGCGCCACGAAGCCCTGGCCGCCAAGGCCGCCGAGCACCTGAACCTGGCAACCATCGCCGCGGAAAACCTGCGCCAACTGGTCGACCGCGCGCAAGCGGTGGGCCGGGTCACCCAGGGTGACCTCGAAGACCGCGGCCAGGGCCACCTGGGCCTGGTCCGGCTGCTCGCCGAAGACCCTGTATTCAAGCGCATGAGCCTGTACCGCCCCGACGGCCAACTGCTCGCCGCCAGCCACAGCGACGAACCCCAGCAGTTGCCCGCCGCCTGGCTCAGCGAATTGCGCGCCCACCTGGCCCACTACGGCGCCTACCCGCTGCTGCCCAGCCGGCTGCCGGCCGATGCCGGCAACACCCTGCCCAATTGGCGGCTGCCGTTCATGCTGCCGCTGGTCCACCCCGCCAGCGGCCAGGTGGGCAGCATTCTGCTGGTGCAACTGGACATCGGTTACCTGGCGGGGTTGTTCGAACACATCGACCTGGGCCGCAGCGGCCTGCTGCGGCTGCTCGACCAACACGGCGAAGAGCGCCTGCGGCTGAACAACAGCGGCGTGGTGGTGGCCGGCCCGGCCCTGGCACCCGGCTTGGAGGAGGGCGCCGAGGACGCCGGGCAACTGGCGCAAAGCGCCGCCGGCGAGGCCTACCAGAGTTTGTTCCGCCATGTGGCGGCGCGCGGCTTCAGCGTGCTGGTGAGCCAGCGCAGCGAAGAAATCCTCGCCCCGGCGCGGCTGGGCGCGCAGCGCCAGCTGTGGCTGAACCTGTGCATGACCTTGCTGATCATCGCCAGCCTGGTCTGGACCCTGCGCGTGCTGCGCAAGCGCCAAGAGGCCTTCAGCGCCCTCGAGCAGGCGCAGTTGATCAACCAGCAGTTGATCGGCCGCCTCGAGGAAGAACACCGGCGCAGCAGCCACGCGGCCTCCACCGACCACCTCAGTGGCCTGCACAACCGCCGCCAGTTCGTTGAGGTGGCCGCCCAGGTGCTGGCCCGCCAGCGTGGCAAGCGGCGCCTGATGGCGATCCTGTTCATCGACATGGACCGCTTCAAGTCGATCAACGATTCCCTCGGCCACCGCATTGGCGACCTGCTGCTGCAGGCGGTGGCCGGGCGCATCCGGCGCATGCTCGAGCCGGGCGATGAGGCCGCGCGCTTTGGTGGCGATGAGTTCGTGGTGTTGCTGGCCGGGGCGCGCAGCGAGGAGCAGATCGACACCTGGGTGCGCCTGCTGGTGGAAAAACTCTCGGCGGTGTACTCGCTCGACGCCCACGAGCTGACCACCAGCCCCAGCGTGGGCGTGAGCATCTGCCCGCGCGACGGCCAGCAGATCGACGACCTGATCCGCAGTGCCGACGCCGCGATGTATTCGGCCAAGCGCGCCGGGCGCGGCCAGTACCGCTTTTTCGACCCCTCGCTGAACGTGGCCGACATCGAAGAGTTCACCCTCGAACAAGCCTTGGGCAGCGCCTTGGCCGAACGCCAGTTCGTGCTGCACTACCAGCCGAAGATCCGCCTCGACACCCTTCAGGTGCAGGGCTACGAGGCACTGGTGCGTTGGCAGCACCCGGAGTTCGGCCTGCTGTACCCCGACCGCTTCATCGGCCTGGCCGAGCGCAGCGGGTTCATCGTGGCGCTGGGTTGGGAGGTGCTGCGCCTGGCCTGCGAGGCCATGGCCGAATGGCAAGGCGAGGGGCGCACGGCGCCGCTGGCGGTCAACGTCTCGGCCATCCAACTGCGCCAGGGCGACTTCAGCAAGCGCCTGCTGGCGGAACTCGAGCGCTTTGGCCTGGCGCCGCAGCGGCTGGAGCTGGAAATCACCGAAACCTCGCTGCTCGACCAGGAAGGCCAGGCCATCGAACACTTGCAGCGGCTGCGCGACGCCGGCCTGTGCATCAGCCTGGACGACTTCGGCCAGGGCTACGCCGGCTTTGCCCATTTGCAGTCGTTGCCGCTGACCACCTTGAAGATCGACCGCAAGCTGATCGCGCCGTTGGCCAACAGCCCGGACGACAGCCCGATCGTGTCGTCGACCATCATCCTGGCCAAGCGCCTGGGCCTGGAAGTGGTCGCCGAAGGGGTGGAAACCCGCGAGCAGGTGGTGTGCCTGAAGCTGGCCGGCTGTGACATCGCCCAGGGCTACCACTTCAGCCGGCCGCTGGCGCCGGAACAACTGCGCCAATACGCCCCCTTTGCCAATGCCGTGGACCCTGCATGCTTACCGTAAAACTGTTTCTCGTGGGGCTGCTGGCGTGGCTGTGTGCGGGTGCTGCGGTGGCCGCGCCAGCGTGCGGCCAGCACAGCCTGCGCATCGCCGTGGTACCGCAAAAGAACATGGACACGCTAGTGCGCGAGCAACGGCCGCTGGTCGAGCGCTTGACCCAGGCGCTGGGGATGCCAGTCGAGATCGTGCCGGCATCGAGCTACGAAAGCGTGGTCGATGCCATCGTTTCCGGTGGGGTCGACATCGCCTGGCTGGGCCCGGCCGCCTACCTGCTGGCCTACCAACGCGACCCGCGCATCGAGCCGTTCGCGACCCTGACCATGAGCCATGGTTACTTCACGCCCCCCGGCCCCCACTATCAGGCGCTGTTGCTCACCCTCAAGGGCGGGGCGAGCCATATCGAAGCGCTGCGGGGGCTGGGGGTGGCCCTCACCGACCCGGCCAGCACCTCCGGCAGCGTGGTGCCGAACGCGGAATTCTCGGCGCGGGTCAGCCAGCCGCTGGGGCAGTTCTTCGGCTCGGTGGTGTACTCAGGCTCCCACGACAAGTCCCTCGATGCGTTGCTGGCGCACAAGGTCGATGCGGCCTTTGTGGCCAGCGAACGGGTGGATGCCTACCTCGACAGCGGCCGCATCGACCGCAACACCTTCAACGTATTGTGGCGCTCGCAACCGATTTTCTATGACCCTTACGTATTCAGCGGCCGGCTGTGCCCCGCGCTGAAGGCCAAGGTACGCAGCGCGATGCTCAGCGACCCGCAAGGGCTGGCGGGGTTTTTCGCCTCGCAGCAGGCGACGGCGATGGTGCCGGTGAGCCACGCGGACTATGCGCCGTTGTTGAAGATCATGGGCAGGCCCTGAGCCAGGGGCGGGTGTGTGTGCCTGGCTGTAGGGCCCTTCGCCCGGCACAGCCGTAATGCTGTTCACTAAGCGACCAGAGCGCTAAATCGAGGTTAAAAAGCCCTGATTTTTTCTAGGTGGTTTACTGCGCGCAGGGCCTGACCGGCCCATCGCCCGGCACAGCCGGCCTCCCACCAGATTTGTGTAAGTACTTGATTTACGAGACAACACAGAATCCGTGGGAGGCCGGCTGTGCCGGGCGAAGGGCCCTTGAAGGCCGGCGCCGGCCCCTTCCCTCAACGCCGCCGCGCGTACAGCTCCACATGGGCGCGGTGGCGGCTGGGGATGGCCAGGCCGACCACCTCGAAGCCGCACTCAGTGAGCAGCGCGATCAGCCGCTGGCGGCTGAAGTGGTGGTAGCTTTCCAGCTCTTGCCAGTAGGGGTTGGTGCCGGCGGCGTCGAGCACCTTCCAGCTCGAACTGCCCTGGTCGGGCACCTGCACCACCAGCAGCCCGCCCGGGCGTAGCACCCGCGCGGCCTTGCGCAGGGCTTCCTGGGGGTAGGCCTGGTGTTCGAGCATGGCCATCATCGAGATCACGTCGAACACGCTGTCGAAGGCCTGGGCCATGAAGTCTTGCTGCTCGGCGGCGAAGCCTAGCTCGCGCAGGCGCGCCACCGCGGCAGGGCGTGGGTCCAGGCCGCTGCCGGCGAAGCCGTGGTCGCTGGCGGCCATCAGCAGGGTGCCGTCGCCACAGCGGGCGTCGAGCCAGCTCGGTGCGTGGCCACGGCCGAGCACCGCGCCGTAGCCACCGAGCAGTTCCACCACCTTGGCCACGGTCGGCGCCCAGGCGCCGCGGTAGGCGTCGTGGTCGCCGGCGGCCACCTGCAGGCGGTCCGGGGCGGCCTGGCGGGCCACCTCGGCCAGGCCTGCCGGCGTCCAGTGGTGGTGGGTGTGTACATGCCCGCAGGCCGCGCACTTCATCCACGCCAGTTGCGGCGGCAATGCCGCGTGCCAGCGCTCATGCCCGGTGCAGTTGGCGAAGCCGAGCGCCTCGCTGTTGCCCTGGCACAGCGGGCAGGCCGGGTAGGTTTCCTGCAGCGGCGCGGTGAACGCCTCGGCCCGTTCGGCGGCCGCTGGCGCCACCGGGCCGCCATCGGGCACGTCGATGTGCACGCCCTTCACGCCGCGGCGGGCCTGCTCGACCATCATCTCGATGGCGGTTTCGAAGTTGCGGGTAAAGCGCAGGGTGTCGAACAGCGGCGTGGTCAAGCGGTTGGCCGCCACCTTGGCGCGCAGCGCGCCGCGGTGCTCGGCGTCCAGCCCAACGCGCTTGGCGATGCGCACCATGGCCTCGGCGTTGGCGCCCACCAGTTCAGGCAGCTCCATGGCGGTGAGCAGGCTTTCGCTGACCCGTGAGCAGAAGTGCTGGCCGCGCGCGGTGATCACCGGCACGCTCGCCCAAAGCGCGTCGGAGGTGGTGGTGTGGCCGTTGCACACTAGGGTGTCGAGCACCGCGTCGGCCAGTTGCAGGCGGGCCAGGTGGTCTTGCGGCGCGGCGAACGGGGCGAAGATCAAGCGCTGGGGTTCTACCCCGGCGGCGCGCGCCTGTTCGGTCAGGTGGGTGATCGCTTCGTCGCATTGGCCGAGCAGCCACAGCACGCTGTCGGGCACTTCCTTGAGCACCTGCATCCATACGCTGAAGCTGGTGCGGTCGATCTTGTACGACTGGTTGAACGCGCCGAACACCACCTTGCCCTCGGGCAGCCCGTGGGCGGCACGGTGCGCCGGCTGGGCGGCGGCGCTGCGCTTGCGGTCGTTGCACTGGTAGGTGTGCGGCAGCCGGCAGAACGCCTCGGGGTAGAACGGCGTGCTGCTGTCGGGGGTGACGAAGCGGTCCGAAACGATGTAGTCGATGTCGCGGTTGCCGGCGCTGCCGGGGTAGCCCAGGTAGGCCACCTGCAGCGGTGCCGGGCGGTAGGCGAGGATGCCCGGGCGGCCGCCGCCGGTGTACAGCTTGAGGTCGAAGAGGATGTCGAGGCCGTCGGCGGCGATGCGCTCGGCGGCCTGCTGGTCGCTCATCGAGTGGATCGGCACCACGTGTTCGCAGGCGCGGGTGAAGCGCTGGCGGTACTCGGAGAGGTCGAAGCTGCTGTAGTCGTAGGCGAACACCTCGAAGCGCTCGCGGTCGTGGGCCTCGAACAACCCGGCCATCAGGTGCATGGTGGCGTGGTTGCGGAAGTCGCACGACACATAGCCAACCCGCAGGCGCCGCCCGGCCAGCGCCGTGGGCAGCTGCGCCGGCAGCGGCTCGACCGCCGGCACCATGCGCTTCACGTAGGCTTCGGTTACGCCTAGGTTGCGCGCTTCGTCGGTGCACCAGGTGAGGTGGGTGAGCGGGTATTCCTGCGGCGCGGCGAACTCGCCCTGGTCGTACCAGGCGCCCATCTTCGCCTGCAGCGCCTCGACCCATTCCCACTCGCAGGTAAAGCGCGCCGGCACCAGCGCGGCGCCGTGCACGGCCGGGTCTTGCGGGGCCAGCGCGATGATCGCGCGGAACGCCTGGTTCGATTCTTCGTAGAGGTCGTTGCTCTGCAACAGCAGGGCGGCGTGGGTCAGCCGCCGCGGCTCCTGGCTGGCCGCCAGTTGCAGGCGCGCGTAGGGGATACCCTCGGCCTGGCGGTTGGCGTTGAAGTAGGTGGTCACCAGTGCGTCGAGCACTTCGTCGCTGTCGGGCGCCTGTTCGTGGGCCTTGAGCAGGAACTGCAGGGCTTCGTCGGTACGCCGCATGGCCGCCAGCAACACGCCGCCGGCCAACCAGTTGCGCACGCCGGCGCCGTGTTCGGCGGCCAGCTTGAAGGCGTCTACCGCCTCGACGAAGCGCCCGCTCAGGCGCAGCGCTTCGGCGCGCAGGCCGAGCAGCGCGGGGCTGGCCGGCTGCTGGCTGAGCAGCAGGTCGAGTTCGGGCAGGGCCTCGGCGGCATGCCCGCCGGTGATTTGTTCGAGTAGCGCGGAGAGGCGGTCTTGTGGCTGGCTCATGGGTTTACGCTTTCGAAATAAAGGGCGCATCAAGCGATGCGGGGCATTGAAATAAAGGGAAAAACCCCCTCTGGCGGTTTCATCCTAGTGGGGTGGTTGCCGGTTCGTCCAGAACCGCGGGCTGAAAAACGGGGTAGGCAGTGACCTGCCCACCCCGCGAGGTACAGCCTTCGCCGCGGCCGCGTTGGCCCTGGCCACGCGGGGCGTGACCGGGGCGCGCGCGGTGCGCTTAGAAGTTCAGGTACGGCACCTGGTCGGTGGTCAGCGCGCCGATCTGGTCGCTGGTCAGGGCATTCACCTGGGCGGCCGTCAGGGCGTTGATCTGGCTGGTGGTCATCGCCGGGATCTGAGCGGTGGTCAGCGAGCTCACCTGGGCCGTGGTCAGGGCGGCCACGTCCTTGGTGGTGATCGCTGCGATCTGATCGGTGCTCATTGCCGCCAGCGTCGAGGTGGCGATACCCGAGACCTGCGCGGCCGACAACAGGCCGACCTGGGCGGTCGACAGGTTGGTGGCCAGGGCGCTGATCTGGCTGTACTTCATCGCCGCGATCTGGCTGGTGGTCAGGTTGGTGACCTGGGCCGACGCCAGGCCAGCGGCCTGGGTGGTGCTCAGGGCAGCGATGTCTACCGCTTCGATCGACTGCACCTGATCGGTGCTCAGGTTGTTCAACACGGTGGTCGACAGGCTGGCGACCTGAGCGGTCGACAGGGCTGCGATTTCGCGGGTCGACAGGGCGCCCAGCTGTTCGGTGCTGAAGCCCGAGAGCATGGTGGAGGTCAGGCCAGCCGCTTGCGCGGTGGTCAGGGCGCCGATCTGGGTGCTGCTGAAGCCCGAGCCCAGCGCGCTGATCTGCTGGTACTTCATCGCGGCGACCTGGCCGGTGCTGAAGCTGCCCACCTGGTCGGTGCTCAGGGCGGTGACCTGGGCGGTCGACAGGAACGCGATGTCAGCGGTGGAGACCGCCGCCACTTGTTCGGTGCTCAGGTTGGCGACCAACAGGCCAGACACCTGGGTGCTGGTCAGGGCGCCGATCTGCGCGGTGCTGAACAGCGCGGTCAGGCTGCCCACCTGGGTGGTGGTCAGTGCTGCTACCTGGGCGGTGGTCAACGCGGTGACGCTGTCGGTGCCCAGGCCGCTGAGCTGGGTGGTGCTCAGCGAGGCAACGTCGCGGGTCGACAGCGCGGCCAGCAGGTCGGTGCTCAGCGCGCCGAGGGTGGTGCTGCTGATGCCCGACACCTGCACGGTGCTCAGGGTCGCAACCTGGGCGGAGGTGAGGTTGCTCACCAGCGAGCCGACCTGGGTGCTGGTCAGCGCCGCCACTTGCGCGGTCATCAGCGCGGCGATCTTGTCGGTGCTGAGTGAGGTCAGTTGCTCAGTGGTCAGCGCTGCTACGTCTTTGGTGGAGATGGCTTGCAGCTGGGTGGTGGTCAGGGTGCCCAGTTGCGCGGTGCTCAGGCTGGCGACCTGCGCAGTGCTCAGCACGGCGATGTCTTTGGTCGAGATCGCTTGCAGCTGGTCGTTGCTCAGCGAGCCGAGCACGGTGGTCGACAGGCTGCCGGCCTGCACGGTGCTCAACGCGCCGATCTGGTCGGTCGACATGTTGGCGGCCAGCACGCCCACTTGCTTGGTGGTCAGCGCCGCAACCTGCACGCTGGTCAGCGAAGCGACGTCAGCGGTGGCGATGGCGCCCAACTGGGCGGTGGTCAGCACGGCGATGTCTTTGGTCGAGATGGCCGTGAGCTGCGCGGTGCTCAGCGCGGCGACCGCATCGGTGCTCATGCCCGCGGCTTGGATCGCCGACAGCGCGCCGATCTGCGTGGTGCTCAGCTTGGCGGCCAGGGTGCTCACCTGGGTGGTGGTCAGCGCGGCGGCCTGGGCGGTGGTCAGGGCATTGACCTGGTCGGTGCTCAGCGCGCCCACCTGGGTGGTGCTCAGCGCGGCCACGTCTTTGGTCGACAGGGCTTGCAGCTGGTCGGTGCTCAGCGCGCCCAGTTGGCCGGTCGACAGGCCCGAGACCTGCAGGGTGGTCAGCACGGCGATGTCGCGGGTGGAGATCGCTTGCAACTGCGCGGTGCTCAGCGCGGCCAGGGTGGTGGTCGACAGGCTACCGGCCTGGAGGGTGCTCAGCGCGCCGATCTGGTCGGTCGACATGCTGGTGGCCAGCACGCCCACTTGCTTGGTGGTCAACGCACCGATCTGGGCGGTGGTCAGCGAGGCCACGTCGGCGGTGGCGATGGCGCCCAACTGGGTGGTGGTCAGGGCGGCGATGTCTTTGGTAGAGATCGCGGCCAACTGGTCGGTGGTCAACGAGGCGATGGCGGTGGTGCTCATGCCCGCCGCTTGCACGGTGGTCAGGGCGCCGATCTGGTCGTTGGTCAGTTTGCTGACCAGGGCGCTGACCTGCGAGGTGCTCAGCGCGGCGGCCTGGGTGGTGGTGAAGGCGTTGACCTGGTCAGTGCTCAGGCCGGCGACCTGGGTGCTGGTCAGGGCCGGGATGCCCTTGGTCGAAATCGCCTGCAACTGCGCGGTGGTCAGGTTACCCAGCGAGGCGGACGACAGGCTGGCCACTTGGGCGGTCGACAACACGGCGATGTCGGCGGTGCTGATCGCTTGCAGTTGGTCGGTGCTCAGCGCGCCCAGCACGCTGGTGGTCAGGCCGGATACCTGGGCGGTGCCCAGAATGCCGATCTGGTCAGTGCTCAGCTTGACCGCGACGGCGCCCACCTGGGCGGTGGTCAGGGCGTTGACCTGGGCAGTGACCAGCGCGGCGGTGGCGTCGCTGCTCAGCGCGCCGATCTGCACGGTGGTCAGCGCGGCGATGGCCTTGGTGTTCAGCGCCGACACGGTGTCGGTACCCAGGGTGCTCAGTTGGGTGGTGGTCAGGCCCTTGACTTGGGCCGCCGAGAGCAGGCTGACCTGGGCGGTGGACATGCTCGAAACGATCGAACCGACCTGCTTGGTGGTCAGCGCGCCGATCTGCGCGCTGGAGAACGCAGCCACCTGGGTGGTGCTCAGTGCCGCCACCTGGGCAGCGGCCAGTACGGCCACGTCCTTGGTGTCCAGGGCGCTCAGTTGCGAAGCGTTGAACGCAGCGATGGCCGCGGTGCTCAGCGATACCACGTCGGTGGTGGTCAGCGCGCCAATCTGGGTAGTGCTCAGTACGCCTACCTGCTCGGTGCTCAGGGCGGCGACGTCGCTGGTTTTCAGCGAAGCGATCTGCTTGGTCGACAAAACGGCAATTTGCGCCGTGGACATCGATGTGATGATGGAGGCCATAAGGTAGCGTTCCCAGGAAAAGTTTAAGTGTTCGGCATCCTTTACTCATTCCCGACCGCAGCAAATGAGTCCACGACCACAATGCCTCGGTCGGAGAGGCTATCGGCATGGCAAATCGCTACTTTAGGCCTTTAGAAACATTTAGTTACTGGCCCCAAAAGGGCATTTCAGAGCCTTTCGCCGTTTGGCTAAAAAGCCTGTAAATACAAAGCGAAACGGCTGTTTGAAGGGGGGCTTCGCCAAGCCATTGGCGCAGGCGTCAGGCGCTGGATCCAGGGATTTTTTTGGTTTATGTATCAAGGATGACAAGGCCGTGGCACGGCGCGGGGAGGGGCGAAAACGCGGAAACGAAAAAGCCCGCCATGACGGCGGGCTTTTGGGGAGGTGGTCGGAGAGACAGGATTCGAACCTGCGGCCTTCTCGTCCCGAACGAGACGCGCTACCTGGCTGCGCTACACTCCGATGACAGAAAGCATAGCCGGGCTTTTGGGGGGATGCAAGCCCTTGATAGCAGGGGCTTAATTCCCCGGGTGCCCGGCCGCGGGCTTAGAGTTCCTTGACTGTGCGCACCTGGTCTTTATTCACCCGGGTGACCTTGCCATCGAGCTGCTTGAACTCGTAAAAGCCGGTGTCGTCATCGAACTTGGGGGTGTCGGTGGTCTGGATTTCACGGCCGTCGTTGAGGGTGATCACGTTCGGCGTGGAGCAACCCGCCAGCGTGGCCAAGCCTGCGGCGAGCAGGAAAGCGGGAACGATCCGTTTGTACATGGGGCAGTCTCCGGTGGAATAATTCTTGGTTTACCAACGGTTTGGACGCCCGTGCCAGCGGCAAGTTCCTAGCGGGCCGAGCGCAGCAGGGCCGGGGTGTTGAGGTTGGCCAGGCGGGGGTCTTCGGCCGGGCAGTCGAAGGCGCTGGCGCCGGCCGCCAGCAACACCTTGCGCGGGCTGCGCTCGCCGGCCCGCCAGGCCTGTTCGAAGGCGCCGAGCAGGCGCGTGGGGATCACGCACAGCAGCGGCTCCCACTGGCCACCCTGGCGCACCATCGCCACCCCATCGGCGGCGAACGCGGTGGCCAACAAGCCATTGAGCAGGGCTGGGTCCAGCCCCGGTACATCGCACGGCAGCACCAGCAGCCAGGAGTGGCGGGCCGCGGCCAGGCCGGCCAGCAGCCCGGCCATCGGCCCGGGGAAGCCGGCCTCGGCGTCCGCCACCAAGCGGTCGGCGTAGCCGCGGTAGGCCTCCGCGTTGCGGTTGCAGGAGATGATCAGGTCGTCGGTCAGCGGCCGCACCTGGCGCTGCACGTGGGCGATCAGCGGCAGGCCCTGCCAGGGCAGCAGGCCTTTGTCTTGCCCGCCCATGCGCTGGCCTTGGCCACCGGCGAGCAGCAGGGCGGAAACGGGCGCGGCGGGTGTGGGCATCGGGCGGCCTGGCGGGCAGTGGAAAGTGGCCTGTGGTATAACATCCGGCCTTCGCGCAAACAACCGGACCTGCCCCATGAAAGCCAAGGCCGACACGCCTTTCGTGCCGCTGAACATCGCCGTGCTGACCGTCAGCGACACCCGTACCTTCGACAACGACACCTCTGGCCAGCTGTTCGTCGACCGCCTCAAGGCCGCCGGCCACGGCCTCGCCGCGCGGGTACTGCTGAAGGACGACCTCTACCGCATCCGCGCCCAGGTGGCGCAGTGGATCGCCGAAGACCAAGTGCAAGTGGTGTTGATCACCGGCGGCACCGGCTTCACCGGCCGCGACAGCACTCCCGAGGCAGTAAGCTGCCTGCTCGACAAACGCATCGACGGTTTTGGCGAGCTGTTCCGGCAGATTTCCGTGGCCGACATCGGCAGCTCCACGGTGCAGTCGCGGGCCCTGGCGGGCCTGGCCAACGGCACCCTGGTGTGCTGCCTGCCGGGCTCGACCAACGCCTGCCGCACCGCCTGGGACGGCATCCTCGCCGAGCAACTGGACGCACGCTTTCGCCCTTGCAACTTCGTGCCGCACCTGAAACAGGCCGCGCCGTGTGAAAGCCGTGGCTGAGCCGCGCGGCCTGATGCCGCTGGAGCAGGCCCTCGAGCACCTGCTCGAGGCGGCGGCGCGTGCGCCGATCAGTGCCTGCGAAGTGGTTGCGCTGGAACACGCCGATGGCCGCGTACTGGCCGCCGACCTGCTGGCCGGCTGCGACCTGCCGCCTTGGCCGAACAGCGCCATGGACGGCTACGCCCTGCGCCTGGAGGGCTGGAACGGCGAGCCGCTGGCGGTGAGCCAGCGGATCTTCGCCGGCACCGCGCCCGCGCCACTGCGGGCCGGCACCTGCGCGCGGATTTTCACCGGCGCGCCGATGCCCGAAGGCGCCGACTGCGTGGAGATGCAAGAAAACACCGAGGTGTTGGAAGACGGCCAGGTGCGCTTTACCGCGCCGCTCAAGCCTGGGCAGAACGTGCGCCCGCAAGGCCAGGAAACCCGCGCCGGAGACACCGTGCTGGTGGCCGGTACGCGGCTGGGGCCGGTCGAGCTGGGGTTGGCGGCAAGCCTGGGGCATGCCGAGCTGAGCGTGCGGCGCAAGCCGCGGGTGGCGGTGCTGAGCACCGGTGATGAACTCGCCGAGCCGGGCCAGCCGCTGGCGCCGGGGCAGATCTACAACAGCAACCGGCGGGTGTTGATCAGTTGGTTGCAACGGTTGGGCTGCGAGGTGCTCGACGCTGGCATCCTCCCCGACGATTTGGCGCTGACCCGCGCGCGCCTGCAAGGCTGCCAGGCGGCGGACTTGATCCTCAGCACCGGCGGGGTGTCGGTGGGCGAGGCCGACTACCTCGGCCAGGCGCTGCGCGAAGGCGGCGAACTGGGCCTGTGGAAGCTGGCGATCAAACCGGGCAAACCGCTCACCTTCGGCCACTACGCCGGGGTGCCGGTGCTGGGCCTGCCGGGTAACCCGGCCTCGACCCTGGTCACCTTCGCGTTGCTGGCGCGGCCGTACCTGCTGCGCCGCCTGGGCTGCGCCGAGGTGCAGCCGCTGCGCTTCAAGGTGCGCGCCGGCTTTGCCTGGCCGGTGGCCGGCAACCGCCGGGAATTCCTGCGCGCCCGCCTCGAGGGCGAGCGCGCGGTGATCTACCCGAACCAGAGTTCGGGGGTGCTGCGCAGCGCCGCCTGGGCCCAAGGCCTGGTCGAGGTGCCCGAGGGCACCACGCTGGCAGAGGGTGATGGCGTGTACTTCATTCCGTTGAGTGAGGTGTTGGGCTAGAGGGCCCTTCGCCCGGCACAGCCGGCCTCCCACGGGCTCTGTGTTACCTTGTAAATCAAGCACTAACACAAATCTGGTGGGAGGCCGGCTGTGCCGGGCGATGGGCCCTGAAGCTCATGCACGAATTCAGCAGAGCTCACAGATTGATCTCTTCCGTAAAGCCGTGAAATGGCTTAAGTGAACAGCATTACGGCTGTGCCGGGCGAGGGCCTGCCGGCTCAGGACACCGCCGGCACCCGCCCATACACATCGGTGAAGCGCACGATGTCGTCTTCGCCGAGGTACTCGCCGCTCTGCACCTCGATCATCACCAGGTCGATCACCCCCGGGTTGACCAAGCGGTGCACGCGCCCGGGCTTGATGAAGGTCGACTCGTTGGTGTCGAGCAGGAATTCCTCATCGCCATTGGTCACCTTGGCCATCCCCGAGACCACGATCCAGTGTTCGCTGCGGTGATGGTGCATCTGCAGCGACAGTGACTGATCCGGTTTGACCACGATGCGCTTGATCTTGAAGCGCTGGCCTTCCTCGAGCACGGTGTAGGTGCCCCACGGGCGGGTCACGGTACGGTGCAAGCGGTAGGCTTCATGGCCGGTGCGCTTGAGCTCCTTGGCGATCAGCCGCACTTCCTGGCTGCGGTGGGTGTCGGCGATCAGCAGGGCATCGGGGGTGTCGACGATGATCAGGTCTTTTACCCCCACGCAGCCCACCAGCCGGCGCGGTGAGTCGATGTAGCAGTTCGAGGTGTCGTGCAGCACCGCCTCGCCCAGGCACTGGTTGCCGTGCTCGTCGGCCTCGGCCAGTTCGCGGATCGCTTCCCACGAGCCAATGTCGCTCCAGCCCAGCTCGCAGGGGATCACCGCCACCTTGGCCGAGTGTTCCATCACCGCGTAGTCGATGGAAATATCCGGCGCCTGGGCGAACAGCTCGGCGTTCAGTTCCAGTTGGTATTCGCCGTTGCCGCGTTTGCTGTGGCTGTTCTCCAGGCACAGGCGGGCGGTTTCCAGCACTTGCGGGGCATGCGCGGCCAGCTCGTCGAGGATGGCATCGGCGCGCAGGCAGAACATCCCGGCGTTCCACAGGTGCTGGCCGCCGGCCAGGTAGTCCTCGGCGGTGGCCAGGTCGGGTTTCTCGACGAAGCGCGCCACTTCAAAGGCGCCGTGGCTCAGCGCGGTGCCTTTCTCGATATAGCCAAAGCCGGTTTCGGCTCGGCTGGGCAGCAGGCCGAAGGTCACCAGGGCGCCTTCGCTGGCCAGCGCGCGGGCGCTTTCCACCGCCCAGGCGAGGGCGTCGAGGTCGCGGATCAGATGGTCGGCCGGCAGCACCAGCAACTGGGCGTCGCCGCCGTACTCGCGGGCCACGTGCAGGGCGGCCATGGCGATCGCCGGCGCGGTGTTGCGGCCGCTCGGCTCAAGGATGAAATCCAGCGCCAGTTGCTGGTGGTTGTACTGGCGGTAGTCGTCGACGGTGCGGAAGAACACGTCGCGGTTGGTCACCGTGAGGATGCGCTCTACCCCGGGCAGGCCAGCGGCGCGCTCGAAGGTTTTTTGCAGCAGGCTTTCGCCGTCGGGCAGGCGCATGAACGGCTTGGGCATGCCCTCGCGGGAAACCGGCCACAAACGGGTACCGGCACCGCCGGCGATAATGCAGGGGATCAGAGCGCTCATGGGAGCAAACCTCTCAGGTAGGCGCGGGCGCGCACGAAAGTAATAGCCAGGCGTGGCCCGCGCAAGGCGCAGCCAAACGGGGCTGGATACGAATAAGGGGGCAGGGCGAGAACAGCGAGCAAGCTACCGCCCGGCGCTGGGGGAACCCGAGGCTGGAACGGTGAAGAAGTGATGTGAAAGCGATATTAGTCAGTAAATTGACCTTTTGGAAGCCCCGCGGACGAAAGGTCGGTTTTTTGTCATTTTGATGACTGTGGCGCTTTTTGCCCGCGCTGTGGTCTATGCCTCATCGCTAATGGGGGCTACATCATGATCGAACGTAAGGCATGGCTGATTCTGCACGGTAAACAGGCCCTCAACGAGGAGGTGCGCCAGGCGGTACAGGCCCAGCGCGAGCAGGGCTGGGAGCTGCTGGTGCGGGTCACCTGGGAGGCCGGCGATGCCCAGCGGCTGGTGGCCGAAGGGCTGGCCGCCGGCTACCGCACGATCATCGCCGGGGGTGGCGACGGCACCCTCAGGGACGTGGCCGAGGCCCTGGCGCAAGCGCCCGAAGACGCCTCGCTGGTGCTGTTGCCGCTGGGCACCGCCAATGACTTCGCCCGCGCCGCCGGGGTGCCGCTGGAGCCAGCCGCGGCGCTGGCGCTGCTCAACGCCCCGGCGCGGGACATCGACCTCGGCGAGGCCGGCGAGCATTTGTTCCTGAACATGGCCACCGGCGGCTTTGGCAGCCAGGTCACGGCCAACACCTCCGAAGACCTGAAAAAAGTGCTCGGCGGCGCGGCCTACCTGTTCACCGGGCTCAGCCGCTTCAGCGAGCTCAAGGCCGCCCATGGGCGCCTGGCCGGGCCGGGGTTCGAGTGGGAGGGCGAGTTGCTCGCGCTGGGCATCGGCAACGGCCGCCAGGCCGGCGGCGGCCACGTGCTGTGCCCTGAGGCGTTGGCCGACGACGGCCTGCTCGATGTGTGCATCCTGCCGGCGCCGGGCGAGGTGATCGGCGCGCTCAAGGCGCTGCTGGCCGGCGGCCTGGTGCTGGACAACCTGTTCGTGCGGGCGCGGCTACCGTGGGTCGAGGTGCACGCCGGCGAAGGGCTGGACATCAACCTCGACGGCGAGCCGGTGAAGAGCGCCAACCTGCGCTTTGCCGCCCGCGCCAAGGCGCTGAAGGTGCACCTGCCGCAGAACTGCGCGCTGCTCAGTCATCCAGGTTGATGATGCCTTCGCGCACCGCGTACAGCGCCAGCCCGGCAACGTCGAACACCTGCAGGCGCTTCATCAGCTGGGCGCGGTGGGTTTCGACGGTCTTGATGCTCAGCCCCAGGCCCTGGGCGATCTCGCGGGTGGCCTTGCCGCGGGCGATCAGCCGCAGGATTTCCAGCTGCCGCGCGGTCAGCGCCTGGGCCGCGGGGCGGGCCTGGGGCTGCAACGCGCGCTGGATCACCGCGCCGGCCACCGCCGGGCTGAGGTAACGGATGCCGGTGCGCAGCGATTGCAGCGCGTGTTCCAGCTCGGCGGCGCTGCTGTCTTTGAGCAGGTAGCCGTCGGCGCCGGCTTCCAGCGCTTGCATGACCAGGCGCGGTTCGCTGTGCATGGTCACGATCAGCACCCGCGGCGCCGGCGCCTGGCGCTTGAGCGCGCGCAGCGCCTCCAGGCCGCCGAGGGATTTCATCGAGAGGTCGAGCAGGACCATGTCCGGGCGGTGGCGGCGGCTGAGGTCGAGCAGTTGGCTGCCGTCGTCGCCTTCAGCCACCACGCTGTAGCCGGGGATGTCGGCCAACAGCGCGCGCAGCCCGGCGCGGATCAGCACGTGGTCATCGACCAACAGCAGCCGGCAGCTCATGGCGCCTCTCGCCCGGCGCGGGCGGCGCGCGGCTTGGGCCAGGGCAGCAGCACGCTGAGGCGGCAGCCCTGGCCGGGCGCGCTGGCCACCCGCAAGTGGCCGCCCAGGGCCTGGGCGCGCTCCCGGATGCCGGCCAGGCCACGGCCCTGGGCCAGCGCCGCGGCGCCGTCAAAGCCGCGGCCGTCGTCGCTGAGGGCCAACGCCAGGCCCTGCGCCTGGCGCTCGAGCTGCACGCTCAGGTGCCGCGCCTGGGCATGGCGCAAGGTATTGCTGGCAGCCTCCTGAACGATGCGAAATACCGCCACCGCCATGGCCTCATCGAGCCCGTTCAGGCCCTGCCGGCATTGCAGGCTCCACTGCAGCGAGGTGCCGGCCAGTGCCCGCAGCAAGTGGCTGCGCAGGCTCGCTTCAAGGCCCAGGCTGGCCAGTTGGCGAGGGTTGAGCAGGCTGCTGATGTCGCGCATTTTTTCCAGCGCTTCGGCCAACGCTGCGTTTATTTCCTGGGCGGGGGCCTGCAGCTCGGTGCCCAGGCGCTTGCCGAGCCATTCCAGGCGCAGGCGGCAAAAGCCCAGCAACTGGCCGAGTTCGTCGTGCAGGTCGCGGCCCAGGCGCTGGCGCTCATGCTCGCGCACCGCCAGCAACTGCGCGGCCAGGGCCTGCGGCGCTGCCGGGCGCAGGGCGTGCCAGGCCAGCGCGGCGGCGCAAAGCAGGTTCAGCGCCAGCAGCGCCGGGCCATTGCCCACGGCGAAATACCAAGCCGCCAGGTTGGCCAATGCGCAGGTGCCGGCCAGCCCCGGCAAAAGCCGGCGGGGCCACGCGCCAGGTTGAAGGTCAGAGTGCTGCATGGTGTGCGATACAGGCCGCCCTAGGAGGGAGGAGGGGCGGCGCATGGTACCACTTTGTACACATAAAACGGATTTCAGCCGCCACTGGTCGGCGTTTTATTGCAAAGTGTGACGCTTTTCGGTAATGGCGCAATGCCACCCTGCGGCATCACACCGCACGCCGTTCGAACGCCCAGCCGGGCAGGGGCAGGTTCAACTGCCGGCCAGCCAGGGTGTCGCGCAGTTCGGTAAGCAGTTGCTGTTGTTCTTGCTGGTCGAGGTTCAGTTCGCCGGTGGTAGGGTCTGCCAGCTCCACTTGCCAGGCCATCAGGTCGAGGCACTGGCGCAGCACACCGCGGCTGTTGCCGTCCTGGTGCCAGGGGCTGGGCGACGCCGCCAGGGCCAGGGCCACCGCCGCGGCGAACTGCGCCACCCCGGCCAGGCCGCTGGCCTGGGCGGTGGCGTGCAGGCGTACCAGGGCATAGCGCAGGGCGCTGGCGGCTTCGTCGTCGCCGTTGAGCAGGGCCAGGTGGTCGAGGCAATCGTGCAACTGGGTGAGCCAGCCCAGCACGGGCAGCCCGAGGCCGCCAGCAGCGGCCGGCGCGGTGAAGCAGGCGTTGGCGGGGGTGGCGTGCACGGGCTGACTCCATTCAAGCATCTGAGAATAGCGTCACAATAATGGCAATCGGGCACCAAACCTATCCGGCATTCCCTGAGGGTTCCTCAGGGTTTCCCTGATACTGGGGTGTGGGGCGAGGGCCCTGTAGCCAGACCTAAAGTTCCAGCCCACCTGGCCGATAGCCCACTCCAGTACCTTTACCTTTCAGCGCCCGAGGCATTCATCCATGGCAGGCATTCTCGATTCGGTCGATCAGCGCACGCAACTGGTCGGTGAAAACCGCCTGGAAATCCTGATGTTCCGCCTCTCTGGCCGGCAACTGTTCGCGATCAACGTGTTCAAGGTGCAAGAGGTGCTGCAACTGCCCAAGCTGACCCTGATGCCGCAGCGCCATGCCTTCGTGTGTGGGGTGGTCAACCTGCGCGGGCAAACCCTGCCGGTGATCGACCTGTCCCAGGCGATCGGCATGCGCCCGCTGCAGCCGGGGCCGAACAGCACCATCATCGTCACCGAGTACAACCGCTCGGTGCAGGCGTTCCTGGTGGGCGGGGTAGACCGCATCATCAACCTCAACTGGGAGGCGATCATGCCGCCCCCCTCCAGCGCCGGGCGCCAGCATTACCTCACCGCCATCACCAAGGTCGACGACAACCTGGTGGAGGTGATCGACGTGGAGAAGGTGCTGGCCGAGATCGTGCCGTACAACGCCAAGGTCTCCCGCGAGAAGCTTGAAGACAACGTGCTGCAGCGCGCCCGTGGCCGCGAAGTGCTGCTGGTCGACGACTCCACCGTGGCCCTGGCGCAACTGCGCGACACGCTGTCGCAATTGGGCATGAAGATGCACGTGGCCAGCGACGGCCTGAAGGGCCTGCGCATGCTCAAGGCCTGGGCCGATGCCGGTGAAGACCTCAACAAGAAGCTGCTGATGGTGTTCACCGACGCCGAAATGCCGGAAATGGACGGCTACCGGCTGACCACCGAAATCCGCCAGGACCCGCGCCTGGCCAAGCTCTACGTGGTGCTGCACACCTCGTTGTCGGGCAGTTTCAACGAGTCGATGGTGCGCAAGGTGGGGTGCGACGATTTCCTCTCCAAGTTCCAGCCCGACCGCCTGGTGGAAGTGGTGCGCAAACGCCTGGAGATGGAGGGCTAGAGCAGCAAGTGGCAAGCAGCAAGCAGCAAGCTGTGAACGCTCCCAGCTTCTAACTTGCCGCTTGCCCCCTTCCCTCCCCAAACGGGGAGGGCCTGCTCCCCCTACTACTAAAGTCGTCTTTTTTTGCCCCCGCGCACGCCTAAAGTGGAGCATGTTCCACCCCAACCGTGCTGCGGAGACAAAAACAATGAACGACAGCATCTACCTGGCCATCCAGGAAAACCCTCGCTTCAAGGAACTGGTGGCCAAGCGCGAACGCTTTGCCTGGATCCTGTCGGCGATCATGCTCGCCCTCTACTCGGCTTTCATCCTGCTCATCGCCTATGGCCCGCACGTGCTGGGGGCCAAGCTCAGCCCCGGTTCGGCGATCACCTGGGGCATTCCGATCGGGGTCGGCTTGATCCTCAGCGCCTTCGTGCTCACGGCCATCTACGTGCGCCGCGCCAATGGCGAATTCGATCAGCTCAACCAAGCCATCCTCAACGAGGTGAAGCCATGATCCGCCGCCTTGCAGTCGCGGCCGCGCTGGCCGCCGTAGCGCCCCTGGCCCTGGCCGCCGACGCCCTCACCGGGGCGGTACAGAAGCAACCCCTCAACGTGCCGGCGATCATCATGTTCGTCGCCTTCGTGGCGCTCACCCTGGGCATCACCTACTGGGCCTCCAAGCGTAACCGCTCGGCCGCCGACTACTACGCCGCCGGTGGGCGCATCACCGGCTTTCAGAACGGCCTGGCGATCGCCGGCGACTACATGTCGGCCGCCTCGTTTCTGGGCATCTCGGCGCTGGTGTTCGCCTCTGGCTACGACGGGCTGATCTACTCGATCGGCTTTCTGGTGGGCTGGCCGATCATTCTGTTCCTGATCGCCGAGCGCCTGCGCAACCTGGGCAAGTACACCTTCGCCGACGTGGCTTCGTACCGCCTCAAGCAGAAGGAAATCCGCACCCTGTCGGCCTGTGGCTCGCTGGTGGTGGTGGCCTTCTACCTGATCGCGCAGATGGTCGGCGCCGGCAAGCTGATCCAGTTGCTGTTTGGCCTCGACTACGGCATCGCGGTGGTGCTGGTGGGCATCCTGATGTGCCTGTACGTGCTGTTCGGCGGCATGCTGGCGACCACCTGGGTGCAGATCATCAAGGCGGTGCTGTTGCTGTCGGGCGCGTCGTTCATGGCGCTGATGGTGATGAAGTCGGTCAACTTCGACTTCAACATGCTGTTCTCCGAGGCGATCAAGGTGCACCCCAAAGGCGAGGCGATCATGAGCCCCGGCGGGCTGGTGAAAGACCCAATCTCGGCGTTCTCGCTGGGCCTGGCGCTGATGTTCGGCACTGCCGGCCTGCCGCACATCCTGATGCGCTTCTTCACCGTCAGCGACGCCAAGGAAGCCCGCAAGAGCGTGCTCTACGCCACCGGTTTCATCGGTTATTTCTACATCCTGACCTTCATCATCGGCTTTGGCGCGATCCTGTTGGTGAGCACCAACCCGGCCTTCAAGGACGCCGCCGGCGCGCTGATCGGCGGCAACAACATGGCCGCGGTGCACCTGGCCAACGCAGTGGGCGGCAGTGTGTTCCTGGGCTTTATCTCGGCGGTGGCGTTCGCCACCATCCTCGCGGTGGTGGCCGGGCTGACCCTGGCCGGCGCCTCGGCGGTGTCCCATGACCTCTACGCCAGCGTGATCAAGCAAGGCAAGGCCAACGAGAAGGATGAAATCCGCGTGTCGAAGATCACCACCATCGCCTTGGGCGTGGTGGCCATCGTGCTCGGCATCCTGTTCGAGAAGCAGAACATCGCCTTCATGGTCGGCCTGGCGTTCTCGATCGCCGCCAGCTGTAACTTCCCGGTGCTGCTGCTTTCGATGTACTGGAAGCGCCTGACCACCCGCGGGGCGATGATCGGCGGTTGGATGGGGTTGGTCACCGCGGTGGTGCTGATGATCCTCGGCCCGACCATCTGGGTGCAGATCATGGGCCACGAAAAACCGATCTACCCCTATGAATACCCAGCGTTGTTCTCGATGATCGTGGCCTTTGTGGGGATCTGGTTCTTCTCGGTCACCGATAAATCCACCGCCGCGGATAAAGAACGCGCGCTGTTCTTCCCACAGTTTGTGCGTTCGCAAACCGGGCTGGGTGCCAGTGGCGCGGTGAACCACTGACAGCGTTGCGCTTCAACTAAAAAACCCGCCGAGTTGGCGGGTTTTTTTATTCACGGTGAAGGCGTTATATCCTGCCCAGCAACAGCAGCACGAGCAGCACCACCAATACCACGCCGACGATACCCGATGGCCCGTAACCCCAGCTGCGGGAGTGGGGGAAAACCGGCAAGCCACCGATCAGAATTAGAATCAGGATGATGACCAGAATTGTGACCATGATAGGTTCCTTGGATGACCTTATTGGTTCGCACGCCTTTCACTCGTGCTTGTAATAACTGACTGGCCAACCTTTGAAAAAGTTTGAAAAAGGTTTAACCCCGAGCGGTTTTTTTTCGTGCCCGGTATGCTGGCGCGCTATCGGATAAAACGGGCGCATAGACCATGCTGAACTACCTTTGGTTCTTTCTCGCGGCAGTATTTGAAATCGCCGGTTGCTACAGTTTTTACCTGTGGCTGCGGCTGGGCAAAAGCGCCTGGTGGGTGCTGCCGGGGCTGCTCAGCCTGGTGGCCTTCGGGCTGTTGCTGACCCGGGTAGAGGCCGCTTACGCCGGCCGCGCCTATGCCGCCTATGGCGGGCTGTACATTGTTACCTCGCTGTTGTGGCTGGCGCTGGTGGAGAAGGTGCGCCCGGCCGGCAGCGACTGGCTTGGCGCGGCGCTGTGCGTGCTGGGCGCCAGCGTGGTGCTCTGGGGGCCGCGTTTCAGCGCGAATTGAGCGCGCGCACGGGCGGCACCGCGGCCTGCCAGCGGTTACGGCCCTGGTGCTTGGCCATGTACAAAAAGGCGTCGGCGGCCTTGATCATGCCTTCCGGGCTGGTGGCCTCGCCGGCCGGGGTGCTGACCGCCACCCCGGCGCTGGCGGTGACCACGCCTTCGCTGTGCTGGCGGTGCTCGATGCCCAGGCCCTGGATGGCCCGCAAGATCGCCTGCGCCACCTGCCCGGCGCCGTGGGCGTCGGTGCCGGGCAACAGCACCACGAACTCTTCCCCGCCGTAGCGCACGGCGAGGTCCGCCGGGCGCTTGAGCTGTTCAGCGATGGCCTGGGCGACCCGCCGCAGGCATTCGTCGCCGGCGGCGTGGCCGTAGCTGTCGTTGTAGCGCTTGAAGTGGTCCACATCGAGGATCACCAGCGCCAAGGGCCCGCCCTGGCGCTTGGCGCGGTCGATTTCCTGGGGCAGGGCGGTGTCGAGTTGGCGGCGGTTGCCCAGGCCGGTGAGGCTGTCGGTCAAGGCCATCGCCTGCACCCGTTGGTGGGCTTGGCGCAGTTGCGCCTCCATCACCCCGCGCTGGCGCAACTGGCCGAGCACGAGGGCGCCGAAGCCGGCCAGCCCGGCGGTGAGCACCAGCAGCACCAGGCCGGTTTTCAGCAGGTCATGGCGCCACGGCGCGATGATCGACTCGCGTGACAGCCCGGCCTCGACCACCAGCGGGTAGCTGCCCAGGGCGCGGTAGCCGTACAGCCGGTAGGTGCCGTCGACCACCGCCTTGACCTCGGCGACCCCTTGGCTGGCGCGCGGCAGGTAACGGGTGAAGATCTCGCTCTGGGCCAGGCTTTGGCCCAGCACCGCCGGGCTGTAGGGGCGCCGCACCAGGATCGTGCCGTCGCGCAGGGCGAGCACCAGCGCGCCACGGTCGTCGATCTTGAAGTCGCCGTAGTAGTCAACGAACCAGCTCACCCGGATGGTCCCCAGCAGCACCCCGGCAAAGCTGCCATCGGGGTTGTTCAGGCGCCGTGAGATGGGAATGATCGGCTCGCCAGTGGAGCGGCTGGTGACCACCGGCCCCACCCGCACGTTACGGTCGGTGTGGCTGCGGTGGTAGATGAAGTAATCACGGTCGGCATTGTTGGCGCTTTCCGGCGCGCTGTTTTTGTCGGTCACCACCCACTGGCCGTCGGGCCCGTAGATGAACAACCCGTGCAACTGCGGCATGATCCGCGCCTGTTGCACCATCAGGGCGTGGATGCGCGGCACGTTGAGGTTTTCCAGGCCGTCGCCTTCTACCCGTTCGGCCAGGCCGTCGGTGAGCACGTCGACCTGGCGGATCGCATCCTCGGCGTGCTGGGCGGTAGCCCGCGCCAGGTTGCTGACCGAATCCCGCGCCTGCTCGAAGGCATGCCGGTAATCGCGCCAGGCCCGCCAACCTTCGACCGCGCTGAAGGTCAGCAGCACCAGCAGCATGAACGCCAGCGCCAGGCGGAACACCGCTGGGGGCGTGCTGGCGAAGCGTGGGGTGGGGGCGTGGTCCATGGCGGCCTCTGGGGTGCCGGGCGGGTGCGCGGCCGTCTGCATTAAGAGCCCGCGCCACGGCTATCCGTTCCCGGCGAGTACGGCGTTTAACCTCGCCCGCAGCGCTTGAGGTCGACCGGCCCGACGAACTCGTTGCCGTGGCCCATCACGCAGGCCACCTGCTGGTTACGTGCCCGCTCCCAGCTTTCGACCGGGTAGGTTTTGTTCCAGGCTTGGTAGAGCTGGGCGTCTTGCTTGGACAGGCGCAAGTTGTAACGCTTGCTCATATAAAAGTAAGTGCGCGCGATCATCCCACGGATCGACGGGCGCGGCATCACCTTCTTGGCCTTGAAGTCGACTTGGGTCATGCAGGCGCCGTACTGGCCGTGTTTTTCCGGCAGCCAGCCGTAGCTGAAGTTGTTCCGGTCGCCGTTGACCTCGCCGATGCTCGGCACCAGGTTGAACAGGTCGGCCTCGGCGCGTTGGTAGATCGGATCACGGGCAGTGCAGTTCTTGCGCCCACCGCTTTGCCAGCACTGGCGCAGGTGGCCGATCTGCCAGGCCGGTACGATGTGCTCCCACTCCACCCGTTTGGCGCGGGTGGCGTTCTTGCGCGGGACGTAGCCACAACTGGCCAGGTCAACCTGCTTGCCACTGTACTTGCAGCCGCAGTAGAACTCGGTGGACTGCGGCGCGTAAAGCTTCCAGGCGACCTTCTTGGCCTCGCTGAAGGTGCGTGGCGCCTCGGCCTGGGCGGCCAGGGCAACCAGCAACAGGCCCAGCGGGGCGGCCTTCAACACACGCTCAATCATCGCGCTGCACCGTCCAGAACAACTGGATGCCGCCGTCGTCGCGCCAGGCCAGGGTAACGTTGTCGTTTTCGCTGATTTCATCGAGCATGCGCTGCCAGTCTTCCGGGCTTTCGTCGTCCTGGCGGAACAGCAGGGCGCTGCGGCGGGTTTGCGCGGCGGTGGAGTTGATGATCTTCTGCACGCGCTGGCCTAGCTGCGCGTAGCGGTCTGAGGGGGAGTCGTTCACGAAGGCGTGTCCTTATGTTGCTGTATGGAAATACAGTATTTGTCTGTAGGCCATTTTGCAACGGGTTGGCGGAAAACTTTCGCTCAGACCGTTAAATCGTTGATTTGCTGCGGGTTGGTGGGGTTTTTTATTTCAAGGCGGAGGGCCCTTCGCCCGGCACAGCCGGCCTCCCACCAGATTTGTGTAAGTCCTTGATTGACGAGGCAACACACAACCCGTGGGAGGCCGGCTGTGCCGGGCGAGGGGCCGGTCAGGCCAACGGCACCGGCACCGCGCCTACAGCTTCGACCACGCTCAGGCCGTTGCCTTGGCGGCGCACCTGGATCTGCACCGGGATGCGCTCGTGCATTTCCTGCACGTGGGAGATCACCGCCACCTTGCGCCCCTGGGCCTGCAGGCTGTCGAGGGCGTCCATGGCCAGTTGCAGCGACTCCGGGTCGAGGCTGCCGAAGCCCTCGTCGATGAACAGCGACTCGATCTTCAGCGTGCTCGAGGCCATCGACGCCAAGCCCAAGGCCAGCGCCAGTGAGACCAGGAAGGTTTCGCCGCCGGAGAGCGAGTGCACCGAGCGGGTTTCGTCGCCCATCTCGGTGTCGACCACCAGCAGCCCGAGCAGGCTGCCGCCGCGTTTGAGGCGGTAGCGCTTGACCAGTTGCCGCAGTTGCAGGTTGGCGTGCTGCACCAGCAGGTCGAGGTTGTAGGCCTGGGCGATCTTGCGGAAGCGGTCACCTTCGGCCGAGCCGATCAGCGCCGCCAGCCGGCCCCAGCGGTTGGCCTGTTCCTGAGCCTGTTCGGTGCGCGCCAGCAGCGCCTGGTGTTCGGCCTGGCGGCGCTGGTCGTCGAGTTGCCGCGCGCGCAGCGCGGCGCATTGCTGCTCGAGGGTTTCGAGGCTGGTCTGCAACTCGGCCAGTTGTGCCTGCAAGGCCTCCCGCGCCGGTGCGTTTGCGCCCTGGGCCTGGTGCGCCTGGCGGCGCTGGCTGCGCTCTTGCAGCAGCACCTGGGCCTGGGCCAGGGCGGTGTGGGCGGCTTGCTGGCGTTCACGCAGGCTGTGCAGTTGGGCATCGTCGCAGGCGAGCAGGCGGGCGAGGGTGGCATCGTCCAGCGCCGGGTGGCCGCTGCGCCATTGCGCCAGGCCTTCGGCCAACTGCCCAGCTTCGGCCTCGGCCTGTTGCAGCCGCGCGTGCAGGGCGTGCAGCTCACTGCCCAGGCGCACCACGTCGGTGTGCGCCGCCTGGTACTGCTCGCCGGCCTCGGCCAGGGCCTGGCGGGCAGCGCCCACGGCCTGCTCCAGCGCCTGTTGCCAGGCTTGGGCGCTGGCGTGCCCGGCCAACTGCTCGGCCAGGCGCGCGGCGCAGGCTTCGCGCTTGCCGTCGAGCGCGCTGAGTTGCGCCTGCTGGGCGGCGGCGGCCTGCTCGCGGGCTTCGTGCTGGCTGGCCAGCAGTTGCAGGCGTTCGCGGCGTTCGTTGTGCTCCTGTTGTTCGTCGTGCTGGCGGCGCAGGTGCTCAAGGCGCTCGCTGACGCGCTGGTCAAGGGCCATGAAGGCCTCGGCCGGCTGCGCGCGCAGCGCCTGCTGCTCGGCCTCCGGCAGGGATTGGGCGAAGCTGGCGAGTTCTTCGTCAAGGCGCAGGCGGTCTTGCTCCAGTTGCTTGTGCTGGTCGTCGAGCAGGCGTTGCGCGCCCTGGGCCGCCTGCTCGGCGGCTTGCAGTTGCTGCTGCAAGCGCCCGGCCTGTTGCTGGGCCTGCATCAGCTGTTGTTGTTGCTGTTCGTCGCCGGCGATCTGCTGCGCCAGGCGCTCGCGGCGTTGCACCAGGCGTTGGCCTTGTTCGGCGGGCGGCAGTTGCGCCAGGCGCGCGTACAGCGGCACCTGCTCAAGCTCCGCCTGGCTGGCGGCGCGTTGCTGGTGGAGGGGCTCTTCCTGTTCGCGCAGTTGCTTGATCTGCTCGATCAGCGCGCCCACCTCGGCGCGCAGTTCGGCCAGGCGGTTGGAGAAGCCCTCCACGGCCTGGCGCGCCTGTTGCTCTTCGAGCACGTCTTGCCCGGCCATCGCCGCCACCAGCGCGTCGGGCTGGTGCCAAGGGTGTTCGAGGCTGCCGCACACCGCGCAGGGTTCGCCGTCGCGCAGTTGCTGGCGCAGCGCTTCGACGCTGTTGTCGCGCGCCAGGCGCTGGCGTTCGAGCAGTTGCAGGGTGAGGTTCAGCGCGGCGTTGGCGGCTTCGTGCTGTGTGCGCACCGCCAGGCCTTCGCGGGTGCGGGCTTCGCGCTGCTCGCCGAGGCGCTGTTGCTGCTCGCCGAGGCTGGCCAGGCGCTGGTCGGTCTCGGCGACCTTCTGCCAGGCGCGCTCCAGCGCTTCGGTTTCGCGCAACTGCGCGCGGTTGTCGGCCAGCAGTTGGGTGAGCAATTGCAGGCGTTCGCCGAGTTCTTCGGGGCGGCCGTCGGCGGCGCGGTGCAGCTCGTCGAGGGCTTGGCGGGCCAGGCTGGCCTGTTCCGCGCTGTGCTCGGCGCCCTGGCGCAGGGCGGGCAGTTCCTGTTCGCCCTGGGCCAGCCGCGAGGCAAGCTGCAGGGTGCGCTGCAGGCGGTCGCGCTGCACCTCCCAACTGCCGGCCAGCGCTGCCAGCGCGGCGCTGCCGGCCAGTTGCTCGGCAATCGCCGCCAGTTGCCGTTCGGCCTGGGCTTGTTGCTCGCGCACGCCGGCCAGTTGCTCGGCGCTGCCGGCCAGGGCCTGGCTGGCTTGCGCTACCGCCTCGGCCAGCGGCGCGCGGTCGTGGTCGAGGGTGGCCAGCGCGTGGGTTTCATCGAAGGCCTGGCGCAACGCCGGGGCGGCGGCGTGCTGCGCCTGTTCGGCGGCGGCCAGTTGCGCCTGGCCGCTGGCCTGGGCCTGCTGCAGCCCGGCCAGCGCCTCGTTGCGCGCGGCCAGGGCGTGCTGGTGTTCGCTGTGCTGCCCGCTGAGCGCGGCGGCTTCGGCCTGGGCCGCCTGCTGGCGGGCGAACAGGTGGCGCTGCGGCGCCAGTTGTTCGAGCCAGGCGAGGTCCTGGCGTTCGCCGGCCAGGCTCTCCAGCTGGGCCTGGGCGGTGCTGGCCTGCTCGCCGGCCTGTTGCTCCAGCTCGGCCAGGCGGTCGGCCTCGAGGTACCACTGTTGCACTTGTTCGGCCAGGCGCTGCTGGGCCTGGGCCGCCTTCAGCGCCTCGCTGGCGCTGGCCAGTTCGGCGTTTAGCGCCAGCCGCGCCGGTTCGTCCAGCGGCGCCACGCCGCGGGCTTCGGTGTGCAGGGCTTCGAGGGCCTGGCGCGCGGCCTTGGCTTTGTCGAAGGCGCGCCGGCCCAGGCGGGTGTACAGCGCGGTGTCGGTGAGTTTTTCGAGCAGCTCGCTGCGCTCGTTGTCGTCGGCCTTGAGGAAGGCGCTGAAGTCGCTTTGCGCCAGCAGCACGGCGCGGGTGAACTGGGCGAAGTTCAGCCCCAGGCGCGCTTCGAGCAGGCTTTTGTACTCGCCCTTCTGGCTGGCCAACAGTTGGTTGGCGTCGAGGTCGGTGAGGCTTTGCCGGCTGTTTTGCAGCTTGCCATCGGCGCGGTCGCGGGCGCGGTTGGCTTCCCAGCGGGCGCGATAGCGGCGCCGGTCGATGCCGACGAAATCGACCTCGGCGTAGCCGGCGCCGGTGCCGCGGCGCAGCAGGGTACGCGGGTCTGCGGTGGCGATTTCGCCGTCGCCGTCGGGCACCTTGGCGCTGTTGGCGATGTCGCCCAGCCGTGGCACAGCGCCGAACAGGGCCAGGCACAGGGCGTCGAGCAGGGTGCTTTTACCGGCGCCGGTAGGCCCGGTGATGGCGAACAGGCCGGCGCTGGCCAGCGGCTCGGCGGTGAAGTCCAACTCCACCGGGCCGGCCAGCGAGGCGAGGTTCTTCAAACGGATGGCCAGGATTTTCATGCGTCTTCGTCCTCCAGCTGCACTTCCTGCAGCAGCAGGGCGAAATCATTCAGGGTTTGTGCGTCGGCCTCGTTGCCGTACTGGTCTTGCCAGGCGCGGGCGAAGAGGTCTTGCGGGGTCATCTGTTCCAGCTCGATCAGCACGCCGGCTTCTTCCTGGGCGCGGATGCCGCCCTGGTAGTCGGCGACGATGCGCACCAGCCGCGCGGCCTTGCCGAGCAAGGCGGCTTCGATCTGCTGGCGCAGGTCGGGTTGCGGCTGTTCGAGCAGCACCCGCACTTCGAGCCACGGCAGGTGGATTTCCTCGGCCAGCAGGCCAGGGGCCTCGAGGGCCTCGAGGGCGGCCAGTACCTGTTCGAGGCTGGCCGGGCCAACCCGCTTGAGGTCGACCGCGCGCGGCACGCGCAGGGCGTGAACGTCGACCAGCTTGCCTTTGCTGTCGAAGTCTACCTGGAGGATTTGATGCGGGTAGTCCACCTCGGAGAACGACAGCGGGATCGGCGAGCCGCTGTAGCGCAGGCGGAAGTCTGCGTTGACCCGCTGGGGCTTGTGCAGGTGGCCCAGCGCAACGTAGTCGATGCTGTTGTCGAACAGGCTGGCCGGCAGCGCTTCGGCGCTGCCGATCACCAGGCTGCGCTCGGAGTCGAGTGAGACGCTGCCGCCGGCCATGTGTGCGTGGCTGATGGCTACCAGCGCCTGGCCGCGGCCGCGCTTGGCGTTGGCGGCGGCGATCAGGTGTTCATGCACGCGGGCAATGCCGCCCAGGTAATCGTCGCCCAGGGCGCCGCCGGTCACCTCCGCCGGGCGCAGGAACGGCAGCGCCAGGCACCAGCCCAGCACCTTGCCGCGCTTGCCGGTGAGCGGGATCAACAGCCGCTCGGTGTCGAGCTCGCCGTCATCGAGCCACAGCACGCGGCCCAGCGCATGGGTGCGCAGGCTGCGCATCAGCGGCCCGGGCAGCTCGATGCGCGAGCCGGAGTCGTGGTTGCCGGCGATCATCACGATGGTCAGCGTGGGCAATTGCTCATGGGCGCTGACGATGAATTCGTAGAGGCGTTCCTGGGCCTTCAGCGGCGGGTTGACCGTGTCGAAGATGTCCCCTGCCACCAGCAGGGCGTCGGGGCGCAGTTCGACCACGCGGCCCAGCAGCCACTTGAGGAAGCAGGTGTGTTCGTAGTCACGGTCCTGGCCGTGCAAGGACTGGCCCAGGTGCCAGTCGGAGGTGTGCAGCAAACGCATGGGCTATCCGGAAACTTATTGAGGGTAGAGCGGCGGCAGGCTGTCGCCGCCATGCAGGCGGGCCCGCTCGCTGGCGGGGATGGTGCCGATCGCGCGCCACAGTTCATTGCCTTGCCAGTAACGGCCGGCTTCGCTGTAGAGGGCACCGTTGAGTTTGTCCAGGGCCTCGGACAGCGGCGCGTAGCGCGCCGCCATGTCGGCGAGGGTTTCAGGTTGCAGCCGGGCCCAGGCGTCGAGGGCCTGGCGCGCGGCCTGGGGCTCGCCGGCCTGGCAGGCGCGCTTGAGGTCTTCGAGCAGGGCGCGCGGGTCGGGCCCGGTCGGCGTGGCCTTGGCCACCGCCGGTTGGGTGCGGGCGCGCCACCACAGGCCAAAGCCGAGCAACGCCAGCGCCAGCGACAGCGCCGTGGCCAGTTGCCAAGGCCACAGCCGTGGCTGCGCCTGGGGTTGCTCGCCGGTGCCGGCCGGGGCCTGGGCCGGCGCCGGGGCCTCGGCCACTTGCAGGGTGCGCGCCGGCAGGCGGGTGTGTTCGAGGTGGTCTTCAAAGGTGTTCCACCACACCACGTCTACCGCCGGGACTTCCACCGCGCCGCTGCGGGTGGGCACCAGCGCCTCGCGCTCGGTGCGGCTGCCGATCAGCCCGCGCTCGCTGGCCTGGTTGGCCAGTTGTGGCTGGTCGGGGTAGCGCCGCAGGCCTTTGACCTCGGCCGTGGGCAGCGGCGGCAGTTGGCCGCTGGAGAGGCCTTCGGCCTTGAGCGTGACGGTGCGGGTGAGCGAGTCGCCGACCTGGGCCTGGTCGTCGTCCGGTGCCCAGCTGTCGGCCAGGCTCAGGCTGCGCGCCGGTAACCAGGGTTGGTCGGCCGGGTACAGCGCTGGCCGTGGGCGCACGGTGAAGGGGATCTGCGCCGAGCTCACCTGGGTCATCGCGCCAGGGTGGGGCTTGCCGCTGTCGTCCATCTGCACCGCGGTGGCGCTGAAGGTCACCGCCGGGATCAGCATCGCGCCGCTGCGCTGCGGGTAGATCGCGTAGCGGGTTTCGATCACCCCGTGGCGCACGCCGTTGATCAGCTTCTCGTAGGTGCGTGGCGGGCCGAGCTGCTCTACCCGGGCGTCGTCGAGCTGCAGGGCCGACACGCTGCTGTCGTCGTACAGGGCCACCGAGTGGTACACGTGCAGGGTGAGGATGGCCTGGGCCTGTACGTACAGGGTGTCGTTGTCCAGGCTGGCATCGATGAACACCGGCGCCAGGCTGCCGGCCGCCTCGCTGCCCGCGTTGGCCACCTGCAGCACGATCGGCTGGCTGTGCAGCTCGCCGAGGGTCAGCGCGGGGATGGTCAGGGTGCCGCGGGCCCGGGGCAGCAGGGTGATGATCCAGCGCGTGGTGCTGCGGCTGTCGTCGGCCAGCGACGCCAGGTGGTTGAGCTGGCGCGTGTCGCGCACCTCGAAGTCGCTGGCGAGCGGGGCCAGGTCGGGCTTGCCGAACTGGGTGGCGTCGTTGGTTTCGAGGGTGAGCTGCAGCGACTCGCCTTCGTTCAGGTGGGTGCGATCGACACTCGCCACCAACGCCGCGGCCTCGGCGGGCGGGGCCAGCCAGGCGAGCAGTGCGCAGAGGATGAGGGCGCGGGTGCGGATCATTGCGGGGTGTCCTGCATCTGTTGCTGTTCGTACCAGAATTTGCGGCGCAGCAATTCTGACGGATCGTCGGGGATCTGTCTCAACCATTGCTCCAGCGATTGCTGTTGTTCGGCGGCGCTGCCGGGCGAGTCGGTGCTGGCGGCGGGGCCTGGGCCCTGGCTGGGCGTGCTGGCCAGGCTGTCGCTGGCGCCGTTGCCGCCGTTACCTTGGCCGCTGGCCGGGCCGGGGCCGTCATCGCCGGGCTGGCCGCTGGCGCCAGGGGGGCCGTCATGGCCGGCCTGGGCGGGGGTGCCTTCGCCGCTGTTGGCGCTGGCACTGTCGCTGGCGCCGGGCTGGCCGCCGCTGGCGCTTGTGGTGGCGGGCGCGGCGGCTTGGGCTGTGGCCTCGGCGGCGGCCTTGGCCTGGGCGGCGGCGTCGCGCTGGGCAATCAACTGCTGCACCAGCGCGCGGTTCTGCCGGGCCGGGGCGAGGTCGGGCTGGCGGTCGAGGGCTTGGTCGTAGGCCTCCAGCGCTGCTTCCAGTTGCCCGGCGCGCGCCAGCGCGGTGGCGCGGTTGTAGTGGTCCACGGCGCTGTCGCCGCGGGCGAAGCGTTGGGCGGCGCCTTCGTAGTCGCCGGCTTCGAACAGTGCCACGCCTTCCCAGCGGTGGTCGGCAAAATGCCGCGCGGCTTCGGCCGGGCGGCCGCTGTCGAGCAGGCGCTGGCCTTGTTGGTCGGGGCGCAGCCAGAGGTCGCCCCAGGCGCCCGCCAACGCTGGCCGTGGGCTGAGCAACAGCAGCGGCAGCAGGCACAGCAGCCAGCCCCGGCGGGCGCCGAGGGCGGCCAGCAACAGCAGCGGCAGCAGCAGCCAATAACCTTGGTCGGCCCAGGCATCGAGGCGCTGGCCCTGGCTGGTGCTGCGCGCGCCGCGGGGGCTGTCGAACAGGCCGAGGCTGCGCAGGTCGTGGTCGTCGAGCCGGGCGTTCTGGAACTGGCCGTTGTGCGCCTGAGCGGCGCGCTCCAGCGCGGCTGGGTCTTGCCGTGGTACCAGGATCGCGCCCTGGGCGTCCTTGAGCAGCTCGCCGTTTTCCAGGGTGACCGCCGCGCCGGCGCCGCTGCCCAGGCCGAGCACCAGCAATGGCGGGCTTTGCCGGCCCAGCAGGTGGTCGATGCCGTCTTGCTCCTGGCGGCTGAGGGTGCTGCCCATCAGCAGCAACCGGCCTTGGCCCTGGCCGGCCTGGGCGAGCAGGTCGAGGGCCTTTTGCACGGCGAGGTCGGCGCGCTGGCCGGGCACCGGCATCAGCGAGGGCTTGAGCGCGTCGATCAGGTTGCTGGCGGTGGCCAGGTCATTGGACAGCGGCAGCAACACGTGGGCGCTGCCGGCATAGACGATGATCGCGGTCTGCGCCGCGCCGCGCTCGCGCAGCAGGTCGAGCAGCTTGCGCCGGGCCTGGCCGAGGCGGTTGGGTGGCACGTCGGCGGCGAGCATGTCGGGGGTGAGTTGCAGCAGCACCACCAGCGGGTCGGCCGGGCGCTGTTCGAGTTCATCCACCCGCTGCCAGCCGGGGCCGAGCAGGGCCAGCCAGGCCAGCGCCCAGCCCAGGCCCAGCAGCACCCACGGCAGGCGCCCGCCGCGGCCACGGCCACGGCCACTGCCGGCGGCCAGCAGCACCGGCTGGAAGGCCGCCGGCAGCAGGGTTTGCCAGCGCCCGCTGCGCTGGCCGCGGCGCCACAGGCGCACGAACAGCCACAGCAGCAGGGGCGCGGCCAGCAGCCAACCCAGGCGGAACCAATGCGGCCAACCGTCGTTCATCGGCGCCTCCGCAGGCGCAGTTGCTCACGCCACTGCGGGGCATGGGGCAAGGCCCGTTGCAGGTTGCGCTGCCACCAGTCGGCCAACGGCTGGCGCAGCGGCAGCAGGGTGCTGAGCAACAACGCCAAGGCCAGCGGCCAGGCGTACAGCTCGCGCACCGGGCGCGCACGGGTGGGTTGCTGCTTGACCGGTTCCAGTTCATCGAGGGTGGCGCCGATCGCTTGCAGCTCATCGCCGTTGCGCGCGCGGAAGTACTGCCCGCCGGTGGCCTGGGCGATGTCGCGCAGGGCCGGTTCGTCGAGGTCCAGGCTTGGGTTCAGGCCGAGTTGGCCGTCGCTGCCGGGGTCTGCGCCGATGCCGATGGTGTAGACGCGTACCTGTTCCTGGGCGGCCAGCCGCGCGGCGGTGGCGGGCGGCACCTGGCCGGCGTTGTTGGCGCCGTCGGTGACCAGGATCATCACCCGGCTTTGCGCCGGGCGCTCGCGCAGGCGCTTCAGGCCCAGGCCGATGGCGTCGCCAATGGCGGTGTTCTTGCCGGCCACGCCGATCCGCGCGTCGTCCAGCCAGGTGCGCACGGTGTGCCGGTCGAAGGTCAACGGCGCCTGCAGGTAGGCCTGCGAGCCAAACAGGATCAAGCCCAGGCGGTCACCCTGGCGGGCTTCGAGAAAGTCCCCGAGCAGGTGCTTGACCAAGGTCAGGCGGCTGACGTTATCGCCCTGCCACTGCATGTCGGGGTAGTCCATCGAGCCTGATACGTCCACCGCCACCAGCAGGTCGCGGCCGCTGGCCGGGATCGGCAACGGCGCGCCCAGCCACTGCGGGCGCGCGGCGGCGCTGAGCAGCAGCAGCCAGAGCAGCGCGAACGGCAGTTGCTGGCGCCAGGCCGGCAGGTTCAGCCGGGCCCGGCGCGAGCTGGAGCGCTCCAGCTCGGCCAGGAACGGCACCTGCAGCACCGGCTCGCCGTTGCCGGCCGGCGGCAGCAGCGCGCGCAGCACCCAGGGCAGCGGCAACAGCGCGAACAGCCAGGGCCAGGCGAGCTCAAACATGTTTGCGGATCCACACGGCCACGGCCTGGTTGAGGCCGTCGATGGCTTTGTCGTCGAGCTTGCACTCGGGCTTGTACACCCCCTCCACCAGCACCATCCAGCGGGTCAGGCCGGCGGCCGGGCAGCGGTTGTCGAGAAACGCCAGCCACTGGCGGCCATTGAGGGTGTGGCTGTTGGCACCGGGGTAATGGCTGCGGCACAAGCGCTTGAGCAGCGCGTTGAGCTGCTGCAGCCAGGCCCCGGCCGGGGCGCCGCCGTAAGGGCGGGCGAGCATTGCCAGTTCGATCAGCGCCTCGGTGCGCACTGGGTCTTGCCCGGCTTCCGGCTCGGGCTCCAGCACCGCCAGCGGCGCGGCCGGGCGCCATTGGCGCAGCCGCCACAGCAGCGCGGCGGCCGCCAGCACGCTGGCGGCCAGCAGCCACCAGCCCGGCGCCGGCGGCCAGGCGCTGACCGGCGCCGGCGGAATCAACGGCTGCAATTGCAGGATGCTGCTCATGGCGCCGGGCTCGGGCGTTGTGGGTTGAGGTAGTCGCGCAGTTGGTCGATCGGGTCGCGCGCGGTCGACAGCGGCATCATCAGGATGCCGAATTGCCCGGCCAGCCGTGCCCAGCGCTGTTGGCGCTGTTGCGCCTGGGCGGCATAGGCCTGGCGCACCTCGGCGCGGCCGGTGTCGACTTCCAGTTGCCGCGCGCCCTGGCCGAAGCGCAACACCCCGGCGGCCGGCAGGGCATGGTCGAGGGGGTCGCTGATCGGCAGCAGCAGCAGGTCGCAATGCCGTGCCAGCAGGCTCAGTTGCTGCTCGGCGGTGCGCTCCAGGGCGCGCTCGTCGCACAGCACCACCGCCAGGCTGCCCGGGCGCAGCACTTCGCGCGCCCGGCGCAGGGCAGCGCCGAGGGTGCCGGGCTCGGGGGCGGCCTGGGTGCTGAGCGACTGGTTCACCGTGACCAGCCGGTTGAGCAACTGCAGCAGGCTTTGCTTGCTGCGCCGGGGCTTGATCTCGTAATGCTCGCGGTCGCCGTATACCAGCCCGCCGACCCGGTCGTTGTGCTCCAGCGTCGCCCAGCCCACCAGCGCCGCCACCTGGGCGGCCAGCGCCGCCTTGAAGCACAGCCCGCTGCCGAAGAACAACTGCCGGCTTTGCTCCACCAGCAGGAACACCGGGCGCTCGCGCTCTTCATGGAACAGCTTGGTATGGGGCTCTTGGGTGCGCGCGGTCACCCGCCAGTCGATGTTGCGCACGTCGTCGCCGGCCTGGTACACCCGCACCTGGTCGAAGTCCACCCCGCGCCCGCGCAGCCGCGAGTGGTGCAGGCCCACCAGCGGGCTGCGCTGGCCGGGCTTGGAGAACAGCTGCACCTCGCGCACGCGGTGGCGCATCTCGATCAGTTCGGCGAGGCTGACGCCGATCCCCGGTGGGTGCTGTAGCGAGGTGGGCATAGGGCCTCAGGCAACCGCGACGACGTCGAGGATGCGCTGGATCACCCGGTCCTGGTCAACCCCGGCGGCCTCGGCCTCGAAGGAGAGGATCACCCGGTGGCGCAGCACGTCGAAGATCATCGCCTGGATGTCTTCGGGGCTGACGAAATCACGCCCGGCCAGCCACGCATGGGCCCGCGCGCAGCGGTCCAGGGCGATCGAGCCGCGCGGGCTGGCGCCATAGGCCAGCCACTCGGCCAACTCGGCGTCGTAGCGCGCCGGGGTGCGGGTGGCCATTACCAGTTGCACCAGGTATTCCTCCACCGCATCGGCCATGTACAGGCCGAGGATCTCCTTGCGCGCGGCAAAGATTGCCTGCTGGGTCACCCGCCGGGTCGGTTTGACCTCGCCGCCCAGGGCTTCGCCGCGGGCCTGCTGGAGGATGCGCCGCTCTACATGGGCTTCGGGGAAGCCGATCTTCACGTGCATCAGGAAGCGGTCGAGCTGCGCCTCGGGCAGCGGGTAGGTGCCTTCCTGCTCGATCGGGTTTTGCGTGGCCATCACCAGGAACAGCGGCGACAGGTCGTAGGTGCTGCGGCCCACGCTGACCTGGCGCTCGGCCATGGCCTCGAGCAACGCCGACTGCACCTTGGCCGGGGCGCGGTTGATTTCGTCGGCCAGCACCAGGTTGTGGAAGATCGGCCCCTGCTGGAACACGAAGCTGCCGGTTTCCGGGCGGTAGATCTCGGTGCCGGTGATGTCGGCCGGCAGTAGGTCAGGGGTGAACTGAATGCGGTGGAACTGCGCTTCGATGCCCTCGGCGAGTTCTTTGATGGCCCGGGTTTTCGCCAGCCCCGGCGCCCCTTCGACGAGCATATGGCCGTCGGCCAGCAGCACGATCAGCAAGCGATCGATGAGCTTGTCCTGGCCGTGGATCTGGGTGGCCAAGAAGGTGCGCAGCGCATTGAGCGCTTCACGGTGTTCCATAGGGCTGAGTTCCTGAAAGGCGCCGGGCCGCCGGGTAGGGGCGGGGGGCCATTATGGTAATGCATAAGGGGGGTGGGTGTCGTGGTGGGCGTGGGGGCGCAATCGCGCTTGGCCTGGCTGCCCTGGGTGGGGCGCGTGTTTTGCTGGATAGTGGCTATTTAAGTGCTAGCAGTTTTACCAGGGTGACTTTCCGCGGCCCGCTTGAGAGGGTAACCCCATAACCTCCTGAGGAGTGCTCAGACATGCTGCTGGCGACTGACGCGTTACAGACCCCGCATGTGGCGTTGGCGGGTGGCGAGGCTGCGGCCAGCCCCGGCACACCCTGGGGCCACGGTTTCACCCTGCTTCGGCCCGGGTTTCAAGGGGGCTACCTGGAACCTTGCGGCGGTTACCTGCTGGGGCATGGCTACCGGCTTTATCTTCCTCGCCTGGGGCGCTTTAACCGGCCGGATAGCCTCAGCCCGTTCGGGCGAGGGGGAGGCAATGCCTATGCGTTTTGCCAGGGCGACCCGGTGAACCATGCCGACCCCAGCGGCCATGTAAAGTTATCTGCCGCTTTTTTGAAGGCTCAGGCTATTTTCGGCCAGGCCGCCAAGGCCAAGCCGACGCTGGTGAACATCGGGGACGACGTGTTCTCTCTGATCAAGGGCCATCTGGATGACGCCGCTGTGATGAACTTGAGCGCTACCTCACGCGGCCTCAGCTCAAGACTGGCCCGGGAACGCAGTGTGGTTATCGGCCGGGCCATCGCGCGTGACCAAGCCTGGACCAACCTTGCGGTGCGCCACGGGCACAACTATTTGGAACCCTTCGACGTTGGCCAGAGCGAGATGTACTCACCCTTAGGCCAGATGTACGCTTCACGCGCTTGGGCCGTAGCGCCCGAGGAGGTGGCGGCAGCACAGTTTTTCACTGGCCTTGACGGAGTCGGGCTCAGGACTCTGCACTCTAGGCGCAACCTGCAAGGGCCTTTGCCCGCCAATTACGTAGCGATGCAGCAGGCGGTATCGCACCTGCGTGCGCGGTCGCCAGGCATAGCAGGCTTGGGCTTCGATGAGCAACTTGAATCACTGCGGCCGGGGCTGAGGCGGCGCGACCTTTGGGAGAGAATCCCCCCGCGACAAGGGCGGCAGTCGCTAAACGCGTAGGCTCAAGCCCCGCGCAACAACTCCACCAGGTGCCCACTGATAGCCTCGGTCTTGAGCACCAGCACGTCGCTTTCAAGGCTATCGAGCACCGCCTCGGCGGTGTTGCCGATCAGCGCCCCGGCGATCCCGTGGCGGGCGACGGTGCCGATCACCGTGACCACCGCCTGCAACTGGCTGGCGACCAGGGGGATCAACGCATCGGCCGGGCCGTGAGCGATGTGCAGGGCGGCGTCGTGGATGTCGAAGTGTTCCTGCAGGCTGGCGTAGCGCTCGCGGTACAGTTCGGGCACTTCCCCAGGGGTTTGAAACGCCACGTTCGGCGCCAGTGCCGGGGCAGGGTGGGCGCTGACCACGTGCAGCGCGCCCTTGGCCAGTTCGGCGATCTGGAAGGCTTGGTCGATGATCTGTTCCTGCAGCTCGCGGTGGGTGCTGTCGGGGTTGCCGATGTCTACCGCCGCCAGCACCACGCCCTCGGCCCAGCGGCGTTCGTGCTTGACCATCAACACCGCGCTGGGGCAGTAGCGCAGCAGCTTCCAGTCTTCGGGGGCGAGCAGTTTCAGCGGGCCATCGGGCAGGTGCTGCTTGATCACCAGGTCGCAGCCTTCGGCTTGCTGCACGGCGATGATGGTCTGGTGCAGGCTGCCTTCCCAGGCTTGCTCGGCGCTGACGCTGTGGCCTTCGTCGGCCAATTGGGCCTTGAGCCCGGTGAGCAGCGCGGTGCGGTCCTGGCTGCGGTCGCAGAGCAGCAGGTGCATGTGCGCGCAGGTGACCTTGGCGATCAGCCGCGCCCGGTGCAGCGCCAGGCTGTGGGCCTGCTCGCCGCCCAGTACCACCAACAAACGCCCGATGTCGTACATGGCCGTGCCCTCGGTTGCAAACCCTATCAGCGTAGCCGCTGCGCCGGTATAATCCGCGGTTTTTTCCAGCCAGAGATGGCCATGCTCTCAGAGATTCATGCGTTTCTCGGTTGCCGCACGCCGCAGGCCTGGGTGCAAGCCGCCCTGGCCGACCAGGCGACGATGCTGATCGACCACAAAAACTGCGAATTCAAGGCCGCGGCCACCGCCATGAGCCTGATCGCCAAGTACAACGGCCACCTCGACCTGGTCAACATGATGTCGCGCCTGGCCCGCGAGGAATTGGTGCACCACGAGCAGGTGCTGCGCTTGATCAAGCGCCGCAAGGTCGAGCTGGTGCCGTTGTCGGCCGGGCGCTACGCCTCGGGCCTGCGCAAGCTGGTGCGCGCCCACGAGCCGGTCAAGCTGGTCGACACGCTGGTGGTCGGCGCGTTCATCGAGGCGCGCAGTTGCGAGCGCTTCGAAGCGCTGGTGCCGCACCTGGACGAAGACCTCGGCACGTTCTACCACGGCCTGCTCAAGAGCGAGGCCCGGCATTACCAGGGTTACCTGAAGCTCGCCCACCAGTACGGCGACGCCGCCGACATCGCCCGCACGGTGGAAAAGGTGCGGGTGGCCGAGGCGGAATTGATCGAAACGGCGGATACCGAGTTCAGGTTTCACAGTGGGGTGCCCGCCTAGCGGGAGGGGGAAGCGGTAAGTGGCAAGTTGAGAGCGACCTTATCGCGCCTGTGCCAGGTGGCTATTCAAACCCAGTCCTCTACTCTCAGCCCTGGAACCCGGTCGAATTCCCGGCGGTTATTCGTGACCAGGACCATGCCCCGCGATCGTGCATGGCCCGCTATCATCTGGTCGAAAGGGCCAATCGGTGTGCCCGCTCTGACGAGCTCCGCGCGTAGCTGGGCCGTATGCGCCGCGCCGTCCTGGCAGTAATTCAGCACTTCGAGCCGGGCGGCGAAGCCTTCGACTTCTGCAAGGTTTCTGCCCGGCGCCGCCGACTTCTCCGCGCCATAAAGAAGCTCCATCAGCGTAATCGAGCTGATGCACATTTGCCCGGAGTGGCGTTTGAATGCCTGCCGAACCTGTTCAGGCCGGTTTTTGATCGTGAAAATGCAGATGTTTGTATCAAGCATGTACCTGATCATCAGAACGCCTCACGTACCTGCTCCGCTGGCTGCTCTCGCTCAGCCATGAAGTCTTCGCTGACACCTTCTCCGTCGAACCAGCTGTCCCAACTTTCGCCAGCCGGGCTGATCAGCCTGGAGCGCCCGAGGGTGATCACATCCACCCGTTTTACGTCATCGGGTAGTGCGGCAGCCTTGGGTAAACGTACCGCTTGGCTGCGATTGCTCATAAATACAGAGCCCTGCTCCATGATCCAATGCCTCTTTGAAGGGGATGGCGTTAGGTTAGGTGGATTGTGGGATATGTCAATGGGATATGGTTCTGGCGACCAGTGCTGACTAGCAAGCTCAAAGCCTCCGCAAGCCCCAGGGTGTAACCACTCTCGGGCTTTCGCATTTCTTGCAACTTGCCGCTTGCCCCTTACCTCTGCCTTGACATTCACTGCCTAAGCAGTAATATCTTGTAACACTCCCTGCCTAAGCAGCCATTGCCAAGCTAACCAATGCCTCACTTTACCCGCGAAACCTTTTACGACACCCAGATCGGCATGCTGATCGGCCGTAGCGCGATCCTCAAGGACCGCGTGCTCGACAAGCACCTCGAAGAGTTTGGCGTGACCGCCGCGCAGTTCAAGGTGCTGATCATCGTCGCCCGCTGGGACGTGCATTCACCGGCCGAGTTGTGCCGCCACATCGCCCTCGACAGCGGGTCGATGACGCGCATGCTCGACCGCCTGGAGCAAAAGGGCCTGATCGAGCGCCAGCGCAGCGCCGCCGACCGCCGCCAGGTGAAGATCGAGCTGAGCGAGGCCGGGCAGCAGTTGGCCGACCGCTTCCCGGAAGTGGGCGCCAAGGCCATGAACGAGCTGGTCGGCGTGCTGGAAGGCGCCGAGCTGGATGAACTGGAACGCATTCTTCGAAAAATACTGACCCATGCCGGCGACCCAATGGTCTGCTGGTACCCAGGTGTAAACGAGAAATGAACTTGCCTGCCGCGTTACTCCGTTTTGCCCCGCTGTACATGGCCGTCGCGCTGGGTGGTTGCGCCAGCTTCGAAGGCTTGCACACCAGCGGCCACAGCACTGACCCGGCCAGCCTGAAGGCCGGGCAAACCCTGCAAGGGGTGACCCTCAGCCCGGCGGCCTGGCCTCGGGAAGACTGGTGGGTAGCCCTGGGCGACCCGCAACTCGATGGCCTGGTGCGTGAAGCGCTGCGCGACAACCCCGATATGCAGGTGGCCAGCGCCCGCGCGCACCAGGCGGTCGCGGCCGCCGCCGCGGCGAATGCCGAGCGCATGCCGCAGGTGAACGCCGACGCCGGGGTGACCCGCTCGCGCATCTCCCGCTACCAGGACCCACTGGGCCAGGGCGACGCCTATGGCACGTTGCGCTCGGCCGAGCTGACCTTCAGCTACACCTTCGACCTTTGGGGTGGCCAGCGCGCCGCCTGGGAAGCCGCCCTGGGCCAGGCCCGCGCCGCCGAGGTCGACCGCCAGGCGGCGCGCCTGACCCTGGCCGCCGACGTGGCCCGGGCCTACAGCAACCTGGCCGAGGCCTATGTGGTCGACGACCTCGCCCAGGATGACCTGCAGCGTACCGGGCAGATGCTCAAGCTGGGCCAGCAGCGTTTGGCCTCGGGCATCGACAGCCAGTACCAGTTGCAGCAAACCCAGGCCCTGCAGGCCACCTCCCAGGCCCAGGCGGTGAACGCCCAGCAGCAACTGCGCAGCGCGCGCATTGCCCTGGCGGTGCTGCTCGGTAAAGGCCCGGACCGCGCCGGCGAGATCGCCCGGCCGAAGGTGCTGCAGCCGGCGGCGGTGCAACTGCCGTCGGCGCTGCCGGCCGACCTGCTGGGCCGCCGCCCTGACCTGATCGCCGCCAAATGGCGGGTCGAGGCGGCCAGCAAAGACATCGCCGCGGCGAAAACCCGCTTTTACCCGAACCTGAACCTCAGCGCCGCCGCCGGTACCCAGTCGCTGCTCGGCGATGCGCTGTTCGGCAGCGCCAGCAAGTTCTGGAACGTCGGCCCGGCGGTGTCGCTGCCGATTTTCGACGGCGGCCGCCTGCGCGCCGGGCTCGATGCCCGCGACGCCGACTACGACCTGGCCGTGGCCCAGTACAACAAAGCGCTGAACCAGGCGCTGGGCGATGTGAGCGATGCGATCAACCAGCTCGACGGCCTGAACCAGCGGATCGCCGCCCAGGCCCACGCTGCCGAGGTGTCGCAGCGCTCGTTCGACACCGCCAGCCAGCGCTATGCCAGCGGCATCGGCAGTTATGTAGACGTACTCACGGTGGAGCAGCAACTGCTGCAAGCCCAGCAGCAGCTGGCCACCCTCAACGCCCAGCGTATCGACACTTCGATCCAATTGATGCAGGCCCTGGGGGGCGGCTTCCAGGCCGAACGCCTCGCCGCCGCCAGCGCCCCAGACAACCTCTAAGGTAGATGACCATGGCAACTGCCGAAACCACCGCGGGCGGCAAGCCCGACGCTCCACAAGAAACCCCCAAAGCCAACAAGGGCAAGCGCAGGCTGTTCCTGCTGCTGTTGCTGGTGATCATCGTGCTCGCCGGCATCGGCGTGTGGGTGTGGCATGACCTCTACGGCCAGTGGTACGAGAGCACCGACGACGCCTACGTGAACGGCAACGTGGTGGCGATCACCCCGTTGACCGGCGGCACCGTGACCAGCATCGGCGCCGACGACGGTGACCTGGTGCATGCCGGGCAAACGCTGATCACCCTCGACCCGGCCGATGCCCGCATCGCCCTGCAGAACGCCCAGGCCAACCTGGCCAAGACCGTGCGCCAGGTGCGCGGTTACTTCAGCAACGTCGATGCGCAAAAGGCCCAGGTGCTGGCGCGCAAATCCGACCTGCAACGGGCCCAGGACAACTACAACCGGCGCAAGAACCTCGCCGCCGCCGGGGCGATTTCCCAGGAGGAACTGGCCCACGCCCGTGACGACCTGATCAGCGCGCAAAGCACCATGGCCAACGCCGAGCAAACCCTGGCCACCTCCCGTGCCCTGGTCGACGACACCGTGATCGCCTCGCACCCGGACGTTCAGGCCGCCGCCGCCCAGGTGCGCGATGCCTACCTGGCCCAGGCGCGGGCGACCATCGTGGCGCCGGTCACCGGTTACGTGGCCAAGCGCACCGTGCAATTGGGCCAGCGCCTGCAGCCGGGCGCCACCACCATGGCGGTGATCCCCCTCGACCAGGTGTGGGTGGATGCCAACTTCAAGGAAACCCAGCTGCGCCACATGCGCATCGGCCAGCCGGTGACGCTGACCGCCGACCTCTACGGCAGCGACGTGGAATACCGCGGCACCGTCGAGAGCCTGGGCGCCGGTACCGGCAGCGCGTTCTCCCTGCTGCCGGCGCAGAACGCCACCGGTAACTGGATCAAGATCGTCCAGCGCGTGCCGGTGCGCATCAAGCTCGACGGCGAGCAGCTCAAGCAGCACCCGCTGCGCATCGGCCTGTCGACCCTGGCCGACGTAGACCTGCACGACCAGACCGGCGCGATGCTGGCCCAAACCGCGCCGCAGCAGGCCTCGTTCACCACCGACGTGTACGACAAACAACTGGGCGAAGCCGACGACATGATCAACCGGCTGATCCACGACAACAGCGCCAGCGCCAAGACCGCCCAGCGCTGACCGTAGCCCCGGCCCCGCCCACGCGCGGGGCCCGACCAGGATTTCGTGATGAGTAATAACGGGCAATTCACCCCGCCCAGCCTGGTGCTCAGCACCATCGGGCTGTCGCTGGCGACCTTCATGCAAGTGCTCGACACCACCATCGCCAACGTGGCGCTGCCGACTATTTCCGGCAACCTGGGGGTGAGTTCGGACCAGGGCACCTGGGTGATCACCTCGTTCGCCGTGGCCAACGCCATCGCCTTGCCGCTGACCGGCTGGCTGAGCCGGCGCATCGGCGAGGTGAAGCTGTTCATCTGGGCCACGCTGCTGTTCGTGGTGGCGTCGTTCCTGTGTGGGATTTCCACCTCGATGCCGGAGCTGGTGGGCTTTCGCGTGCTGCAGGGCGCGGTGGCCGGGCCGCTGTACCCGATGGCGCAAACCCTGCTGATTGCCGTGTACCCGCCGGCCAAGCGCGGCATGGCCCTGGCGCTGTTGGCGATGGTCACGGTGGTGGCGCCGATCGCTGGGCCGATTCTCGGCGGCTGGATCACCGACAGCTACAGCTGGCCGTGGATCTTCTTCATCAACATCCCGATCGGCCTGTTCGCCGCCGCCACCGTGCGCCAGCAACTGGCCAAGCGCCCGGTGCAAACCAGCCGCCAACCGATGGATTACGTTGGCCTGCTGAGCCTGATGGTCGGGGTCGGGGCCTTGCAGGTGGTGCTCGACAAAGGCAACGACCTCGATTGGTTCGAGTCGCAGTTCATCATCATCGGTACGATCATCTCGGCCATCGGCCTGGCGGTGTTCGTGATCTGGGAGCTGACCGACGAACACCCGGTGGTCAACCTGAGGCTGTTCGCCAATCGCAACTTCGCGGTGGGCACGCTGGTGCTGGTGTTCGGCTACGCCGGGTTCTTCGGCATCAACCTGCTGCTGCCGCAGTGGCTGCAAACCCAGATGGGCTACACCGCCACCTGGGCGGGCCTGGCGGTGGCGCCGATTGGCGTGCTGCCGGTGATCCTCTCGCCGTTCGTGGGGCGTTATGCGCACAACTTCGATTTGCGCATTCTGGCCGGGCTGTCGTTCACCGCGATCGGGTTGTCGTGCTTCATGCGCGCGCAGTTCACCAACGAGGTGGATTTCCTTCACATCGCCTTGGTGCAGGGCTTCATGGGCATCGGCATCGCGTTGTTCTTCATGCCCACGTTGAGCATTTTGCTGTCTAACCTGCCACCGCGGCTGATCGCCGACGGCTCTGGGCTGGCGACCTTCCTGCGGACCCTGGGCGGCAGCTTCGCGGCATCGTTGACCACTTGGATCTGGGACCGCCGGGCGATCATGCACCATGCCTACCTCAGCGAGAACGTGAGCGTGTACGACCCCAATACCCAGCACGTGCTGCAGCAAATGGGCGGCGCCGGGCCTTCGGCCTATGCCCGGCTGGAGCAGGTGGTGGAGCAGCAGGCGTTCATGTTCAGCACGGTGGATTACTTCACCATGCTCGGCTGGATTTTCGCCGCGTTGATCCTGCTGGTGTTTCTCGCCAAGCCGCCGTTCACCGGCAAGGCGGCCGCTGGGCAGCCGTCTTCAGGGCACTGACGGCGGCTGCGCGAGCACCTTCATGCCATGGGCGAGGCTCGCCTCGCTCAGCTCGCCCAGGTGGGTGCCGAGCAACTGCCCGCTGGCGCTGTAGAACAGCGTGGTGGGCAGGGCCATGGCGCCCACCTCGCGGGCGAATGCCCCCGGCGGGTCGAACAGCATCTGGCTGAGCGGCAGGCCGCTGGTGGCGACGAAGTTGGCCACCGCGCCCACGCTTTCGCCCTGGTTGATGAACAGGAAATGTACGTGCGGGTATTGCTGGCGGGCGGCGGCCAGCACGGGCATTTCGCGCCGGCAGGGCGGGCACCAGGTGGCCCAGAGGTTGACCACCAGGGGCTTGCCCTGGAACTGCTCGAGGCTCACCCGGCTGCCGTCGGCGCGTTGTACAACCGTGTTCGGCAACGGGCTGCCCTCGGCCCAGGCGTTGATCCCACTGCTGGCCGCTACCCACAGCGCCACGCCACTGGCCACCCCGGCCAGCACGCCGCGGCGCCGTGGCGGGCGCTGCCAGGCCAGCCAGGCGGCCCCGGCCAGTGCCAGCGCCACCCCGGCCCAAGGCAGAAAGCCGCCGTCGCGGATGTCGAGCATCTGCAGCCCGGCGCCGCGGTACAGCGGCCAGTAGGCCAGCACGAACGCCACCCGCGCGCCGAGCAACGCCAGCAATGCCAGCCGCCACACCGGGTTGTACGCCGCGCGGTCGAGCCAGTGCGCCACGCCCAGCGCCAGCGCGAGGCTGGCAAGCAGGGCCAGGTGGGTGAGCGACAGGGTAAAGGGCCCGAGGGCCAGGCTGAGCATGGGTGGCTCCTTCTACAGAGGTGGCACCATCATCGGCGCGGCCGGTTAAGCATCCATTAATGGGCCGGCGCGCCGCTTCACAGGCCGCCCAACTGGCGCATAATGCAGCCTTAATCACCACCCGCGAGCATCGCGCTCCTGCCAAGCCCCGCGAGACGCCCACCATGCATGTACTGCTCTGTGAAGACCACGACCTGATCGCCAGCGGGATCGTCGCCGGCCTGGGCGCGCAGGGCGCGGTGGTCGACCGCGTGGGCACCGCCTCGGCCGCCGAGGCGCTGTTGCGCGCCGGGCATTTCGACGTGATGGTGCTCGACCTCGGCTTGCCCGACGAAGACGGCTTGAAACTGCTGCGCCGCCAGCGCCAGGCCGGCAACACCCTGCCGGTGCTGGTGCTCACCGCGCGCGACTCGGTCACCGACCGGGTGGCGGGGCTGGAGGCGGGCGCCGACGACTACCTGCTCAAACCCTTCGACCTGCGCGAACTGGCCGCGCGCCTGCATACGTTGATCCGCCGCAGCGCCGGGCGGGTGCTCAACCGCATCGACCATGGCCCGCTGTGCTACGACCCGAGCACCCGCCAGGCCTGGCTGGAGGGGGAGGGGGTCGACCTGTCGCGGCGCGAGCAGGCCATTCTCCACGCGCTGTTGCAGGCGCCGGGGCGGGTGTTGTCGACCGACCAGCTCAAGGATTGCGTGTACGGCTTCGACGACGACGTCGAAAGCAACGCGCTGAACGTGCACATCCACCACCTGCGCCGCAAGCTCGGCAACGGCATCGTCGAAACCGTGCGCGGCCTGGGCTACCGGCTGGGCCCGGCGGGTAAAGCCGCATGAGCATGAGCCTGCGGTTGCGCCTGTCGCTGGTGCTGGGCGGTGGCTTCATCCTGATCTGGGTGCTGGCCTCGGCGTGGATGTTCCGTGACCTGCGCAACCAGATGATGTTCTCCCTCGACCAACGCCTGGTGGCCTCGGCGCGGATGGTCGCCGGCCTGCTCGACCAACTGCCGGCGCCCCAGGAAGGCACCGCGCGCTACCCGGCCAGCCAACTGACAATCCCCGAGGGCATGGCCTGCAAGATCAGCTCGCTGCGCGGCGAGGTGATCGCCCGCAGCCACACCGGCGCCGAGGATGACCTGGTCGACCACAGCGGCTTCCATGACCAGACCCTCGACGGCGAAGCCTGGCGCACCTATACGCTGGACCGCGGCGATGTGCGCATTACCACCGCCGACCGCCGCCAGGAGCGCGAGGCGCTGAACAGTTCGATCCTGCTGGCGGCCTCGGCGCCGGTGATCGTTGCCCTGTTTGGCAGCCTGGGCATGCTCTGGCTGGGCCTGGGCCGCGGGCTGGCGTCGCTCAACCGCATTCGTGACGCGCTGCTGCGGCGCAGCCCGGACTCCCTCGAACCGTTGGCGGTGGAACGCCTGCCGCGTGAGCTGCAGCCGCTGCTCGACAGCCAGAACCAACTGTTCCTGCGCATCGGCCGCACCCTGGAGCGGGAGCGGCGCCTGACCGGCGATGCCGCCCACGAGTTGCGCAGCCCGCTCACGGCGATCAAAACCCACCTGCAGGTGGCGCGGATGACCACCGCCGGTGCTCAGGAGCAGGCCTTGGAACACGCCGAGCAGGCCACCGACCGGCTGCACCGCACCCTTGAGCAACTGCTGCTGCTGGCGCGGGTCGAGGGCAGCTTGTCGTTCGATGATGGCGTGCAGATGAGCACCGAACAGGTGGCGCGCATGGCGATCGGCGATGCCTGCGCCGGCGACCGCGAGCGCATCGCCCTGGTACTGGCCGAGCCACTGGCCAGCCAGCCGCTGGCGCTGCCGTCGGTGCTGGCGGTGGCGGCACTGCGCAACCTGCTCGACAACGCCCTGCGCCACAGCCCGGCCGGGGCCCCGGTCAGCCTGGCGCTGCGCACCCAGGGCGGGCAGGCGTTGTTCCAGGTGCGCGACCACGGCCCGGGCATCGCCGCCGAGAACCTCGAGCACCTCACCGAGCGCTTCTGGCGCTCCAGCGGCAGCGCCGGCTGCGGCCTGGGCCTGGCGATCGTGCAGGCGATCGTGCAGCGCTGCGGCGGGCAGTTGCATTTCGACAGCCAGGCCGATGGCTTGCGGGTGGTGCTGCGCTTGCCGTTGCAGGGTGCTGGTTTGGGCGCCGATCAACGCCACTGATAACGACTATAAGCGCGCTCAGTTTTTGCCCAAGGCAGGCGATGGGTACAGTTCACCCACATCCTTCAACCACCCTTTAGGGGAGTGCCTGCCATGAAACACTTCACCGTTGCCATCGCCTTCGTCGGCGCCGTGTTCGCTGCCCAGGGCGCCTTTGCCGTGCCCCATGGCGCGGAGGTCAAGGCCCAGGCGGTTAATGTCGCCCACAGTGCCCGCCCGGCCAGCAAAACCGTGCAGGTCGCGGAAAACCGCAGCGAGTTTGGTTCGCGCTATCAGCGTTATTGATAGTGGTAGTTCAGGCTTGGGGAGCGTGAGCGTTCCCCTGAGGCCTCTGTAATAGCCCTCTTCACTGATTATGTGGCAATTTGCCGCATCGCAGTTGGTCGGCCCAGGGTAAAGCTGTCTCGTTTCAGCCCGATATTTACAGGTATCGTCCATGGAATGAGGTCTTGGCCATGCTGTTGCGCCGCCTGAATATCGCCCCCCGAGCATTACTGTGTTTTGGTTTTTTCGCCCTGTTGATCACCGCCTTCGGCCTGTTTTCCCTGGGCCAGGTGACCGACATGAAAGCCTCGCAAACGCGCCTGCGGACCAACGTGCTCCCGAGCATCCAGACCATCGATGACCTCACCCGCGACCTGCTCGCCATCCGCCTGTACAACACCAGCCTGCGCAGTGCCAAAGACGACGCCACCGTGGCCATGGCCAACCAGCGCGTCGCCCAGGGCCGCGCGGCCCTCGAGGCCGACGCCGCCAAGCTTGAGCCACTGCTGATCAACCCCGATGGCCAAGCCCTGTATCGGCAGTTGCGCGATGCCATCAGCCGTTACCTGCAAGTGCACGCCCAATACCTGGATGCGGTCAAGCAGCACCAGGAAGACCGCATCAATGCCTTCACCGCCGCCAGCGGTGAGATGACCCAGGCCGCTGAAGCGGTGCGCCAGTTGATCGACACGCTCAGCACCCGCATCGACCAAAAGGCTGAGAACGAAGACGCCCTGGCCGCCAGCACCTACACCTGGGCGCGCAACATCACCATCATTGCCATCGCCGTGGCGCTGCTGGCCACGCTGGCCTTGGCGGCGTTGTTCACCCGCAGCCTGGTGGCGCCGATCAACCGCGCGCTGGGCGTGGCCGAACGGATCGCCGCCAACGACTTCACCCAACAGGTGGCCGCCGACGGCCACGACGAGCCTGGCCGCTTGTTGGCGGCGCTGGCGCGGATGCGTGAAAACCTGCGGCAAACCTTGAGCGCGCTGGGCGATTCGTCCACCCAGTTGGCGTCCACCTCCGAGGAGATGACCGCGGTGACCGAAGAGGCGCTGCGCGGTATTGCCCGGCAGAACGATGAGATCACCCAGGCCGCCACGGCAATCAACCAGATGACCGCCGCGGTCGACGAAGTCGCCAGCAACGCCGCCCAGGCGTCCCGCGCCGCCAGCGCCTCGAGCGAATCGGTGAGCCAGGGCAAGCAGCGGGTGGAGCAGACCGTGCAGGTGATCAACGAGCTGCACGGCGCGGTGGGCGCTACCGCCGAAGAGATCGACGGCCTGGCAGTGCAGGTGCGTGGCATCAGCGGCGTGCTTGATGTGATCCGCGGCATCGCCGAGCAAACCAACCTGCTGGCGCTCAACGCCGCCATCGAAGCGGCCCGTGCTGGCGAGGCCGGCCGCGGCTTTGCGGTGGTGGCCGACGAAGTGCGCGCGCTGGCCCACCGTACCCAGCAGTCGACCGGTGAAATCGAACAGATGATCGCCTCGATTCAGGCCGGCGCCGGCAAGGCGGTGAACGCCATGGCCAGCAGCAGCCAGCGCGCCGAGCAAAGCCTGGAGGTGGCGCAAGCCGCCGGCGTGGCACTGGAGGAAATCACCGCGGCCATCGCCCAGATCAACGAGCGTAACATCAGCATTGCCTCGGCCACCGAACAGCAGGCCCAGGTGGCCCGCGAGGTGGACCGCAACCTCACCAGCATTCGCGATATGTCGACGCAAACCGCGGCAGGCGCGAACCAGACCGCCGCGGCCAGCGGTGAGCTGTCGCAATTGGCGGTGGGCTTGAATGAAGTGGTGCTGCGGTTCCGGATGTAACCGCCAGGGGAGGGGAGCCGTGGCCTGGCCGCCCACGGCACGGCGCGATCAGTGGTTACGGCTGAACGCGGGGACCACCACGGCTTTTTCCAGTTCCTGGCAAGCCTTGCGCACCATTTGTTCGGTGATCGGTACTTCGCGGCCATCGGCGTCGATGATCGCGCCGCCCACCGGGTCCTGGGCGTGGTTGCGTTTGATTTCCAGCGTTTGCTCGGTGTGGCTGTGCAAGCTCATGGCCTGTCTCCTCATCAGTGGTTGCGGCAATGCTAAAAGCGCCGTATGACTGGGCAATGACGGTCAATAAGAGGTTGCTTGAATTGACCCGCGCGCTGAGGAGAAGGTTCAGCCGCCGCCGCCAGGCGGCTAGCTCAACGGTATTCGCAGAGGTAGGCGGTTTCGCCGGCGACCTTGAGCTGGAACTTGCTATTGGCTGGCACATTGAACTGGCTGCCGGCGGGGAAGCTTTCCCAACTGGTGCTGTCTGGCAGCTTGACCACGAGTTCGCCGCTGATCACGTGCATGATTTCTTTTTGCGCGGTGCCGAATTCGTATTCGCCCGGGGCCATCACGCCGATGGTCGCAGGGCCCGCTTCGGTGGTGAAGGCGATCGATTTAACGGTGCCGTCGAAGTATTCGTTCACTTTAAACATCGGGCGTTCCTCGCGCTGGATAGGCAAAAAAGGCGCCCAGTATGCCCAAGCGGCGAAACGCCGTCATCCGCTTTTGTACGCCTGGGGCAGCGCCAAGGGCAGCAGCCGGGCGGTGTTGCGGGCGTCGATCAGGGCGCGGTGCTGGGTACCGTTGAACTGCAACCCGGCCAGTTGCAGGGCGCTGTTCAGGCCGGTGGGGCGTTGCAGGTGGCGGGCCTTGGCGAAGCGCTGCTTGAGGTTGACGTGGGGTACCCCGGCCAGCCCCGTGGCCAGTTGGTATTGGTCCCAGGCCAGCAGCAGTTGCTGGCGGTCGTAGTCGCCCCAACTGGCCCAGCCCAGCAGGCCTTGGCGAAACGGCGCCAGCCACCGTTCGAACTGCGGCCAGACCTGGCCAAGCAGGCTGGCGCCGTCGATGTCGGCCTGGCGAATGTGGGTGAGCTCGCGGCAGAACGGCGTGAGCAGCGGGCGCCGTTCAGGCTTGACGAAGCGCTGGAAGTGGTCGAGCTCGCGGCCTTGGTCATCGACCATGCAGGCGCCGATTTCGATGATTTCCATTTCTGCCACGGGCCAGCCGCCTTCGTCGGTGGTGGCTTCCAGGTCGATTACCAGCCAGTGTGGCTTCATCGGGGGCTTGGTCCTTGCGCACGGTTGACTACAGACCCTAGAGCCTAGCCAACCGGCAAAGGTTCCGGGAGCAAACGATGAGCGGCGAACGCTGATTGCACTGTGATATTGTCTGGCTATTCAAAAAGCCCTAGTGTGACCTTCACACAGCCCACCCTCCGTTCAAGAGTGTTCCATCCGTGATATTCAAGCCTCTGTGGGCCCTCTTGTTGGGTACATTGCTGGCGGCCACCACCGCCAGCGCGCAGGCGCAACAGGAAGTGCGCATCGGCGCCGCGCATTTTCCACCCTATACCATCCGCCCGGAACGCGGCGAAGACACCGGCTTGCTGCCGGAACTGGCCGAGGCGCTGAACAAGGTGCAAAGCCGCTACCACTTCGTGTTGGTGCCCACTTCGATCCCGCGGCGCTTCCAGGACCTGAAGCAGGCGCGCACCGACATGGCGATCTTCGAAAACCCCGACTGGGGTTGGAAAGACGTGCCCCACGTGAATGTCGACATGGGCCTGGAAGACGCCGAGGTGTTTGTCGCCCACCGCGAGCCGGGGCGTGATCAAAGCTACTTCGCCAACCTGGCCGGCAAGCGCCTGGCGTTGTTCAGCGGCTACCACTATGCCTTCGCCAACTTCAACGCCGACCCCGAGGTGCTGGCCAGCGACTGGAACGCCACGCTGACCTATTCCCACGACAGCAACCTGCAGATGGTGCTGCGCGGGCGCACCGACATCGCCCTGGTGACCCGCTCGTACCTGTACGACTACCTGCGGCGCAACCCGGAGGTCGCCGGTGATTACCTGGTGTCTGACCGGGTTGACCAGGTGTACCACCACTACGCATTGCTGCGGCCCGACGCGCCGATCACCGCTGAGCAGTTTGCCGGGTACCTCAAGTTGCTGGGGGAGAATGGCGAATTGGGGCGGATTTTCAACCCGTACCGGATTTCGGTGTTGAAGCACCCGTAATGCTGTTCACTTAAGCCATTTCAGGGCTTCATGGAGGGGATCAATCTGTGGGGGCTGCTGATTTTGTGCATGAGCTTCAGGGCCTATCGCCCGGCACAGCCGGCCTCCCACCAGATGTGTATTGTCCCGGAAATCAAGGACAACATAGACCTTGTGGGAGGCCGGCTGTGCCGGGCGATGGGCCAGTCAGGTCATGCGCTCGGTAAAACCATCGGGAGAAACCGGCTCACCCCTCGCGCAACACCACCAACGGGCTGACCGCCAACGCCCGCCGCGTACCGAACAACCCGGCCAGCCCGACCAGCAGCGCGCCCACCAGCGGCAGGCACAGCAGCCACAGGTGCGGCGCCCACTCCAGGCGCAAGGCGAAGCGGTACAACGCCCAGCTCGCGGCTTCGGTGGCCAGCGCCGCCAGCAGCCCGCTGGCCGCCCCCAGCAGGGCGAACTCGATGCGCCGCGCGCGCTGCAACAGGGGCCGCGAGGCGCCTAGCGCCCGCAGCAGCGCGCCCTGGCGAATGCGTTCGTCGAGGGTCGCTTGCAGCCCGGAAAACAACACTGCCAGCCCGGCGGCGAGCACGAACAGCAACACGAACTGCACCGCCAGGGTGACCTGCGCGAGGATGCTGCGCAGTTGCGCCAGCACCGCCTCGACCTGCAGCACCGTGGTGGCCGGGAACGCCCGCGACAGCGCGACGATGCGCGCATCGTTGCCCGGCGCCAGGTAGAAGCTGGTGAGGTAGGTGGCAGGCAGGTCTTGCAGGGTGCCTGGCTCGAAGATCATGAAGAAGTTCGGCTGGAAGTTGTCCCAGTCGATGTGGCGCAGGCTGCTGACCTCGGCATCGCGCACCACCCCGCCGACGTTGAAGGTCAGCCGGTCGCCGAGCTTCAGGCCCAGGCTCTGGGCCAGTTCGGCCTCGACCGACACCCCAGGCAAGGTGCCTTCGGCCCGGGCTTGCCACCAGTGCCCGGCCTCGACGCGGTTGCCGGCGGGCAGGCTGGCCGCCCAGGTCAGGCTCAGGTCGCGTTGCAGCGCGCGCTCGCCGCGCGATTCGGCGGCCACGTGGTCGCCGGCGGGCTGGCCGTTGATCGCCGTGAGGCGCCCGGGCACCACCGGGTACAGCGGCGCGGCGCGGGCGCCGTCAGCCTGCAGGTGAGCCGCGAAGGCGTCGCGTTCGGCCGGCAGGATGTTCAGCGCAAAATAGTTGGGGGCATCCTTGGGCAGTTGTTGTTGCCAGGTGTCGAGCAGCTCGCTGCGCAGCAGCACCACCAGCGCCATGGCGAACAGGATCAGCCCGAACGCCAGCGCCTGCCCAGCCGCCGCGCCCGGGTGGCGCAGCAGTTGCCCGAGGCCCAGGCGCCAGGCCAGTGGGGCCCGCGCCAGGCCTTGGCGCAGGCTGCGCAGCAACGCCACCAGCGCCGCGCCGAGCACCAGCGCCGCCAGCACGCCACCGGCCAGCAGCGCCACGGTCAGGCGCCAGTCGAGGCTCAGCCGCCACATGATCAACCCCAGCGCCAGCAGCGCGGTGCCGTACACCGCCCAACTGCTGGCCGGTACCGGCAGCAGGTCACGGCGCAGCACCCGCAGCGGCGGCACCCGGCCCAGCGCCATCAACGGCGGCAGGGCAAAGCCGGCCAGCGCTGCCAGCCCGGTGGCGATGCCCGCCAGCGCCGGGGCCAGGCCGCCGTGGGGGATCACCGCCGGCAGCAGCCCGTGCAACAGCGCGAACAGCGCCCATTGCCCGGCCCAGCCGAGCACGGCCCCGGCCAGGCTGGCGAGCACGCCGAGCAGGGCCAGTTGCAGGGCGAACAGCACTAACGTTTCGCGCCGCGCCAGCCCCAGGCAGCGCAGCAGCGCGCTGGCATCGAAGCGCCGCGCGGCGTAGCGGTTGGCCGACAGCGCTACTGCCACCCCGGCGAGCATCACCGCCACCAGGCTGGCAAGGTTCAGGTAGCCCTCGGCCTTGCCCAGCGCACCGCCGACCTGGCGGTTGCCGTCACGGCTGTCGAGCAAACGCTGGTTGGGTGCCAGCCCCGGGGTGACTTGGGCGCGGTACTGCGCCAAGGCCTCCGGTGTGCCGCGCCAGAGGTCGCGAAAGCTCACCCGGCTGCCCGGCTGCAGGATGCCGGTGGCGGCCAGGTCGGCGCCGTTGATGATCAGCCGGGGGGTCAGGCTATAGAAGTTGCCGGCGCGGTCGGGCTCGTAGGTGAGCACGCGGGTGACCCGCAGGGTTTTGCTGCCCACCTCGACGCTGTCGCCCACCTGGATGTTCAGCGCTACCAGCAACCGTGGCTCGGCCCAGGCTTCACCGGCGCCGGGCAGGCCGCCGGCGCGTTCGGCGCCGTAGGGCTGGGCACTGCTTTTGAGTTCGCCGCGCAGCGGGTAAGGCGCGGCTACCGCCTTGACGCTGGAGAGCTGAATGCCGGCGTCGGTGCCCACCACGCTGGTGAACTCCGCAGTGCGCGCGTGGGCCAGGCCCAGCGCCAGGCCAGCCTGGAGCTGTTGCGGCTGTGGCTCGGCGGTGCCTTGCAACACCAGGTCGGCGGCCAGGAATTCACTGGCGCGCAAGGCCATCGCGGCGTTCAGGCGGGCGCCGAAGTAGCCGATCGCGGTGCTGCAGGCCACGGCGATCAACAGGGCGAAGAACAGCACGCGCAGTTCGCCGGCACGGCGGTCGCGCAGAACCTGGCGCAGCGCCAGGGCGCCCAGGCGGCGCAGGGGCAGGCGGTTCATCAGGGCTCCTGGGGCGGCACCAGGCGGCCGGCGTCGAGGCGGATGTAGCGGCGGCAGCGCCGCGCCAGGCGGTCGTCGTGGGTGACCAGCACCAGGGTGGTGCCGCGCTCGCGGTTGAGCTCGAACAACAGGTCGCTGATACGCTCGCCGGTGTGGCTGTCGAGGTTGCCGGTGGGCTCGTCGGCGAACAGCACCGACGGCTCGGCGGCAAACGCCCGGGCGATCGCCACCCGTTGCTGCTCGCCCCCGGAGAGTTGCCGCGGCCAATGCCCCAGGCGCTGGCCCAGGCCGACCCGCTCAAGCAGCGCGCGGGCGTGCTGGCGGGCGTCGGCGCGGCCTTCGAGCTCCATCGGCAGCATCACGTTCTCCAGCGCGTTGAGGCTGTCGAGCAACTGGAACGACTGGAACACGAAGCCCACGTGCTCGGCGCGCACCCGCGCGCGCTGGTCCTCGCCCAAGCTGCCCAGGGCATGCCCGGCCAGGGTGACCTCGCCGGCGCTGGGCAGGTCGAGGCCGGCCAGCAGGCCGAGCAGGGTCGACTTGCCGGAACCCGAGGCACCGACGATCGCCAGGCTGTCGCCCTGGGCGAGGTCGAGGTCCAATGGATGAAGAATGGTCAGTTCGCCTTCCGTGCCGGGTACCGCTTTGCTAAGGTTCCGCGCGGTGAGAATGCTTGCGCTCATGGAGAATCCGATGCGTGTATGGAAGGTGGTGGCCGCGCTGTGGCTGATGGCGCTGGCGCAAGGGGCGGCGGCCGGAACGGTGCTGATCCTGGGGGATAGTATCAGCGCCGGTTTCGGGCTGGATACCTCCAAGGGCTGGGTTGCCCTGTTGCAACAGCGCCTGGCCGGGCAGGGCGGTAAGGATGCGGTGGTCAACGCGTCGATCACCGGCGACACCAGCGCCAATGCCCAGGCGCGGCTGCCGGCGCTGCTTGCGCAGCATAAGCCGGCACTGGTGGTGCTCGAGCTGGGTGGCAACGATGGCCTGCGTGGGCAGCCTCCCGCGCAATTGCAACAAAACCTTGCACAGATGATCGACGCCTCCCGCGCCGCCGGCGCCAAGGTGCTGTTGCTGGGCATGCGCCTGCCACCCAACTACGGTGCCCGCTATACCCAGGCTTTCGCCCAGGTGTACGCCAACCTGGCGCAGAGCAAACAGGTGCCCTGGGTGCCGTTCATGCTCGAGGGCGTGGGCGGGGTGCCCGAGCTGATGCAGGCCGATGGCATCCACCCGAACCAGGGCGCTCAGGGGCGTTTGCTCGAGAACGTCTGGCCGGCCCTGCAACCGCTGCTTTGAGGCTTTTCTCCCGGCGGGCTTTCGGCTAAGGTTGCGCCCCCCGCCTGGAGCCCCCGATGCCACGACCCGCCTGGTCCCTGCACCAATACCAATTGATCGAGCCTGATGAGCAGTTGGACCTGTTCGCCTGCCAGGAGGTGCGCGTGCACCTGGCCGCCCGCCAGCTGGAACTGGCCGGGTCGGTCGACCGCACGCTGTGCGGCGGCCTGCTGCCGGCGCAGCCGCAGTGGTACCGGGTCGAGAAGGGGATTTTCCGCGATACCCGCCTGTGCCCGCTGTGCCGGGCCATCCTGCTGGCCCAGCGCAAGGGCACGCGGCCCGTCTGGCCGGGCCTGGAAACCCAGTAACCGGCGGGTTCTTCACTCGTTTTGTGCCCGCGGGCGAGTGTACAATCGTCTATTCGTTTTCCAGTTACCCTCGCGAAGGATGTTCGGATGTTGCCGCGTTTGCCCGCCGTTAGCCGTTGCCTGCCTTTGGTCGCCCTGTTCGTGGCGGGCTCGGCCTCAGCGTTGGAGTTGCCCCTGCCACCGCCTGGTGAAGACATCGTCGGCCAGGTGCAGACCATCAAGGCCCGCTACGAAGACACCTTCGCCGACCTCGGCGTGAAGTACGACCTGGGCTACCTCGAGATGGTCGCCGCCAACCCGGGCGTGGACGCCTGGCTGCCCAAGGCCGGCACCGAGATCGTGCTGCCGACACGGTTCATCCTGCCACCGGGCCCGCGCGAGGGCATCGTGATCAACCTCGCCGAGTACCGCCTCTACTATTACCCCAAGGGCGGCAACACCGTGCGCACCTACCCGCTGGGCATCGGCCGTGAAGGCTGGGGCTCGCCGGTGGCTAACGGCAAGGTCACCGCCAAGGTGCCCAACCCCACCTGGACGCCGCCGGCGTCGGTGCGCGCCGAGCACGCCGCGGACGGCGAAATCCTGCCCAAGGTGGTCCCGGCCGGGCCCGACAACCCACTTGGCCCGTTCAAGTTCGTGCTGAGCCTGCCGGGTTACCTGATCCACGGCTCGAACATGAAGTTCGGCATCGGCACCCGTACCAGCCACGGCTGTTTCCGCATGTACAACGACGACGTGCTCGAGCTCTCCGGCGTGGTGCCGGTGGGCACGCCGGTGCGGATCATCGACCAGCCGTACAAGTTCGGCATCAGTGGCGGCAAGCTGTACCTCGAGGCGCACACCCCGCTCGACGCGCAGGGCGACCCGTCCAACGAAGACAAGCACGCGGCGGTGATCAACGCGTTGATCAACCGCAAGGATTTGTCCGGGCATGTGGCGGTGAATTGGGACACGGTGCGTGGGGTGATCAGCGGCGAGGATGGCTTGCCGGTGGAAATTGGCGTGCCGGATGGAACGATGGTGAGCAGCCAGGGTGGGCAGTAGTAGGCGCCTGGGCGCGCGCTAGCCGGAGTGCCGGCCCTGCTGCGCCCAGGTAAGCCTTAAAGGGTATGGGCAATAAAAAAGCCGGGCCACGAAAGTGGCCCGGCTTTTTTGCCAGTAAGCCGAAGGCTTACTTGCGCGAAGCTTTTTCGAGCATGCGCAGGGCGCGCTCGTTGGCTTCGTCAGCGGTTTGCTGGGCTTTCTGGGCAGCAGCCAGAGCTTCGTCAGCTTTGCGGTAGGCTTCGTCGGCACGAGCCTGGGCGCGAGCGGAAGCGTCTTCGGTGGCAGTCAGGCGAGCTTCGGTTTCTTTGGAAGCGCTGCTGCAGCCGGTAGCCAGAACGGCGGCCAGACCCAGAGCAGAAACGGTCAAGAATTTGTTCATCGTGTTCCCCTTCAAGGACTTTCTAGTTTAAGTAGCCATCTCTCGGAAGGGAGACGATGGCCGGCGTACATAGTACCCATTACTTGTAGTAAGTAAACTGACGCAATGCAAGAAGCCGTAAAAATTTGCACGGCGCAGGTTGGTGTACGCCGCGGTTCAGGCACTGTTCAGATTTTTCCCAGTACCCTGCCAAGGTGCCCGGCGTTACGGGGTGTGAGGGGCAAGTTGCGGGGTTCGGCTGCAACTTCCTGAAACTAAAAGTGACTTGAATGGTCATGTGGCGTCTTAACATTCGCGTGTTGCCCGGCAGTTCCGGCTGCTCCCTGAACGCAGGGGCGAGTACCACGGTCAAAGGCTCCAGGGGAGGGGCGGCGGTTCCCACCCTGTCGAAACGGCGGTATGGTAGGGGTCTTACTACAAGACCCGCGAGGAGTTGCAATGAGCGAGGCGTTTGCTATCCATCACGACGAGAACGGTCACCAGTTCGAGACCCTCGTGGACGGCCATCGTGCCTACCTGACCTACATGGACCTGGGTAAGCAAACGCTGGATATCTACCGCACCTTCGTGCCCAATGCCCTGCGCGGCCGTGGCATCGCCGCAGCGCTGGCGGCTACCGCGCTGGAGTACGCCGACCGCATGGGCTACACGGTCATCCCTTCGTGCTCTTATGTCGAGCGCTACATGGAGCGCCACCCGCAGCGCGGGCAGATGGCCAAGCCGCTATAGGCTATAAACAGCGGGCACAAAAAAGCCGGGGTATGCCCCGGCTTTTTTATGGCGGTAGCCTTCAGAAGCGCTTGCGCCCCGGCAGTACCGGCTTGAGCTTCTCATGCATCGCCAGCAGGGTGCGCTCGGTGGTGTCCCAGTCGATGCAGGCGTCGGTGATCGACACCCCGTATTGCAGGTCGCAGAGGTTTTTCGGGATGCTCTGGGCGCCCCAGTTCAGGTGGCTCTCGACCATCAGGCCGATGATCGAGTTATTGCCCTCGAGGATCTGGTTGGCGACGTTCTCCATCACCAGCGGCTGCAGGGCAGGGTCTTTGTTGGAGTTGGCGTGGCTGCAGTCGATCATGATGTTGGCGCGCACCTTGGCCTTGGCCAGGTCTTGTTCGCACAGCGCCACGCTGACCGAGTCATAGTTGGGCTTGCCGTTGCCGCCGCGCAGTACCACGTGGCCGTAGGCGTTGCCCTTGGTGGTGACGATCGACACGCCGCCCTGCTGGTTGATGCCGAGGAAACGGTGCGGGCTGGACACCGACTGCAGCGCGTTGATCGCCACCGCCAGGCCGCCGTCGGTACCGTTCTTGAAGCCTACCGCCGACGACAGCCCCGAGGCCATTTCGCGGTGGGTTTGCGATTCGGTGGTGCGCGCGCCGATCGCCGACCAGCTGATCAGGTCTTGCAGGTACTGCGGGGAGATCGGGTCCAGTGCCTCGGTGGCGGTGGGCAGGCCTTTTTCCGCGAGGTCGAGCAGCAACTGGCGGCCGATGTGCAGGCCGTCCTGGATCTTGAACGAGTCGTCGAGGTACGGGTCGTTGATCAGGCCTTTCCAGCCCACGGTGGTGCGCGGTTTTTCGAAGTACACGCGCATCACCAGGTAAAGGGTGTCTTGCACTTTTTCAGCCAGCACCTTCAGGCGCTCGGCATACTCGTGGGCGGCCTTCACGTCGTGGATCGAGCAGGGGCCGATGACCACGAACAGGCGAGGGTCGGTGCCGTCGAGGATGTTGCGAACCGTTTCGCGACCACGGGTCACGGTGCGCAGGGCCGCTTCGGTCAGGGGGATGTCCTGCTTCAGTTGCTCCGGGGTGATCAGGGTTTCGTTGGAGGCAACGTTGAGGTCGTTGATCGGTAGGTCGGCCATCAGGGTACTCTTCGGTTCGGGCGGTCACGGGCAGTGCCGACCTCAGCGGGCCGGGCAAGAGCCGAACCTTATCGCGTTAGCCCCTCCAGCGGCAATGCCCGGCAGCCGGCTGGCAGGCATTTGCCACGCAGTTTGGTCGGGCCGATGCAACTTGTTCGCGGGCGTTCGGTCTGCTTGCGCCGCCCAGGCCCGGCGGCGCGCCCACCACCTGCTAAGCTCAGTGAGTTGCCACCGCGGTGTGGGTGGCTGGGGAGGGCAGATGATCCGGTCGATGCTGTATGCCACGGATTTGGGGGTTTACGCGCCATACGTGCTGCAGCACGCGCTGGCGCTGGCGCGTAGCTTCAAGGCCGAATTGCACGTGGTGCACGCGGTCGAGCCGATGGGCCCGTTCGGTGAATCACTGCTGCGCAACTGCCTCGACGAAGGCACCCTGCACAACCTGCGCCAGCGCCAGGTGCGCGACGTGCTCGCCACCCTCGAGCAGCGGCTGGTGCAAGACCTGCGCGAAGACCTCGCCGACAGCGGCCACGACCTGGCCCTGATCCGCGCCGTGCGGGTGCTGCAAGGCGAGGCCGCGCAGGTGATTCTCGACCAGGCGCGGCGCCTGGCGGTCGACCTGGTGGTGATGGGCAGCCGCTGCGCCAGCGGCGACCAGGCCCCGGCGCTGGGCAGCACCGCCAGCCGGGTGCTGCAACTGGCCCATGCGCCGGTCTACCTGGTGCCGCGCCCGCAGGTTGAGTTAGCACATTGAAATAATTGCAAAACAGTTCTAGATTCTTCCTCGGACTATCAAATATAGTTATAAAACTTTTCGGGCCGCACCTGGCCTCGCCAAGGCCGTGGGTGGCCAGGGCGCCTTCCTGTCCTGAGGGATCTACATGAAGCTTCAACAACTGCGCTACATCTGGGAAGTCGCCCATCACGACCTGAACGTGTCAGCCACCGCGCAGAGCCTCTACACCTCGCAGCCCGGCATCAGCAAGCAGATCCGCCTGCTCGAGGACGAACTCGGCGTTGAGGTGTTCGCCCGCAGCGGCAAGCACCTGACCCGCGTGACCCCGGCTGGCGAGCGGATCATCAACACCGCCGGGGAAATCCTGCGCAAGGTCGAGAGCATCAAGCAGATCGCCCAGGAATTCTCCAACGAGAAAAAAGGCACGCTGTCGATCGCCACCACCCACACCCAGGCGCGCTATGCGCTGCCGCCGGTGATCAGCGCGTTCATCAAACAGTACCCGGAAGTGGCCCTGCACATGCACCAGGGCTCGCCGATGCAGATCGGCGAAATGGCCGCCGACGGCACCGTCGACTTCGCCATCGCCACCGAGGCGCTGGAGCTGTTCGGCGACCTGATCATGATGCCGTGCTACCGCTGGAACCGAACCGTGGTGGTGCCCCAGGGCCACCCGCTGACCAAGGTCGGCAAGCTCACCCTCGAAGCGCTGGCCGAGCACCCGATCGTCACCTACGTGTTCGGCTTCACCGGCCGCTCCAAGCTCGACGAAGCCTTCCAGCAAAAGGGCCTGGCGCCCAAGGTGGTGTTCACCGCCGCCGACGCCGACGTGATCAAAACCTATGTGCGCCTGGGCCTGGGCGTGGGCATCGTCGCGCACATGGCGGTAGACCCAAAGCTCGACAGCGACCTGGTGGTGATCGACGCCGACCACCTGTTCGAAGCCAGCATCACCAAGATCGGCTTCCGCCGCGGTACTTTCTTGCGCGGCTTCATGTGCGACTTCATCGAGCGCTTCGCCCCGCACCTGACCCGCGAAGTGATGGCCAAGGCGATCGCCTGCCACAACAAGCAAGAGCTCGAGGCGCTGTTCGAAGGCGTCGAGCTGCCGTCCCACTGACCAGGCACCGTTGATGACCGATCTCTACCAGGCCCTGCAACGGGCCGACATGCTGCTGATAGACGGCCTGCATGCGTTCGACTTCAGCCTCGATGAACAGCACGGGCTGAGCATCGAGTGCATGGATGGCCGTGAACTCAAACGCTGGCACTTTGTCCCAGATTCGATTCGTCACGCGCGTTACGAGGCGGATCTCGGGCAATGGTTGCTTGATGGCGAGAGTGGATCCCACCGGCTAATCTGCATGGACGCTGTCAGCGGCGCCGAAGAAGAAGACGAACTGGCCTAGGCCGCAGCTTCCTTTTTACCTGCCTGGGGTTTTGCTTCCGACGCGCATCATCGGCTCTATCAAGGATGTGCATCATGTTGCGAGCGCTCATGTCTACGATGCTGACGGCGGGCCTAGGGTTGGCCGCCGCCCCCTCTTACGCGGCCGGCAGCGGCTATGACCTGCTGGTCGGTACCTACACCGCTGGCAGCAGCGAAGGGATCTACCGCTACCGTTTCAACGCCTCTACCGGGCAGATCGAGGCCAAGCCGCTGCAGGTGGTGCAGGCCGAGAACCCCTCGTGGCTGGCGGTCAACCACCGGCAAACGCGGCTGTTCGTGGCCAACGAAAACGGCCCCGGGCAAAAAGACACCGTGGGCAAGGTCAGCAGCTACGCCATCGGCGCAGACGGCACGCTGAGTTTCATCAGCGAGCAGCCCACCGACGGCGATGAGCCCACCCACGTCAGCCTGAGTACCGACGGTGACTTCGTGTTCGTCTCGAACTACGCCGTGCACCCGGAGGGCAACGCCAGCCTGGTGGTGCTGGCGGTGGATGACGCCGGCAACCTGGGCAAGGTCGAGCAGCAGTTCAAGCACAGCGCCAGCCACGTCGATGCCGAGCGCCAGGCCAGCAGCCACGTGCACTCGGTGGTGTCGTCGCCGAACCGCAGCCACTATGTGTACGCCAGCGACCTAGGCGCCGACCGGGTGTTCATCTACCAGTTCACCCCGTCGAACGAGCACTACCCGCTGAACCCGGCGGCGCCACGCTCGGTGGTGTTGCCGCCCGGCAGTGGCCCGCGCCATTTGCTGTTCAACAAAAGCGGCAAGCAGGCCTACCTGACCCTCGAGATGAGCGCCCAGCTGGCGGTGTTCGACTACCGTGCCGGCAACCTGGTGCGCAAGCAACTGCTTAACCTCGCTGAGGGCAGTGGGCCGGTGGCCGGGGCGGCGGGGGCGCTGCACTTCTCCGACGACGGCAAGTTCCTGTACGTGAGCAACCGCGGCACGGTCAACCAAATGGTGGTGTACGCGGTAAACCCCGAAGACGGCTCGCTCAAGGCGCTGCAACGGCGCTCGGTCGACGGTGATCACCCACGGGAGTTCATCATCGACCCCAGTGGGCGCTTCTTGCTGGTGGCTGATCAGAAAAGCAACGCCATTGTGGTGATCCAGCGTGACCCGAAAACCGGCCTGCTCGGGCGCACGGTGCAAAGCTTCAAACAAGACGCGCCCTCGGCGCTCAGGTTCCTCACCCTGAATGACCATTAACCGCATCGATAGCTTCTAATGGCGCAATGAATTTCTGCTGGCTGGCCGTGGGGCGTAAGTTTGATTCCACAGCCACTTGAACTCCCACGGAGCCAGCCATCATGAATTTCAACCTGTTCTCGATCATCGCCGCCTCTGCCGTATCCGCCACCGTTGCCCTGCCGGCCCACGCTGCCAGCGCAGCCACTTCGGCGAATGCCCCGACCCAAAGCTACACCCAGCAATACCTGCAAAAAAGCGCCAACTTCTATGCCGCGCTGGACCACAAAGCCCAGCAGTGAGCCGCGCCAGGCGGCGGTTATGTAGTACCGCCGCGCTCGCTGGCCTGGCTAGGGTGCGTTCCTTTCACACAAGGAACCTCCCATGCCGAGCACTCCCGACCTACCCTTTTTTGATCCCACCGCGTTGCAGGCGGCTTTCGATGAAAGCATCACCGCGCGCTTCTCCGCTGAAGAGCAGGCGCTGCTACGGCAGGCGACCCAGGCTGACTACAGCACCTTCGGCTATCGCCTCGATACCTTGGCCTATGGCCCCGGCCACCTGACTGCGCCAAGCCTGGCCGGGGCGCTGTTGATCAGCCATCCGGAGCAGCCCCAGCTTTACCTCGCTACCCCTGTGCGCGGTGTTGAGCGTTTTGAATCGAGAGCGGCCGCGGTCGATGAACTGCGTGCCCGCGCCGGCGTGCAGGTGATCGAGGCCACGCTGATCGACCGCTCGCCGTTCGAGGCCCAGGGGCGTGCCTACCAGCGCGCTCGGGTCGCGCGGCTGAACTACACCGCCGGGCTGCTTGCCGGGCTGCCGAGCCTGGCCGGCCCGGCCGCGGCCAATACCCTCGAGGCACGGCTGCAAGCGTTGATCCATTGGTGGACCACCCTCGAAGGGGTGTTCTCCCGCTTGCAGTGGGTCAGCCAGGCCTACACCGATGGCTTGTACCAAGCCCTGCTGGAGGCCCGCCATCGCCCCGGACTGGAGCCACCGACGGCCCACGCTGGGCTGGTGGCGATGCTCACGGGCGGCGCGGTCAGAGCGTGTACGCTGGCCTATGCCGCGCAAGGCGATAACTACGGGGTGGCTGGCGGGCTGATGTGGGAAGGGGATTGGCCCGGCTGCTGGCTGTATTTGCCAGGTGGTGGAGTGCAATGGTTTACCTCCGCGGGTGACGCCCGCGCTGAGCTGGTGGAGAACAACCAGGTGGCCGCGGGCCTCACCCAAGCCGGTTTGCGCCTATGGTTGGCCGACCCGGCGCGGCAGTTGTCATGGTTGCCGGTGGCCGAGGACGGCCAGGCGGTGGCGGTGGGGCATATTCTCCAGGTGCAGGCGGGCAATGCCCGGGCAGCGCTCACGCCGTTGCCCGAGCCGGTACAAGCGCAAGACATTGCCCGCTTCGATACCGCCCTGGACATCCGCGCCCAGGTCGACCCTTTGCTCGCCGCCGTCGACCCTTCCAACCGCTGGACCGGGATGTTCACCCATGAGCAGCCTGCGCCCTTCAGCGCCAGCCAGGTGCCGGCCACACCGTTCGAAATGGTCGAGCGGCTGATTTTGCTGCGTGCCTGGCGCCTCGGCCTGGCCGTGGCGCAGCCTGGCGCGGCGCTGCTGGGCGAGCGTTTGCTCAGGCCCTGGCTCGGGCTATACGGTACAGCGGTGCACGCCCAGGCGATTACCGTGGCGCAGCCCGACGCCCAGGCGGGGCCACCTCGCCCCCTGACGGAGCTGTTGCTCGAGCGCGCCAGCGGGGTGACCCCGGGCCCGTTCCCGGCGCAGGCACGCTTAGCCGAAGAAGCCGCCGCGCTGGCGCCAGGCCTGAGCCTGGCGGTGCTCGACGGAGTGCTCGATGATGTGGCCGGGCAGTTTTTTGAGCGTTACCAGGCCACGCTCAAGCACATCTTCGAGCACGGGCAGCCTGTTAACCTACGCTGGCTGGCCACGCCAGCGATGATGAACGATACCCTGGAAAACCTACTGCGCATCGAGCTGGCGCTGGCCCGGCGCCACAGCGTTGTGCCCGAACCGACCCTGGCGCTGCTGGGCACCGCTTTGCAGGCTGAAGCCTCGGTGCACGCATACGGGCTGGATATACAGGGCGACCCCAACCATCCCACGCTGCGCCTGCGCTCGCTAGTGGTGCTCTGCCCGGCGCCGGCCGAAGCGCCCAGCACCGAACCGCTGGGGCCGGTATTGTTCTGGTCGGCCGCGGGCGGTTTGCGCCAGTTCGAGCACTTGGCCGCGCTGTGCCAAAGCCTGGAGCACGCCCTGAACAGCCGGGATTTTTCCGCGCCATGGTTTGCCGACTTGTCCGCCATCAACCAGCAGCAGCTCAAGCATTTTGCCGCAAACCCTGAAGGCCAGGGGTACAGTGTGCTGCCCTGGCGGCTTGAGGGTGGCCTGTTGCAGCCGCTCAACCACAGCCTTTACGCCTTTCGCCAGCATGAATGGGGTGCCGTACTGGCACGCGCCGGCCATGAGCGCTACGCTGGGGCCCTGCTCGCCGCCTTGCTGGACTTGGTCGCTACGCTTGACCCGCTTGGTGAAGGCATCTCGCGCCTGAGCGAAGCCTGGCGCAGCGAGCAGGCGGCCGAGCTGTTGCCGCAATGGTGGCTGGCCGCCGAGGTGCCGGATCGCCAGGCGTTTCTTGATTTTCTCACCGATTGCGGCCAGGCGGCCGGGCCCACTCAGGACTACCTCGAAGGCTTGCCCACGCTGGAAGCCTTCGCCCGCCAGCAGGTGCACAGTGCGCTGCTGCTCAGCGGCATCGACCTCGACCCCGACGCCATCATCGTGCTCAGCCGCAGCTATGTGCCGGCCCCGGTCGCCTTGGGTAGCCTGCCCTCGGCGATTCCCGCCGCGGTGACGGCCCAGCAGGCCAGCCTGAGCGTGTGGGCGTTGCAACACAGCAGCCGTTTCGGTGAAACCCTGAGCCTGCAACACCGCGACGGCGCGCCGCTGCCCGAGGCTTTGACGCCGGTGTTCGTGCGCAACCTGGCCCGCGAGCTGGACTGCGGCGCGCGCTACCAGCATCTGCTCGAACAGGAACTGGGCGGGGCCGGCGCCCTGCGGCACACGCGCCGCGCGCGCTTCTACCAGCAGATGGCCCGGCAAATGCTGGTGGCCGCCTGGGCCCAGAAAATGGGCGGCAGCCTGGACCCGCAAGCCTTCGATTGGGTCGAGCGGGTGGCCCGGCTGCCAGACAGCGTGGCGCGCGAAGACGCCGGCCTGGGTGATGTGGTGTTCGCGCGGCTGGCCCTGACACCCCGCGCCGGCGATACGCCAGACGACGCCCCGGGCATCTACCTGATCGGGCACCCGCGCCAGCCCGGGCCGGTGCTGTTGTTCTGCCTCTATACCACTGAGCTGGCGTTTCGCCGGTTTGCCGATTTTGCCGCGCTGGCCACCGCCATTCACCATGAGCCAGGGCTGCAGGCGCTGGTGTTGCAGCGGCTGGCGCCGGAGCGGCGGGCAATCTACGAGAACGACGGTTTCGAACATCCCCACGTGCATTGGCGCATCCAGGAGGAGCTGTTCCCGGCCTTGGAAGCCGCCACCACCACGCCGGTGCGCATTGGCTTTTTGCCGGTCACCGGCAACACTCTGGGCCAGCTCTACGACGACAACCTCAGGCTGCTCAAGGCCATGGCCGCCGCGCAAAGCTCCACCACCGAGGAGGCCCGCTGGCGTGACCTGCGCTACCTGCTCACGCTGGGCCTGGAGCAGGGCTCAATGTTCTTGCCGATGCCGTTCGCCCTGGTGATCGGCGCCTGGCAGAGCGAGCGCCTGGCCGCCGATGCCCTGGCCGCGCTGCGCGACCAGCACTGGGGCCAGGCGCTGTCGGAGCTTACCGCGGCGATGGCCGGGTTGATGCCAGTGCGCACGGCCCATGAATCCACACCGGCGCTGAAGCCCAACCCCGCGAGCATCTGGGAGTACGGCGCGCTGCCTCCCGCCATGGCCCGGCGGCTGAGCGCGTTCGAAGTGGCGGATGTGGTGTTGGCGGGCCTGAGCAAAGAGCAAGCCCTGGGCCTTTACCGCGAACATGATCGTTACTATGCCAGCGTCGAAGGCAAAGTGTTCATCGTCAAGGCTGTGCAAGGCCGCTGGCGCATCGTCGATGCCGGCGGGCGCAGTGGCCCTTGGCTGCGCCAGGGTGAGCACGGCCGCTGGCACCTTGACCTCGGCGGCCTGCGCGGCGGCATGGAGGCCGCAGAGGCGGGCGAGCCGGGGGCGGTACGGCCGGCTGAGTTGGGCGTGTTCGAGGCGCAGTTCGATGTTCGCTACCAGGGCTTTGCGCAGATCAACGCCGCCAACCCCAGCCAGGGCCAGGCCATCCGCGAGGGCCTGGCCCTGGCGCGGCAGTACATGGAGGGCGCCCTGCAAAGCTTGCCAGCGGCCGGCCCACTGCCGGCCCACGCCGAAGCCGCGCTGGTGGGTACCTTCGGCCCCGATGCCCAGGGGCCAGAGCTGGTCGCCGCCCTGCGCGGCCGCATCGACGCGCTGTACCAGGATGCCAGCAGCGCGTCGCTGGGCGCCGAGGACTCCGAGCGCTGGGTGGCGGGGGTGAACAAGGCGCAAGCAGAGCCGGTGACCTCGTTCGTGGTGCCGGGCGACCCGCTGCGGCGGTTGTACCTCACCGAGGAGTTCTTCGCCGACAGCCCCTTCATCAGCGAGGTGAACGCTGCCGCCCGGCACAGCGGCTTCAGCGTGGGCCGCCACCACCGCGCCGCGGTGCTCACCCATGAACTGGCGCACCTGAACGGCGACGCGGTCGACGTGGTGTACCTCGAGAGCAACTCGCCGTTCGAAGACTTTCTGTTCAGCCCACGCCCGGCCGGGCTCGACCGGCGCCTGCAGGCCCTGCGCGGCGCGCTGAGCTACAACACCCCGCGCGAACACCTGTTCAAGCACTATGACTACGGCCACTGGTACGAATGGTCGGTCGACAACGTGCCCGATGAAACCCCGGCGCGGGTGCTGGCGCTTACCGGCGCGCAAAGCGTCGCCGAGGCCCGCGACCTGTTCTATGCCGACCCGGCCAAACGCCGCGAGGTGATCCTCAGCAACGCCGACTCCCTGGCCTGGCTGATCCTCTGCCTCGGCCGCCAGGCCGCGCCCGGCGGTTAACGCGGCGCCGCCGGCGGCCTGGCCATTTGACAAACCCCCAGGGCACTTCCATATTCCATCGCACACCCGGGCGCCATTTGGCGCCCGTTTTGGGATCGATAAGAACAACGCACGGAGATGCCCTGGATGAACCACCCTGCCGCTGGCCGCCTGCTCGCCGCCTGTTTGTTGTCTGCCGCCTGCGCCCTCGGGCTGCCGGGTGCCGCCCTGGCGGACGCCGCCAAACCCAAGGTCGCGCTGGTGATGAAGTCGCTCGCCAATGAGTTTTTCCTGACCATGGAAAACGGCGCGAAAACCTACCAGGCCCAGCACAGCAGCGAGTTCGAGCTGGTGTCCAACGGCATCAAGAACGAAACCGACACCGCCGCGCAAATTGCCATCGTCGAGCAGATGATCGCCACCAAGGCCGATGCCCTGGTGATCGCCCCGGCCGACTCCAAAGCCCTGGTACCGGTGCTGAAAAAAGCCAGCGACGCCGGCATCAAGGTGGTCAACATCGACAACCGGCTAGACCCGGCGGTGCTGCAGAGCAAAGGCCTGCAAGTGCCGTTCGTGGGCCCAGACAACCAAGCCGGCGCGTTCAAGGTGGGGGATTACCTCGGCGAGCAACTCAAGCCGGGCGATGAGGTGGGGATCATCGAAGGGGTGCCGACCACCACCAACGCCCAGCAGCGCAGCGCCGGCTTCAAGGAAGCAATGGAGAAAGCCAAGGCGAAGGTGGTGTCGGTGCAAAGCGGCAACTGGGAGATGGCCCCCGGGCAACAGGTGGCCGCCGCCATGCTCAGTGAATACCCCAACCTCAAGGCGCTGCTGGCCGGCAACGACAACATGGCCCTCGGTGCCGTGTCGGCGGTGCGCGCGGCGGGCAAGGCCGGCCAGGTGAAGGTAGTGGGCTACGACAACATCAAGGCCATTGCGCCGATGCTCAAAGACGGCCGCGTGCTCGCCACCGCTGACCAGTACGCCGACCGCCAGGCGGTGTACGGTATCGAGGCGGCGCTCAAGCTGATCAAAGGGCAGGACACCGGCGCCCAGAACGGCGTGATCACCACGCCCGTGGACCTGGTGACCGGCAAACCCTGACATGGCCAGCGCTGCCCCTGGCGCCGTGCTCACCCTGCACGGCGTGGGCAAAACCTACGCGCAGCCGGTGCTGGCGGATGTCGACCTGGCGCTGTACCCCGGCGAGCTGTTAGCCCTGACCGGCGAAAACGGCGCCGGCAAAAGCACCCTGTCGCGGATCATCGCCGGGCTCGAGGCGCCGTCCAGCGGCAGCCTGCGCTTCGATGGCCAGCCCTGGCTGCCGGGCAGCCGCCGCGCCGCCGAGGCCGCCGGGGTGCGCATGGTGCTGCAAGAGCTGAACCTGCTGCCCACCCTGAGCATCGCCGAAAACCTTTTCATCGAACGCCTGCCGCAGCGTTGGGGCTGGGTCGACCGCCCGCGCCTGCGCGCCCAGGCCCGTGAAGCCATGGCCCGGGTCGGCCTGGAACAGCTCGACCCAGACACCCCAGTGGCGCAGCTCGGCATCGGCCACCAGCAGTTGGTGGAGATCGCCCGCAACCTGATCGGCGATTGCCGGGTGCTGATTCTCGATGAGCCCACCGCCATGCTCACCGGCCATGAGGTGGCGCGGCTGTTCGCGCAGGTGCGCCGGCTGCGCGCCGAAGGGGTGGCGCTGGTGTACATCTCGCACCGCCTCGAAGAGCTGGCGCAGCTCGCCCAGCGGGTGGCGGTGCTGCGCGACGGCAAGCTGGTCAGTGTGCTGCCGATGGCCGAGGCCAGCGAGGCGCGCCTGGTCACCCTGATGGCCGGCCGCGAGCTCGCCGAGCACCTCGATATGGGCCCGCGTACCCTCGGGCCGCCGCTGCTGAGCGTGCGTGGGCTGAGCCGTGGGCAGAAGGTCCGTGGGGTCAGCCTGGAGGTGCGCGCCGGTGAAATTTTCGGCCTCAGCGGGCTGGTGGGCGCTGGGCGTACCGAGCTGTTGCGGCTGATTTTCGGCGCCGACCGGGCCAGCGCCGGCCAGGTGTTGCTGGGCACGCCGCCACGCCCCTTGCGCCTGCGCTCGCCGCGCGACGCGGTGCGCCAGGGCCTGGCCATGGTCAGCGAAGACCGCAAGGGCGAGGGCCTGCTGCTGACGCAAAGCCTGGCCGCCAACCTGGCCCTCGGCAACTATGCCCGCCTGGCCCGTAGCGGCTGGATGAGCCGCCGCCGCGAGCAGGGCCTGGCGCAACGGCAAATCGCCGCGATGCGCATCCGCAGCGCGGGCCCGCAACAGGTGGTGGCGGAGCTATCCGGCGGCAACCAGCAGAAGGTGGTGATCGGCCGCTGGCTCGAGCAAGGCTGCCAGGTGCTGTTGTTCGACGAGCCCACCCGTGGCATCGATGTGGGCGCCAAGTTCGACATCTACGCCTTGCTGGCCAAGCTGGCCGGGCAGGGCAAGGCGCTGCTGGTGGTGTCCAGCGACTTGCGCGAGCTGATGCTGATCTGCGACCGCATCGGCGTGATGAGCAACGGCGAGCTGACCGGCACCTTCAGCCGCGACCACTGGAGCCAGGACGCCCTGCTCGAAGCGGCCCTGGCGGGCTACCACGCCCGGAGCGCCTCATGAGCACGCGCCGCCTGGGCACCTACCTCGGGCTGGCCGGCGCGCTGCTGGTGTTGATCGCGCTGTTCTCGGCGCTGAGCAGCCACTTCTGGAGCTACAGCACCTTCAGCACCATTGCCAACCAGATCCCCGACCTGATGGTGCTGGCGGTGGGCATGACCTTCGTGCTGATCATCGGCGGCATCGACCTGTCGGTGGGCTCGGTGCTGGCCCTGGCCGCCTCGGCCATCAGCCTGGCGATACTCGGCTGGGGCTGGGGCCCGCTGCCGGCGGCGCTGCTCGGGCTGGCCTGCGCGGCGCTGGCCGGTAGCGTCACTGGCGCGGTCACCGTGGCCTGGCGCATTCCGTCGTTCATCGTTTCACTGGGCGTGCTGGAGATGGCCCGCGGCGCGGCGTACCAACTCACCGACTCGCGCACCGCGTACATCGGCGATGCCTACGGCTGGTTGTCCGACCCGCTGCTGTGGGGTATTTCACCGGCCTTTTTGATTGCCCTGGCGGTGATCGTGGTGGCCCAGTTGGTGCTGACCCGCAGCGTGTTCGGCCGTTACCTGATCGGCATCGGCACCAATGAAGAAGCCGTGCGCCTGGCCGGCATCGACCCGCGCCCAAGCAAGGTGCTGGTGTTTACCCTGATGGGCCTGCTGGCCGGGGTGGCGGCGTTGTTCCAGATTTCCCGCCTGGAAGCGGCGGACCCTAACGCCGGCACCGGCCTGGAGCTGCAGGTGATCGCCGCGGTGGTGATCGGTGGCACCAGCCTGATGGGCGGGCGTGGCTCGGTGGTGAGCACCTTCTTTGGCGTGTTGATCATCTCCGCGCTGGCCGCGGGGTTGGCGCAAATCGGCGCCAACGAGCCGACCAAGCGGATCATCACCGGCGCGGTGATCGTTATCGCGGTGGTGCTCGACACCTACCGCAGCTATCGTGCGCGCCAGCGCGGCGCGTGAGGAGCAGGCATGATTCTGGTGATCGGCAGCTTGAACATGGACCTGGTGGTGCGCACCGCGCGCCTGCCCGGGCCAGGTGAAACCGTGCACGGCGAGGGCTTTGCCACGCTGCCTGGCGGCAAGGGCGCCAACCAGGCGGTGGCCGCCGCGCGGGCTGGCGCCGAGGTGGCGATGGTCGGCCGGGTGGGCAGCGACGGCTATGGCGAGCAACTGCGCCAGGGCCTGCAAGCCGACGGCATCGATTGCCAGGCCGTGGGCGTGGCCGAAGGGCTGCCCAGTGGCCTCGCGATGATCCAGGTGGACCACGCCAGCCAGAACAGCATCGTCATCGTCGCCGGCGGCAATGGCGCGCTAACCCCCGCGCACATCGACGCCGCCGAGGGGCTGCTGGCCCGTTGCACGGTGCTGGTGTGCCAACTGGAAGTGCCCCAGGCGGTGGTCGGCCATGCGCTGCAGCGCGCCCACGCCTTGGGCAAAACCGTGATCCTCAACCCGGCGCCGGCCAGCGCGCTGCCGGCGGCCTGGTATGCCTGGGTGGATTACCTGATCCCCAATGAAACCGAAGCCGCGCTGCTGGCGGGCGTGCCGGTCAGCGACCGCGCCTCGGCCGAAGCCGCCGCCAGCGCCTTGCTCGCCCGTGGGCCGCGGCAGGTGCTGGTGACCCTGGGCGCCCAGGGCGTGCTGCAGGTCAATGCCGCCGGCGCGCGGCATTACCCGGCCCAGGCGGTACAGGCACGGGACACCACGGCGGCGGGGGATGCGTTCATTGGCGCATTTGCCGCCGAGCTGGAGCGCGGCGGTGATGTGCCGGCGGCCATTGCCTATGGGCAAAAGGCCGCGGCGCTGGCGATTACCCGCGACGGCGCGCAGCCGTCGCTGCCGTACCGCGCGGAGATGGGTTGAGGGGCAGCCAGGGAGGGCCCTTCGCCCGGCACAGCCGGCCTCCCACGGGTTCAATGTTTTCAACTAAATCAAGTAGTTACATAAGCCTGGTGGGAGGCCAGCTGTGCCGGGCGATGGGCCGGCAGCCCTTTACAAAGCAGCCGCCCTTTCGCGAATCGCCACATGCAGCAGGTGGTCATTCTCCGAATAGTCCACCGGGCAATCGACCACATGCACGCCCGGCTCGGCCAGGCAGCTTTCGAGCAGTGGTAGCAGGCCTTCGGCGGTGGCCACCCGGTGGCCTTGGGCGCCGTAGGCCTGGGCGTACTTGACGAAGTCCGGGTTGCCGTAATCCAGGCCGAAATCCTCGAAGCCCATCTGCGCCTGCTTCCAGCGGATCATCCCGTAGCCGTCGTCGCGCAGCACGATCACCACGATGTGCAGCTTCAGCCGCACGGCGGTCTCAAGCTCCTGGCTGTTCATCATGAAGCCGCCGTCGCCGCACACCGCGATGATCGGCGTGTTCGGGTGCACCAGCCGCGCCGCCATGGCCGACGGCAGGCCGGCGCCCATGGTCGCCAGGGCGTTGTCGAGCAGCACGGTGTTGGGCATGTGCGCCTTGTAGTTGCGCGCGAACCAGATCTTGTAGATGCCGTTGTCCAGCGCGACGATGCCATCAGACGGCAACACCCGGCGGATGTCGGCCACCACCCGCTGCGGGTACATCGGGAAGCGCGCGTCGTCAGCGCCTTCGCCGGTCTGCAGTTCGTTGGCTTCGCGAATCTTCAGAATGCGCTCGAAATTCCAGTGCGGCTGCGGCTTCAGCGCTTCGCCGATCTGCCACACGGCGTTGGCGATGTCGCCCACCACCTCCACCTGGGGGAAATACACCGGGTCGACCTCGGCGGAGCGGAAGTTGATGTGGATTACCTCGGTGCCGCCGCGGGCCATAAAGAACGGCGGCTTTTCGATCACGTCGTGGCCGATGTTGACGATCAGGTCGGCCGCCTCCAGCGCGCGGTGCACGAAATCGCCCGCGGACAACGCGGCGTTGCCGAGAAACCGTGGGTGGCGCTCATCGACCACACCCTTGCCCATCTGCGTGGTGATGAACGGGATGCCGGTGTGTTCGATCAACTGCAGCAACACCCGGGCGGTCATTTTGCGGTTGGCGCCGGCGCCGATCACCAGGATCGGGCTGCGCGCTTGTTCAAGCTTGCCCACCGCGGCGCGAATGGCTTTTTCCTCGGCCACCGGGCGGCGGCTCAAGCTCGGCGGGATCGGCGTGCTGTCGGTTTGCTCGGCGGCAACGTCTTCAGGCAGCTCCAGGTGCACCGCGCCGGGTTTTTCTTCCTCGGCCAGGCGCACCGCCTCACGGATGCGCGAGGGGATGTTGTCAGCCGAAGCCAACTGATGGGTGTACTTGGTCAGCGGCTGCATCATCCCGCACACATCGAGGATCTGAAACCGCCCCTGCTTGGACTTTTTGATCGGCTTCTGCCCGGTGATCATCATCATCGGCATGCCGCCCAGGTAGGCGTAGGCACCGGCGGTGACCAGGTTGGTCGCGCCCGGGCCGAGGGTCGACAAGCACACCCCGGTCTTGCCGGTCAGGCGCCCGTAGGTGGCGGCCATGAACCCGGCGGATTGCTCATGGCGGGTGAGGATCAGCTTGATCTGCCGCGACTTGCGCAGCGACTCGAGCAGGTCGAGGTTTTCCTCGCCCGGAATGCCGAACACGTATTCCACGCCTTCGTTTTCCAGGCATTGCACGACGATGTCAGCGGCTTTGGCCATGGGGGTGGGCTCTCTTATGCGGTGAGGGGGGCGTTAAAACCATCAGGGTAGACCGGTTTTTCGGCGTTTTGTGCCGCAAGGCGATACCCAAGTGCCGTTAAAGCGCTGGCGCTTGATCGTAGCCACTCAGGTGAACATCGAGAGACCAGATATAAACCCGCCGGCCTTTGTTCTGGGCACATAAGCGTTCCCAGTCATGAATGATCGACAGGTCTCCGAGGCCGCTACCTCCGTTGGCAGGTGCCGGGAATGCATGCAGCCACTTGGCCATTTCCTCGGGTGTAAGGAAGCTGATGGGTTTGAACGGAGAAGTGCCGTTCATGGCCTGGCTCACCTGATCCACAAATCGCGTGGCGCAGGCGCGCCGAGCTCGCCCATCGCCATTCTGGCCGATGTGGTTACCGGTCTCGAGAATCGTGGTCATGGGCAGGAACAATGACTCTCGCCGCGCCAGGCGCTGCCTCAATTCTTCGACAATTTGCCCATGTTGGCGTGCTTTCATCGGTACGTTGAGGATTTCTATGAAAACCGAAGTATCCAGTAAGCAAACGGAGTCACTGCTCGGCTTCCTTCACACTGGCCTGCAATTGGTTCAGCCAGTCCATTGCCTGGGCCTGCCGTTGCTCGGCCGTGCTGGTGTTTTTGAGGAAACGGTCGAGTATGCGCTTGGTCATCAATTGGCCCAGCGGGCCTTGCGCAACGAGGTCCGGGTAGCGCTCCAGGTCGCCCAGGCGTACCAAGCGGCTGTCCCCTTCGGTGGGGTCGCGGTAGCAGGCCACCACATCGGCCAGCGCTTCATCCGGTAGCGCATCGAGCAGAGCAGGGTTGTGAGAGGTCAACAGCACTCGCAAACCGCGCTCGGAGGCAATGGCCCGCAACTGGTCCACCAGGGTCGCAGCCCGGCTGGGGTGAACACCGTTATCGATTTCCTCGATGACCACCAACGCGCCTGCCGGCGCGCTGAGCAGTGTGGCGCCGATCGCCAGTACCCTGAGGGTTCCGTCCGACAACAGGGGGGCGTCGACGCTGCGGCTTTGGGCGCCGAAGGTTTCGATCAGCCGGACCATCACGTCGTTTCGGTCGGTCTTGATGAACTGAATGTCAGAGATGTCCTGCTCGGGGAGCGATTTGATGAAGGCCAGTAGCCTGGCCTTTTCGTCGGCCTGTTGAGCGAGGGTGAACAGCACGGCGGAAAGATTGCTGCCGTCTTCCTTGATCTGGTCATCACGTACATAGGCATAATCGCGCATCAGCGCCGGGCGTGGGTCGAGAAACACCACGTTGCGCAGGGCCTCCCTCAGCGCCTTGGTGATGTGCGGAATCAGCCGCTGGGCCTCGGTGTGGCTGGCCTCGAAGCGCCCTGGGGTTTCGAGTTGGTAGAAAACCGCCTGGCGGTTGGAGCAGGGAATTAGCGGTTTGTTTTTGCCCCGCTTGAAGTTGTTGTAGGCCACGCTGACTTCATCGGAGTGGCCGCTGCCAGGCCCTGTGATCTGGTACAGCGGGACGCCTTGGCCTGGCTGAGTGATGTGTTCACCGGTAATCGCCAGTTGGTCTGCGGTCAAGCCAATCGAGATTTCAAAATCACTCCAGCCGTCTTGTGCGTCGGCAAAGTGGCTGCCAAGGCTGAAGCTGTTATGTGGGGCACGGAACAAGTCGTTGGCTTGGCCCCTGACCACTGCATCGCCGCTTTGAATCGAGCGGGTAATGTCGTCCAGCCGGCTACCCTTGGCCAGCCAGTTGAGCAGGCGGATTGCTTCGAGGACGTTGCTTTTTCCGGAAGCGTTGGCACCGATCAGAAAGGTCAGTGCCGCCAATGGCAGGCGCGCACTGGCATAGCTCTTGAAGTTTTTCAGATCAATCGATTGGAGCATGGAGGCCTCGCTAGCGGCCGCGTTGGCTAGGGCCGCTAGTGTTGAAAAGGTTCAGGGCACCTATGCTATTGCAATTCAAGCTCAACGTCGCCTACCGCCACTGATCCCAATACGGCGGCTGCCCCCAGCACGCCAGCACATGCTCCAGAAACAACGTGACCTTCGGCGGCAGGTAGCGGCCATGGGGGTAGATCAGGTGGATGGGTACGCTGGCGGTGGCTTCGCTGCCTTCCCAATCCTCCAGCAGCGGCACCAGCTCGCCGGCGCGCAGGGCGTGGTACAGCAGCCAAGTGGGGAACAGCACCAGGCCCTGGCCCAGGCGCGCGGCGTCGACCAGCGCCTCGCCGTTGTTGCTGACGAACGCGCCATGCTCCACCACCGGTTCGAAGCGGCCTTGGCCGGGGCGGCGGAAGTGCCAGCGGCGGATGCCGTGGGGCCCCTTGTACAGCAGGCAGCTGTGCCGCGGCAGGTCGCTGGGCTGTTGCGGGCGGCCGTGGCGGGCCAGGTAGGCGGGGGAGGCGCACAGCACCCAGCGCTGCTGGCCGACTGGCCGGGCCACGTAGCTGGCGTCTTCCAGGCGGCTCACGCGCAGGGTGAGGTCGGCTTGCACCGGGTCGATGTAGGCGTCGCTCAGGGTGAGGTCGACCTGGATCTGCGGGTAGCGCTGGCGGAACGCCCCCAATAGCGGCACCAGGTGCAAGCGCCCCAGCGCCACCGGCGCGTTCAGCCGCAAGGTGCCGCGCGGTTCGCTGGCCGGGCCGTTCAGGGTTTCGCCGGCCAGGTCGATCTGTTCCAGCGCATCGCGGATGTGCGCGTAGTAACGCTCGCCGGCGTCGGTCAGGCGCACGGCGCGGGTGTGCCGGTAGAGCAAGCGCTGCGCCAGGTGTTTTTCCAGCGCGGCGATGTGCCGAGACACCGACGACGCTGGCAAGCCGGCTTCCAGCGCGGCCTGGGTGAAGCTGCCGAGGGCGGCCACGCGGGCGAAGAGGCGCAGGGCGATCAGAGAGGGGGAGTTGTCCATTGGGCAATAGTGATTTGCTGAGCGGCTGATTTTTCGAATTCAGGCAACAGTCTAGGCTGTTGGGCTCATTTTGACGAATTGGAGCTCAGCCATGGCTGAACAGGTATTGGTGGTCGGTGCCAGCGGCATCACCGGCGCGGCATTGGTGGACGAACTGCTGGCCGCCGGCCATGAGGTGATCGGCCTGGCCCGCCGCAGCCACCAGCGCGAAGGCGTGCGTTTTGTTCAGGCCGACCTCACCGACCCGGCCGCGGTGCAGGCGGCGTTGGCAGGGCTTAAGCCTGGCTGGGTGTTCTTCACCACCTGGGCGCGCCAGGCCACCGAGGCGCAGAACATCGAGGTGAACGCGGCAATGGTGCGCAACGTGCTGCAGGCCTTGAGTGGCCGCGGCGTGCGCCATGTTGGCCTGGTCACCGGGCTGAAGCATTACCTGGGCCCGTTCGAGGCCTACGGCCAGGGCAGCCTGCCGCAAACGCCGTTCCGCGAAAGCCAGGGCCGGCTGGACGTGGCCAACTTCTATTACGCCCAAGAAGACGAAGTGTTCGCCGCCGCCGCGCGCGACGGCTTCAGTTGGAGCGTGCACCGCCCGCACACGGTGATCGGCGTGGCGCCTGGCAATGCGATGAACATGGCCACCACCCTGGCGGTGTACGCCAGCCTGTGCAAGGCCCAGGGCAAGCCGATGGTATTCCCCGGCTCGCGCGTACAATGGGACAGCCTCACCGACATGACCGACGCCCATCAACTGGCGCAGCAACTGCTGTGGGCCGCCACTGCCCCGGGGGCGGCCAACCAGGCGTTCAACATCGTCAACGGTGATGTGTTCCGCTGGCGCTGGATGTGGGGCCGCATTGCCGAGTGGTTTGGCGTGCAGGCGGCGGACTACCCGGCCACGCCGGCGCCGCTGGAGCAGCAACTGGCCGGCAGCGCCGAGGCCTGGCGCGCACTGGCGGGCGAGCACGGCTTGGCCGAGGCATCCATCGAGCGGTTGGTGTCGCCGTGGCACACTGACGCCGACCTCGGCCGGCCGCTGGAGGTGGTCACCGACATGAGCAAAAGCCGTGGGCTAGGCTTTACCGCGTACCAGGCCACGGACGAGGCGTTTTTCCGCGCCTTTGCGCGGCTGCGCGCCGAGCGGTTGATCCCCTGATTGTTTTGAGGCGTTGATCAATGCATTTGAAAAGGAAATTGTACAAATGAGTGGCCGGCGCTGATCATCGCTTCACAACAATGTTCAGGAGAAGCCCATGCAGCCCGTCGTTATCGTAGCCGCCACCCGTACCGCCATTGGCAGTTTCCAGGGCAGCCTGGCGCAACTGCCGGCCCATGAACTGGGCGCGGCGGTGATCCGCCAGTTGCTCGCCAGCAGCGGCGTGGCGCCGGCCGAGGTGGACGAAGTGATCCTCGGCCAGGTGCTCACCGCCGGCGCTGGGCAAAACCCGGCGCGGCAGGCGGCGATCACCGCCGGGCTGCCGGCCGAGGTGCCGGCGATGACCTTGAACAAGGTCTGCGGCTCGGGCCTCAAGGCCGTGCAGTTGGGCGTGCAGGCGATCGCCCTGGGCGACGCCGAGGTGATCATCGCCGGCGGCCAGGAGAACATGAGCCTGGCCCCCTACGTGCTGCCCGGCGCCCGCACCGGCCTGCGCATGGGCCATGCGCAGATGGTCGACACGATGATCCGCGACGGCCTCTGGGACGCCTTCAACGACTACCACATGGGCATCACCGCGGAGAACCTCGCCGAGCGCTACGGCATCAGCCGCGAGCAGCAGGACGCCTTTGCCGCGGCCTCCCAGCAAAAGGCCCTGGCGGCCATCGAGGCCGGGCGCTTCAGCGCCGAGATCACCCCGATCAGCATTCCCCAGCGCAAGGGCGAGTCCTTGCTGTTCGCCACCGATGAACAACCGCGCCCCGGCACCGATGCCGCGGCCCTGGCCAAGCTCAAGCCGGCCTTCAAGAAAGACGGCAGCGTGACCGCCGGCAACGCCTCAAGCCTCAACGACGGCGCCGCCGCGGTGCTGTTGATGAGCGAAGCCCGCGCCCAGGCCCTGGGCCTGCCGGTGCTGGCACGGGTAGCGGCCTATGCCAGCGCCGGGGTAGACCCGGCCTACATGGGCATCGGCCCGGCGCCGGCCACCCGCCGCTGCCTGGAAAAAGCCGGGTGGGCCCTGCAGGACCTCGACCTGATCGAGGCCAACGAAGCCTTCGCCGCGCAGAGCCTGGCGGTGGCCGCCGAGCTGGGCTGGGACCTGGAGCGGGTCAACGTGAACGGCGGCGCGATTGCCCTGGGCCACCCGATCGGTGCGTCTGGCTGCCGGGTGCTGGTCAGCCTGATCCACGAAATGGCACGCCGTGGCGCCGCCAAAGGCCTGGCCACGCTGTGCATCGGTGGCGGCCAAGGGGTGGCGCTGGCGCTGGAAAGGCTGTAAACCTTTAGGCCCCTGACCTTGCAAGGAGCTCGACCGGTGCCTGTGAAAGCCAGCCTGCTTGCCCTCTGCCTGACCCTCGCCGGCGCCGCCAGCGCCGCGCCCCTCGCCGATGGCAACGCCTGGCGCGGCTGGGACGCCCCGGCCCGGCACAGCTACCTTGAAGGCGCCATCGACGGCGCCGAGCTGGGCGCCACCATCGCGGTGTTCGGCTGCAACCTGCAAGACGCCGACGACGCCCGCCGTACCTGCAACACCAGCACCATCGGTGCCTACCGCGCCGGGCAAGAGCGTTACCTCAAGCCGGTGGGGGTGGAGCAATTGCAGCAGGGGCTCGACACCCTCTACAACGAACCGCTCAACCGGCCGATCCCTCTGCGGGCAGGGTTGCAGGCAGTGGTCTACCAGTTGGGTGGGTTGCCCAACCCGGAAGCGTTGATCGAAGCGTATCGGCGGCGGGTGGGGCAGCCTTGAGGTGGTTGTGCCGGAAGAAGGGGCCTCGTTGCCCGCTCACATAGTTATAGGTAACTGGCTAATGCCTGTTGATCTCGGCTCATATGGGCAGCGCTTCGCTCAGAACGCTCTGCCTGAAACTTTCCGGGAGAGCATTGGGTGTCAGCACGTCCACTTCCACCCCTAGTAGCTGCGCCAGCTCATGGCGGATGGCACCGATGTCGAAGAGGGTGGTTTCAGCCGTCGGGTCGATCAGGATGTCCAGGTCGCTGCCTTCGGTGTCTTCTCCTCTGAGCACTGAGCCAAAAACCCGCGCATTGCGCGCGTGGTTCGCTTCTACCACTTGGCGGATGGCAAGGCGGTGGTGATCAAGGGCAATTGAGGGTCTCATCGCGCGTCCAGACTGTGAAGAATACGCCGCAATCCTAGCAGGCGCTTCCGGGCCACGCCTACATCAACGCCGGATCATCCGGGTTCTGCTGCTCCAGCTCGGCCAGCAGCACCTGCACGTTCTGCAATTGCCCGCTTTGCTTCCAGTAGTCGATCAGCAGCAAGCGCGCGCGGCGGTTGGCCGGGTCGCGGCGCAGCAGTTCGTCGAGCTGTTGCTGGGCCGGCTGCAGTTGCTCGAGGCTGTGCAGGGCGGTGGCCAGGTCGTAGCGATACTGGCTTTGCTCCGGGGCCAGCTCCACCGCGCGGGTGAGCGCCAGCAGGGCGTATTCGTCCTGGCCATGGTGCAGCAACCAGAGGCCCAGCTCGTGTTGCAGGAAGGCCGAATCCGGCTGCTGCTTGAGGGCGTCGGCGAGGGTTTTGCGGGCTTGGTCGGGTAGCCCCTGGGCGTCGAGGATTTCCGCCAGGCTGACGACCGAGTCGAGGTCTCCGGGAGTCAGCCTGAGCACCCGCTCGATGGCCTCAAGGGCCTTTTGGTAGTCACCGTCGTGGCGGTACAGGCGCGCCAGCTGGGCCTGCGCCTGGGCGTCGCCGGGGGCGCGTTCGAGGCTGCCGAGGTAGTCGTCGAGCACCGCTTGCAGCGGGCCGAAGTACACGCCGAGGTCGTCGGGGGGGAGGTCCATCAGCTGTTGCGCGGCGTGGTAGCGGATGCCCTGCAGCGGGTCATCGAGCAGCGGGCCGAGCAGGGCGCCGCGCTGGGCCGGCGGCACCAGCGCGGCGAGGGCGTCGAGGGCGGCGTGGCGCACCAGCAGGTTGCCGGTGGCGAGGTCGGCCTTGGCGAAGGCCAGCGCGCGCGGGCTAGGGTAGTTGGGCAGTTCGGCGTACAGCCGGGCACGGCGCTCGGCGGGCAGGTCGGTGCGTTGCAGTTGCTGGTAAAGCACCCGCGCCGCGCCAGGGGCGCCGGCATGGGCCTGCTCCAGCGCCTGGGAATAACTGTGCTTGCCCAGGGCCTGGGCCGGCGGCGGCGGGGCCGGGCGCAGCCACCAGGCGCTGGTGGCCACGATGACGATCACCGCCAGGCCGAGCAGCACCGCGCGTAGGGCTTTGTGGGGCATGGGGCGTCCATCGCGGGCAAGGCTACCCAGCTTACGCAAGGGCCGCCAAGGCATCAACCGCCGAGGGCGGCGCGGCCTTCGGCGGAAGGGAATACGCAGCGCACATCGTGGGCGCAGCCGGGCACCACGTGCAGCGGCTGGCCGAGGTGCGAAGTAAACCCTTGCGCCCGCTCCAGCCGCGATGAGCCCTGGGCCTGCGCCGCGCAGCTACGGTCGAGAATCCGCCCGTGGGCGGCGGGGGCATCGCCGTGGTCGTCGGCGCCCACCAGGTAGGTGATGTTCGCCTGGCGGTAGCGCGCGGCGGCTTCGGCGGCGCTACCGGGCAGCCAGGCCGGCAGTTGCTCCAGGCCGTACTTCCAGCGGTTTTGCCCAACGCAATCGGCCTGCGCCGCCGGCCGCCAAGGGTCGGCGTAGAGCCAACTGCCGGGCGATGCCACCACGAAGCGCAGGCGCAACCCGGCCGGCGGCTGGGCGAAGGCGGCGTAGTGCTGCACCCACTGGGCGCCGGCGGAGAACCCGGCCACGGTGACCACCTTCACGCTTGGCCAACGCTGCTTGAGCTCGGCCAGCAGCGCGTCGATCGCAGCAAAGGCGCTCACCGCGGCGGCGTTGTCGGCCGGCGCGCCGGCCAGCCAGCTGCCGCAGCGCCAGAGCAGGTCGCTGGCCTGCGGCGCCGGCTCGCCCGGGCTGTGGCAACCCCCGGCGTGCTCGGCGGCCACCTGGAACAGCGGCGCCAGCACCAGCGTGCCGGCGGCCACGCTGGCCTCGGTGGCGGCGAAGGTTCGCTGGGCGTCGCGCGGGTGGCCGTGCAGCGCCACCACCGCGCGCTCCGGCGCGGCCACGGCGTTGGCGTAATAGCCCAGGGTGCCGGGGCCGACCTTGAGTTGTTCGAGGGCCGCGGCGCTGGCGGCCGCGCCCGGCAGCGCCAGCAGCAGGGCGAGCAGGGCGCGCTTCAGAAGATGTAGTCCGTGGTCAGGAAGCTCGAGCGGCGGTCGTGGATGATGTCGCTGACCAACTGCTGGTTGCCGGCATTGAACTTGGTCGCCACCAGGGTGCGGATCGAGAAGGTGCGCAGCGCATCGTGCACCGACAGCGTACCCTCGGCGGAATCCTTGCGGCCGTTGAAGGGGTACTGGTCTGGGCCACGCTGGCACTGGGCGTTGAGGTTGATCCGGCCGACCTGGTTGGCGAAGGTGTCGATCAGCCGGCCCATCAGCTCAGGGTCTTTGCCGAACAGCGACAGCTGCTGGCCGTAGTTGGAGCTGAGCACGTAGTCGATCACATCGTCGAGGTCATCGAACGGCACGATCGGCACCACCGGGCCGAACTGCTCCTCGTGGTACACGCGCATCTCGCGGTTCACCGGGTACAGCACCGCGGGGTAGAAGAACGACTCGCGGGTCTCCCCGCCACCGGGGTTGGCGATGCGCGCGCCCTTGGCCAGGGCATCGCTGACCAGCCCGGAGAGAAACTCGGCCTTGCCGGCCTCGGGCAGTGGCGTCAGTTGCACGCCGTCTTCCCAGGGCATGCCCGGCTTGAGCTTGGCCAGTTCCGCGCAAAAGCGCTCGGTGAAGGCCGCGGCGATACTGCGCTCAACAAAGAGGATTTTCAGCGCCGTGCAGCGCTGGCCGTTGAACGACAGCGCGCCGGTGATGGCCTCGTTGACCGCGTTGCCGAGGTCGGCGTCGGCCAGCACGATGCCGGGATTTTTCGCGTCCAGGCCCAGCGCCGAGCGCAGCCGGTGCGGCTTGGGGTGGAGTTTTTTCAGGTCGCTGGCGCCCTTGTGGGTGCCAATGAAGGCGAAGATGTCGATGTGCCCGCTCTGCATCAGCGCGGTCACGGTTTCCCGGCCGCTGCCGTAGATCACGTTGATCACCCCGGCCGGGAAGCTGTCGCGGAAGGCTTCGAGCAACGGGCGGATCAACAGCACGCCGAACTTGGCCGGCTTGAACACCACGGTGTTACCCATGATCAGCGCCGGGATCAAGGTGGTGAAGGTTTCGTTCAGCGGGTAGTTGTAGGGCCCCATGCACAGCGCCACGCCCATCGGCACCCGGCGGATCTGCCCCAGCGTGCCTTGTTCGAGCTCGAAGCGGCTGGAGCGGCGGTCGAGGTCCTTGAGGGCGTTGATGGTGTCGACGATGTAGTCGCAGGTGCGGTCGAATTCCTTTTGCGAGTCTTTGAGGTTCTTGCCGATTTCCCACATCAGCAGGGTGACCACGGCTTCGCGTTGTTCGCGCATGCGCGCCAGAAAACCTTCGACGTAGCCGATCCGCTCGGCCACCCGCATCGTCGGCCAGGCGCCGCGGCCTTTGTCGTAGGCATGCACGGCGGCGTCGAGGGCGGCCAGCGCGGCGGTGGCATCCAGCCGTGGGGTGGCGCCCAGGACCACCTGCTGGTCACCTTGCTCGGTGTGCAGGTAGATGGGGCTGCGCACCTCGGCCAAGGGGCCGGCCCAGTGCTCGAAACGCCCGTTCACCAGGTACTCGCGCTGCTCCTGGGGCGCGCCCAGGCGGTACGCCTCGGGGATCTCGGCAGGGGTCGGAAACAGGCGCGGCAGGGTGTGGGCTTCAGGCATCGGGGCAACCTCCTTGGATGGCAATGCCCAAGCCTAGCAGGCGCCACGGGGGTGGGCTAATGAAACGCTTCAGCCTGAGGGGCCTTCGCCCGCCGCGGCCGGCCCCACGGGGCGCAAGTGCGCACAAACCGAAACTCTCTGGCACACTGCCGCCATACCTGAGCCATCTACTGTGCTACGGGTTGCAACGCCAGATGAGGGACGCACAGTTAATGGTTTCGAAAGACAGCTTGAGCGGGCTGATCCCGTTCGTGCGCGCGGCGGAGGCGCGCAGTTTCACGGTGGCAGGGCGGGTGCTGGGTATTTCGTCCTCCGCAGTGGGCAAGAGCATCAGCCGGCTCGAGTCGCGCTTGGGCGTGCGTTTGTTTCACCGCAGCACCCGGCAGATCAGCCTGACCAGCGAGGGGCTGGACTTCTACGGGCGCTGCCGCACCCTGTTGCAGCAATTGCAAGACGCCGAAGCCGAGCTGGCCAACGCCAAGCGCCGCCCGCGTGGCGCGTTGCGGGTCAGCCTGCCGGCGGTGGGTTACCGGTTGATTTGCGCGAGCCTGCGCGAGTTCTGCCGGCGCTACCCGGAAATCGAACTGGACCTGGACTTCAGCGACCGCATGGTCGATGTGATCGACGAGGGCTTTGATGCGGTGATCCGCAGCGGCGCCTTGCCGGATTCCAGCCTGGCGGCGCGGCGGGTGTGGGGCTTTCGCTTCGTGCTGTGCGCGGCGCCGGAGTACATCGCCCGCCACGGCGAGGCGCAGAGCCTGGAAGCGCTGTGCGCCTACCGGGCGATCCAGTACCGCTTGCCGTCCAATGGCAAGTTCCAGCCCTGGGTGCTGGCCGGTGAAGGCGGGCAGGTGACGGTGGAGCTCGACACCGCCATGGTGATGAACAGCGTGGAGGCGGTGATGGCCGCCTGCCGCAACGCCATGGGGGTGGCCTACCTGCCGGATTTCGTGATCCAGGAATACCTCGACAACCAGGGGCTGGCCCTGGTGATGCCCGGGCTGAGCCTGCCCGGCGAGTTCTCGGTGGTGTGGTCGCACACCCGCCTGATGCCACCGAAAACCCGCGCCTTCATTGATTTTCTCAGCGAGGCGGGCCCCGCCAGGGGCTTATGAGGCGATCAACAGCTTTTTATAGCGCGCCGAATAGCCAATCGCCTCGACCACCTTCAGCCGCACCGGCACCTTGTAGGCGTCCAGCCGCCCTCGGCAAAACTGGCGGATACCCCTGAGCAGCGCCTGGGCATCCTCGCCGGCGGCAAGGCCCAGCACCACTTCCGCGGCGACGAACTGGCCGGTCAGCCCGTTGCGCTCGCCATAGGCCTTGCAGTCGCGCACGCCGGGGTGCTGCATCAGCACCGACTCGACCTCGGCGGGGTAGACCTTCTCCCCGCCAACGTTGATCACCTCCTTGCTGCGGCCGAGAATTTTCACCTCGCCGGCGGCGTTTACCTCCACCAGGTCGCCGGTCTTGAACCAGCCATCGGCGGTGAAGCTCTCCATGCTGTGGTTGAGGTAACCCAGCACCTGGGTGGCGCTGCGCAGCCACAACTCGCCGTCGACCACCCGGTATTCGGTATCACCGGCCTCGAAGCGCATGAACAAACTGCCGGCGGCCGCCGACGTGGTGCTGGCGATGCCGGTTTCGCTGGTGCCGAAGGTTTGCAGGAACTTCACCTTCGGCAGTTGCCCGCGCAACGCCGCCAGCAGGCTGTGGGGCATCGGTTCGGTGCCGTAGGTGATCATCCGCAAGGCGCTGAGGTCGTAGCGGTTGAAGGCGTTGTTGATCAGCATCAGGTTGAGGAAGGTCGGCGAGGTGGGCAGCACGCCCACCCGATGCCGGGCCATCAGCGCGGCTACGCTGTCGGGGGTTTTCACCGCCGCCACGGTGGCGGTGCCGCCCAGCGCCAACAGGTTGAGCAGGGTGTTGAGGCCGCCTATGTGGTCGAACAGCAGGAACAAAAAGATGTTCAGCCGGCGCGGGCGCTTGTTCAGGTAGCCGGCCACCAGGGCGTCGAGGTCGCGCAGCATCGCCTTGGGCTGGCCGGTGCTGCCACTGCTGAACAGCACCAGCCCGGCATGGCCGCGGGCCTGCAGGCTGGCCACCAGCGCGGTCGGCGCGGCGGCTTCGGCCAGCCGCGTGGCGGTGCCGCTGGCGCCGTCGATCAGGTACCCGGCCTGGGCGGCGGCGGCCTTGTGTTGCACCTCTTGGGCATGGCCGCTGCTGTCGAGGGCGATCACGTTGCCGCGCTGGTACAGCGCCAGAAACAGCGCGATAGCGCTGAGGGAGTAATCGCCGAGCAGCAGCACCGTGGCCTGGGCGGGCAGCCCCTGGGCCTGCAGGTGCTCAAGCTGGCGCAGCACCTCGGCGTGCAGTTGCCCGTAGCTGAAGGTAGCGCTGGCGGAGTTGAGGAACGGCGTATCGGCAAACCCGGCGAGGCGGGCAAGCAGCGGTTTGAGGTTCATCGCGGGCCTCCTGGGCCTGTGGGGCGGTTAAAAACGCACGGGCAGCTCGTTCGGCCGGCGCAGCACGGTGCCGTCGATCCATGCCAGTGACTCCGGCGCGCGGTCCAGTTGCAGCTCGGGCAACTGCTCGGTCAGCGCCTTCAGCACGATGGTCATTTCCAGCCGCGCCAGGGCCGGGCCCATGCAACTGTGAATGCCGTGGCCAAACTGCAAGTGGCCGGCTTTTTCCTCGCGCAGCGGGTTGATCGTCAGCGGGTGGCTGAACACCTCCGGGTCGCGGTTGGCGAGAAACACGTTGGCGTACACGCAGGTGCCGGCGGGGATCTCCCCACGGCGGGTGAGCACCGGCTGGGTAGTCAGCCGCGGGAAGGCCGAGAGCTTGCCGATCGGGATCAGCCGGATCAGCTCTTCGAGCAGCGCCGGCTGTTGCTCCGGGTGTTGTTGGGCGTGGGCCCACAGCGCCGGCGCGCAGAGCAGGGTGTAGATCGCCTTGGTCATCACGCTGAGGGCGTTGTGGTCGCCGCCGAGCAGGATGCCCAGCAGCACGCCGACGAACTCTTCATCGTTGAGTGGGTTGTCCAGGCTTGGCCGTTGCGCCACGTACTGGCGGATAAACCCGTCTTCCTCGGCCGGGCGCACGCCGCGGACGAAGTCCATCAGGTAATCGAAGCTGGCCTTGACCGCCACCTCGATGCCGGGCAGGTCATCCGGGGGCGCCGCCTGGATGATCTGGCTCCAGGGGCGAAACAGCGCGCGGTCTTCCAGCGGGATGCCGAGGATGTGGCACACGGTGGAGGCGGTGAGGTCTTGCAGCACCGAGGCGAACAGGTCGGGCGGCAGCTCGCCGCGGCGCATGCGTTGCAGGTTGCGCTCGGTGGTGTGCTGCACGTGCTGGCGCAGGTTCTCGATGCCGCGCTTGCTGAAGGCGCGGGTGACCGTGGCGCGGGCCCGGGCGTGGGCCGGGTTGTCGAGGTTCAGCAGCAGCTCGGGCTGGGTGCTGCCCGGCAAGAACGTTGGCCCGCCCTCCACATTGCACAGCGTGCGGCTGATGCTTGGGTCTGCCAGGAAGCTGCGGCAGTCGTGGTAGCCGGTCAGGTGGGTGGCCACATGGCCGCTGGGCAGGCGGATCTGCTGATGCGGGCCGTCGCTGTCGAGCACTTGGTAATACGGCGCGGCGTCGAGGTTGGGGATGCTCAGCACGCTTGGGAAGTGGCGGGTCATCTCAGGCCACCCCGGCGTTGCGGGCGGGGTACAACAGCGCGCGCACCTGCTCGCACACCACCAGGCTGTCGACGAAATGAATCGCCTGCCAGCCGGCCTTGCGCGCGGCCTCGCAGTTTTCTTCGACGTCGTCGATCAGCACGCAGCCTTCGGCGCTCACCCCCAGCGCCTCGGCCGCCAGGGCGAAGATCTCCGGCTCAGGCTTGCGCACCTTGACCTTGCACGAATCGATGATGCAGTCGGTCACGTGATCCAGGCCGACCATGCGCCGCCAGGCGCTTTCCCATTCCACGGTGTTGTTGGTGAGGATGGCCGCCTTCAGGCCCGCGGCCTTTACCTCGTGGAACAACTCGAACATGTGCGGGTTGACCTCATGGCCGGCAAACCACTGTTCGCCGTGGTTATCGAAGTCGCAGCGGCTCAGGTCGATGCCGGGGTACAGCGTGCGCAGTGCCTGGGCCATGGCCCGGCCCCACTTGGCCTGGGTCATCAGCGCCAACTCGATCGGCGCCTGGAACTGCACGCCCAGTGGCCGCGCCACTTCGTGCATGGCCGCTTCCATCTGTGCGCGGTTGATGCCGGTCTTGCCTTCGTATACGCGGTACAGCTCGGCGATCGACGGAGACAGCACGCCGCCGAAATCGAACCAGATTGCTTCAGTTGCCATGGTGAATGTCCTTATGCGGTGGGGTTGAGGATGACCGGGGGCAGCAGTTGCGTGCCTTCTAACGAAAGGTGTGCCAGCGCCACCGACAGCCCGACGCCGAAGCCGCAGGCGATCAGGTCGTTCTGGCACAAGCGCGGGTTGTCGGGGATCGCCGAGAGCATCACCGGGATGCTCGACGGGCCGCTGTTGCCGATGCCGTCGAGGTGCATCGGGATGCGGCTGGGCGCCAGGCCCAGGGTGCGGCCCAGGTAATGCAGCATGAAGGCGTTGGCCTGGTGCAGCAGAAAGTACGGCACCTGCGCGGCGCCCAGCCCGAGGCCGGCGAGAAACCCCTTCAAGGCCGGCGGCACCTGGTCGAGGGCGAAATTCATCACCTGCGCGCCGTCCATGAACAGTTGGCCCACTTCGGCGCTGGCGCCGCTGGCCGGGCCGTAGCGCAGCGGCGTGTGCAGGTGCGCCGCGCCCTGGCCGTCGGTGTTGAAGGTGAAACTGAAACGATGCGGGCCGGCTTCGACCAGGGTGGCGCTGGCGGCATCGCCAAACAGCATGCGCACCTGGTGGTCGTTTGGGTTCAGCAGCTTGCTGATCACATCGCCCGTGCACAGCAGCACCCGGCGGTAGCCGGCGGCGATCAGCAGGCTGGCCTGGAACAGCCCGTACACGTAGCCCGAGCAGCCCATGTTGAGGTCGAACACCGCGGTGCTGTGGCGCAGCCCCAGCCGTGCCGCCAGCAGCGCGCTGCTGGCCGGCATCAGCGCGGCGGGGGTCTGGGTGACCAGCACCAGCGCGTCGAGGCTGTGCGGGTCAAGGTCGAGGGTGCCCAGCAGGTGCGCAGCCGCGCCGTAGGCCAGGTCGACGGTGCTCAGCTGCTCGGCGATGCGCACGCTATTGATGCCCGTGCTTTTACGGATACGCGCGGCTTCGCGTTCGCCGAACAGCCGGGCGAAGTCTTCAGCGGTCAGTTGCCCGGGTGGCAGCGCCGCGGTGATCGCGCGGATGCCAAGCCCTGGGAGGGTAGTGATCATCGCTAGGCCCTCACGCCAACGCCGGGCGTTCAGCGGCCAGGGCGGCCAGCAGTTCGCCGAGGGTGTGCGCCTCGTCAAGCACCTCGGGTTTGACGGTGAAGCCGAACTGGTCGCTCAGCACCCCCAGCAGCGACACTTTGGTGAGGGAATCCCAGTTCTCCAGCGCCAACAGCGCCAGGTCGTTGTCGAGTTGCGCTTCAGGCAGTTCCAACAGCGCTGCCAGCTCTTTTTTCAGGGCGAGTGTGTCCATGCCGCGTGCTCCAGCTTGAAAAGTAAGTAGGGGTAAAGGGGTGTTACAGGGCGCTGTTACACGCCGCCCAGGTACAGCACCTGCCCGGTGATGAACTGGCTGTTGGCCGCGAGGAAGAAGTCCAGCACGTTGCTGACGTCTTCGAACTGGCCCAGGCGCTTGATCGACTGCTGCGCCACCAGGGCGTCGAGCTTGGCCGTGGGCAGGGTGCGGGTGAGGTCGGTGGCGATTGGCGTGGGCCCCACCGCGTTGACGGTGATGCCGTAGCCGGCCAGCTCCTTGGCCATCACCGCGGTGAGGGTTTCTACCGCCGATTTCGACGCCGCGTAGAGGGCTTCGCCTTCGAGCTTGAGCGGCCGCGCCACGGTCGAGAAGTTGACGATGCGGCCCTGGTCACTGCGTTTCATCAGCTTGGCCGCCTCACGGCTGAGCAAAAAGGTGCCCAGCACATTGGTGCGGGTGATCTGCTCGGCGGTGCCGTAGGGCGTGAGCAGGCTGTGGTTCATGCTGGCGATGCCGGCGTTGTTGATCAGGTTGTCCAGCCGTTGGTGGCGCTGGCGCAGTTGGCCGAACATCCCCAGCACTGCGGCTTCGTCGGCCACATCGAGGGTGAAGTGCTCGTAGCGCGGGTGGTCGAGGTCGCTGGGCTGGCGGCTGCAGCCGATCACTCGGTGGCCCAGGCCCAGGTAGTGCTCGCTCAGGTAACGGCCGATGCCCTTGCGCGCGCCGGTGATCAGCGTGATCGGCTCAGCCATGGGCCACCTCCGCGCTGCGTTTGGCGATGTAGCGGGCGAAGCTGCCGACGTTGGCGAACGGGCTGCGCACGCTGGACATCGCGCTGTCGCTGACCAGCGTCAGGCGCAGGCCGAGCTGCTGCTCGAGCAGGGCTTCGACCTCGACCACGATCGACACCAGGCTCATGGAGTCCAGCGCGCTGTCGCGGCCATACAAGGGGGTGGCTTCACCGGCGGCGAGGCTGATGGGCTCGGCCAGGCTCTGGTTTTCGAAGCCGATCGCGGTGTAGATGATGTCGACAAGCTGGGCGTGCATGGCAAGTTCCTTTCAGTCAGTGCAACAAGGTGATAGAGCGGTGCAGGAGTTGGTCTTCTTTCAAATGAAAGAAACGTGAGTCGACCACCGAGGTGTCGATTTCAACGCGTGCCAAGGTAGAGCCGTGTTGGCGAAAGTGCAGGCTGGTGCTGTAGCGAAAGTTCACCGGGCCGGAGCGTTTGAGGGCCAGGGGCACGCAGATTATTTCCGTGGCCAGGGGCAGCAGAAGTTGCTCGAAGTTGACCTGGATGTTATGGCTGAGGAAGTTCACCTTGCCCCGCGCGGCCGGCGCCAGCCAGCACTGCTCGGCGGCGGCGATCGCCAACTGCCGCGCGGCTTCGATAATCAGCATGCCGGGCACGTGCATGCCGGTCAGGTGGTCGCTGAGTTGCCCGTGGCGTTCGTCGATCATCAGCCAACTGGCATAACTGCCGTTGCCGTTATCCACCAGCTTGGAAATCACGATGTTCCGCGCATGGTGCTGGTGGGTGGCCTGCCGGCCGGCGCGCTGGCGGGGCTGGGCGGGTACCAGGGTGATCTGCTCGCTGGCCAGCTGGTACAGCCCGGCCAGCCCGGCATCATCGATGCCCTGGCCGATGTGCAGCGTGGCAGGGCCTGCGGCGGCCAGCGCCTGGGCGCCGGCAAGGTTGACAAAGGCCGCCTGTGGGCACTGCTGTTTGATCCGGTCGCCGACCACTACAACGGTGGGCTGTGGTTCGGCGCCGGGCGCGGCGAACGGGCAGGGCGTAGCCGGGAATGGCGGGGCGAGCGCTTCCATGAAGTACCTCTTCAGTCGGTTGGCCACGGCAAGGCCGGGTCGCTGTGAATAAAAGTTTTCGGGCTGGGTTGAACTTAAAAAAACCGGCTTAACTCTGAGTTCATAGCGCCGCCGCGCAGTGGAAGTGCGGCGTTGTTTTTAAATCAGGCGGCGCTTGAACAGCATCATTGTTTAGCTGTTATTGAACTGTCGATGAATCAGTACGGCCGAGGTTGGTGCAGGGGGAAGTATAAGGCAGGTACTTTCCCGGAATTTTGGACATTTACGCTAAACTGCCTGAACATTCAGTTGAGGGTGTGCGCGCACTGTGATCTTCGGTGCTTCAAGACGTATGGGCGGGTAGCCGCTGTTGTTCGTGCTCGGGCGGTGCCGGGTGCTTCAAAAAGAAGTAGGCGGCCGCGGCGCTGGCCAGGGTGAAGGCCATCAGCACCAGCAGCAGTGCATTGAACCCTTGCAGGTAAGCCGCCCGCAGCAGCGCGGGGTCCAGCCCTTGGGCCTGGCTCAGGTCGCCCATCACCAGTTGCTGCGCCAACCTGGGGTGGCCCTGGCTGAGGGCGCCGGGCAGGTACGTGGCCACCAGCGCGGTGAGCAATGCAAAGGTGATCGCCAGCGCCACCCCTTCGCCAGCGACCCGGGTGGTGTTGAACACACCGGCGGCCATGCCGGCCTGCTCGCGCGGCACCACGCTGACCGCCAAGCCGTCCATCAAGCCCCACGGCAACCCGGTGCCGGCGCCGATCACCAGCAGGGCGGCTACCAACAGCGGCGTGGCACCGGCCGGCACTTGGGCCAGGGCATACAGGCCCGCCGCCGCGAGCAGAAAGCCCAGCGCGCACAGCGTGCCGGCGCTGGCCCAGCGGGTCAGCCAGGCCGCCAGCAGCGGCACCACCAGCATCGGTGCCGACAGCGCCAGCAGGATCACCCCACTGCGCAGCGGCGAGACCTGTTCCAGGCCGATCAAGCGTAACGGCAGCAGCACGATCAGCACCACGTAGCAGTAACAGGTGCCCAGCGGCAGCACCTGCACCCCGACAAACCGCGGGTAGCGCAGCAGGTTCAGCGCCAGCATCGGCTGCGGCGCTCGCAGTTCCACCGCGATGAAGCACGCCAGGCCCATCAGCGCCGCGCCAAACAGCCAGAGGATCAGTGTGCTGCCCCAGCCCAGTTGCGGGCCCATGATCAGCGCGGTGGTGAACAGCACCAGGGTGGCGGAGAACGCCAGCACGCCGGCCAGGTCGAAACGCCCGGGCGCGGGGTTGCGGCTTTCACGCATTTGCCACAGCGCCACCAGCAGCGCCACGGCCGCCAGCAGGGCGGTACAGGCGAACACCGAGCGCCAGCCGAACTGTTCCACCAGCAGGCCGCAGGCCATCGGCCCGAACGCCAGGCCGAGCCCGAAGGTGGTGCCCAGCAGGCTGAACGCGCGGGTTCGCGCCGCGCCTTCGAACTCCTGCGCCAGGGCCGCCGAACCGCTGGCCAGAGCGGCCGCGGCGGCCACCCCCTGCACCGCGCGCAGGCCATCGAGCCAGAGCATGCTCGGCACGGTCGCCAGCAGCAAACTGGCAAACACGAACAGCCCCAGGCCCCAGCTGAACAGGCACTTGCGCCCGTAGCGGTCGGCCAGGGTGCCGGCCGCCATCAGCAGGCTGCCGAAGCTCAGCATGAAGGCGTTGGTGACCCAGGCCAGGGCGGTGGGGCCGGCGTTGAAGCTCTGGCCGATCGCCGGGGTGGCGACCGCGCCGCCGGTAAAGCTCAGCGGCAGCACCAGCGCCGCCAGGCAAATAGCCGCCAGTACCGCGTAGCGTGAACGGGGCGGGGTGTGGGCGGTGGGCTGGTCCATTGCGCGAAGGCCTCTGCTAGAGCACTGTGTCAGCGAAATCTATAGGGGCCGCAATGCAGGATAAATGGGCTCTGGTTCCACTCATAACGGACAAAAAGGACGTAATCAAATGGAAAGCCTGAACGGCCTGCTGGCGTTCGTGAAAACCGCCGAAACCTTGAGCTTCGTCAGCGCGGCGCGGGCCATGGGGATTTCCGCCTCGGCGGTGGGCAAGAACGTGGCCCGGCTGGAGGCGTCGTTGAAGGTGCGGCTGTTTCAGCGCAGCACGCGCAAGGTCAGCCTGACCGCCGAGGGCGCGCTGTTCTATGAGCGCTGCCGGCGCATCTTCGATGACCTCGAAGACGCCCAGGCCATGCTCTCCCACGCCGTGCAGGCGCCCCGCGGGCGGCTGCGGGTGAGCCTGCCGACCATTGGCTACCGCTTTTTGCTGCCGCTGATGCGCGAGTTCCGCCAGGCCTACCCGGAGATCGAGGTGGAAATGGACTTCAACGATCACCTGGTCAACCTGATCGACGAAGGCTTCGACGTGGTGATCCGCAGCGGTGGCCTGGCCGATTCCACCCTGATGGCGCGCAAGCTGGGGCCGTTTCGCTTCCTGCTCTGCGCCACCCCCGGCTACCTCGAGCGCAAGGGCCGCCCGCAGCAGCTCAAAGACCTCGAAGCCCACGACTGCCTGCGTTACCGCTTTGTGACCACCGGCAAGATCATGGACTGGACGATGACCGCCGACCCGCGCATCACCTCGCTGCGGCTGCGCAGCGTGCTCACCGTGAACAACATGGAGGCGATGCTGATGGCCACCCTCGACGGCCACGGCATCGGCTACATGCCGGATTTCCTTGTGCGCGAGGCGCTGCGCAGCGGCGCGCTGGAAAGCCTGCTCGGCGCCTACACCCCCGACCACGGGCAGTTCTGGGCGCTGTGGCCCTCGAGCCGGCACCTCTCGCCGAAGATCCGGGTGTTCGTGGATTTTGTCGCGCAGCGGATGTTCAAGGGTTAGGGGCGGGCCAGGATGAACGGATCTTCATGTGGCAAATGACACGTTATAGTGTAACAATGTGTAAAACCACTGCCCGATAGCCCTTCCATGATCCATTGCCACGCCCTGCAATGGGGCCCAGCCCGGCAACCGCTGACCCCACCCCTCGACCTGCACCTGCCCACTGGCAGCTTCACCGCCGTGACCGGCGCCAACGGCGTGGGTAAAACCAGCCTGCTCAAGGTGTTTGCCGGCCTGCAGAAGCCGCTGGCCGGGCGCGTGTGCGTGGCGCCGGGGCGGGTGGGCTACCTGGTGCAGCAGCAGGCGATCGACCGGCAGTTCCCGATCAGCCTCGGCGAGTTGGTGGCGGCGGGCTTTTGGGGCCAACGCCTGGGGCGTTTCGCCAAGGCCGAGCGGCTGAACGCGGCGCTCGCGGCTTGGCAGCTCGAAGGCCTGGCCAAGCTGCCGCTGCAGGCGATGTCGGGCGGGCAGTTGCAGCGCGCGCTGCTGGCGCGGATGAGCCTGACCGACGCGCCACTGCTGCTGCTCGATGAGCCTGAAGCGAACCTCGACGAGGCCGGCCAGCAGTTGTTGTGGGGCCAGTTGCAGCGCTGGCAGGGCGAGGGCCGCACGCTGCTGATGGTCTGCCATGACCTGGCCGCGGTGCAGCGCTTGGCGCGCCGCCAACTGGCGTTGTCGCGCCAGTGCGCTGAACTGCGCGAGGTGGCCTGATGCTAGCGGCGTTGTGGCAACCGTTCGTTGAATTCGCCTTCATGCGCCGCGCGCTGTTCGGCGGCATGGCGCTGGCCCTGAGCGTGGGCCCGCTGGGGGTGTTCCTGATGCTGCGGCGCATGAGCCTGATCGGCGACGCGATCGCCCACGGCATCCTCCCGGGGGCGGCGGTGGCGTTCTGGCTGGCGGGGTTGTCGCTGCCGGCGCTGACCCTCGGCGGCCTCGGCGCGGGCCTGGGCGTGGCCGGGCTGGCGGCGTGGATCACCCGCAATACCGGCCTGCGCGAGGACGCCTCGCTGGCCGCGCTGTACCCGATTTCCCTGGCCAGCGGGGTGATGCTGCTGGGCCTGGCCGGCAAGCGCCTCGACCTGCTCGGGCTGTTGTTCGGTTCGGCGCTGGCGGTGGATGCCGCCACCTTGCAGGCGATGCTCTGGGTGGCGGTGCTGAGCCTGCTGCTGCTGGCCATCCTTTACCGGCCGCTGCTGCTCGACTGCCTCGACCCGCTGTTCCTGCGCAGCGTCAGCCGCCTTGGGCCGTGGGCCTATGGGCTGTTTCTCGGCCTGGTGGTGCTCAACCTGGTGGTGGGCTTCCAGGCCATCGGCGCGCTGATGATGGTCGGCCTGATGACCCTGCCCGCCGCCGCCTCGCGCTTCTGGAGCCGCCGCCTGCCGTGGCGCCTGGCGCTGGCCTCGGTGCTCGGCGCGCTGGCGGTGTGGCTGGGCCTGTTGCTGTCTTACTACGCCTCGCTGCCCAGCGGGCCGGCCATCGTGGTGGTCGCCGGGGCGTTCTATTTGCTGTCCGTGATCGTCGGGCCGGTGCATGGCGTGTTGCAGCGCTCGCGCCAGCCCATTCCCCTGTAACCCTTGCTTAGGAACCGCCCCATGCGCCGTGCCCTGTTGTTGCTTGCCCTCGCCATGCCCCTGGCCGCCCAGGCCGAGCCCGTCAAAGTGCTCACCAGTTTCAGCATCCTGGCCGACATGGCCCGGCAGATCGGCGGTGAGCACATCGCCCTGACCAATATCGTTGGCCCCGACTCCGACGCCCACACCTACGAGACCACCCCCAGCGACGGGCGCAACGTGCAGCAGGCGGCGCTGATCGTCGAGAACGGCCTGGACTTCGAGCCCTGGCTCGACCGCCTGGTGACCAGCACCGAAACCCACGCCAAGGTGATCAAGGCCAGCGACGGCGTACAGGCGCGGACCATGGAAGAAGACGGCCAGACCATCCCCGACCCGCACGCCTGGAACAGCCTGGCCAACGCCCGGGTGTATGCCGATAACATCCTCAAGGGCCTGGACGCCGTCGACCCGGCCCACGCCGCCGACTACCAGCGTAACCACGACGCCTACGTGGCGAAGATCGACGCGCTGCTGAAGGTCGCCGCCAGCACCTTCAACAGCCTGCCGGCCGGCAACAAGCGCATCGTCACCTCCCACGACGCCTTCGGCTACCTGGGCCAGGCCTATGGCATCCAGTTCATCGCCCCGCAGGGTATCTCCACCGAGCGTGAAGCCACCGCGGCCGACGTCGCCGGGCTGGTGCGGCAGATCCGCGAGCAGCACATCAAAGCGGTGTTCATGGAGAACATCTCGGATTCGCGGCTGCTCAAGCAGATTGCCGCGGAGTCCGGCGCGCGGGTGGGCGGGACGTTGTATTCCGACGCCCTGGCCGCTGAAGGCCTGGCCAGCACCTACCTGGGCTTTTACCGCAGCAACATCGAAACCCTGGGCAAGGCACTGAAGAACTGACCGCCCAGGGTTCCCCCCCAGCGGGGTTTCAGGCAGCATGCGCGCACCACCGTTGGAGACCTCGCCATGCCTGCCACCCCGCTGCCCCTCGCTGAACTGCGCGCCTTCGCCGAAACCCTGGCGCAGGCCGCCGCCGACGCGGCGCTGCCGCACTTTCGCACCCGCCACGCGGTGGAAAACAAGCTCGAGCACGGCTTCGACCCGGTCACCCTGGCCGACCAGGGCGCCGAGCAGGCGATGCGCGAGCTGATCCACGCCCAGTACCCCGAGCACGGCATTTTTGGCGAAGAGTACGGCCAGGAGCCGGGCACCTCGCCCCTGACCTGGGTGCTCGACCCGATCGACGGCACCCGCGCGTTCATCACCGGCCTGCCGCTGTGGGGCACGCTGATCGCCCTGAACGACGGCCAGGCGCCGGTGCTGGGGATGATGAGCCAGCCGTTCACCGGCGAACGCTTCGTCGGTACCCCCGAGGGCGCCTGGCTGGGCGAGCAGCGCCTGCGCACCCGCGCCTGCGCGCGCTTCGAAGACGCCGTGCTGATGAGCACCTCGCCGCAACTGTTCGACATCCCCAGCCGCAAGGCGGTGTTCGAACGCCTTGCCGGGCAAGCGCGGATGACCCGCTACGGCGGCGACTGCTATGCCTACTGCATGCTGGCGATGGGGCTGGTCGATGTGGTCATCGAAGACAACCTCAAGCCCTACGACGTGCAGGCATTGATCCCGATCATCGAAGGCGCCGGCGGGCGCATGACCGCCTGGGACGGCGGCACCGCGCAGAAGGGTGGCGCAGTGGTCGCCGCTGGCGACCCGGCCCTGCACGCCTGGCTGCTGACGCAACTGCGGCCGGCGCTGTAAGCGCCTTCTGAACGCATGGCCTGACCGGCCCTTCGCCCGGCACAGCCGGAGCGCCGGACCACGGCCTCCCACCAAATTTGTGTAAGCACCTGATTTACGAGGCAACACAGAACCCGTGGGAGGCCGGCTGTGCCGGGCGAAGGGCCGCTCAGGCCATGCGCGAAGTACCACCACCCAGCAACAACGGCTAGCGCCCCCGCCGCCGGATGCACTTTATAGTGCCCACCACTAAAAAAGACGCGGAAATGAGCCAGCATGATATGCCGAAGGCCCTGTTATAGTTGCGGTCGGCACGTCGCATGTCGCGCAGTAGTTGTTCATCCTGTATCACGCAGCCTTTCTCCGTCACAGCACGCCGGACCCATTTTAGATTATCAAGTTTATAGGTTGTGAGCCGAACCCTTACACCCTTCGTCAAGTGTTCCTGGTTGCAGATAGCCTGGCGCGCATAGATTGTTCTACGGGTGATGTACTTCGGGTAGTTTGGGCTAGGGACTTTAACCGTGTATTGAAGGAAGTCCGACCCTTTTCTCGGGGACTGGCCATTGAATTCAATTACGCCCTCTTCAATAACCGCTACGCCCTCAAATATCGGGCTGGAGCTCGCGCCGCTTGATCCGAACGGCCAATAACCCAGCGCCGCCAGTGGCATTAAGACAGCTGCCAGCATGAAACAGTGAATGGCCGTTAATTCTTGAGCCGGGGCATTCGATACTGCAGGGTGTTCAGGGCTGTTTTTAGTGTGCACGGGTAGGCGAATAATGATGAGGGTGCTTGGCTATTGCTCAGTAGATTGACTGAGCGTTAGGCATCGACTCTAGGTTTTTTCTGAAAAAACGACAATGGCGAAGATGTAAGATTTAGTGAGTCGTTGATCATGCCCTGGCTCGAGCTTTGCGATGTTGGCCAGTGTGGGCCCGGCGCCGCTCGCGGTAGTGACGATCTACGCCACCGAAAACGGGCGCCCTGGCGCGCCCGTTCTTTGTACGCCGCAGCATCGATTCGCGCTGAGGATGCACGGCTGGAGCCGATGACGGCCCCGCTCTAGTTGTAATTGTCCTGAGAGCAGTTGTAGTCATCCTTGCGATCATCATTATCGTCAGGTTCAGGATCGAAAGGTTCTCTGTGCTCGGGCGGGTTGGGCTGCGGGACGTCGTTTATTGATTCGAGGCTGATTCCTTGCGAGGCACCACCACCGCTGCTTCCGCCGCCCCCCGCGCCGACGCCAGCACCCCCACCGCTTCCACCGCTCCCACCGGCACCCGCGCCTGCACTGCCAACACCACCATCGCCAAAACCGCCCCCTCCGACAGGGGCTACGCTACCACCCGCGCCGTCGCCCCCTCCACCCTCTGGCTCGGGTGCTGGCGGTGGAGGCGGCGGGGGCGGTGGTGGTGGGCAATCGGCAGGCTCGAACGGCAGCGGTACCTCGACAGCCTCCTGATCGCTCAAGGACTGGCCGTTTGGGTTGTCGCGTTTGTCCCAAGGCACGGCGCCCACGGAAATATCATCGGTCGCCGGGTCCCAAACCACCATGGCGATATTGTTTTCATAGTGGCTCTGGATTTGCGAGAGGGGTACGATTTTCAGGTCTGGGGAGATCCAGTGATTGTCGTAGGTGGCGTTGGGTTGATCTTTGAAATTATTATCCCATAACGGCTTAAGGACATTGTTGTAGAGGTTTTCAGCGACGTTAGAGTTAATCAAGGCTGCGCCTCCGGCCAAGATCGCAAAGCCCGCAAGCGGTACAGCTCCCACAGTAGTCCCCGCGAGAAGCGTAACACTTGCTACCACACCGACTACATTTCCGAAGAGGCTCGCTACGTCTCCCCACTTAAAGCCTTTCGTTGTCTGTGAGTCAGCAACAATTTTTAGTAGGGTAGTGGTGCCGGCCAGGATGTGTGCAGACGTGCTTACAAACGGCATCAGTCCGGGCGTGATTGCAGTGATCGATAGAACACTCGCAACCGCCGCGGTGGTCTGAGCGCACTGGTTGATTAGCGTAAATCCTTCACTGCTGGAATTAAACTGATCGATAAGTGCTGTTGCTGCTCCGGCTTTGCCGATATGAGCGGCGAAAATTTCGACTTTCCCTGTCATTTTTTTCTCCTTGGTGCACATTTTAGATGCGGCTGTATTTGGGGCGACAACCCCGAGGTGTGAGAAAACGCTAATGTTTGCGTTTGCTGTGAATTTGGTTGAACATTCCGGCTATTAAAAAATAGCTGGATAGTGCTAATGATATAATTATTATTGAGAATGCGTCCTGGCGATTTTTTCTCCATACTTCACTGAGTACAGTGTCGTTCTGCAGGGCGCACCCACCCATTGTTCTAGCAGTCCTAACCTCTTTTCTATCATCGATTTTTTGGCGCATTATCCACAGCCGGCTACCCACTTCTAGCGTCTCAGACTGGCATGAGTTTTGGTGGAAGTAGACATCTCGTATTGACTTGTATCCGGGGATGTCACTAGGGAGTTTTACGATGTAATAATATATTGATGGTGCGCCTTTTAATGACAATTTCTTGGATGAGATCACTCCCTCCTCAAGGAATTCTGGACCGCTGAACCTGGTTACAGGGTCCTTGGGGCCCCACTCCATGAGCAGATAAGTTATCATTCCGAGCGCTGCCATGAAGGCTGCCATTTTGAAGTAAAGTCCAGATTTTTTAGCGACTGGCTGCCATTTTTTATGTTTGGTATAATCAAGTTCGTCTGTCGCCATGGTAAGGTGCTCCAGTCGGCTAATCAGCAATGATCGTTTTAAAAGCAATAGTCATCCTCAATTCGTCACACACCGACGCCGGTGATCGTGCACTGTGAGGTATGTGGCCATTGAAAATCACCGCCCTGCCAGGCTTGGGCAGGATGGACCTGATAATATGTTGGCGGGCCTGATCATAAAATACCAACTCCCCGCCCCACGCACTCGCCCAATGTTCATTACAAAAGATAAGCACCGTAGAACCCTGTTCACCCGGCCAGTTATCCCGGTGAATCGGGGAGTCCTGGCCGAAAGTTTGACCGTTAGCGTACACACCCAACAGGGTCGCCCGTGGTATGTGGGCGTGCTTGATGTGCCGCCACCACGGTGCGAGGAACCCCCATGCCGGATCATTGCTAAGCTCTAATTCACAACACGCGCGGCTCGCGCGGCCGCTACCCGCAATAAATGAATGCCAGCACGGTTTGGTGAAAAACGATGTGTCCCGTGGCCACCCGTATCTCCACAGGGAAGACTTTAGATTTTTGAGAATTTGGGTTTGCTCGCCAACCGCAATTGCATTGTCGATAACTTGAATGTCGTGTTCAGAAAAAATCATTTGCGTGCCCTGCTGCGTATTCCAAAGGGAATAGATGCCGGTTTTTCTAGAGGCCCGGGTGGCTCTCGATCAGTGATCGGGACTCTAGGTTTTTTCCGAAAATCCAGCAACGCAGAAGATGTAAAAATTCGTGAGTCATTGGCGGGAGGGGTGTTGCGGGGTAAAGGTTCAGTCAATAAAAACTTAGGGGGGTAAGTTTCCTGAGTGCCTATTTATTATAAGTTAGCGCCTGGGGTGGTATTCGTTTGCCGCCGTGTATCCGTCACGTTTTGCGCAACCTGCAACCACCCCAGATAATCCCGCGCCCGCTGCCTACCCGGCCCACCCCCTTCCAACAACGCCAACCCCGCCGCCAACGGCGGCCGCGCGCCTTGCGCCCAGGCCAGCAGCAACGGCTGCACGGCCTGCGCCGCCTCATCCCCCGCCAGTGCCTGGCGTACCTCGATGATCGCCAGCCCGGCCATCTGCGCCTGCAAGGCGCTGGCGAGCAGTTGCCCTTGCACTTCGGGAGCGCCGGCGGCCAGGGCGGTGGCGTGGTGCAGCAGGTCGCGGGTGCGGCTTTCGAGGCGCTGGCGCAGGTGCGCCAGTGGCGCGCTGGCGGCGAACGCCAGTTGCGCCTGCAAGGCCTGGTTCAGGCGCCGCCAGGACCACGGCGCGTTGCTCGGCAGCAGCACCGCGCCGGCCACCGCGGCGGCGGCAAAGCTGACCAGAGTGGCCAGGCAGTTTTCCAGCAGCCACGGCAGGTTGTACAGCGGGGTGTTGGCGGGGATTGCCACCGAGGCGAAGGTCACCAGCAGGCCCAGGCCGATGCCCAGGGTTGGCAGGCGGGTGGTCAGCCAGGCGCCGTAGAGGATCGGCGGGGCGATGGCCAGCGCCAGCAGCGGGAAGCCATCGAGCGCCGGGTACACGTAGGCGTAGTCGATGAATGCCAGCACCGAGCCGAGCAGCGCGCCTTGGCACATTTGCTGGCCGGTGCCGCGTGGGTTGGGGGTGGTGCAGGCGAGGCTGACCGCGGCCGCCGCCGAGAGCAGCATGGCCGGGCCGCTGGGCCAGGCGCTGAGGTACCAGAAGCCGCCCAGCACGGCGACCAGCACGCTACCGCGCACCCCCGCGGCAAGGCTCAACCAGGGGCTGGTCAGGCTTTCGAAGGGCGCTGTGGCTGGCAGCGGCGCGGCCTGCTCCAGCGCGGCATGGGCCAGGGCGCAGCGTTGCAGTTGGCCGAGCAGGTCATCGAGCAAACGCCAGGCGATCGCCGCCGGCCGCCCGCGGCCGGCGGGCAATGCTTGCTGCTGGGCGGCGAAGTGCTCGGCGAGTGCCGGCGCGGCGGCCATGGCCAGCGGCTGGCCGCGGCGTGCCTCAAGGGTGGTGCGCAGGGCCTGCAGGTAGGGCTCGAGCGCCGCGCGCTCGCGGCAGGGCATGGCCGCGAGGGCGTGCATGAAGGCATTGAAGGTGGTGGCCAGGGCCATCAGCTCGCCATTTAGCCGTTGCAGCCAGCCTTGCCGGGCGCCCCAGTGCGGGGCCTCGTAGGCGGCCAGTTGCCGCAGGTTGTCCCACAGCACGGCGTCGCTGGCCAGTTGCCGCTGGGCGCCGCCGGGGTGGGCGCCGGCCAGGGCATCGCTGATCACCCCGGCCAGTTCGCCGAGCCGGCGGTTCAGCGCCTGCTGCAGGGCCTGGCCGCTGTGCTGGGGCAGCAGTACCGCGCTGACCACCCCGCAGCAAAGGATCGCCAGGCCGATTTCCAGCGCCCGCCACAGCGCCGAAGTGAACACCTCGGCGGGGTTGCCCAAGGCCGGCGCGCCCACGATGGCCGCGGTGTAGCCGGCGAGCACGAAGCTGTAAGCGGTGAAGCCGCGGTAGTGGGCGGACAACGCGCAGCACAGCCCCACCCACAGCGCCAACGCGCCAATGAACAACTCACCCTGCTGGCCGAACAGGGCGATCAGCAACACCGCCATGCCCAGCCCGCCAGCGCTGCCGAGCAGGCGGTACACGCTCTTGGCCAGTACCGGGCCGCTTTGTGGCTGCATCAGGATGAACACACTGATCACCGCCGTTTGCGGTTGCGGCACTTCCAGCCACAGCGCGAAAAAATAGGTGAGCACGGCGGCCAGCCACACTTTGGCGATGTAGATCAAGTCCAGGCCGCGGCCGGCGAAAGGGTTGAGCATGGGCGAAGCATTCACAAAAACTGAAGTATCGCCATTGTATTGGCCGCCCATGGGGGCCTGACAGCCAGGGAAAACTGATGCACTATCAATTAAAAATTGAATATGTGCAGCCATGAACCTCTTTCAGAACATGCGGGTGTTCGCCGCCGTGGCCCAGGCCGGTGGCTTCAGCGCCGCGGCGCGCCAGCTTGACATGACCACCGCCAACGTCAGCCGCGCGGTGGCGGCGCTCGAAGCTCACCTGCGCACCCGCCTGCTGCAGCGCAGCACTCGCCGCCTGGCGCTGACCGAAGCCGGCGAGCGCTACCTGCGGCGCAGCCTGGCCATTCTCGGGCAATTGGCCGAGGCAGAGGCCGAAGCGGTGGCGGCGGTCGACGAAGCCGCTGGCAAGCTGCAGGTGCACGCCATGGTCGGCATCGGCATGCATTACGTGATCGACCTGATCGCCAGTTACCGCCTGGCCCACCCGCGGGTGCGCTTTGACCTGCGCCTGTCGAACCGGGTCCCCGACCTCATCGAAGAAGGCTACGACATGGCCATCGTGCTGGCCCGGCAACTGCCAGATTCGGCCTATGTGGCGCAGCGCCTGGGCACCATCCACAGCGTGCTCTGTGCCGCGCCCAATTACCTCGCCCGGCGCGGCGCACCGGCGCACCCCGATGAACTGGCCGGCCACGACTGCCTGATGATGAACAGCCTGGCCTACCCCGAGGCGCGCTGGCACTTGGCCGGCCCAGGCGGCGAGCATGCGCTGGATTTCGACGAGCCGGCGCTGCGGGTCAACTCGATCGAGGCGATGGGCGTGGCCATCGGCGCCGGCTTGGGCATCGGCGTGCTGCCCAGCTACACCGCCATCAGCGGCCTGCGCAGTGGCCGGCTGGTGCAGGTGCTGGCCGGCTACCGGCTACAAAGCCTGAACCTCTATGCGCTGATGCCGTCGCGGCTGTTCGTCGACGCCAAGGCGCGCACCTGGCTCGAGCATTTGCGCCAGGCGTTGCCGCCGGCGCTGCTGCGCGAGGAGGAAGAGTTGGGGTAGGGGCCCTGGGCCTTGAAAAACCTAAGCCAACCCTCCCGACCTGGCCGCCGCCAGGTACGTGCCCATCGGCGGGTTATTGGCAAAATACCCGCTGATGCCGGTAAAGATCGCCTGGGCCACCTTCTGCCGGTGGCGGGTGTCCATCAGCCGCGAGCAGTCGCGGCTGTTGGAGATGAACCCGGTCTCCACCAGGATCGACGGGATGTCTGGCGACTTCAGTACGGCGAACCCGGCCTGTTCCACGCGCTTCACCCCATGCACCCCTGACACCCCGCCAACGCTGTCGAGCACGTTGCCGCCCAGGCTGAGGCTGCTGGAGATGGTCGCGTTCATCGACATGTCGAGGATCACGTTGGCCAGCATCGGGTCTTTGTCGCTGATGTTCAGCAGTTGCCGCGCGCCGATCAGGTCGGAGGCGTTCTCCTGGTCGGCCATCCAGCGCGCCAGGGTCGAGGTGGCGCCGTGCTCGCTGAGGGCAAACACCGAGGCGCCCTTGGCGGTGCGGTTGGGCGCGGCGTCGGCGTGCACCGAGACGAACATGTCGGCGTTGTACTTGCGGGCCACGTCTACCCGTTTGCGCAGCGGCACGAAGAAGTCGTCGTTGCGCACCAACCGGGCCTTGTAGCCCTTGGTTTGGTTGACCTTGCGCGCAAGCATCTGGGCGATGGCCAGGGCCACGTGTTTTTCCTGCTGGCCGCCGGCGCCGATGGCGCCCGGGTCTTTGCCGCCGTGGCCGGCGTCGATCACCACGATCACGTCGCGGTGGCCCTTGCCGGGGGTGGGCGCGGGGTCGGCCTTGGCCAGTTGCGCCTGGGCCGCTGGCGGTTGCGTTGCCTTGGCGCTGGCCAGGGCTGGCGCGGCGCCGCTGTGCAGGTCGATCACCAAGCGGTTACCCTTGCCCGAACCTGGCGGCAGGGCGAAGGCGCTGGTTTTGATCGGCTGGTCGAATTCGAACACCAGGCGCGTGTCGCCGTTTGGCCGCAGGCTGCTGCGCACCTGCTTGACCGGGCCCTGGCGCAGCGTCGCTTCGTTGAGCGTGCTGGTCAGCCGGGTGCCGTGCAGGTCGAGGATCAAGCGCGGTGGGGCGTCGAGTTCGAAGGCCTGGTAGGTGACCGGGCCGGAGAGGTCCAGCACCACCCGCGAGGTGCCGTTCTGGCGCCAGGTGCGGGCGGCCAGCACCGTTTGCCCAGCCTTGGCGGTGAGCGAAAGCGGAAGCGTGATGCCTGCCAGGAGCAGGGTCAGGATCTGACGTCTGTGCATGGTCGGGGCCTGTGGGGTTTGCTCATGAATGTTCTCAACGTTATAGAGTAACGGGCTGATTTTGGTATGAATTTACCCTTCCTTTACAGTTCTCTGATAATGAAGAAAACTTTTGGTTTTATTTTGCGACTAAATTGACATCATTTTTCAGGTGCCGGCGCGAACATGGACCGCTACGCCCCCCATTCCTGGCAGCCCCACGAACGGCCGACGCTTCCCGGTTCGCCGTCGACGCCGCTGCATTCGCCGCGTAAACGCCTGGCGTTCTTCCTGGTCGGGCTGCTGGTGGGCATCACCGGCGGGCTGGGCAACGCGCTGGTGTCGGCCAACCTCATCTACCTGCAAGGCGCGCTGGGCGCCACCAGCGCGGAAATGGCCTGGCTGCCGGCCGCCTACGTGATGACCAACGTGACGATGAACCTGCTGCTGGTGAAATTTCGCCAGCAGTTCGGCCTGCGCGCCTTTACCGAGGTGTTCCTGGCGCTGTACGCGCTGGTGACCTTCGCCCACCTGTTCGTCAACGACCTCAACTCGGCCGTGGCCGTGCGCGCCGCCCACGGCATGGTCGGCGCGGCGCTGAGCTCGCTGGGCCTGTACTACATGATCCAGGCGTTCCCGGCGAAATGGCGGCTCAAGGCCCTGGTGCTCGGCTTGGGCACCGCGCAACTGGCGCTGCCGCTGGCCCGGCTGTTCTCCGAAGACCTGCTGCAGATCGCCGAATGGCGCGGGTTGTACTTGTTCGAGCTGGGCCTGTGCCTGGTGGCGCTGGGTTGCGTGCTGCTGCTCAAGCTGCCGCCGGGCGACCGTTTTCGCACCTTCGAGCCGTTGGACTTTCTCACCTTCGCCTTGCTGGCGCCGGGGGTGGGGTTGCTGGTGGCGGTGCTGTCGCTGGGGCGCATCGACTGGTGGCTGGAGGCGCCGTGGATCGGCTACGCCCTGGCCGGGGCGATCGTGCTGATCGCCACCGGGTTGTACATCGAGCACAACCGCATCAACCCGTTGCTGATGACCCGCTGGCTGGGCAGCGGGCCGATCATCCGCCTGGGGCTGGCGGTGGTGTTGATCCGCATGGTCACCTCCGAGCAGTCCACCGGCGCGGTGGGCTTCATGCAGTACCTGAACCTGGGCAGCGAGCAGTTGTTCAGCCTCTACCTGGTGATGCTGATCGGCAGCGTGGCGGGGCTGGCCACCAGCGCGCTGACCATCCACCCCGAGCACCTGTTCATGCCGCTGTTGTTGTCATTGGGGTTGATGGGCACCGGGGCGGTGATGGACACCTTCTCCAGCAACCTTACCCGCCCGGAGCAGATGTACCTGTCGCAGTTCCTGCTGGCGTTCGGCTCAACGTTCTTTCTTGGCCCGACCATGGTGCTGGGCACCCGCAACGTGATCGCCAACCCGCGCAACCTGGTGAGTTTTTCGGTGCTGTTCGGGATCGCCCAGAACCTCGGCAGCCTGCTCGGCGCGGCGCTGTTGGGCACCTGGCAGATCGTGCGGGAGAAGTACCACTCCAGTTTGATCACCGACCGCCTGCCGTTCTACGACCCGCTGGTGGCCGCCCGTGTGCAAAGCGGCGCGGCCAGCTACGCCAGCGCGTTGCCCGGCACTGCCGAGCGCAACAACCAGGGCCTGCGCGCCCTGGCCAACGCCGCCACCCGCGAGGCCAACGTGATGGCCTACAACGACACCTTCATGCTGATCGCCATTATCGCCGTGCTGACCATTGCCTGGATTTCAGTACGCGTGCTGTGGCTGCGCAGTACCACCCGTCGCGCCGCCCGCGCCGCCACAGCCCCCGGTTCACCCTCATGAGCGACCAGCCGCAAAGCACCACCACCACTGCCATCGCCGCCACCCCCGAGGGCGAACAACCGCCGCCGCAGGCCGCGGCGACCGAACCGCGTTCGCGGCGCACCCGGCTGCTGTCGGCGCTGCTGTTTGCCAGCGTCGCGTTGGTGGGTGTGGCCATCGTGCTCTACGCCTGGCAATTGCCGCCGTTCGCCACGGCAATCGAAAGCACTGAAAACGCCCAGGTAAAGGGCCAGGTCACGGTGATCAGCCCGCAACTGTCGGGCTATGTGTTCGAAGTGCCGGTGCAGGATTTCCAGTTCGTGCAGGCCGGTGACTTGCTGGTGCGCCTGGATGACCGCATCTACCAGCAGCAATTGGCCCAGGCGGTGGCGCAACTGGCCACCCAGCAGGCGGCGCTGGCCAATAACGCGCAACAGCAACGCAGCGCCCAGGCCACCATCGCCCAGCGCCAGGCGGCCATCGGCGACAGCCAGGCCCAGGCCGACAAGGCCGCGGCCGACTTGCGGCGCAACCAGGCGCTGGTCGGTGATGGTTCGATCTCGCGCAGCGAACTCGACGTGACCCGCGCCGCCAACGCCCAGGCCGTGGCGGCGGTGGCCGAAGCCAAGGCCGCGCTGGACATCGCCCGCCAGGATTTGCGCACGGTGCAGGTCAACCGTGGCTCGCTCGAGGCCGCGGTGGCCAATGCCGAGGCGGCCGTGCAATTGGCCCGCATCGACCTGGCCAACACCCGCATCACCGCGCCGCGCAATGGCCAGTTGGGGCAGATTGGGGTGAAGCTCGGCGCCTGGGTGAACTCCGGCGCGCAACTGATGGCGTTAGTGCCCGACACCCTCTGGGTGATCGCCAACATGAAGGAAACCCAAATGGCCCACCTGCGTGTGGGCCAGCCGGCCAGCTTCACCGTCGACGCCCTCGACCATGCCCGGCTGACCGGCCATGTGCAGCGTATTTCGCCGGCCACCGGCTCCGAGTTCGCACTGTTGCAGTCGGATAACGCCACCGGCAACTTCGTCAAGATTGCCCAGCGCATTCCCGTGCGCATCCACCTCGACCCGGACCAGCCGGACGCCCAGCGGTTGCGCCCGGGGATGAGCGTGGTGGTGAGCGTAGACACCGGCTTTGTGGTGGAAGGGGACAGGGAGTAACGGGCCCTCAGTGCCCACCGCGCGCGTGGCGGTGATGCAACACCCGCAGTACCTGCACCTGTTCCCCCACCACCCGGTAGGCCGCCAGGTACGGCACATCAGCGAACACCCACTCGCGAACCCCCGGGTGCTGGGCCTGGCGGCCCATGCCGGGGAAACTCAGCAACCGCTCGAGTGTTTCCAGCACCCCCAATACCACCTGGCAGGCCCGCGCATCGCCCACTTGCCCCGCGTAATACTCATGAACCGCGGCCAGATCGCTGAGGGCTTTGTCAGTCAGGGCGAGCTGCTTTGGCACGGGCAGCCCACTGCGCCTGAACGCTGGCAAGGTCAGACAACTGGCCGGCATCCGCGTCGGCCACCCCTTCGGCAATGGCCTGCAAGTGCCAGGCCTCGGTGCTCAGGTAGGCGGCCAGGGCGCGCTTGAGGTGGTACTGGCGGTCGCGCTCGGTGGCGCGGGCCAGGTGGTCGAGTTGGTTGATCACATCTTCCTCCACACGGAACGATAAAACGGAGGTCGCCATGCTAGTGCTCCTTCAAAGCGCTGTATACGATGTATACATTTGGAAAGAGAATAAAGCGCTGGCCTGTTGCGTTCAACCGGCAAAGCCTTCCGTGCTCACCCCCTGCGCCGGTAGCAATACGCCTCGGTGGTGTACGGAAACCGCACCCGCGCCTGCCCGCGCAGCGCCGGGTGGGTAGCGATCAGCTCGCGGATCTGCGCCGTGACCGCCTGCTTCTGCGCCTCGGGCAGGGCGGCGATGAAGCTCACCGACAGGCAGCGCCCCAGCACCACGTCTTCCGGCGCGCCTTCGTGCACGTGTTCGAAGCGCGCCACCGTGGGTTCTTCGAACCACGGGCCCGCCGCGAACGGCTGGCGCCAGGCGCCGGTATGAAAGCGCGGGGCATCGCCTTCGTGGGGGCTGAGGATCGCCGTGAGCGCGGCCACCCAGTCCACGCTTTCGTCGCGCACGTTCCACACCAGCCCCAGGCGCCCGCCGGGCACCAGCACGCGGTGGATGTCCGCCAGCGCTTCAGGTTCGGCGAACCAGTGGAAGGCCTGGGCGCAGGTGACCACCTCGACGGTTTCACCCGGCACTGGGATGGCCTGGGCGGTGCCGTCCATCACCGGCACCTTGGGCAGGCCCAGGCTGAGTTCGTCGCGCATCGCCGCCACCGGTTCCACGGCGGTGACGTCGGCGCCCAGGCCGGCGAGCAGGCGGGTGAACTTGCCGGTGCCGGCGCCGAGGTCAAGCACGCGCAGCGCCGGCACCACGCCGAGGCTGTCGCGCAGCCAGGCTTCGAGGGCCGCCGGGTAATCCGGGCGGCCGCTGCTGTAGGTACGGGCTTCGGTGGAAAAACCGCGTTGGGCGGCGTCATGAACATGGGGCATGGCAGGGGTGCTCCGGCAGGTGGCTACAGGGTTTGACCGCTGTGCCGCGTGCCGGTGCCATCCAGGCTAGAACACCATCTTCACGCCGATCAACGCCAGCATCAGCGCCAGCAGGGGCCGCAGCAAGCCGTCGGGCACGCGCCCGGCCATATGGCTGCCCACCCAGATGCCCGGCAGCGAGCCCAGCAGCAGGTGGCCGAGCAGCGCCCAGTCCATGTTGCCCATGCTCGCGTGGCCCAGCCCGGCGACCAGGGTGAGCGGCACCGCGTGGGCGATCTCGGTGCCCACCAGGCGCCGGGTGGGCAGGAACGGGTACAGCAGGAACAGGCCCACGGTGCCGAGCACCCCGGCGCCGATCGACGTGAGCGAGACCATCACCCCGAGCACCACCCCGGTGAGCACCGTCAGGCTGTTCAGGGTGCCCGGCGCCAGGGAATAGCGGTCGCCGGCGTGGCGCTGGGCAAAGGCTTGCAGCCGCGGCTTGAGCAGGATCGCCACCGCGGTGAGCAACAGCACCACCGCCAGCGCTTGCTTGATCAGGCTGTTGACCAGCTTGGCGTCGCCGGGCAGGTGCTGCAGCGCCCACAGCGTGAGCGCTGCCGCTGGCACGCTGCCCAGGCTCAGCCAGCCGGTGATGGCCCAGTCGATGTTGCGGTGGCGGCTGTGCACCCACACACCGCTGGATTTGGTGATCGCCGCGTAGAGCAGGTCAGTGCCCACGGCCGTGGCCGGGTTGATGCCGAACCACAAGAGAATGGGCGTCATCAGCGACCCGCCGCCCACGCCAGTCATCCCCACGATAAAGCCCACGATCAGGCCCGCGAGGGTAAACCCCAGTAATGCTGTGTCCATCGATGTGTTCCGTACTGCCAGGAAACGCCGTGTTGGCACGGCGGCGGCGCGCAGCATAGCAACTTCTGTTATAGCCGATGATAACCATGCGGCATTAGGTTATTCCTGGGCACTCTAAGCGCACAACCCGGCTGAACCCCTCGCGCGGGGCCCCGGTCTCTCATTGATAACCCTGGAGGCCCGTGATGAAACCCTATGTAATCTGCCACATGATGTCGTCGCTCGATGGCCACGCGCTCACCGACGGCTGGGAGCGCCCCTTCAAGCAAGCCGCCGGCGAGCTGTACGAAACCCTCGCCGAAGGGTTCGGCTTCGACGCCTGGGCCTGCGGCCGGGTGACCATGCAGGAAATCGCCCACGACGAGGGCTACCCCAGCGGCCTGGCCCGCGCGCCGATCCCCCGGGAGAACCACTGGGCCGTACGCGAAGCCAAGGCCTACGCGGTGAGTATCGACCCCCAGGGCAAGGTCGGCTGGAAGCAAAACACCGCCCTGGGCGCGCACATCGTCGAGGTGCTGACCGAGCAGGTGAGTGATGACTACCTGGCGCACCTGCAGCAATTGGGTATCTCCTACCTGTTCGCCGGCGCCCGTGAGCTGGACCTGGCTCAGGTGCTGGAAACCCTGCACCGCGAACTGGGCATCCAGCGCCTGGTGGTCGAAGGCGGCCCCCACGTGAGCGGCCGCTTCGTGCAGGCCGGGTTGGTGGATGAGGTGAGCGTGCTGCTGTTGCCGTTGATCGATGGCCGCGGCGCGCACCCGGCGTCGTTCGAGATGGAGGAGGGCCGCTGGCAAGCGCCGGCCTACCTCAAGCTGGCCAGCGCCGAGGTGCAAAGCGGCGGCGCTGTGTGGCTTCGTTACACTCCGCGCTGAGCCCGCTGTTGGTGCGCGGCGCCGCCCGCGCGCACCAGGCTGGCGCGCCAGAGGGGCCGCGGCGCCCGTAAAGCCGGGCATTGGCAAGCTGGCCCGGCATTTGCTTTAGCCTAAGCAGGTGTAACGCCCCCGCGCCGGCCCCGCTTCCAATGTTGCAAGCGGCCCCGCCGACACCGCCCGCCTTTTTTGCCGCCAATGCTGCCGGCTCAGGCCCCGCCCCACAGGCGCGGCCCTTCCATATACTGCACAGGTTGCCCATGCGCCCCTGCGGTATCCGGAGCCCAGCCATGCCCACTGTTACCCAAGCACCCGGTCACGCCATCGGCCTGTTGTTCTCGCGCCGCAGCATGACCGGCGCGGTCGAAACCACCCAGGCCCAGGCCGCGCTGCTGGCCATTGACGAGATCAACCAGCACGGCGGGGTACTGGGCCGCCCGCTCGAGGCGCTGCTGCCAGACATCGGCCCCAGCCCCGATCATTACCGCCAGGCGGCCCTGCAACTGTGTGACGAACACAAGGTGCAGGCGCTGTTCGGCACGCACATGTCGAGCACCCGCAAGGCGGTGTTGCCGGTGATCGAAAGCCGCCGCGTGCCGCTGTTCTATCCCACCCTCTACGAAGGCTTCGAATACTCGCCGCTGTGCTGGTACACCGGCGCCACGCCGAACCAGAACGCCTTGCCGCTGGCCCGCTACGTGATGGCCCAGCACGGCAAGCGCGTGCTGTTCATTGGCGTGCCCTATGTGTACCCGGTGGAGTCGAACCGGGTGATGCGCGAGCTGTTCGAGCAGGCCGGCGGCGAGGTGCTCGATGAGATCTACCTGCCGTTCGGCGCCTCGGCCGAGCAGTACCGCCAGGTGATGGCCCGGGTCGCCGCGCTGGCGCCGGACGCGATCTATTCCACCGTGGTCGGTGCCGACATCCCCACCCTCTATGGCGCCTACCACGAGGCCGGGCTGAGCCCGCAACGGATGCCGATCATCAGCTTGTCGACCAACGAGGCCGAGGTGGCGCTGATGCCGCCGGCCCATGCCGCCGGGCACCTGTGCGCCGCGCCCTGGTTCGACACGGTAGAAACCCCCGCCAGCCAAGCTTTTGTCGCCCGCTACCGGGCCCGCCATGGCGCCGCCGCGCCGATCACTGCGGCGGCCGAGGCGGCGTACTTTCAGGTGCACCTGTACGCCCAGGCGCTGGCCGTGGCCGGCGGCAGCGAGCCGAACGCCCTGCGCGAGGCGCTGGCCCAGGTGCGCTTGCAGGCGCCCCAGGGGCTGGTCCAACTGGACGGCGAAACCCACCACTGCTGGCTGTGGCCACGGGTGGCGCGGCTCGATGCCGATGGCCGGTTCGTGATTGTCGAGCAGGCCGCCCAGGCCCAGCGCCCGTGCCCGTACCTGCTCGACTACCAGTTGGGAGGCAGCCAATGACCGCCGCGCCACTGCTGGGTGAACTCAAGGGCCTGCGGGTGCTGGTGCTGCACCCGCTGGACAGCGAAGCGCGGCTGGTGATCGGCCAGTTACGGCGTATCGGCTGCGAGGTCGAGCAGGCCTGGCCGGTGCCGGCGCTGCTGCCCGGCGCGGCCGACGTGGTATTGCTGTCGATCGAACTGGACCAACGCGCGGCCATCGCCAGCCTGGTGGCGGGCCTCGATGAGCAGGCACCGCCGCTGATCGCCATCGTCGGCTACGAAAGCCCGAGCATGCTCGAGCTGGTGCTCAGCGCCCAGCCGGCGGCGGTGATCGAGCGCCCTCTGAAACCCTTCGGCCTGCTCACCCAGTTGATCATGGCGCGCGCCGCCTGGCGCCGGCGGGTCGAGCTGCTGGCGCAGATCCGCAAGCTGGAAGTGCGCCAGTCGGCGGTCGGCCGGGTGGCCATGGCGAAGATGCTGCTGATCGCCCGCCACGGCATCAGCGAGGGCGAGGCGCACAAGCGCATCCAGCGCCAGGCCATGGCCCAGCGCTGCGCCATGGAGGTGGTCGCGCGCGCCATCATCGAACACGCCGCCAGCCCGCGCAGCCCACCCTGACCCGCTAAACCGTTAGCCCCACCCCAACACCTGAACCGTTCGTATCGCGGCAGTTTCGCCGTGAGGGGCCTTTGCATGCCCCGAAAAAGGAGACCTCATCCATGAGCCTGTTGAAAAAGTGGTTCCAAGGGCCACAAGACATCACCGAAGCCGAGGCCGTCGAAGACTACGCCGTCGGCCGCGTACCCAGCCGCTACCGTTGGCCGATCCCGGCGATCATCCTGGTGCTGCTGGGCAACTCCACCGCCATGTTCTGGTTCAGCCTCGGCGCTGACATGAGCTACCAGGTGGGCTGGCCGGGCATGCTCTGGCCGATCCTCTACATGGTGGTGCTGGCCACCGTGATCGGCGCCTGCGTGATGAAAATCGCCGCCAAGGAGGGCCTGTCGCTGAGCCTGCTGACCCGCGGGCTGGGCTTTGGCTACATGGGCTCGGCGTTCACCTCGTTGATCTACGCGGTGAACTTCATCTTTTACTTCTTGTTCGAGGGCACCATTGTTTCCCACGCCATCGCCCACTACGCCGGGGTCGAGGTGGGGTCGCTGGCCGGGGTGGCGATTTTTGCCAGCATCGGCGCGGTGACCATCTGGTTCGCCTGGAAGGGCATGTCGTCGATGCAGTTCCTGCAAACCTGGGGCGTGCCGATTTTCATCGGGCTGTTCGCGTTTTGCCTGTACCAACTGCACCAGAACTACGACGTGGTCGGCCCGGCGGGCTGGCTGCCGCGTGAGGCGGGTAACGCCAGCGCGCTGTGGGTGGTGATGAACATGGCCAACGGGCAGATCGTTTTCCAGGGCCTGCTGGGCACCGACTACGGCCGCTTCGCCAAGCCCGACATCAGCCACCGTGGCACCGCCACCATCATGCTCGGCATGCTCCTGCCGATCGTCGCGGTGATGCTCTGCGGCGCGTTGCTGGCCTACACCCTGATGCCGCGCATCGGCAGCGGCGATGCCTTCGCCCTGGCGATGGACCCTGGGTTCATTTTCCCTACTGTGATCGCCGCCGTCGGCGTGCTGTTCACCGTGATCACCCAAGTGCGGATCAACGTGATGAACCTCTACTCGGGCTCGATCGCGTTGTCGAACACCATGGACATGACCTTCGACTACCGCCCCGGCCGGCAGTGGTGGATGCTCGCGGTGTGGGCGCTGGGCGTGCTGTTCTACCTGTGCAACATCCTCCAGTACACCGGCACCTTCCTGGCCATCACCGGCATCCTCACCAACACCTGGGTGTTCATCATCCTGGCCGATTACTTCATCTGCCGCCGGGTGTTCAAGCTGGCGCCGAGCGACTTCGTCGAGTTCCGCCGCGAGCACCTGCGCCGCTGGAACCCGTGCGGCGTGGCCAGCCTGTTGATCGCCGTGGCGATCGGCGCGGCGGGCATCCTCGGCCTCTACCCGATGTACTACGCCTCGTTCATCGCCATGCTGGTGGGCCCGCTGCTGCACGTGGCGTTCAGCCTGGCCAGCCGTGGCCGCTACTACTTCTCACAGTTCCCCAGCGACACCCCGACCAGTTGGCGCCCGGCCGCCGGCTACGAAGGCCCGCGCCCTGAACTGCCTGCCTCTGGAGCCTGAACCATGACCACCCTGAAGATCGCCAGCATTCAATTCGAACCGGCCCAGTTCGACCACCAGGGCAACCTGCAGCGCCTCGAAGCGCTGGTGCGCGAAGCGGCCCAGGCCGGCGCGCGGCTGATCGTGACCCCGGAAATGGCCACCACCGGCTACTGCTGGGCCAGCCGTGAAGAAGTCGCGCCCTACGTCGAGCCCGTGCCCGGCGCCACCACCGAGCGCTTTACCGCGCTGGCCCGCGAGCATGACTGCTACGTGGTGCTCGGCATGCCGGAAGTCGACCCGGCCGATGGCCTGTACTACAACTCGGCCGTGCTGATCGGCCCGGGCGGGGTGCTCGGCACCCACCGCAAAAGCCACCCGTATATCTCCGAGCCGCGCTGGGCCGCGGCGGGGGATACCCACACGGTGTTCGACACACCGATCGGGCGCATCGCGGTGCTGATCTGCATGGACATCCACTTTCTGGAAACCGCGCGCCTGGCCGGGGTGGCCGGGGCCGAGGTGATCTGCCACCTGAGCAACTGGCTGGCCGAGCGCACGCCGGCGCCGTACTGGATCAACCGCGCCTATGAAAACGGCTGCTACCTGATCGAGAGCAACCGCTGGGGGCTGGAGCGCGGCGTGCAGTTCAGCGGCGGCAGTTGCGTGATCGACCCCGACGGCAACATCCAGGCGATGCTCGACAGCGGCGACGGCGTGCTGCTGGCGGAGCTCGACCTGGCCCGCGCCCGCGACACCCAGGCCCGGCGCCTGGCGCTGCGCCGGCCAGAGCAGTACAAAACCCTGGCCATGCACAGCTATGCCTGGAACCCGCTGGCGTTCTTCGGCCTGTATGGCCTGCAAACCCTGCCCGCTGGCAAGGATTCGCGGATCGCCGTGGGGCGCCTGGCCGCCAGTACCGACCGCGGCGCCAACCTGGCCGCGATCGAAGCGCTGGCGCGCCAGGCGCACGGGCAGGGTGCCGAGCTGCTGGTGTGCCCGGAGCTGGCCCTGACCGGCGCCGGCGCGGCCCAGGCGCTGAGCTTCGAAAGCGCGCCGGTGCAGGCGCTGATGCGCCTGGCCGCGCAACTGCGCCTGCACCTGCTGGTGGGGCTGGCCGAGCAGGCCGCCGACGGCTGCTACAACAGCGCGCTGCTGCTCGGCCCCGAGGGCCGGGTGGGGGTTTACCGCAAGCAGCACCTGAGCCCGGCCGACCGCGCCTGGGCCCGCGCCGGCGAGCAGTGGGCGTGTTTCGACCTGCCGTTCGGCCGCCTCGGCGTGCTGATCGGCGACGACTGCCTGGTGCCTGAGGCCGGCCGCGTGCTGGCCTTGCAGGGTTGCGACCTGATCGGCTGCCCGGCGCTGCTGGCCAGCCCCGCCGCCGGCGGCCACCCAGGCACCGAGGTGCGCCACCCCGGCGCGATCCCCACCGGGGCGGACCTCTACCACTGGCACCTGGGCCGGGTACGGGCGGGCGAGAACAACCTTTACCTGGCCTTGGCCAACGGCGGCAGCGGCCTGCCCAGCGGGGTGTTCGGCCCCGACACCTTCGCCTTCCCGCGCCAGGAAGTGCTGCTGACCGCCGCCGAGGGCGTGGTGGTGGCGCCGATCAGCACGGCCAACCTGGCCAGTGACTACCCCACCAGCACCGTGCGCGCCAAAGACCTGGTGCGCATGCGCTTGCCGCAGCATTACCGGCCGTTGTTGGCTGCCCGAGGGTAGTGCCTCAAGCCCGGCGCGAAAGCTAACCCCCACCCGTGCGCGCCACGCACGGGCAAGCTGCGCAATCGGCAATAGTCCTGGCCGGCGCCGGCCCCTAGGCTGCGAGCATCGCTCATCGCCCAAGGAGTCGGCCCCGTGGCCAGGCAACTGTATCCCCCTGCCCGCAGGCCGTTCCTATGAACGGCTTGCCAGGGCGTATCCTCACCGGCCTGTGCGGCGTGCTGCTTGCCGTGCTGGTCGCCGGTTTCAATGAAAACGCCACCCGCTTCGCCTTGCCCGACATCCTCGGCGGGCTGGGCCTGAGCCACGACGATGGCACCTGGCTGCTGGCCAGTTACGCCGCCGCTTCAGTGTGCGCCATGGCCTTCGCGCCGTGGCTGGCGGCGACCTTCACCATTCGCCGTTTCACCCTGTGCATGCTGGCGGCGTTCATCGCCCTCGGCGCGCTGTGCCCATGGGCGCCGAACCTGCCCACGCTGCTGCTGTTGCGGGTACTGCAAGGCTTTGCCGGCGGCGCGCTGCCGCCGATGCTGATGTCGGTCGCCCTGCGCTTTTTGCCGCCGGGCATCAAGCTCTACGGGCTGGGCGCGTATGCCTTGACCGCCACGTTCGGCCCCAGCTTCGGCCTGCCGTTGGCGGCCTGGGGCGTGGAGTACGGGCACTGGCCCTGGGCGTTCTGGCAGGCGATCCCGTTTGCGCTGGTGGCCATGGCGTTGGTTGCCTGGGGCCTGCCGCAAGACCCGCCGCGCCTGGAGCGGCTGCGCCAGCTCGACTGGCGCGGTGTGCTGCTCGGCCTGCCGGCCCTGGCGATGTGGGTATTGGCGCTGGAGCAGGGCGAGCGTTTGCACTGGTGGCACAGCGAGGTGATCCGCGCCCTGGCCGGCGGCGGCAGCCTGTTGCTGGGGCTGTTCCTGCTCAATGAATGGTTTCACCCGCTGCCGTTGTTCAAGCTGCAGATGCTGCGCTTGCGCAACCTCAGCCATGCCCTGCTGACCCTCGGCGGGGTGCTGTTCGTGCTGCTGGCGGTGATCGTGATTCCGGCCGGGTTTCTGGGCCAGGTGCAGCACTACCGGCCACTGCAAACGGCGCCGGTGCTGCTCTGGGTGGCACTGCCGCAATGGCTGGCGCTGCCGCTGGTGGTGGCGTTGATGAATAACCGCTGGGTCGATTGCCGCTGGGTGTTGGCGCTGGGCCTGGGCCTGCTGGCGTTGGCCTGCTGGCAGGGCGCGCAGGTCACCGCTGCCTGGCACCGCGAGGACTTCTACCCGGTGCAATGGTTGCTGATCTTCGCCCAACCGATGGCCGTGGTGCCGCTGCTGCTGTTGGCCACCAACGGCCTGCAAGCGGCCGACGGGCCGTTCGCCTCGGCCTGGTTCAACACCGTGAAGGGCTTTGCCGCGGTGGCCGCGGGCAGCGCCCTGGACACCTTCGCCGTGCATCGGCTGCACGTGCATTCCACCGCCCTGGTCGACCGCCTGGGTAACCAGCCGCTGCTGGCCGAGGCGCCGAACCTGGCGGCGCGGCTGCACCAGCAGGCGCTGGTGCTCAGTTACGCCGACCTTTACCGCGCGGTGGGGCTGCTGGCCCTGCTGCTGATCGTTTTGATCCCATTGCTGCCCACGCGGGTGTACCCCCCGCGCGCGGCGGCCTGACGTGAGCTGAAACCATGTTGTTAAAACCGCCTTACCGTTATGCAATACCCGCGCTGCTGGTGGCCGCTGTGCTCGGCGTTGGCCTGTGGCACCTGGTGGGCCCGGCCGGGCCCGAGCAAACCACCGACGACGCCTATGTACAGGCCGACTTCACCTGGGTCGCCGCCCGCCTGGCGGGCACCGTGGAGAGCGTACAGGTGGCCGACAACCAGCCGGTGCAAGCCGGGCAGTTGCTGGCCACCCTCGACCCGCGCGATTGGCGCGCCCAGGCCGCCAGTGCCCAGGCCCAGCTCGGCGCCGCCGAGGCCCGCCAAGCCACCGCCGAGGCGGCGCTGCTGCGCCAGGCCAGCCTGGTGGCCCAGGCCCGCGCCGCTGCCCAGGCTGACCAAGCCCAGGTGGCCCTGGCCGAGCAGGACCTGGCCCGTTACCAACATCTCGCCGCAGACGGCGCCGGCACCCTGCAGCGCCTGCAGCAAGCCCGCGCGGCATTGCCTCTGGCCCAGGCGCGGGAAGCCGAACACCGCGCCGCGCTGCGCGCCAGCGAACAGCAAACCGCGCTGTTGCAGGCCGAGCAACGGGCTGCCCAAGCCGGGCTGGAACAGGCCCAGGCCAACCTCGAGCAGGCGCGCTTGAACCTCTCCTACACCGAACTGCGCGCGCCCATCGCCGGCACCGTTGGCCGCCGCGCGTTGCGCGTGGGCGCGTACGTTAAACCCGGTGAACCGCTGCTGGCGGTGGTGCCGCTGGGCCAGGCCTATGTGGTAGCCAACTTCCAGGAAAACCAGCTCACCGCCGTGCAGCCCGGCCAACCGGTGCGCATCGAGGTCGATAGCTTTCCAGGCACCACGTTGAACGGGCATGTGCACAGCCTGGCCCCGGCCACCGGCGTGACCTTCGCCGCGGTGGCGCCCGACAACGCCACCGGCAACTTCACCAAGGTGGTGCAGCGCCTGCCGGTGAAAGTGCTGCTCGACCCCGGCCAGCCACTGGCCGGGCGGCTGAAGGTGGGCATGAGCGTGCAGGCCACCCTCGATACCCGCGCGGTCACCGCAACGGTGGGCAGCCGATGAAGCGCCTGGTCGTGATCACTGGCTGCCTGGCCGCTTTGGCCGGGTGCACCCTAGGCCCGGACTTCACCCCTCCGGCCGCGGCCTTGCCCGAGCAATGGCCGGCCACCGCGGCCGCCGGCCGAGTGCCCGAGGCCTGGCCGGGGCTGTTCGCCGACGCCCTGCTCAGCCAACTGATGGCCGAAGCGCTGGCGGGTAACCTGAACCTGCGCATGGCCACCGAGCGCTTACGCCAAAGCCGCGCCGCCAGCACCCTCGCCAGCGCCCAGGGCTGGCCACAGTGGGGCGTGGCCGCCGGCTACAGCCGCGCCCGCGGCTCGCAGCGCGGGCTGCAGGATATTTCCGGCTATGAAGGCGAGCGCGCCTACAGCGTGTGGAACGCGGGGCTCGAGGTGAGCTGGGAGCTTGACCTGTGGGGCCGCCTGCGGCGCCAGCGCGAAGCCGCCGCGGCGGCCGTCGAGGCCAGCGTGCAGGACACCCGCGCCGTGGCCCTGAGCCTGCAGGCCGAAGTGGCCCGGGATTACATCCGCCTGCGTGCCAGCCAGCAGGCGCTACGGGTGTTGCAGGGCAACCTGGGGTTGGCCGAGCGCACCCAGGCGCTGGCGCGGGCGCGGCATGCCCAGGGCGTCGCCAGCGAACTGGAAGTGGCCGAGGCCGAGGCCTTGCTGCAAGGCTTGCAGGCCCAGCTGCCGCTGCTCGAGCTGCAGCAGGGGCAATGGGCCAACGCCCTGGCGCTGGCCCTGGGGCAGCCACCGGCGGCGTTGCAGGCGCGCTTGGCCGGCGCCGCCGAGCTGCCGCGGGCGGCCCAGGCGCTGCCGGCCGGGCTGCCCAGCGAACTGGCGCGGCGCCGGCCAGACATCCTCCAGGCCGAGGCCCGCCTGCACAGCGCCACTGCGCGCGTCGGCATGGCCACGGCAGACTTCTACCCGCGCATCACCCTGGGCGGCCAAGCCGGCCTGCAAGCGCTGCAACTGCAGCACCTGGGCAGTTGGGCGGCGCGGCAGTTCAGCGCCGGCCCGGCGTTGCAATTGCCGTTGTTCGACGGCGGCCGCCGCCGGGGTGAACTGGCCCTGAGCGAGGCGGCGGCGCGTGAGGCCGGCTGGCAGTACCGGCAAACCGTGCTGCAGGCCTGGCACGAGGTGGACGACGCGCTGCTGGCCTGCGCCGCCCAGCAGCAGCGCGACCAGCGCCTGGCCGCGGCGGTGGCGGCCAGCGAGCGCGCCCTGGCGCTGGCCCAGGCACGCTACCGCGAAGGCGAGGCCGACCTGCTCGATGTGCAAACCCTGCAGCAGGCACGCCTGCAACGCCAGGGCGAGCAGGTGGCGAGCCAGGCCGCCAGCGCGCTGGCGCGGGTCGATCTGTTCAGGGCGTTGGGGGGAGGCTTGGGGCCTGCGCTACCTGCCGAACCAACTGGCGCAACCAGCGGTGCGCCGGGTCGTGATGCAGGCGCGGGTGCCAGGCCTGCTGCAGCGGCACCGACGGCAGCGCGAACGGCAGGTTGAACGGCCGCAGCGCCAACCCCAGCGGGGCGAGGGTGGCGAGCAAGGCCAGCGGCATGTTGGGCAGTACCAGGTCGGAGCCGGCCACCGCGAACAGCGCGGCATGGAAGGTCGGCACCACGTAGCGCACCTGGCGCGCCAGGCCCTCGGCGGCCAGGGCGGCATCCAGCGGGCCCTCGGCCAGGCCCCGGCGCGACACCGCGACGTGGTCGAAGGCGGCCAGCCGGGCGGCGCTGATCGGGTGCTCGAACAACGGGTGGCCGGCCCGGGCCACGCCGCTGAAGCCGCAGTCCACCAGGTGCTGCACTTTTATGTCTGGGCCGAAGCTGCGCGGCGAGCCAATCGCCAGGTCCAGGCTGCCATCGCCCAGCGGCGCGTGGTCCAGGTCGCTCTCGGGCAAAAAACGTAGCACCGCCTGCGGCGCTTGGGCGTTGAACTGCTGCAGCAAGGCGCCGCCCCAAGCGCCGATGAACACGTCGTTGGCGCGCAGGGTAAAGCCCCGGCGCAGGGTGGCCAGTTGCAGTTCGCGGCCCTCGGTGAACAGCCCGTGGGCCTGCTCGACCAGCCCGCGGGCCTGTTCGCGCAGGGCCAGGGCGCGTGGGGTGGGCACCAGGCCACGGCCGCTGCGCACCAGGATCGGGTCATCGAATACCTGGCGGATGCGCCCCAGGGTACGGCTCATGGCGGGCGCCGAGAGGTGCATGCGCCGCGCGGCGGCCGCCACCGAGCCTTCTTCAAGGAGAATGTGCAGGGCTACCAGCAGGTTAAGGTCGGGCAGGTTCATGGGCGCGCAGCATAGCGTAAAAACCGCCCGTCGCCAGGGCCGGGGTGGCGCCATTGTGACGCGGCCGTGCGCGGGCGTAGAATGCCCGCACATGCCGTACCCCCTGCTTGCATACCGATAATAATCCGCCCTGTTCACGTTGCGCCCAGCCCGCCAAGGCCCGGCGCGGCGTTGCCGTGCTTGGGTGGGTGGCCGGCGCAGACTCTGCCTTGTAAGGATCTACGACCGATGAGCACTACCCCCGCGCAAGCGCCTGCCGGCAGCTGGCTGTGCGTGATCGCCCTGGCCCTGGCCGCGTTCATTTTCAACACCACCGAATTCGTGCCGGTGGGCCTGCTCAGCGGCATCGCCGGCAGCTTCGACATGAGCGTGGCGCAAACCGGGCTGATGATCACCGTGTATGCCTGGATCGTCACGCTCACCTCATTGCCGCTGATGCTGCTGACCCGCAACGTCGAGCGGCGCCGCCTGCTGCTGGGGGTGTTCGCGCTGTTCGTGGCCGGCCATGGGCTCTCCAGCGTGGCCTGGAACTTCCCCGTGCTGCTGCTCAGCCGCCTGTTGATCGCCTTGAGCCACGCGGTGTTCTGGTCGATCACCGCGTCGCTGGCGGTGCGCGTGGCGCCGCCGGGGCGCTCGGTGCAGGCGCTGGGGCTGCTGGCCACCGGCACGTCGCTGGCGATGGTGCTGGGCATTCCACTGGGGCGCATCGTCGGCCAGTGGCTGGGCTGGCGGGTGACCTTCCTGTGCATCGGCGTGCTCGCCGGCGCGGTGGTGTTCTGGCTGTACCGCTCGCTGCCGCTGCTGCCGAGCCAGAACTCCGGCTCGCTGCAAAGCCTGCCCAAGCTGCTGCGCCGCCCTCCGTTGGTGGTCAGCTACGTGCTGGTGGCGCTGGTGGTCACCGGGCAGTTTACCGCCTACAGCTACATCGAGCCGTTCGTGGCCAACGTGGCCCATTTGAGCGAGCAGATGACCACCTTGCTGCTGCTGGTGTTCGGCGGCGCCGGGCTGTTCGGCTCGTTGATCTTCAGCCGCTGCAGCGACCGCTACCCGCGCGGGCTGATGATCGCCGCCATCAGCAGCCTGGCGCTGTGCCTGGCGCTGATGCTGCCGCTGGCTGGGGAGGCCTGGGCGCTGGGCACGTTGTACGTGTTCTGGGGCGCCTCGATCATGGTCTTCGGCCTGGTGATGCAGGCACGGGTGCTGTCGTTGGCGAGCGATGCCACCGACGTGGCGATGTCGCTGATGTCGGGCATCTACAACATCGGGATCGGTGGCGGGGCGCTGCTGGGCAGCGTGGTCATCAGCCAGATGGGCGTGGCCGGGGTGGGGGTGGTCGGCGCGCTGCTGGCGTTCCTCGCGCTGGGCCTGTGCGTGGGCGTGACCTTGCGCTTCGGCCATGGCGTGTACCTGCCGGCCGCGCCGAAAACCGAGGGCTGATCACAGCCCCAGGCGGGCTTCCTTCGACGGCGGGTAGCCGAAGTAGGCGGTGTAGCGTTTGCTGAAGTGGCTGGCCGAGACGAACCCGCAGGCGATCGCCACGTCGAGGATGGTCAGCTCCGAGTGCTGCAGCAGGCGCCGGCCCTCGGTGATGCGCAGCTCCAGGTAATAGCGCTGCGGGGTGGTGCCCAGTTGCTCCTTGAACAGCCGCTCGACCTGGCGCCGCGAGCGGCCCACGTAGTCGGCGAGTTGGTCCAGCTCCAGCGGCTCTTCGAGGTTGGCGTCCATCAGGTTGACCACCTCGCGCAGCGGCGCGGTCATCTTCACGTTCAGCGTGGGGTTCACCCGCCGGTAGCGCGAGGCTTCGAAGGCGAGGATGTCTTCGATGCCCTCCACCAGCGCGCGGCCGCGCAAGGTGCCGATCCATTCCAGGGTGAGGTAGAACGCCCCGCTGGGGCTGGCGGCGGTGAGCCGGTCGCGGTCGATCACGTAGCTTTCGCTGGTCACCTGGCTGGCCTTGGCGGTTTCGGCGAGGGCGGCGCGGTGCTCGGGGTGGATCGCGCAGCGGTAGCCGCCGAGCAGCCCGGCCTGGCCGAGAAACCACGCGCCGTTCCACAGCCCGGCCAGGGCCAGCCCGTGGCGCGCGGCGTCTTGCAGCAGGCGGTTGAGCTCGGCCAGCGGCCGCAGCGGCGTGCGCAGGCCGCCGCACACCACCAGCAGGTCGAAGGCGCTGAGGTCGAGGCTGGCGAGGTCGGCGTCGGGGCGGATCACCAGCCCCAGGTCGCTGGCGACTTCTTCGCCGCCGAGGCTGAAGGTGGTGGTGGAAAACGCCTCGGCTTCGAGCAGGTTGGCGGTGACCAGGGTGTCGAGCGCCTGGGTGAAGGCCGGCAGCGAGAAGTGCGTGAGCAGGATGAACCCGGCGCGCGCGTGGCGCGGCTCGGCTTTTTGCTGCTCGCTCAGGTAGCGCAGGTTCTTGCCCTTCATGCCACCACTGAATTGCCTGCGTTCGACCAATCTGTGCGCTCACCGGATGTTGTTATGCGGCGCATTCTAGGGGTGGCCTGCGGTGGCTGCCAGCGCGGCGAGGGGGCGATGGCGCAAAAGGCAATGGCGATGACGTTCGGGGTGTAGGGGCCGTTGCCCGGCTGAGCCGTGATGCTGTTCACTTAAGCCATTTCACGGCTTTATGGAAGGGATCAATCTGTGAGCTCTGTTGATTTTGTGCATGAGCTTCAGGGCCTATCGCCCGGCACAGCCGGCCTCCCACGGGTTCTGTGTTGCCTCGTAAATCAAGCACTTACAAAAATCTGGTGGGAGGCCGGCTGTGCCGGGCGATGGGCCCTCAGGTACTGGCGCGGTCGATCAGGCTGAAGCCGGTGTCGATCCGCACCGGCGGCAGGCCGGCGTCGCGGCCGTCGAAGCGGGCCAGCAAGGCCTTGGCTACCTCCTCGCCGATACGCCCGCCATCGACCCGTACCGTCGACAGCGGCGGGTGCACCTGGGCGGCGCTGGAGAGGTCGCCAAAGCCCATCACGGCGAGGTCCTGGGGCACCCGCAAGCCGCGGCTGGCGGCTTCGGCGAGCACGCCTTGGGCGATGGTGTCGGAGCTGCACACCACCACCCGCGGCGGTTGCGCGCGGGCCAGCAGGCGGCGCAAGCCTTCACGGCCGACCTCAAGGGTGGCCGGCGGGGTGATCGCCTCCAGCGGCGCCTCACCGCCGCCGCCGGCGCGCAACGCCGCCTGTACCGCCTGGCAGCGGCGCAGGCCGCGCGGGTCGGCCACGCTGATGATGCCAAAGCGTTGGTAACCCTTGGCCAGCAGGTGCTCGGCAATCGCCTGGCCGACCGCCTCGTGGGAGAACCCCACGAGCATGTCTAGCGGCGCCTCGGCGAGGTCCCAGGCCTCGACCACCGGCACCCCGGCCCGGGCCAGGCGCAGGCGGCTGGCTTCGGTGTGCAGGGTGCCGGTCAGCACGATGCCGTCGGGGCGCCGGCCGAGCACCGCCTCGAGGAGTTTTTCCTCGCGCTCGGCGGAGTAGCCGGTCAGGCCCAGCAAGGTTTGGTAACCGGCCACGGTGAGGCGGTCCATCAGCGCCTGCACGGTGTCGGCGAAGATCGAGTTGGCGATGGTCGGCAGGAAGATCGCCACCAGCCGGCTGCGATTGCTGGCCAGGCTGCCGGCCTGGGCGTTAGGCACGTAGCCGGTCTGCGCCACCGCCGCCAGCACCTTCTCGCGGGCCTTGTCGCTGACTACCTCTGGGCGGTGTAACGCGCGCGACACGGTGATCGGCGACACTCCGGCGACCTTGGCCACATCGATCAACGTCGGGGCGCCGGCCGGGTGGTGGGCGGCGGTGGGGGAACGGGGCTTTTTCGGCATGGCACGCGTGGCTAGGCTGGGGGAGCGCGCAGGGTATCAAAAAGCCCGCCCCTGATCAGAGAATCCCGCCCTTGCCCTTTCGATCGAGGCCAAGTGAAGGCACAATGCGCATCTTTTTTTGGCTGCCCGGCCGGAGGCCACGCCATGATCAAAACCCCGTACTACCTCATCGACAAACAAAAGCTGTTGGGCAACCTGGAGAAGATCGCCTACGTGCGCGAACACTCCGGGGCCAAGGCGCTGCTGGCGCTCAAGTGCTTTGCCACCTGGTCGGTGTTCGACCTGATGGAACAGTACATGGACGGCACCACGTCGTCGTCGTTGTACGAGCTCAAGCTCGGCCGGCAGAAGTTCGCCGGCGAAACCCACGCCTACAGCGTGGCCTGGGCCGATGACGAAATCCCCGAGATGCTCGAGAACTGCGACAAGATCATCTTCAACTCCATCGGCCAGTTGCAGCGCTACGCCGAGGCCAGCGAGGGCAAGACCCGCGGCCTGCGGGTCAACCCGCAGGTGAGCAGCTCGGACTACCTGCTGGCCGACCCGGCGCGCCCGTTCAGCCGCCTGGGCGAGTGGGACCCTGCCAAGATCGAAGCGGTGATCGAGCAGATCAGCGGCTTCATGTTCCATAACAACTGCGAGAACGGCGACTTCGCCCTGTTCGACAAGATGCTCGGGCACATCGAGCAGCGCTTCGGCCACCTGCTGCACCAGGTGCAATGGGTCAGCCTGGGCGGCGGTATTCACTTCACCGGCGAAGGCTATGCGCTCGAGGCGTTCTGCGCGCGGCTCAAGGCGTTCTCCGAGACCTACGGCGTGCAGGTGTACCTGGAGCCGGGCGAGGCGGCCATCACCCAGAGCGCTTCGCTGGAAGTGACCGTGCTCGACACCCTGTTCAACGGCAAGCACCTGGCCGTGGTCGACAGCTCGATCGAAGCGCACATGCTCGACCTGCTGATCTACCGCCTCAATGCCAAGATGGCGCCCAACGACGGTGAACACACCTACATGGTGTGCGGCAAGTCGTGCCTGGCCGGGGATATTTTCGGCGAATACCAATTCGACCGCCCACTGGCGATCGGCGACCGTTTGTCGTTCGTCGACGCGGCCGGTTACACCATGGTCAAGAAGAACTGGTTCAACGGCTTGAAGATGCCGGCCATCGTAGTGAAACAACTCGACGGTAGCGTCGAGGTCAAGCGTGAGTTCGGTTTTGCCGATTACCTGTCCAGCCTGTCGTAAGCTGGCGTATTAAGGAGAGCAAGAGAAATTGAAGAAGAACGTTCTTATCATTGGTGCAGGAGGTGTCGCCAAGGTGGTGGCCCACAAGTGCGCGCAGCATAACGACGAACTCGGTCGTATTGCCATCGCGTCGCGCAACATCTCCAAATGCCAGGCCATCATCGACAGCGTCAAGGCCAAGGGCAGCCTCAAGCAGCCCGCCAGCATCCAGGCCTTCGCGCTCAATGCACTGGATGTAGAGGCGACCAAAGCCCTGATCCGCGAAACCGAATCGCAGATCGTGATCAACGTCGGCTCGGCGTTTTTGAACATGTCGGTGCTGCGTGCCTGCATCGATACCGGCGTGGCCTACCTGGACACCGCCATTCACGAAGAACCGGGCAAAGTGTGCGAAACGCCGCCCTGGTACGGCAACTACGAGTGGAAACACCTCGAGGAATGCCAACAGAAGAACGTCACCGCGATCCTGGGCGTAGGCTTTGACCCGGGTGTGGTCAACGCGTATGCAGCGCTGGCGCAACAACAGTATTTCGACCGCATTGAGTCGATCGACATTCTCGACGTCAATGCCGGGTCACACGGCAAATATTTCGCCACCAACTTCGACCCGGAAATCAACTTCCGCGAATTTACCGGGCAAGTGTGGAGCTGGCAGAACAACCAGTGGGCGAGCAACCGCATGTTCGAGGTCAAGCGCACCGACGACCTGCCGGTGGTGGGCGCGCAGAACCTGTACCTCACCGGCCACGACGAAGTGCACTCGCTGTCGAAGAACCTCGACGTGCCCAACGTGCGCTTCTGGATGAGTTTCGGTGAGCACTACATCAACGTCTTCACCGTGCTGAAGAACCTTGGCCTGCTCAGCGAAAAACCGGTCAAGACCGCCGAAGGCCTTGAAGTGGTGCCGCTCAAGGTGGTCAAGGCCGTGCTGCCCGACCCCGCTTCGCTGGCCCCGGGCTACACCGGCAAAACCTGCATCGGCGACCTGGTCAAGGGCACCAAGGCTGGCCAGCCGCGCGAGGTGTTCATCTACAACGTGGCCGACCACGAAGAAGCCTACGCCGAGACCGACAGCCAGGGTATTTCCTACACCGCCGGTGTACCGCCGGTGGCCGCGGCCCTGTTGGTGGCCCGTGGCGTGTGGGACGTGCAACGCATGGCCAACGTCGAAGAACTGCCGGCTGAGCCGTTCCTCAAGGCGCTGGATGTGATGGGCCTGCCCACCCGCATCAAGGACGAGCACGGCGACCGCGCCTGGGACGCCCAGGCTTGAGCCGCGCCGCTGTGTAGCACCCTGAACCCCGGCCCATTGGCCGGGGTTTTTCGTTGGGCACCCGGGTACCGAACAGCGCGCGCAGCCGCCACCATTGGGCAGAGACTGGCAAAATAACTGGTCATCCATACAGTTATTCGGTCAGAATACCGCCCAAGCCCCTATTGCCCAGTATCCCTATGCCTATGTTCTACGGAGCCCGCCCATGAGCCTGGCGCGGGTCAACCTCAACGGCCTGCTCGACCAGCGCCGCGTCTGGCGCGGGCGCGCGGTGCAGGCCCCCTCGGCCGAGGCAGCGCAGCCGACCGGGCATGCCGCGCTCGACGCCTGCTTGCCCGCTGGCGGCTGGCCGCCGGCGGCCCTCACCGAGCTGCTGCTGGCCGCCCCGGGTTGTGGCGAGCTGCAACTGCTGTGGCCGAGCCTGGCGCGGTTGACCGCCGAGGGCGAGCGGGTGGTGCTGGTGGCGCCGCCGTGGGTGCCGTACCCCCAGGCTTGGCAGGCCGCAGGGGTGGTGCTCGAACACCTGAGCTGGGTGCGCGCCAGCGCCAAGGAAGCGCTGTGGGCCACCGAGCAGTGCCTGCGCTCGGGCAGTTGCGGGGCGGTGCTGTGCTGGCCCGGCCAGGCCGACGACCGCGCGCTGCGGCGCCTGCAGGTGGCGGCGGAAACCGGCCACACCCTGGCCTTCGCCCTGCGCGATCAACAGGCCGCGCTGAACCCCTCGCCGGCCGCGTTGCGCCTGGCGATAGACGCCCAGCCGGCGCAATGGCGGGTGCTCAAGTGCCGTGGCGGGCGCGCGCCGGCGCAGCCGATCGCCTGGCCGGCGGCCTGAGGCGCGTATGCTCTGGGCCTGCATCCTGTTCCCGCAACTGGCGCTCGATGGCGTGCTGCGCGGCTGCGCCGACCCTGGGCGGCCGTTGGTGCTGCTCGGTGGGCCGCCGCAGCGGCGCGTGCTGAAGGCGGTCAACACCCCGGCGCGGGCGCTGGGCCTGCGCCCGGGGCAGGCGCTGAGCACCGCCCAGGCCCTGGCCGAGGGCTTCGACAGCGCCGAGCACTGCCCGGCCAGCATCGCCCAGGCCGAGCAGTTGCTGGCCGCCTGGGGCTATGGTTTCAGCGCCCAGGTGAGCCTGCATTACCCGCGTGCGCTGCTGCTGGAGGTGGGCTCGAGCCTGAGCCTGTTCGGCCCCTGGCCGCGCTTTGCCGCGCGCTTGCACGAAGAGTTGAACGCACTGGGCTTCGGCCGGCGCATTACCCTGGCGCCAAACCCGGTGGCAGCGCGGGTGCTGGCCAACCTGCACGCCGGCATCGAGGTGACCGAGCCGGGCGCCCTCGAACCGCTGCTGCAGGCCTTGCCGATCGACCGCGCCGGGCTCAGCCGCGAGCACGCCGCCAGCTGCCAGCGCATGGGCCTGCGTAAGCTGGGGCAACTGTTGGCGCTGCCGCGCCAGCAGGTGGCGCGGCGCTTTCCGGCGGAGTTGTTGCTGCACCTCGACCGCCTGCGCGGGCTGGCGCCACTGGCCCTGGGCTTTTACCAGCCACCGGAGCGCTTCGCCGCGCGGTTGGAGCTGAACTACGACGTCGAGAACACCCAGGCGCTGTTGTTCCCGGTGCGCCGCCTGCTGGCGGATTTGGCCGCCTTCGTGCTGGCCCGCGACGGCGGCGTGCAGCGTTTCGTGCTGCAGTTGGAGCACGCCGAGGGCCCGCCTACCGAGGTGCCGGTCGGGCTGCTGGCGCCAGAGCGCGATGCCGAGCGGCTGTTCGAGCTGGCCCGTGGCCGGCTGGAACCGGTGCAGGTGCCGCGGCCGGTGCGCAGCCTGCGCCTGCTGGCCGAGCAGTTGCCGCCGTTCGTGCCCGGCCACCATGAATTGTTCGCCGCCCGGCCACAGCAGCAGCAACCCTGGGAGCAACTGCGCGAGCGCCTGCGCGCGCGGCTGGGCGATGACGCGGTGAGCGGGCTGGGCTATGCCGCCGACCACCGCCCCGAGCAGGCCTGGTGCCTGGTGCCCGGCGCGCAGGCCCAGCCGGCTGGCGCGCGGCCCGGCTGGTTGCTGCCCCAGGCCCAGCCGTTCAGCGGGCCCTGGGCGGCGCAGGCCGGCCCGGAGCGGGTGGAAAGCGGCTGGTGGGACGGTGGCGATGTGCGCCGCGATTATTACCGCGTGCGCTTGCCCGACGGCCGCCTGGCCTGGGCCTACCGTAACCTTGCCGAGCCGGCGCCGCTGTGGCTGCAAGGGTGGTTCGGGTGAGCGCCGGCTACGCCGAGCTGCACTGCCTGTCGGCGTTCAGCTTCCAGCGCGGCGCCTCCACCGCCGCCGAGCTGTTCAGTCGCGCCGCGGCGCTGGGCTACCAGGCCCTGGCGATCACCGACGAATGCACCCTGGCCGGCATCGTTCGCGCCTGGGAAGCGGCCCAGGCCGCCGGGGTGGCGCTGATCGTCGGCAGCGAAATGGCGGTCGAGCAGGGCCCGCGCTGCGTGCTGCTGGCCGAGAGCCTGGCCGGCTACCAGGCGCTGTGCCAAATGATCACCCTGGCCCGGCGCCGCGCCGGCAAGGGCCAGTACCGGCTGCTGCGCGAAGACTTCAGCCAGGCCCAGGGGCTGTTGGCGCTGTGGCTGCCCGGCCCGCTGCCGAACCTGGCCCATGGGCATTGGCTCAAGGGCGTGTTCGGCGCCAACCTGTGGTTGGCGGTGGAGCTGCACCGCGGCGCCGACGATGCCCTCTGGCTGGCGCGCTGGCGCCAGGCCGCCGCGGCGCTGGGCATCCGCTGCGTGGCCAGCGGCGATGTGCACATGCATGCCCGTGGCCGCCGCGCCCTGCAAGACACCCTCACCGCGATCCGCCACCACACCACCGTGGCCGAGGCTGGCCAGCGCCTGTTCGCCAACGGCGAGCGCCACCTGCGCCCGCGCGAGCAACTGTTACCGCTGTATGGCCGCGAGCTGCTCGACGAGGCACTGGCCATCGCCGCGCGCTGCCGCTTCAGCCTGGCCGAGTTGCGCTACCAGTACCCCCGCGAATTGGTGCCCGAGGGCCACAGCCCGGCCAGTTGGCTGCGCCAGCTCACCGCCGAGGGCGCGCGGCGGATCTGGGGCAGCCCTGGCAACGTGCCCACCGCGCAGCTCGAACGCGAGTTGGAGGTGATCATCGACCTGGGCTACGAGCCGTACTTCCTGACCGTGTACGACATCGTCCGCTTTGCCCGCGAGCGCCACATCCTCTGCCAGGGCCGGGGCTCGGCGGCCAACTCGGCGGTGTGCTTCGCCCTGGGCATCACCGCCATCGACCCGAGCCAAAGCTCGCTGCTGTTCGAGCGCTTCATCAGCCGCGAGCGCAATGAGCCGCCCGACATCGACGTCGATTTCGAGCACGAGCGCCGCGAAGAGGTGATCCAGTACATCTTCCAGCGCTACGGCCGCCAGCGCGCCGCGCTGACTGCTGTGGCCAGCAGCTACCAGGGCCGCGGCGCCCTGCGCGACGTGGCCAAGGCGCTGGGCCTGGGGCCCGATGAGGTCACCGCCCTGGCCGGTTGTGCCAGCCGCTATGGCGATGAGCTGCCCAGCCCGGAACGCCTGCGCGAGGCCGGTTTCGACCCGGCCAGCCCGGCGTTGCACCGGGTGCTGGTGCTCACCGCCGAGCTGGTGGGCTTCCCCCGGCATTTGTCGCAGCACCCGGGCGGCTTCGTGATCAGCGAGCAGCCGCTGCACAGCCTGGTGCCGGTGGAAAACGCCGCGATGGCCGAGCGCACGGTGATCCAGTGGGACAAAGACGACCTCGACAAGGTCGGCCTGCTCAAGGTCGACGTGCTCGCCCTGGGTATGCTCAGTTGCCTGCGCCGCTGCTTTGCCCTGCGCCAGCAATGGCGCGGCGGCCCGCGCATGGGCCTGGTAGACATCCCGGCCGATTGCCAGGCCACCTACGCGATGCTCGGCAAGGCCGACACGGTGGGGGTGTTCCAGATCGAATCACGGGCGCAGATGGCCATGCTGCCGCGCTTGCGGCCCAAGGAGTTCTACGATCTGGTGATCCAGGTGGCGATCGTGCGGCCGGGGCCGATCCAGGGCGACATGGTCCACCCGTACCTGCGCCGCCGCCATGGCGAGGAGGAGGTGAGCTACCCGAGCAAAGCGTTGGAGGCCGTGTTCAAGCGCACCCTGGGCGTGCCGTTGTTTCAGGAACAGGTGATGCAACTGGCGATCGTCGCCGCCGACTACAGCCCCGGCGAGGCCGACCAGTTGCGCCGCAGCATGGCCGCCTGGAAGCGCCACGGCGGGCTGGAGCCGCACCAGCTGCGGCTGCGCGAGGGCATGCTGCGCAACGGTTACAGCGAGGACTTCGCCGCGCGCATCTTCGAGCAGATCAAAGGCTTTGGCAGCTATGGCTTCCCGGAGTCCCACGCGGCCAGCTTCGCCTTGCTGTGTTACGCCAGCGCCTGGCTCAAATGCCATGAACCGGCAATCTTCGCCTGCGCGCTGATCAACAGCTGGCCGATGGGCTTCTACAGCCCCGATCAGGTGCTGCAGGACGCCCGCCGCCATGGCATTCAAACCCACCCGGTCGATGTGCGCCACAGCGCCTGGGACTGCTCGCTCGAGGCCAGCGGTGGTGAACAGCCGGCGATTCGCCTGGGCCTGCGGATGATCCGCGGCTTCAACGAAGCGGCCGCCCAGGCAATCGTAGCGGCGCGCCAGGCCGGGCCGTTCGCCGATGTGGCGGAGCTGGCCGAGCGCAGCGGCCTCGACGCCCGCGCCCGCGAACTGCTGGCCGACGCCGGGGCCTTGCGCGGGCTGGCCGGGCACCGCTTTCGCGCGCGCTGGGAAGTCGCCAGCGTGCAGCGGCAACTGCCGCTGTTCGCCGGCCTGCCCAGCCAGGTTGAAGCGCCGGTGGTGTTGCCGGTGCCAACGGTGGGCGAAGAGCTACACGCCGATTACGCCAGCGTCGGCACTACCCTCGGCCCGCACCCGCTGGCGCTACTGCGCCGGGCGCTGGGCAAGTGGCGCTGCCGCGCCTCGCGCGAACTGGGCCTACTCGAGCATGGCCAGCCGGTGAACGTGTGCGGGCTGGTCACCGGCCGGCAACGCCCCGGCACCGCCAGTGGGGTGACGTTCGTAACCCTGGAAGACGAATTCGGCATGATCAACGTGGTGGTGTGGCTCGACCTTGCCCAGCGCCAGCGGCGGGTGCTGGTAGGGGCCAGGTTGATGCAGGTGCAGGGCCGGCTGGAGCGCAAGGGCGAGGTGATCCATGTGATCGCCCGCAACCTGCTGGACATGAGTGGCTTGCTGGATGGGCTGGATGTGCGCAGCCGGGATTTCCGCTAGGGGTTGAGGGGCCTTCGCCCAGCTGTGCCGTAATGCTGTTCACTTAAGCCATTCAGGGTTTCATGGAGGGGATCAATCTGTGAGCCCTGTTGATTTTGTGCATGAGCTTCAGGGCCTATCGCCCGGCACAGCCGGAGTGCCGGACCACGGCCTCCCACCAGATTTGTATTGCCTCGGAAATCAAGGACAACACAGACCTAGTGGGAGGCCGGCTGTGCCGGGCGAAGGCCTGAGCGCTTTACTTGAAGTCAGCCGCCGAATGCCGCTCAGGCACCTGGGTCGCTTCATCCCCCCAGGTACGGTTCACCCGCTGGCCACGCACCACTGCCGGGCGCTGGGCGATCAGGTCGGCCCAGCGTTGCACGTGGGTGTACTCATGCACCGACAAAAACGCCGCCGCGTTGTACAGGTCACCGCGTACCAGCTTGCCGTACCACGACCAGATGGCGATGTCGGCGATGCTGTACTCGGCGCCCGCCATGTAGGGGCGCTGCGCCAGGTGCTGGTCGAGCACGTCGAGCTGGCGCTTGGTTTCCATGGCGTAGCGGTTGATCGGGTACTCCAGCTTCTCCGGCGCGTACACATAGAAGTGGCCAAAGCCACCCCCCACGAACGGCGCCGAGCCCATCTGCCAGAACAGCCAGCTCAGCGCTTCGGTGCGCGCCAGCGGGTCGCTCGGCAGCAACTCGCCGAAGGCCTCGGCCAGGTACAAAAGGATCGCCCCGGATTCGAACACCCGTACCGGCTCGGCGCCGCGGCGGTCGATCAGGGCCGGGATCTTCGAGTTCGGGTTGGCGGCGACGAAGCCCGAGCCGAACTGGTCGCCGTTGCCGATGCGGATCAGCCAGGCGTCGTACTCGGCGCCGTGGTGGCCGCGCTCGAGCAGTTCCTCGAGCATGATCGTGACCTTGATCCCATTCGGGGTGGCCAGCGAATACAGCTGGAACGGGTGCTCACCCACCGGCAGCGGCGCCTCATGGGTGGCGCCGGCCACCGGGCGGTTGGTGCTGGAGAACTGGCCGGCGTCCTTGGAGGGTTCGGTCCAGACGGCGGGCGGGGTGTAGGTGTCGGTCATGGCAGCCTCGGGCAAACGGAAAAGGGCAGGGGTCTTGGTGTGACCTCGAACGGGGGTGACAGTGCGCCGGGCCAAACAGCGGCACGGCGCTGGGCTAGGGATTAAAGCGCTCTGGGGTGGGGGCTGGCAACAAGGGATGGCGGCGAGTGGTTGCCGTGTGTTTCTTTCGACCAAGAACAGGTTACAGGGCCATTCGCCCGGCCTAGCCGTAATGCTGCTCACTTAGGCAATCAAAGCACTCAATCGAGGGTAAAAAAGCCCTTATTTTTATAGGTTATTTACTGCGCGCGTGGCCTGACTGGCCCATCGCCCGGCACAGCCGGAGTGCCGGACCACGGCCTCCCACCAAATTTTTGTAAGCCTATGATTTTAAGGTAAATACATGACCCGTGGGAGGCCGGCTGTGCCGGGCGATGGGCCAGTCAGGTCGTGCACTCGGTAAACCACCGGGAGAAGTCTGGGCTTTTCACCCTACCACCCCCGTCACGCACCCTTCCAGCCCCCAAAATACCTCTCGCGCACCCCTCTGGTGCATTTTCCTCGCCTGAAATCTATTCAAGCTACTTGAATTCAAGGCTTCCCCGCCTTGGCACGCATCATGCTTTTATCACCTCATTCAAGTTACTTGAATATAAATCTTGCCATTCAAGGGGAGGCTCCACCGATGAAGCATCACGCACTCAAGGCCCTTTCACTGTCGCTGGCCGCGCTGTTGGCCTCGTCCCTGGCCCAGGCCGACGACCTGCTGCAGCGGATCAAGGCCGACCACCAGATCGTGGTCGCCACCGAAGCGCGCTTTGCGCCGTTCGAGTCGGTGGAGAACGGCAAGATCGTCGGCTACGGCGCCGACCTGATGCACTACGTGCTCGATGCCGACCTGCCGGGGGTCAAGCTGCAGCAGCTCGACCTGCCGTTCCAGGGCATTCTGCCGGGGCTGGATTCGAAAAAATTCGACTTCGTGGTCACCTCGGTCACGGTGAACAAGGCGCGCTTCGAGCAGTTCGCCTTTACCGTGCCGATTGCTGAATCCACCGTGGCGCTGCTCAAGCGCGGCAACGACGCCAGCATCAACAGCCTCGATGACTTGAGCGGCAAGGTGGTCGGTTCCCAGGCCGGCTCCGGGCAGTTGGCGGTACTGCAGGCGTTCGACGCCAAGCTCAAGGCCGAGGGCAAGCCGGGGCTCAAGCAGATCAAGGAATACGTGGGCTTCGATGAGGCCTACGCCGACCTCGCCACCGGCCGCCTCGATGGCGTGGCGCAGTCGCTGTCGAACCTGGGGCCGTTGATCAAGGCGCGCCCGGGGGTGTTCGCGACCCTGCCGCAGATGGTCGGGCCGACCACTTACTTCGGCTGGGTGGGGCGTAAAGGCGAAGACAGCGCCAGCCTGGTCAAGCTGTTCAGCGACGGCATCGCCCGCGCCAGTGCCGACGGCACCCTGGCCCGCCTGCAGCAGAAGTGGTTCGGCTTCACCATGGCCTTGCCCACCGACGCCATGCCCGTGCCGAGCATCTGAGTAGCCTTGCGATGAACGACTTCAGCACGCGCCTGGCGCTGTACCTGCCGGCCCTGTTCAGCGGCGCCCTGACCACCCTGTGGCTGTGCGCGGCGGGCATGCTGCTGGGCTTTGCCGTCGGCGTGCTGCTGTATGCCCTGGGCAACAGCCGCCAGCCTGGCGCGGTGGCCTTCGCCCGGGTGTACGTGAGTTTCTTCCGTGGCACACCGATGCTCGCGCAGTTGCTGCTGCTGTTCTACCTGCCTTCGGCCCTGGGCCTGGACGTGCCGCCGCTGGTGGCGGCCGCCCTGGCCCTGGCGCTGAACACCGGCGCCTACCAGTCGCAGATCCTGCGCAGCGGCTTTGCCGCGATCCCGCCGGGGCAGCTCGAGGCGGCGGCGGTGTTCTCCATCGGCCGCTGGCCCACCCTGCTGCACATTCAATTGCCTCAGGTACTGCGCCTGACCTTGCCAGCGTTGGTCAGCGAGCTGATCGACGTGATCAAGGTGTCGGCGGTGGTGTCGGTGATTTCCATCACTGACCTGACCCGCGTGAGCCAGCAACTGGTGGCGCAAACCTACCGGCCGCTGGAGGTTTACCTGGTCAGCGCGGTGTTTTACCTGGCCCTGACCAGCCTGCTCAGCGTGCTGGGCCGGCTGCTCGAACGGCGTTGGCAGGAGCGCGGATGATGAACACCCTGATTGCATGCTTGCCCGCTTTCGCCGAGGCGATGTGGGTGACCCTCTACGTGAGCCTGGCCGCGGCGCTGCTCGGCCTGCTGCTCGGCTTTGCCCTGCACGCGCTGCGCCTGGGCGTGCCGCGGCTGGCCGCGGTGTACCACCTGTATGTGTGGGTGATCCGCGGCACGCCGTTCCTGGCGCAACTGGCGCTGGTGTACTTCGGCCTGCCGGCGCTGGGCCTGCAGTTGGACGCCGTGCCGGCGAGCATCCTCGCCTTGGGCGTGTACAGCGCGGCGTACTTCGCCGAACTGTTTCGCAGCGCCTGGGCCAGCGTGCCGGCGGGGCAGATCGAAGCCGCGCGGGTGCATGGGTTGTCGGCGCGCCAGGCGTTCTGGCACATCCAGGCGCCGCAAGCGCTGGCCTTCGCCCTGCCGTTGTTGGGCAACCAGGTGATGCTGACCCTCAAGGAAAGCGCGGTGACCTCGCTGGTCACCGTGCCGGAATTGACCCTCACCGCCGGGCGCATCGTCTCGACCACTTTCTCCTATGTCGTGCCCTACGCGCTGCTGGTGCTGTGCTACTGGCTGCTGACCGTCGCGGTCGGCGCCATTGCCCAGGCACTGGGGCGCCGCGCGACCCGTTACCTCAGAGGCTGATGCGATGAGCACGCTCCCCCTTCTGGAACTGCGCAACGTGGGCAAGGCCTACGGCACCCACCGGGTGCTCGAAGGCTTCAACCTGGCGGTGCGCCCCGGCGAAATCGTTTCGCTGATCGGCCCTTCGGGCTCGGGCAAGACCACCGCGCTGCGCTGCATGAATTTTCTCGAAACCTACGATCAGGGCGAAATCTGGATCGACGGCCAATTGCTCGGCTACAGCGGCCCCGGGCGCACCCCGGCCGACCGCGACAGCCCGGCGCAGATCGACGCGGTGCGCCGGCCGCTGGCGATGGTGTTCCAGCAGTTCAACCTGTGGCCACACATGACCGTGCGCGAGAACGTGATGGCGCCGCTGCTGTTGGGCAAGCGCCTGGCCCGCGCCGAGGCCGCCGCCCAGGCCGACGCGGCGCTGGCGCGGGTGGGCATGGCGGCCAAGGCCGCGGCTTACCCGGCGCGGCTGTCCGGCGGCCAGCAGCAGCGGGTGGGCATCGCCCGCGCGCTGGCGCTCAAGCCGCGGCTGATGCTGCTCGACGAGCCCACCTCGGCGCTCGACCCCGAGCTGGTGGAGGAGGTGCTGCAGGTGGTGCGCTCGTTAGCCGAGGAGGGCATGACCATGGTCATGGTCACCCATGAGATGAGCTTCGCCGCGCAGATTTCCAGCCAGGTGGTGTTCATGGAGGCCGGGCGCATCGTCGAGACCGGCGCGCCCGGGCCGATGTTCCAGGCCCCCGCCACCGACCGCCTGCGCAGCTTTTTGGCGCCCTGGTTCAACCGCAGCCTGGTGCCGCGCACCGAGGAGGTAAAATGAACGCCACCACCGCACTGCACGCGATCAACGCTGAGCGCCTGCACGGCCTGCTCACCAGCCTGGCGCGCTTTGGCGCCTTGCCCGGCGGCGGCATGGACCGCCAGGCGCTTTCCGAGGAAGACTTCCAGGCCCGCGCCTGGTTGCTCGAGCAGGCCCAGGCGCTGGGCTGCGAGCTGTACACCGACGCCTGCGCCAACCTGTTCATCCGCCGCCCCGGGCGTGAAGCCCTGGCACCGGTGATGACCGGCAGCCACATCGACACCCAGCCCAGCGGCGGCACCCTCGACGGCTGCTACGGGGTGATGGCGGGCCTGGAGTGCCTGCACGCCCTCAACGAGGCGGGCATCGAGACCCGCCGGCCAATCGAGCTGGTGGTCTGGACCAATGAGGAAGGCAGCCGCTTCAGCCCCGGCGCGATGGGCTCGAGCGCCTATGTGCAGCCCGAGCGCCTGGCCACCTACCGCGAGCACCTTGACCGTTCCGGCATCAGCGTAGGCCAGGCACTGGACGCCCACGCCGCGCGGTTCGCCGCGCTGGCGCAGCGCGCGGCGATTCCCGCCCATGCCTTTGTCGAGCTGCACATCGAGCAGGGCCCGGTGCTGGAGCAGGCCGGCGTGCCGCTGGGGGTGGTCAGTGGCATCCAGGGCGTGCGCTGGTACCAGCTCACCTGCCACGGCGCCGCGGCCCACGCCGGCACCACGCCGATGCCGATGCGCCGCGATGCCATGCGCCTGGCCATGGCCAGCGCGCAGCGCATCGAAGCCCTGGCCGAAGGCCTGGCCGGCGCCGAGCTGCGGCTGACTTTCGGGCGCTGGAACGTGCACCCCAACGCGATCAACACGATTGCCGGGCAGGTGAGTTTCAGCGTGGATTTTCGCCATGCCGACCCGGCCGTGCTGGCCGCCTTCGACGCCCAGCTACCGGCATGCCTGGCCGATAACGTAAGCCTCGAGCCGTTGTTCAGCCATGCGCCCACCGCCTTTGCCCCGGCGTTGCTCGAGGTGCTCGAGCAGGCCTGCCAGGCCACTGGCCTGGCCCACCTGCCGCTGCGCTCCGGTGCCTTTCACGACGCCATGTACCTGGCCGGGCATTGCCCCACGGCGATGCTGTTCGTGCCCAGCCGCGGCGGCATCAGCCACAACCCGGCCGAATTCACCGAGCCCGCGCACCTGGAGGCCGGCGCCCGCGCCTTGGCCTATGCCCTGGTCGCGCTGGCCGACCAACCCTGAACCAAGGAACCCACCCCATGCACAGCACCCACGCCCACGATTACCCCGCCTGCTGCCAGCCCGACAACGGCAACAGCCTGGGCCACAACGCCACCCTGGCCGAACCGATCAGCGCCGACGGCACCCCCGAGCTGGGCCACAGCTACACCGTGCCAGCCCGCTGCGGCCGCGCCGTGCGGGTGAAGGCCGGGCAGATGATCCGCATCACCAACACCCACGGCACCCAGGTGTGTGACACCTGGCTGTTCAACGCCGCCGACCTCAGCGAGTTCCTCTCCATGGAACACGCCCGCGCCCACTGCGACCGGATCATCCCGAAGCCCGGCGATGCGCTGTTCAGCAATCGCCGCCGGGCCATCGGCACGCTGCTCAGCGATACCTCGCCGGGCGTGCACGACACCCTGATCGCCGCCTGCGACCTGCACCGCTATACCAACCTTGGCGTGGCCGGCTACCACGACAGCTGCGCCGACAACCTGCGCCTGGCGCTGGCGGCGATCGGCCTGCGTTCGCGCGAAGTGCCGCAGCCGTTCAACCTGTGGATGAACATCCCGGTCAAGCCCGACTACAGCATCGAGTGGCTGCCGCCGGTGTCGAAGGCCGGTGACTACGTAGAGATCCGCGCCGAGATGGACGTGGTGGTGGTGATGTCGGCCTGCCCGCAAGACATCGTGCCGATCAACGACCTGAACCCGGTCGAGGTGCAGTTCTCGGTGCATGGCTGAGCCCATGAACCTGTAGACGGCCGGCATCCCGCGCCCTAGGATGCCTGCCGTGTTCGCCCTTTGCCTCGAGGCCCCTATGCCCAACCCTCCCAAGCCGGCCGCCAAGGCCCAGCACACCGACGGCTTGCCCAGCCTGGGCGTGCGCCTGCGCCATGCGCGCAAGGTGGCCGGGCTCACCCTCAAGCAGGTGGCGCACACCGCTGGCTGCTCCGAAAGCCTGATTTCCAAACTGGAAAACGACGCCGCCTCGCCGTCGCTGGCGATGCTGCACCGCCTGGCCATGGCGCTGGGCAGCAACGTCTCGGAACTCACCAGCGAAGACTGGGTGTCGGCCGAGCCGGTACTGCGCGCTGGCGCCCGCCAGGTGAGCCGCTTCGCCAAGGGCGGCAAGGCTGGCTACATCGACCTGGAACGCATCACCCACCCGCAGAAGGGTGGCCTGCTGCAGGCCGACATCCACCTGGTGGCCCCGGGGATGGTCAGCGAGGTGATCGAGCACGTGGGCGAAGAGATGGGCTACCTGATCGAAGGCACCCTGGAGCTCACCCTCGGCGGCGCGACCTACCGGCTGAACGCCGGCGATTCGTTTCATTTTCCCAGCAACGTGCCCCACGGTTACCGCAACGTCGGCACCGAGGTGGCGCGCATCCTTTGGGTGAATACCCCGGCCACGTTCTGAACTGGCCCCATTGGCACCCTGGAACTGGCCCGGGATGGCCCTTGGCTGGGGCCAGCGTTTCGGTAGAGTAGGGGCACCCTGACCCAAGGAATCGCCCATGCCCCGCACCAACGCTTTCGGCCAACCCATCGGTGAACCCCTGCCAGGCTGGGCGCCACGCCCAGCCCCGAGTGGGGTAACCCTCAGCGGCCGCACGTGCCGCCTCGAACCGCTGAACGCCGCCGCCCACGCGGCCGACCTTTACGCCGCCTACAGCGCCGCGGCCGACGGGCGCGACTGGACCTACCTGTTCGTGGGCCCCTTCGAGAGCCTTGAGCAGTACCGCCAGTACGCTGAAACCGCCGAGCAGAGCACCGACCCGCGGCACTTCGCGATCATCGACCTGGCCAGCGGCAAGCCGGTGGGCACGATGTCGCTGATGCGCATCGACCCTACCCACGGGGTGATCGAGGTGGGCAACGTGACCTTCTCCCCGCTGCTGCAGCAATCGGCGTTGTCGACCGAGGCGCAGTACCTGCTGATGGCCTATGTGTTCGACACCCTGGGCTACCGCCGCTACGAATGGAAGTGCGACAGCCACAACGCGCCGTCACGCAAGGCCGCGGCGCGGCTGGGCTTCAGCTTTGAGGGCGTGTTCCGCCGGGCGCTGGTGTACAAGGGCCGCAGCCGCGACACCGCATGGTTTTCGGTGATCGCCGAAGAATGGCCGGGGTTGAAGGCGGGGTTCCAGGCCTGGCTGGCGCCGGAAAACTTCGATGCCGAGGGGCGGCAGGTGAAGGGCTTGGTGGCGTTGCGTGAAGGGTAGGGCTTGAGCGGCCCTTCGCCCGGCTGTGCCGTCATGCTGTTTACTTAAGCAATCAGAGCGCTTAATCGGGGTTAAACAGCCCTGATTTCTTCAAATGGTTTTACTGAGCGCATAACCTGACTGGCCCTTCGCCCGGCACAGCCGGCCTCCCACAAGATCTGTGTAAGCCATTGATTTTAGGCGCAACAAAGACCCCGTGGGAGGCCGGCTGTGCCGGGCGATAGGCCCTGAAGCTCATGCACAAAATCCGCAGAGCTCACAGATTGATCCCTCCATGAAGCCCTGAAATGGCTTAAGTGAACAGCACTCCGGCTGTGCCGGGCGAGGGGCCGTCAAACTCACCCCCAGAAGTTATTCTGCACCCGCTGCAGCGCCGCGTTCGCCGCCCGTGGGTCGAAGGCTTCGGGGTCGTAGTCGAAGCACAGCCAGCGCTTCACCGCGGCGTGCTCCGGGTGCTGCGGTTGGCTTAATACCTCGAGGAGGTGCAGGTAGCCGCTTTCACCGCCGCAGTCTTCGGGTGGGCAGGCGCGGGCGCCGCCGAGCAGCACGCCCCAGTTGCCCTTCTGCGTGGTGGGTTCTACCCGTTCCACGGCAATCACGTGCTGCCAGCCGTCGCCGAAGTCATACAGGTAGCGCAGCCGGTCACCTTCCTCGGCCACGGCCTTGAGGGTGGCCTTGCGGTCGTCGGCCACGTCGGCGCCGTCCATTTCCGCTTCCGGCGGCAGCCAGCGCGTGGTGCCGTTGCTGAACTCGTGCAAGTGGCTGCTTTCCCAGCCCATCGCCGCCTGAATGAAGTGGTGCAACCTGCGCAGGGTGATGCTGCCGCTGACCACCACGCGGCGCCAGATCGGTGGGTTGATCACCAGCGGTTCGAGCTGGATCAAAAGGGTGTAGCTCAAAGGGCCCGCAGCCATGAATAGTCCTTAACCGGTTGAGAAAAACGACGCTTACGGCGCCAGGCTCACGCCATAGAACCCGGTCACGCCGAACGGGTTGATGGCAAAGCCCTGAACGTTCTTGCGCATCGGCTGGGCGACCACCGAGTGGGCCATGGGGCTCACCGGCATCTGCTCGCGGATGATCTGCTGGGCCTGCTCGTACAGCCGGGTGCGCTCGGCTTTGTCGGCGCTGAGGCGGGCTTTTTCGATCAGTTCATCATAAGGCTTGTTGCACCAGCGCGCGTAGTTGCTGCCGCCGATGCTGGCGCAACTGTAGAGCACCCCCAGCCAGTTGTCCGGGTCGCCGTTGTCGCCGGTCCAGCCGTAGGTGAGTACGTCGTGCTCGCCGGCCTTGGCGCGCTTGATGTACTCGCCCCATTCATAACTGACGATGTTCGCCTGGATGCCCACCTTGGCCCAGTCGGCCTGGATCATCTGCGCGCTGAGGCGGGCATTGGGGTTGGAGGCGCGTTGAACGGTCATCGCCCACAGGGCGACCTGCGTGCCCGGCTTGACCCCGGCCGCGGCCAGCAGCGCCTTGGCTTTTTCCGGGTCGTACGGCGCGCCGTGGATGGCGCTGTCGTAGCTCCACTGGTTCGGTGGGATCACGTTCTGCGCCACCTGGCCGGCACCCTGGAACACCGTGGCGACGATGGCTTTTTTATCGATGGCCATGTCTAGCGCCTGGCGCACGCGGGGGTCATCCAACGGCGGGTGCTGGGTGTTGTAGGCCAGAAAACCCACGTTGAAGCCGGGTTGCTCAAGCACTTTGAGGTTTGGGTCTTGTTTCATGGCGGCGAGGTCGACCGGGCGCGCGTAGCCGCTGACCTGGCATTCCCCGGCCTTGAGCTTTTGCAGGCGGGTGGCCGGGTCCGGGGTGATGGCGAAGATCAAGTGGTCGAGCTTGACCTGCTCGGGCTTGAAGTACTCGCGGTTGCCGTCGAAGCGGATCAGCGCGTCTTTCTGGTAGCGGCTGAACACGAAGGGCCCGGTGCCCACCGGCAGCGTGTTGAGCTGCTGCGGCTTGCCGGCGGCGAGCAACTGCGCGGCGTACTCGGCCGACTGCACCGAGGCGAAGCTCATCGCCAGGTCGGCGGCGAAGGCGGCGTCGGCGTGGTCGAGGTTGAACACCACGGTGTGCGCGTCGGTTTTACTCACTGAACGGATGTTCTGGTCCAGGCCCATGTCGGTGAAGTAGGGGAACTCGGCCGGGTAAGCCTTACGGAACGGCTGGTTTTTATCGAGCATGCGGTTGAAGGTGAACAGCACGTCGTCGGCGTTGAAGTCGCGGCTGGGGGTAAACCATTGGGTGGTGTGGAACTTCACCCCTTCGCGCAGGTGGAAGGTGTAGGCCTTGCCGTCGGCGCTCACCTCCCAACGGCTGGCCAGGCCCGGTTCCAGCGCCGTGCCGCCGCGCTGGAACTGCACCAGGCGGTTGAAGACGGTTTCCGCCGAGGCGTCGAACTCGGTGCCGGAGGTGTACTGCGCTGGGTCAAAGCCGGCCGGGCTGGCTTCGGAGCAGTACACCAGCGTGCTGGCGGCCTGGGCCTGGGCGCCGCTGAACAGCAGGGCCGCGAGCAGGGCAGGGGCGGTGAAACGCATGGGGGCATCACTCCTTGGCAGCGCGCTGTTGCGTAAACGGCACAGCCTACCAGCGTTTTCAGCCGGGCGCAGGTGGCGCGCGGCGCCTACACCCCCAGCCGCGCTTCGATCTCCGCCTTGCATTGCAGCAGCGCCGCCTGCAACGCCGCGCGGTTGGCCTCGAAGCGCAGGGCCGGCACCGCCAAGGCAATCGCATAGCGCTCGACCAGCCCGCTGTACAGGTGCACCCCCAGCCCGCACACGCCGGCGGCGTGTTCTTCGCGGTCCACCGCCACCCCGTGCTGGCGCACCTGGGCCAGCTCCGCCAGCAGTGCCGGCAGGCTGCCGAGGGTGGTGGCGGTGCGCCGTTCCAGCTCATCGGGCAGGCGCTCGGCCACCTCGCTGTCGGCCAGCGCCGCCAGCAGCGCTTTGCCGTGGGCGGTGCAGTGCACGGCAAAGGCCGTACCGACCGGCGACACCACGCGCAGCTCCTGGTCGCTGGCGAACTGGTCGACCAGCACCGAGTGGGTGCCGCGGTACACGCACAGGTCGACGGTTTCCCGGGTGCGCCGGCCGAGGGCCTCGAGGTGGGGGCGGGCAAGGGCGACCACGTCGGTGTGCGCCGAGGCCGCCAAGCGCACCAGCGCCGGGCCCAAGGTGACCCCGCGAGGGCCGCTGAGCACCAGTTGCTGGGCCTCCAGCGCGCTGACCAAACGGTGCACGGTGGTGCGTGGCAGGCCGGTGGCCTGGGCGATCTGTGCCAGGCTCATGCCGCCGGGCTGGGCCTGCAGCGCGCCGAGCACCGCGGCGGCGCGGGCGATTACGTGTTTTCCGGTGTCATCGAGGGCCATGGCGGGCTCGGGGCTATGGGTTGACAGCCCGAGCATAACCGCTGAGGATTGTTCCGTATAGCGGGATAAGTGTTCCACTCTGCGGATATAGCCATGACCCAACCCCCTTTGCCCACCGCCGGCGCGTTCGTGCTGCTGGCGGTTGCCTGCCTGACCATCATGGTCGGCTGCGTGATCGTGCCGGGGCTGTTACCCATCGCCGCGGCCCTCGGCGTGCCCTCGGCGGCCGGCTGGCTGGTGACCCTGCCCGCCCTCGGCGTGGTGCTGTTCGGCCCGCTCGCGGCCTGGCTGATCAGCCGCCTCGGCCTGCACCGCGCGCTGTGCCTGGGGCTATTGGGCTACGGCGGCCTGGGCATGGGCGGGGCCTTGGCCCACGGCGGCTGGCTGGTGTTCACCGACCGCCTGTTGCTGGGGGCGACCACCGCGCTGGTGATGGCCGCCGGCACCGGCCTGCTCTCGGCGTTCTACGAAGGCCAGGCGCGGTTGGCGATGATCGCCCGCCAGGGCATGGCGATCGAATTGGGCGGGGTGGCCTTTCTGTTCGCCGGTGGGGTGCTGGCCGGCTGGGGTTGGCGCTGGCCGTTCGTGCTCTATGCCAGCGCCTGGGTATTGCTGCTGGCGGTCTGGAAGTGGGTGCCGGTGCCGGCGGCGCTGCCTGCTGAGCCGGGCGAAGGCGGGCCGATGGCGCCGGAGATCAAGCGGGTACTGGCCAGCGCGCTGCTGTCGCTGCTGGTGTTTTTCTCGGCGGTCATCCTGCTGCCCTACCTGCTTGCCGGGCAGGGTTACAGCGAGGCGCAGACCGGGGTGTTTCTGGCTGGCGTGTCGCTGGTGGCGGTGGCCGGGGCGTTCATCATGCCGGCGGTGGTGCGCCGGCTCGGCGAGCCGGGCACGCTGGTGCTGGCGTTCTGTGCGTATGCCGTGGCCCATGGGCTGTTCGGTGTGCTGCCGGGCCTGCAGTGGCTGGCGGCGGTGGCGCTGGGGTTGGGCTTTGGCCTGTCGGTGCCGCTGGTCAACCACCTGGTGGTAGCGCTCAGCCCGGCCGCGTTGCGCGGGCGCAACCTGGCGTACTTGTCGATGGCGATTTTCAGCGGCCAGTGCGCCGCGTCGTTGCTCGAAAGCCTGCCGCTGCCGCGGCATGTGCTGTTCGGGGTGGCCGCGCTGCTGGCGCTGGCCACGGCGTGCTGGCTGGTGCTGGGCCGGGCCAGCCGCGCCGGGGCCCAGGGTTAGCCGGCCAGGCCGGCGGCCTGCAGGATAAACGCCAGCCGCTCGGCCTCGCGCCGCTGTTGCGCCGAGTAACCGCCGTGCTCAGTGTGGCCGCCGCCCAGGTCGGTGTGGAACACCAGCGCGGCGCTGCCGGTGTTATGCGCCCTGAGTTTGGCCACCCATTTGGCCGGCTCCCAGTACGGCACGCGGCTGTCGTTCCAGCCGGCGGTCACCCACAACGCCGGGTAGGCCTGGGCGCGCACGTTTTCGTACGGTGCATAGGCGGCGATGCGCGCGTGCACCTCAGGTGCCTCGGGGTTGCCCCATTCGCCGTAGTCCGGGATGGTCAATGGCAGGCTAGGGTCGAGCATCGTGTTCAGCACGTCGACGAACGGCACATCGGCCAAGGCCCCGGCGAACAGCTCCGGGCGCCGGTTCAGCACGGTGCCGATCAGCGTGCCGCCGGCGCTGCGGCCCTCGATCACTAACTGCGCCGGGGTGGTGTAGCCCTGGGCGATCAGGTGCTCGGCGCAGGCGATGAAGTCGCCGAAGGTGTTTTCCTTGTTCGCCAGGCTGCCGGCGGCATGCCAGGCCTTGCCCAGGGCCCCACCGCCGCGCACATGGGCGATGGCCAGGCTGAAGCCGCGCTCGAGCAGGCTCAGGTAGGCGCTGTTGAAGGCAGGGTCTTGCGGGATGTTGTACGCGCCATAGCCAAGCATCAGCAACGGCGCCGGTTGCGCGGCGTCGCGCCCGCGCACCACGCTCAGCGGGATGGCGGTGCCGTCGCTGGCCTGCGCCTGCAGGCGCTCGGTGAGGTAGCTGGCCGGGTCGAAGCCGCCGGCCGGCGCGCGGTCGCGCAACAGTGCGGTGTCGCCGCTGAGCAGGTTGAATTCCCAGGTCTGCGGGGCAACGGCGAAGCTTTCATAGGTGTAGCGCAGCGGGTTGCTGGCGGCCGGCAGCGGCTCGCCGCTGAGCAAGCGGTAACTGGCATCGCTGGCGGGCATGCGCCGTACGGGCAGCGCGCTTTGGTACACCTCCAACTGCGCCAGGCCTTGGTCGCGTACACCGAGCAGGTAGCCATTCTGCCGCAGGTGCAGCTCGGTGATCACCACCCCGGGGCGCTCCGGTACGCGAATCACCCACTCGCCGCTGGGCCAGCAGCCGGGCAGCGCCGGCTGCTGGTAAACCGCGAAGCTTTCCGCCTGGGCGTTCGAGCGCATCAGCCAGGCGGGCGCACCGTCTAGCTCGCCGTGGTCGGCTTCGTACTCCACGTTGGCCTGGCGTGGCTGCAGGCAATGCGCCGGGCACGCCGGGGTGTTGGCGGCGAGCGCCCAGCATTCGGTGGCCGCCGGGCTGGCCACGGTGAAGATCACGAACTGTTCCGAGGCGCTGCGCTGTATCCGGCCCACAACGTAACCTTCGTCGGCTTCCTCGTACACCGAGTGGGCCGCATCCTCGCCCAAGCGGTAGCGGTGCACGCCGCTGGGGCGCCAGGTGCCCTCGGCGATGCTGAGGAACCACAGCGTCTGGTTGTCATTGGCCCAGGCCATGGCGCCGAAGCCGTCCGGGCCGGGGACGGCATGGGTGGTGCCGCTGGCGAGGTCTTTGATGAACAGCCGGTAGCGCTCGCTGCCGGTGGTGTCGAGGCTGTAGGCGAAGTAGCGATGGTCCGGGCTGGGCGCGGTGCTGCGCACATCCACCGGGCCGCCGTCGTTGAGGGGGTTGGGGTCGAGCAGCAGTTGCGCTTGGGCGAGGTCTGGCTCCAGGCTCAGGCCTTCGGCCCAGGGCGCGCGGTATTCCCGCGGGTACTGGTCGTCGCCCTCCAGGCGTTGGTAGTACAGCCAGGGGCCATGGGGGGTGGCGAGGGTTTGGCGGCCCTCGTGGGTTTCCCGGCCTTGCAGCTCCGCTTGCAGTTGGTTGATCAGCGGCTCGAGGCCGGCCAGGTGCTCGGCAAAGTGCTGGTTTTCCGCTTCGAGGTGGGCGCGGGCGGCATCGCTGTCGGTGCGCAGCCAGGCGTAGGGGTCTGGGCCTTCGTCAACACGGGCAACGGGGGGTAATGCAGGCATGGGGCGGCTCCTTGGCCAGTGGGGGAGGCTGGCAAGGTAGGCGCCGTGCCGGCTGAGCCGGCGATAGATAGTTACAGCAGTGCCAGTGCCGCCAGCAGCGCCGGTGGCATCACCCAGGCGCCCAGCAGCAGAAAGCGCCCGGCACTCAGTTGCAGCCCCTCGCGGCGCAGCGCCGCCAGCCACAGCAGGGTGGCGAGGGAGCCGGTGATCGACAGGTTCGGGCCGAGGTCTACCCCCACCGCCAAGGCCGCCACGCTGCTCGGCGGCAGCGGCGCCAGGCTGGGCAGGGTGCCAGCGGCCAGGCCCACCGGCAGGTTGTTCGCTAGGTTGCTTGCCAGCGCCGCGCCCAACCCCGCCAGCCAGGGCGCCCAGGCTGGGTGGCTGAGCGCCAGCGCGTGCAACTGCCGCGCCAGCGCCGCCAGCAGGCCGGTGCGTTGCACGGCCTCGACCAGCACGAACAACCCCGCCACCAGCGGCAATACACCCCAACTCACCCCACGCAGTTCGGCCAGTGGCCAGCGCCGTTGCGCCGCGGCGACCAGTGCCAACGTGCCGAGGCCGGCCAGCAGTGTGGGCATGCCCAGTGCCCAGCCCAGCAACGACACGCCGATCAAGCCCAGCGCGGTCAGCAACAAGCCCAGCGCCGCCGCCTTGCCGGCCCGCGACAGCGGCGCCGGGGCGGGCACCTCGGCCACCGGCAGGCGCAAGTGGCGGCGCTGGCTCAGGCGCAGCGCCAGGTAGGTGAGCACGATGGCCGCCAGCGAGGCCAGGCCGAAGCGCTGCAGCCACTGCCCCAGCGGCGGCATCTGCGTGCCGAAGACCACCAGGTTGGCGGGGTTGGAAATCGGCAGCACAAAGCTGGCGGCATTGGCCACGAACGCGCAGATGAACAGGTAGGGCAATGGCTCAACCCGCGCTTGGCGGGCAGCGGCATACACGGCGGGGGTCATCACCACGGCGGTGGCGTCGTTGGACAACAACACGGTCACCCCCACGGCCACCAGGTACAACAGGTTGAACAGCCGCTGGCCGCTGCCGCGCGCGCCGCGCACCGCATGGCTGGCCAGCCAGTTGAACAGGCCCTCGTGGCGGGCCACCTCGGCCAGCAACATCATGCCCACCAGGAACAGGTAAACATCCAGCCCCTCGGCGACCGCGTGCCCGGCCACCGGCCACGGCAACAGGCCAAACAGCAGCAGCGCCGCCGCGGCGGCCACTGGCCAGATGAAATCTGGCAACTGCCAGGGGCGCAGCAACAGGGCAAGCATGCTCGCCAGGGTAATGCCGAGGGTCAGCGCGGTGGGGGTGGGCAAGGTAAGGGCCTCGGCAGTGGCACACAGGTGCCTGTGCCTGTCAGAGGCTTGCGGCTTGCGGCAGTTCCCTCACGGCTGGGCGAATGGCCAGCAAGGTGTGATTCAGTGCGCGTTAGCGACTGCCGGCGCAGGCCGCCGGGGCTTTTTTACCGGGGCTGGGGCCATGCTGCGAGGGCTGGGCGCGGCGGCGGGGCGGTGGCGGCGGGCGATGCGCAGCATGCCCCACAGCAGGCAGGCCGCGGCCAGCAGCCAGGCCCCAACCATTAAGGTGATGATCATTGTCAGGCTCATGCAAGGCCTCCTGATACTCGATTCACGCGGGCGTTAATCTTAGGATCAGCATAGCCCGCCATAGGTTTCATGGATGTGGCGGGCGGTGGGCTGTACCTGCGCGCGCCGCCTGCCTATCATCGACCCGCGAGCCGGGCACCCGCCCGGCGCTGGATGCGAGAGTTGTGATGGCGCACAGGTTTTACGTTTCAAGCCGGAAGTTGTGCTTGGCCGCCGGTGTGATGCTGGCCCTGGCGGGCGCGGGCTGCAGTTCCAAGCCGCCGGTGCTGGTGCCGCCCAAGCCGATCGCCGGCCTGCCAGACAAGGTCGAGCTGGGCGGGGTGCCGTTCTACCGCGGCCGCGATGACCAGAGCGCGCCCGAGGCGTTGGCCGCGGCGTTGCGCCAGCAAGGCGTGACGGTGACCCCCGGCCTGGTGGAACCAGCCCTCAAGCTCGGCCAGCACCCCCAGGACCTGGCCGACGCCATGGCCGCCGGTGCGCGCAGCTACGGCATGGTGGTGTACCCGCTGGACCCTAGCCCTGAAGCGCTGATGTTCCAGGTGGCCGCCGGCTACCCGGTGCTGTTGCACCTGGACATGGGCTCGATGGTCTGGAGCGACCCGCGCTTCGCCCTGCTGGTGGGCTTCGATCGCTTCCACAACGAGATGATCCTGCGGGTGGGCGAGCAACGCCGGCTACGGATGAAGGTCAGCGACTTCACGGCCGCCTGGGCACGCCAGGGCCATTGGGCGGTGCTGGTGCAGTTGCCCCGGCAGTTGCCGGCGCAGGTAAATGCGCAGCGCTGGCGCGAGGCCGCCGCGAAGCTGGCCCAGGCTGGCCAGGAACAGGCCGCCGCCCAGGCCACGCGAGCGCTGGGCGGCCAGCCCTGATCACACCCCGAGCTTGTCGCGCAGGCTGTAGTACCAGGCGCCCAGGGCGGTGAGCGGGGCGCCCAGGGCGCGGCCACCGGGGAAGGGGTAGTGCGGCAGGCTGGCGAAGGCGTCGAAGCGTTCGGCCTGGCCGCGCAAGGCCTCGGCGATGATCTTCCCGGCCAGGTGGGTGTAGGTCACCCCATGCCCACTGCAGCCTTGGGAGTAATACACCGTGTCGCCCAGGCGGCCCACTTGCGGCAGGCGCGACAAGGTAAGCAGGAAATTGCCGGTCCAGGCGTAGTCGATCTTCACGTTGGCCAACTGCGGGAACACTTTGAGCAGCTTGGGGCGGATGATCGCTTCGATGTTGGACGGGTCGCGCGCGCCGTACACCACGCCGCCGCCAAAGATCAGCCGGTTGTCGGCGGTGAGCCGGTAGTAGTCGAGCAGGTAGTTGCAGTCTTCGACGCAGTAGTCCTGCGGCAGCAGGCTGCGCGCCAGGTCGGCGTCCAGCGGCTCGGTGGTGATCACCTGGGTGCCGCAGGGCATCGACTTGGCCGCCAGCTCCGGCACCAGGTTGCCCAGGTAGGCGTTGCCGGCGACGATCACGAACTTGGCGCGCACCTTGCCCTTGGGCGTGTGCACCACCGGGTTGGCGCCGCGCTCGATGCGCGTGGCCGGGCTTTGCTCGAAGATCCGCCCACCCAGCGACTCCACCGCCGCCGCCTCGCCGAGGGCCAGGTTGAGTGGGTGAATGTGCCCGCCGCTCATGTCGAGCAGGCCGCCGACGTATTGCTCGGTGCCCACCACCTCGCCGATGCGGCGCTGGTCGAGCAGCTCGAGCTGGGTATGCCCATAGCGTTCCCACAGCGCCTTTTGCGCCTCGAGGTGGCCCATCTGTTTTTTGCTCAGGGCGGCGAATACGCCGCCGTCTTTCAAGTCGCAGGCAATGTTGTAGCGTGCCACCCGTTCGCGGATGATGCGCCCGCCTTCGAAGGCCATGGCGCCGAACAATTGCGCCTCGCGCGGGCCGACGCTGCGCTCGATCACGTCGATGTCACGGCTGTAGCTGTTGACGATCTGCCCGCCATTGCGCCCCGAGGCGCCAAAACCAACCCGCGCGGCCTCGACGATGGCCACCGAGAAGCCTTGCTCGAGCAGGAACAGCGCGCTGGAAAGCCCGGTGTAGCCGGCGCCGACGATGCACACATCGGCCTGGATGTCGTCCTGCAACTCACCGCGCAGCGGTGCGGGGTTGGCGGACGCCGCATAATAAGACGGTGGGTAGGGAATGTTCGCCATCCTGGACCTCTGTTTAAAATTATTGACGATTGAGCAGAGCGTACCGGAATTTTTGAAACGCCGCCAGTGCTGGTGAGCGGCCCGATAACGGGATAAACCGCCGTGGGATCAGGCAGTTAGGCAAAATAAACGTTGACACACCAAGGCGCATGGGTAAAATGCGCCCCCACAGCAGGCACATAGCTCAGTTGGTTAGAGCACCACCTTGACATGGTGGGGGTCGTTGGTTCGAGTCCAATTGTGCCTACCAAACGCTGAAAAAGGGCGACCCGAGAGGGTCGCCCTTTTTTGTGCGCGCGTGTGCAGTGGCCTCAAGGCTGCTTCTGCGGCGCCTTGCCCGGTTCCACCGAGGTGCCACTGCCCGGCTTGCCCGTGCCTTGCTGTTGTTGCTGTTGCTGTTGCTGTTGCTCCTGCAAGGGGCGCAGGTCAAGCGCGCCGCTGGCATCGCCCGGTGCGCTCTGGCCTTTGGCCGGGTCGCTGGGCGCCTGCGGGCTGCCGGGCAGCGCCGGTGAAGTGGCCGGGTCCCCAGGCATGGCCGGGGCTTCGGGGCTGGCAGGGGCGGTGTCCGCCCAGGCGGGTAGCACGGCGGGTAGCAACATCGCCGCGGCCAGCATCATCGGTTTGAACATGTTGTTCACCTTCTCGCTGTGGGCTTGAACATTAGGCGCCGCCGGCACCGCCAAGGTTGCCGGGGCTGGACGAACGGCGCCGCCGCCCGGGCGGTATCTACCTGGGCGGCGAGCAGGCATACTGGGCCGTTCACCTACACGGAAGGCCTGCCCTGTGACTGCCAGCACCCCCTCACGCCCGAACACCCCCGCCAGCCCCGTGCCGGTGGTCGGCATCGGTGCCTCCGCCGGGGGGTTGAAGGCCCTGGAACAGTTGCTCGGCGCTTTGCCGGCGCACACTGGCCTGGCCTTTGTGGTGGTGCAGCATTTGTCGCCTAGCCACACCAGCCTGCTCGCGGAAATCCTCGGCCGTTGCACGCCGATGCCGGTGCTGGAGGTGGAGCACGGCCTCACGCTGGCGCCTAACCAGGTGTATGTCACAGTGCCCGGGCACGACCTGCTGCTGCGTGGCAACCGGTTGGAATTGGCGCCCGGCAGCCACACGCCGATCGACGCGTTCTTCGCCTCGCTGGCCAGTGAACGCGCGGCCAGCGCGATGGGCGTGGTGCTCTCGGGCAGTGGCGCCGACGGCACCCTGGGCTGCCAGGCCATTGCCCAGGCCGGCGGTTTTACCCTGGCCCAGGCGCCGGAAGAAGCCGAGTACAGCAGCATGCCCCACAGCGTGATCGAGGCCGGCCATGCCACCGCCATTTGCCGGCTGAACGAGATGCCCGAGGCGCTGGTGGCTGCCACCACCCAGGCGGCGCCGGTCAGCGCCGACACCTTCGACGCGATCCTGCAGATCCTCCACGACGCCACCGGCCACGACTTCAACTATTACAAAAAAAGCACCATCGCCCGCCGCATCGAGCGGCGCATGGTGATGCAGCGTATGGTCGAGCAGGGTGAATACGTGCAGTACCTGCGCGACCACCCGGCCGAGGTGCCGGAGCTGTTCAACGAGCTGTTGATCAACGTGACCGGGTTCTTCCGCGACCCCGATGCCTTCGAGGCGCTAAAGAACCACGTGCTGCGCCCACTGCTCGAAGACAAACCCCGCGGCTATGTATTCCGTGCCTGGGTCACCGGCTGCGCCAGTGGCGAAGAGGCCTATTCGCTGGCGATCGTACTGCTCGAGCTGCGCAGCGAGCTGCAAGGCGCCTTCGACATCCAACTCTACGCCACCGACCTCGACGCCGAGGCGATCCGCACCGCCCGTGCCGGGATGTACCCGTTGAGCGCCGAGGCGCAGATCCCGCCGCGGCGGCTGAAAACCTGGTTCACCCGTGAAGAGCAGGGCTACCGGGTGCGCAGCCAATTGCGCAAGCTGGTGGTGTTCGCCGTGCACAACGTGGTGGCCGACCCACCCTTCACCCGGCTAGACCTGCTGTGCTGCCGCAACCTGCTGATCTACCTCGGCCCACGCTTGCAGCAGCGCCTGATCCCGGTGTTCCACTACGCGCTCAAGCCCCAGGGCGCGTTGTTCCTGTCGCCGTCCGAAAGCGTCGGCCATCACGGCGCGCTGTTCACCCCGCTAGACCGCCGCTGGAAACTCTACGCCGCGGTAAAGGCCGCCCGGCCCGCCGCGCCCACTGCCGAAAGCGCCCGCGGCTGGGCGCCGGAGCGCCTCAATCGGGCCCCGGAGGCACCGTTGAAAATGGCCCGCACCGCCAGCCTCGAAGACCTCACCCGGCGCATGCTGCTGCAGGACTTCGTGCCCACCTCGGTGGCCACCGACCTGCGCGGCAACATCCTCTACGTGCACGGCGACACCGGCGATTACCTGCGCCCGGCACCGGGGCAGGCCACTCTCAACGTGATCGACATGGCCCGCGACGGCCTGCAGGCCGACCTGCGCGCGGCCTTGCACACCGCCGCCAGCGGCAGTGGCGCCGAGGTGATCCGCCGCGAGGTGCAACTGCCCGGGCCGCCGCCTCGTGGCCTGAGCCTGAGCGTGCGGCCGCTGGCAGGCAGCGGCGACGATGAGGCGATCATGCTGGTGTGCTTCGAACCGTTGCTCGCCGCGGACGCGGCCCAGCCCAGCCCGGGGGCGGCGCCGGTGGATGCTGGCCAGGTCGCGGCACTCGAGCGCGCCCTGGCCCACACCCGGGAGAACCTCCAGGCCTCGATCGACGAGCTGCAGATGTCGAACGAAGAATTCTGCTCGACCAACGAAGAGTTGCAGTCGGCCAACGAAGAACTGCAATCGACCAACGAAGAGCTGGAAACCTCCCGCGAAGAGCTGCAATCGGTGAACGAAGAGCTGATCACCGTCAATGCCGAGCTGCAAGCGAAGGTCGAGCAACTGTTCAACATGCAGAACGACATGAAGAACCTCCTCGACAGCATCAATATCGGGGCTATATTTCTTGATACGCATTTGTGTATCCGGCGCTTTACCCGCGAAGCGGTCAGCATCTACCGGCTGATCAACACAGACATCGGGCGCGCGCTGGGTGACATCACCTCCCACCTGGCCGATACCGACCTGATGGTGCCCGCCCAAGCCGTGCTGGATACCCTGATCCCCTTTGAATGTGAGGTGAGCACTGGCAATGGCCAATGGTTCATGGCGCGCATCATGCCCTACCGCACGCTGGATAACGTCATCGAGGGCGTGGTGCTGACCTTCCACGACATCACCAGCCGGGTGCAAACCGAACGTTCCGTACAGGCCTCGCGGGCACTTGCCGAGGCGGTGGTGAATACCGTTCGTGAGCCGTTGCTGGTGCTCGACCATAACCTGGTCGTGGTGTCCGCCAGCCAATCCTACTGCGATGTGTTTCGAACCACCCTGGGGCGTACCGTGGCGCGGCCGCTGTTCGAACTAGGCGGCGGTGAATGGAACCTCGAACCGTTGAAGGCACGCCTGGCCACCATCGTATGCAAAGACACCAGCTTCACCGATTTTTCCGTCACGCTGAATTTCCCTGAAACCGGGCGCCTGGACATTCGCCTCGATGCCCGGCGGGTGGAGGGTGACGATTCGCGGCCACACCTGATCCTGCTGGCCATGCAGATCAACCGGCACTCACGAAGAGGCCATGATGAAGAAGCCCCCGAACACGGAACCGACCCTTCGCCAGCGCGCTGAACAAGCCCTGGCCACCACGGCGGCCCACCTGGAACCCGGGCCGTGGCGGGAATTGCAGGTTTACCAGCTTGAGCTGGAGATGCAAAACGACGAACTGCGCCGCCTGCAAGGCACGCTCGAAAGCTCCCGCGACCTTTACCTGGACCTCTACGAGCGCGCCCCGGTGGGCTACCTCAGCCTGAACGACAGCGGCATGATCGATGCCGTCAACCTGCGCGCCGAGCAACTGTTGCGGGTGCCGCGCGAGCAACTGCTGGGGCGGCGCTTCGACCGCTGGGTGCAGCCCGCCGACCGTGACGGCTGGGCCGGCCTGTTCACCCGTGCCTGCCGCGACCTGCTGCCCCACGAGGCCGACCTCGGCCTGCTGCGCGGCGACGGCGAGCCGCTGGCCGCGCACCTCGATTGCCTGCGCCAGCCCGATGGCCCGCGGCTACTGCGCCTGACCCTCACCGATATCAGCGCCCGGCGCCGCGCCGAGGCCAAGCTGAGCCTGGCGGCGAGCGTGTTCACCCATGCCCATGAAGGCATCATGATCACCGACGCCCACGCCGACATTCTCGACGTCAACCAGGCGTTCTGCACCCTCACCGGTTACGCGCGCAGCGAAATCGTCGGGCGCAACCCGCGCATGCTCGCCTCGGGCCTGACCAGCAGCAGCTTTTACCGCGACATGTGGCGCAGCCTCACCGACGGTGGCTTCTGGAAGGGCGAGCTGTGGAACCGCCGGCGCAACGGCGAGTTGTTCGTCGCCGGGCAGACCATCACCGCGATCCTCGACAGCCACGGCCGGGTGCAGCAGTACGTGTCGCTGTTCACCGACGTGACCGAGCTGCGCGAGCACCAAACCCGCTTGGAAACCATCGCCCACTACGACGTGCTGACCCAACTGCCCAACCGGGTGCTGCTCGCCGATTGCATGCAGCAGGCACTGGCCGCGGCCCAGGCCAACGGGCTGACGTTGGCGGTGGTGTACCTCGACCTCGACGGCTTCAAGGACGTCAACGACGGCTACGGCCACGCCACCGGCGACCGCGTGCTCAGCGCCGTGGCCCAGCGCATGAAGCACACCCTGCGCGACGGCTGCACGCTGTCGCGGCTGGGCGGCGACGAGTTCGTGATCCTGATCACCGACCTCGAGCAAAGCCACGACACCACACCGATGCTCGACCGGGTGCTGGCCGCCGCCGCCGAGCCCTTGCAGGTCGATGGCCTGCAGGTGAGCCTCAGCGCCAGCCTGGGGGTGACCTTCTACCCCCAGGGCCACGACATCAGCCCCGACCAACTGCTGCGCCAGGCCGACCAAGCGATGTACCAGGCCAAGCTCGCCGGGAAGAACCGCTATTGCTTTTTCGACCCCCAGCACGAGCTCGACCAGCGCCGCTACAACGCCCGCCTGGAGCGCATCCAGCAGGCGCTGGCGGAGAATGAATTCGTGCTGTACTACCAGCCCAAGGTGAACATGCGCAGCGGCGAGGTACTGGGCGTGGAGGCGCTGATCCGCTGGCTGCACCCCTTCGAGGGCTTGATCGAGCCCGAAGCGTTCCTGCCGTCGATCGACAACAGCCGGCTGTCGCAGCAGATCGGTGACTGGGTGATCCGCCAGGCCTTGAGCCAGGCCAGCGCCTGGGCGGCGCGCGGGTTCTGCCTACCGGTGAGCGTGAACGTCGGCGCCTGGCAGCTGCAACAGCCGGACTTCGTCGAACGCCTGCGCCTGCACCTCGAAGCCTGGCCGCAGGTCGCGCCGGGCACGCTGATGATCGAGATCCTCGAAACCAGCGCCCTGAAAGACCTCGATTATGTGTCTGAGACCATCAGCGCCTGCCAGGCCTTGGGGGTGAGTTTCGCGCTGGATGACTTCGGCACCGGCTACAGCTCGCTGACCTACCTCAAGCGCCTGCCGGTGACCCAGTTGAAGATCGACCAGACCTTCGTGCAGGGCATGCTCGAAAACCCCGACGACGTGTCGATCCTGATCGCCATCTGCGGCTTGGCCAAGGCCTTCAAGCGTGAGCTGATCGCCGAGGGGGTCGATTCCATCGGCCTTGGCGCGCGCCTGCTGGAGCTGGGCTGCGAGCTCGGCCAGGGCTTCTGCATCGCCCGGCCGATGCCGGCCGAGGCGGTGCCGGAATGGGCCGCGAACTGGCGGCCGGTACCGGGCTGGCAGCAGGTGGCGCCGCTGCTGTTTCGGGTGTTGTAACTACTCGGTGATGCCGTTGAACTGGCAGTATTCTTCCCACTCCATGCCCAGCGCTTCGGCCACTTCGCGGTGGGTTTCCAGGCGCATGGCGTGCAGTTGCTCAGGGGTTTCGGCGATCAGCTCGAGGGCGTATTCCCAGGGTTGCAGGCCGCGCTCGCTGGCGGTGTCTTCGAAGGCCCATTCAATTTGCTGGCGCTGTTCGTGGGCGCTGAGGGCGGCGATTTCCTCGGCCAGTTGCGGCTGTTGCGCGAGGTAGGCGTTCAGGGCGGCCTGGTGGCGGTGTTCTTTGGCGATCATGGCGGTGGGCTCGGTGGCGAACAAACAGGGCGCCATGATGCCACATCCACCGGCGCGGGCAGGGTGCTAGAATCGCCGGCTCAAGCGAATACCCCCAAGGAGTTCCCGTGCGCAAGTTGATGGTGATCGCCGCCGCCGCCCTGGCATTGGCCGGCTGTGGCAGCGATGTTGAAGAAGCCCACAAAGCGGTGGCGGCGCAACTGCAGAACCCGGCCGCGGCCCGCTTCACCACCCCCCGCACCCTGGCCCACGGCAATGTGTGCGGGCAGGTGCGCGAGAAAGGCGGCAACGGCCAGTACGGCCCTTACCGCAGCTTTGCCGCGATCAAGGCCGAAGACGGTTACCACGCGATCATCGACACCGACGGCAACAACCCGGCGGTGCGCACTATCTGCGGCGCGCCCGAGGCGCAAAGCGTGGCGGTGGACAACGGCAACGGCTGGGAGGTGCGCATTGCCCCCAACGCCATGGGCGCGCTCACCGACATGACCGCGCGGCTGGTCGAGCATGGCTTCATGGCCAACGTGGCCAGCCGCGACGGCAAGACCGAGGTGTACCTGGGGCCATTCCCCACCCAGGCCGAAGCCGAGCAGAAAAAGGCCGAGCTGATGGCCTCGCAGGGGATCGAGGCGGATGTTGTGCCGCACCCTGCGGGGGGCTGATCCGGCGGCCCTTCGCCCGGCGTAGCGAGGGTGCCGGGCGAGGGGGTCTCAGGCGCGCTGGCCGAACGTCTGCTCGGCGGCGGTCCAGCCCGGCACCCGCTCGCTCAGGCTCAAGCCCAGGCCTGGGCGGGTCGGCACCAGCATGCGCCCGTCGCGGGTTTCCAGGCGTTCGTTGAACAGCGGCTCGAGCCATTCGAAGTGCTCCACCCACGGCTCGCTGGGGTAGGCCGCCGCCAGGTGCACGTGCAGCTCCATGGCAAAGTGCGGGGCGAGCATCATCCCGGCCTGTTCGGCCAGCGCCGCCACCTTCAGGAACGGCGTGATGCCGCCCACCCGCGGGCCGTCGGGCATCAGGTAGTCGGCCCCGCGCAGGCGGATGAACTCCTGGTGCTCGGCCACGCTGGTGAGCATCTCGCCGGTGGCGATCGGCGTGTCGAACTGCGCCGCCAGCGCCGCGTGGCCTTCGGCGTCGTAGCAGTCCAGCGGTTCCTCGATCCACACCAGGTTGTGCTCTTCGAAGCGCCGGCACATGCGCTGGGCGGTGGGGCGGTCCCATTGCTGGTTGGCGTCGACCATCAGCGGGAAGGCCTCGCCCAGGTGGCGGCGCACGGTGCTGACGCGCTCCAGGTCAACCGCGCAGTCCGGCTGGCCGACCTTCAGCTTGATCCCGCCGATGCCTTTTTCCCGGGACAGGTCGGTGTTCTTCAGCAGTTGCTCCAGCGGTGTGTGCAAAAAGCCGCCGGAGGTGTTGTAGCAGCGCACCGAATCGCGCTGGGCGCCGAGCAGGCGTGCCAGTGACAGGTTGGCGCGCTTGGCTTTGAGGTCCCACAGGGCCACGTCGAAGGCGCCGATGGCCTGGGTGGCCAGGCCGCTGCGGCCCACCGAGGCGCCGGCCCAGCACAGTTTGGTCCACAGCTTGGCGATGTCGCTGGGGTTCTCGCCGAGCAGCGCCGGGGCGATTTCACAGGCGTGGGCGAACTGCCCGGGGCCGCCGGCGCGCTTGGAGTAGCTCAGGCCCAGGCCACGGTGGCCGTCGCGGGTTTCGATCTCGGCGAACAGAATGGCGATCTCGGTCATCGGCTTTTGCCGGCCGGTGAGCACCTTGGCGTCGCTGATCGGGTTGGCCAGAGGCAGGTACACCGAGGCCAGGCGCACCCAGCTGATGCGGTCTTCGTCGCCGGAGGTGGCGGGGGTGAGAGGGGCGTTCATGGTCAGGCTCCTTGAGCGGGTATCAATGGGAAACTTCGTGGCCGGCAGCAGCGGGCTGCTCGCGCGGCGTGGCGGAGGGGGCGTCGTCCAGCTCCAGGCGCTTGAGCGGGCCGACGATGAACAGGTAGGCAAAGGCGCCGAGCAGGCCCATGGCGGCCACGTACATCAGCGCCGCGTCGAACGAGCCAAGCTGGTTGATCATCACGCCGATGGCGATGGGGGTGACGATGCTCGCCAGGTTGCCGCAGAAATTGAACATCGCCCCGCTCACGCCCATGGCGCGCTTGGGCGACACGTCACCGACGATGCACCAGCCCAGGTTGCCCACGCCCTTGGCGAAGAACGCCAGCGACATCACCGCGGTGACCACCACGATCGACTGGGTGTAGTTGGCTACCACGATGCTGCTCGACAGCAGCAGGCCGGTGATGATCGGCAGCTTGCGCGCCAGGGTCAGGCTGTGGCCGCGGCGCAGCAGCCAGTCTGACCACAGCCCGCCGATCACCCCGCCAAGGCAGCCCGCCACCGGCGGGATCGCCGCCACCAGGCCGACCTTGAGCATGCTCATGCCCTTGGCTTCGATCAGGTAGGTGGGGAACCAGGTGAGGAAGAACCAGGTGATGGAGGTCAGGCAGAACTGCCCCAGGTACACCCCGAGCATCATCCGGTTGGCGCCGATTGCCTTGACCCGGCCCCAACTGAACGGAATGGGCGCATCGCCCAGGTTCGGCAGGCCGCCGCCGGCTTCGATGTGGTCGATCTCGGCCTGGTTGACCCGGTGGTCCTTGCGCGGCTCGCGCACCAGGCGGAACCACACCAGGCCCAACACCACGCCGGCGGCGCCGGTCCAGAAGAACACGTGCTGCCAGCCGAAGGCGCCGAGCAGCCAGACCATCAGCGGGGTGAACACCGCCAGGGCAAAGTACTGCGCCGCCTGGAACACCGCGGTGGCCAGGCCGCGTTCCTGGCGCGGGAACCACATCACCGTGAGGCGGTTGTTGGCCGGGAACGCCGGGGCCTCGGCCACGCCCATCAAAAAGCGCAGTACGAACAACACCAGGAACGCCGAGCTGAACAGGTCGACGAAACCCTGCAGGAAGGTCAGCGTGGACCACAGCACCAGGCTGGCGCCCAGCACCAGGCGCGAGCCGAAACGGTCGAGCACGATCCCGCCAGGGATCTGCATGCTGGTGTAGGCCCAACCAAAGGCGGAGAAGGCGATGCCCATCAGCACGGCGTCGAAGCCCAGGTCATGGCGCATGGCCGGGGCGGCGATGGCCAGGGTGGCGCGGTCGACATAGTTGAACACGGTGACGGCGAAGATCATCGCCAGGATCAGGTAGCGCACTCGAGTGGGGGCGGCTGCGGCGCCGGGTTGGGCCATGGTGGGGGTTCCTTGTGGGCGGCTTTTTGTTATGAAATGACTGCGCAATCATTTCGCCTTTTTAATTAGGCAGCGCACCGTTGGGTGGCTGCCTGTGGAGATACTATTGCATTGATTGCGCAATCATTCAACTGTTGATAATGGCTTTGTGGCCCTTCGCCCGGCACTCCGGCTGTGCCGGGCGAAGGGCCCTCGAACCTAAGCCAGGTACCCCCCATCCACATTCAACGCCACCCCGGTGGTATAGCTGGCCGCGTCACTGGCCAGGTACAGCACCGCCCCGGCCATCTCATCTGGCTGGGCCACGCGGTTCATCGGGATGCGCGGCAGGATCTGCGCCAGCACCTGTTCGTTCTGGGTCAGTGCGCTGGCGAAGCGGGTGTCGGTCAGCCCTGGCAGCAGGGCGTTGCAGCGGATGCCCAGGGGCGCGCATTCCTTGGCGAAGGCCTGGGTCATGTTGATCACCGCGGCCTTGGTGATCGAGTACACCGCCTGGAACGCCCCAGGGGAGCGGCCATTGATCGACGCCACGTTGATGATGCTGCCGCCGCCGTGCTCGCGCATCAGCCGGCCGGCGGCCACCGACATGAAGAAGTAGCCGCGGATGTTCACCTCGACGGTTTTCTCGAAGGCCTCGGCGGTGGCGTCGAGCACATGGCCGAACTGCGGGTTGGTGGCGGCGTTGTTGACCAGCACGTCGAGGGTGCCGAACTGCTCGCGGACCTGGGCGAAGGTGGCCTCGATCTGCGCCAGGTCGCCGATGTGGCAGGGGATGGCGCTGGCCTGCCAGCCCGCGGCGACGATGTCGTCGGCCACCGCCTGGCAGCCCTCGCGCTTGCGGCTCGAGACGATCACGTGGGCACCCTGTTGGGCGAGCAGGTGGGCGATGGCCTGGCCGATGCCGCGGCTGGCGCCGGACACGAAGGCAACTTTGCCACTGAGGTCGAACGGGGAGGGGGTGTGCATCGGTGGGCTCCTGGAAAGGGGCACCACAGAGGAACGCGGCGCCTGGGAGCGGCGCCGCGGTCACGCGATCCGGCGGTACCCGGTATGGGTATGAGCCGGATCGGGGCCGATCAGTTCAGGCCCAGTTTGCCACGCAGGGTGGACAAGTCTTCAGCCAGGGTGTTGACCGGGCCGGTCAGGCGCTTGCGGTCGGCTTCAGAGACTTTGTCGTAGGTTTCGAAACCGCCGTCCTTGGTCTTGTACTTGGCCAGGATGTCGTCCACGGTTTTGAAGTTCTTGTCAACTTTGGCCTGGAAGGCTTTGTCTTTCTTCTCGATCTGCGGCTTGAACAGGTCGACGATTTTCTTCGCGCCGTCAACGTTGCCCTGGAAGTCATACAGGTCGGTGTGGCTGTAGCGGTCTTCTTCGCCCGAGACTTTGGTCGCGGCCACTTCTTCCATCAGCGCGGCAGCGCCACCGACGACTTTCTCCGGCGGGAAGGTCAGTTCGGCGATCTGCTTCTGCAGGCGCTCGACGTCGGCCTGCAAGCCATCGGCGAAGGTGCCATAGGCCTTGATGTTCTTGCTGTCGGCCCACAGGCCGTATTCGATGCGGTGGAAGCCGGTGAAGTCATCGGCCTTCACGCCTTTCTCGTGGTCGTCTTCGCGGGAGTCGATCGAGGCGTCGAGGTCGCTGAACAGCTCGGCGATCGGCTCGATGGCTTCATAGTGCACGCGGGTGGTGGGGTAGAGCTTCTTGGCGGTGGCCAAGTCGCCTTTTTTCACTGCGTCGGTGAACGCCTTGGTCTCGGTGACCAGTTTGTCGACTTCTTCGGTGACATAGATCTTGTAGTCCGAGATCGGCTGTACCAGGTCCAGCGACGAGGTGTCGGCGGCAAAGCTCGGTACGCTCAGCGCGCCGAGGGTGAACAGCAGAGCCAAAGGCGTCTTTTTCATGCGTGGTTCCCCAGTTGAGTCCTTGAATGTTATGCAGTCTTGGTTTTCTCGGCCGCCGCCAGCAGCGAGCGGCCAATGAAATCGTCCTTGCCGGTGACACCAGGCAGGGTGAAGAAGTAGCCACCCCCGGTGGGCTTGAGGTATTCCTCCAGCGGTTCACCGTTGAGGCGGGTTTGTACGGTCACGAACCCCTTGAGCAGGTCGGCCTGGTAGCAGATGAACAGCAGGCCCATGTCGAGCTGGCCGTTCTTCATCACGCCGTTGGAATAGTTGAACGGCCGCCGCAGGATCAGGTTGGCCTGGCTGTCCGGGGTGCGCGGGTTGGCCAGGCGGATGTGCGAATCCAGCGCGGTGACTTTGCCTTCCGGGTCTTTGCTGTAGTCGGGCACATCGAACTCGTGCTTGCCGTCCATCGGCGCGCCGGTGGCCTTCATGCGGCCGAAGATCGTTTCCTGCTCCTGCAGCGGGGTGCGGTCCCAGCGCTCGACGAAGTTGCGGATCAGCCGCACCGCCTGGTAGCTGCCGTGGGCGGCCCAGGCCGGTTCCTGGCTGCCCGGCTGCACCCAGACGATGCTGTCCATGGCCTTGGCGTCGTTGGAGTCGGGGTTGGCCGAGCCGTCGCGAAACCCGAGGAAGTTGCGCGCGCTCTGCTCCGGCTCGCCGGGCTTGGCCGGGGCCTGGGGCGGCACCGTGCCTTCCTGCTTCCAGCGCACGTAGAGCAGGTCGGGCAGGTTCTTGACGATGTCGCGCAGGGCGTGAATGTTGGTGTCGGGGGTGTTGGAGCAGAACTGCAGGGTCAGGTCGCCGTGGCAGCGGTCTTCTTCCAGCGCGTCGTTGGGGAAGCCGACCATGCGGATCAGGTGCTTGGGCTTCTGCCCGGCCAGGCCGTAGCGCTCGTCGAACAGCGAGGCGCCGACTGACACGGTCACGGTGAGGTTGTCTGGGGTGACGTTCGGCCCGAGGATGCCAGAATCCAGCGGCGGCAGCTTGGGGTCGACGTCTTGCACCAGGCCGCCCTTCATCAGGAAGCGAATGCGTTCGTCGAGGGTGCGGAACAGCCGCTCGAGGTCTTCGTGGTCGTTGGCCAGCACGTCGAAGGCCACCATCATCCCGGCGGCCGGGCGCGCGGTGACCACGCCGGCCTGGTGCAGGCCTTCGTAGGCGTGCTGGTCGGCGGTCTTGTCGCTTTTCGGCGCCTCGGTGACCTTGTGCTCTTCGCTCTGGGTGGCGGCCTGGGCCATGAAGGGGCAGGTCATGCCACTGCCGGCCAGGGCCGCGCCGGCGGCGCCGAGGCCCATCAGCAGGCGGCGGCGGTCGGGGGAGTGGGCTTGGTCTTTATCGCTCATCAGTCTACATCCACGGTATTACAGGGCAGACAGGCCAAGGGCCGGGTCAATGCCGTCGAGTTGGTCGGCCAGGGCCTTGGCGGCCTGGGCGATGCCTTTGCGTTGGTCTTCGCCAACCTGGTCATAAGGCTTGAAGCCATCGCCTTCGCGCAGGGCGTCGAGGCGTTCGGCAAAGGCTTTTTGCGCGCCGTCGATCTTCGGCAGCAGGCCGGCGGCGGATTTTTCCAGCAGCGGGCGCAGCAGGTCGATGACCTTGCGCGCGCCCTCGAGGTTGGCCGCAAAGCCGTTCAGGTCGAGGTGGCTGTAGCGCTCTTCTTCACCGGCGGCGCGGGTGCTGGCCAGGGTGTTGAGGTTGCGCGAGACGATCGTCACCAGTTGCTCCGGCGGGATCGGCTGCGCCAGCAGCTGGGTTTTCAGGCTGGCCACATCGGCTTGCAGGCGCTCGGCGACCGGCGCCAGGCCCTCGGTGCTGTTCTGCTCGAACAGGCCGTATTCCAGGCGGTGGAAGCCGCCGAAGGCTGGGTCTTGCTCGCGGTTTTCGTAGTAGTCGGCGCGGGCTTCGATGGCGTTGTTCAGCTCGGCGAAACGCTGCGCGGCCGGGGCGATGCGCTGGTAGGCGGCGCGGGCCGGGGCATAGGCGGCGCGGGCCTGGGCCAGATCGCCGGCGGCGATGGCTGCGGCCAGGGCGTCGACGTTCTTGATCACTGCGCTGCCTTGCAGGCTCAGGTACACCCGGTACTCCGACAACGGCCCAACGAACGCGGTCATCGACGGTTTGGCCTTGGCGCGGGCGTCGGATTCCGCCGTGGCGGTCACCTTCAGCGTGCCGCGCGGGTTGGACAACAGCCCGCAGGTGATGGCGTAGTCGCCCGGCTCAAGGTTGGCGTTGATCACCTGGCTCAGGCCGGGGGTGATGTTCTCGCGCTCTTCGACCACCAGCACGCCGTCGAGGATTTCCCATTCCACGGCGCGGTCGGAGGCGTTGACGATGCGGAACGCGGTGCGCCCGGCCGGCACGGTGAGCGCGTTGGGCTCACAGCTGCGCGGGTGGATGGTCACGGTGATCTCGTTGCCGGCGTTGGCCTTGCGTTTGTCGCCGGCGACCTTCGAGGCGTAGTAGAACAGGCCACCGGCGGCGACCATGAGGATCACCGAGCCGGCCACCGCCACGCGCAGCAGGCGTGGCGGCTGTTGAGTCGAGTTGGGCATGCGGTCCCTTAGTGCTGGGTAACGGTAGAGGTAGACGGCGCGGGCTTGGCCCGGCCTGGGATGAAGAACAACACCAGCGCGGTAGTGATGTAGATCGCCCAGGCGCCGAGCACGCTGACGGTTGGGGCGTCCTGGTAGCCGAACATGCCGGCCAGTACCGAGCCCAGCGGGCCGTCCATCGGCAGGGTTTCACTGGCGTCGAACACCACGCCCTGCAGCGAATTCCAGATGCCGGCTTCGTGCAGCGAGCGCACCGAGTTGCCGAGGATGCCGGCGGCCACCACGAGGATGAACAGCCCGGTCCAGCGGAAGAACTGCGCCAGGTTCAGCTTCAGGCTGCCTTTGTACAGCGCCAGGCCCACGGCCACCGCGATCACCAGGCCGATCAGTGCGCCGAGCGGGGCGCCGTAGCCTTCGCTCTGCTGGAAGATCGCCAGCAGGAAGAACACGGTTTCCAGCCCTTCGCGGGCCACGGCGAAGAACACCATGGCAATCAGCGCGAGGGTTTGGTTGCGCGAGCCGCCCAGGGCGCTTTCGAGCGAGCCGTGCAGTTCGGTTTTCAGCGAGCGGGCGACCTTGCGCATCCAGATCACCATCGAGCTGAGGATCACCACGGCGGCCAGGCCGATCACGCCCTCGAACAGTTCTTGCTGCTTTTGCGGAAACTCCGCGGCGACCAGCTCCAGCCCGCCACCGACCAGCAAGGCCACGGCGGCGGCGAGGAACACGCCGATCCACACCGCGGGCATCCACTGGCCGCGGCCGGTTTGCTTGAGGTAGCTGGCGATGATGCCAACGATAAGCGCGGCTTCAATCCCTTCGCGCAGCATGATGAGTAAAGGAACGAGCATTTACCGCAGGCCATCCGATAATGAAAGTGCCTAGTTGTAACATAATGAGAACCATTGCTGAATAGTTCTCAGTCGAAATTCATTATCTTTTGCCTTGGGTCAGTCGTCGAAACCCATCTGCTCCTGCATCTCGTCGACCTTCAGTTCCAGCCGGTACGCCACCGCGATGAACAGCGCCTGGCACAGGCACAGCGTGGCCGCCAGCGAACGGAAGGCGAACGAGGCGCCCTCATTGACCAGCAGCACCGCGCTGGCGCGCTTGGCCACCGGCGACAGCGGGCTGTCGGTGATCACCAGGCTGTGGGCCTGCTGGTGCTGGGCGATGCGCAGGCACTGCTGGGTTTCCTTGCCATAGGGGCTGAAGCTGATCGCAATCACCAGGTCATTGGCGCGCACGCTGCGCATCTGCTCGCGGTAACCCCCGCCCAGGCCGTGGATCAGGTGGATGCGCTTGGTGGTGTGCTGCAGGTTGTAGACCAGGTAGTCGGCGACCGCGAACGAGCGGCGTACGCCGACCACATAGATGTTCTCGGCCTCGACCAGCAGGTCAACGGCCTGGGTGAAGGCGGCGTCATCCAGCTCCAGGCCGAGCCGCTCGATGCCCGAGCGGGTGGCCTCGATGCAGTCGCGGGCGAGCACCGCCGGGCTGGCGCCGCCGTGCTGCTCGGCGATCAGGTTACGGATGCGCTGCTGGTAGTTTTGCACCGGCGTGGCCTTGTGCGTGTAGGCCTCGCGGAACAGCGCCTGCATCTGGCTGAAGCCGCTGAAGCCCAGGCGCTGGCAGAAGCGCACGATGGCCGAGGGGTGCACCTCGCACTCGCGGGCGATGTCGCTGATGCGCTCGACCATGATCCGTTCGCTTTGTTGGGTCAGGTAGGTGGCGATGCGCTTGAGCTGGCGCGGCAGGGCGTCGTAGTCGGCCTGGATGCGCTGCAGCAGTTCGTCGGCGCTGGCCGGGGTAGGGTTGAGCATGGAGCGAATCCTTGTTCTCGGGTTTGGCACTGCGCGCGGGGCCTCAGGGCCCTGGGCTTGGCCACGTGGCGCGAGTATATCGCGGCAAAAATAGAAATAAAATTCTGTGTAGAAAAAATATGGAATAAAATTTGATTTGGCGAATCTGGCGTTCTAGTCTTCAGGCAGTCACCTGAAACGCCGCAAGGCTTGATAACAATAATAGGAGCCAGCATGGGCCAGTCTCGTTTCGCCAGTGGGCGCCGCCTGGATCTGATCTGCCTCGGGCGCATGGGGGTCGACCTCTATGCCCAGCAGGTCGGCGCGCGCCTGGAAGACGTCAGCAGTTTCGCCAAGTACCTCGGTGGTTCCTCCGCCAACATCGCCTTCGGCACCGCCCGGCTGGGGTTGAAGTCCGCCATGCTGACCCGCGTTGGCGATGACCACATGGGCCGCTTCCTGGTCGAGCAACTGCAGCGTGAAGGCTGCGACACCTCCGGCGTGGCGGTCGACCCCGAGCGCCTCACCGCCTTGGTGCTGCTGGGCATCAAGGACCGCGACACCTTCCCCCTGGTGTTCTACCGGGAAAACTGCGCCGACATGGCATTGCACCCCGACGACGTGAGCGAAGCGCTGATCGCCCAGAGCAAGGCGCTGTTGATCACCGGCACGCATTTTTCCACCGACGGTGTGTTCGCCGCCAGCAACCGCGCCCTGGACTACGCCGAGCGCCATGGCGTGCAACGGGTGCTCGACATCGACTACCGGCCGGTGCTGTGGGGGTTGACCGGCAAGGCCGACGGTGAAACCCGCTTTATCGCCAGCCAGCGGGTCAGCGCCCATGTGCAGCGCATCCTGCCGCGCTTCGAGCTGATCGTTGGCACCGAGGAAGAGTTTCAGATCGCCGGCGGCGATGAAAACCTCATCAGCGCCCTGCGCCGGGTGCGTGAGCTGACCGCCGCCACCCTGGTGGTCAAGCTCGGCGCGCGCGGTTGCACCGTGCTGCACGGGGCCATCCCGGGCAGCCTCGACGGCGCGCCGTTGTATTGCGGCACCCAGGTCGAGGTGCTCAACGTGCTGGGGGCGGGCGATGCGTTCATGTCGGGGTTTCTCAGCGGTTGGCTGCGCGGCGAAGGCGATGCTCGCTGCTGCGCGCTGGCCAATGCCTGCGGGGCGTTGGTGGTGTCGCGGCATGCCTGCGCGCCGGCGATGCCCACCCCGGCCGAGCTGGAGTACCTGCTCGGCGCCGCCGAACCGATCACCCGCCCCGACCTCGACGAGACCTTGCAGCGCCTGCACCGGGTCAGCGTGCCGCGCAAGGCGTGGAAGCCGCTGTTCATCTTCGCCTTCGACCACCGCTGGCAACTGCTCGACGTGGCCCGCCAGGCCGGGCGCGATGAAAGCAGCCTGTACCACCTCAAGCAACTGTTCGTTACCGCCGTGGAGCGGGTAGAGCAGAACCTCGCGGGCGAAGGGGTGCAAGGGGATGTTGGCCTGCTGGCCGACCAGCGCTTCGGCCAGGACGCCCTGAACCGCGCCAGCGGCCGCGGCTGGTGGCTGGCGCGGCCGGTGGAAACCCAGAACTCGCGGCCGCTGGCGTTCGAGCATGGGCCGTCGGTGGCGAGCAACCTGATCACCTGGCCGAGCGAGCAGATCATCAAGTGCCTGGTGCAGTTTCACCCCGACGACGAGCCCCTGCTGCGCCTGGAACAGGAGGCGCAGATCCGCACCCTGTACGATGCCGCGCGGGCCAGCGGCCATGAACTGCTGCTTGAAGTGATCCCGCCCAAGGACCACCCCTCGCCCCACGGCGCCGCGCTGTACCGGGCGATTCAGCGCATCTACAACCTGGGCATCTACCCCGACTGGTGGAAGATCGAGGCCCAGGAGGCCAGCGCCTGGCAGGCGCTCGATGAGCTCATCCAGGCCCGCGACCCGTGGTGCCGGGGCGTGGTGCTGTTGGGCCTGAACGCGCCCTTTGAGGCGCTCGCCGACGGCTTTCGCCAGGCGGCGGGCAGCAAAACCTGCCGCGGCTTCGCGGTGGGCCGCACGATTTTTGGCGAGCCCAGCCGCGCCTGGCTGTTTGGTGAAATCGACGACGAAGGCCTGATCGGCGCGGTAGCTGCGCGCTTCGAGGCCCTGATCACGGCATGGCGCGGCGCCCGTGGCGAGCGCTGAGCAACGGAGACTCAACATGAACCTATTGGTCAAAGGCCAGGCCGCGCCTGGGCAAACCGTCGCGCTGGCTGAAGGCGCGCTCGACTACGTGGGCTTCAGCGCCCATCGGCTGGAGGCTGGGCAGGTGCTGCCGGTGGCCGCTGGCGATCATGAACTGTGCCTGGTGCTGCTCAGCGGCCATGCCGATGTGGCCGGCGAGGCGCCGGGCAGCGGCGGCTTCGCCTGGCCAGGGCTGGGAGAGCGGCAGTCGGTGTTCGAAGACACCTCGCCCTTCGCGGTGTACCTGCCGGCCGGCAGCCAGGCACGGGTCAGCGCCACCAGCGCGCTGCACCTGGCGGTGTGCCGGGCGCCGGGGGCCGCCGGCGGCGAACTGGGCCCGCGGCTGATCAGCCCCGGGGCCATGAAACGCAGCGTGCGCGGCCAGGGCAGCAACACCCGCTATGTGTGCGACATCCTCCCGGACACCGCGCCGGCCCATTCGCTGCTGGTGGTCGAGGTGCGCACGCCGGCCGGGCACAGCTCGAGCTACCCGCCGCACAAGCACGACCGCGACCGCCTGCCGGACGAGAGCTTTCTCGAGGAAACCTACTACCACCAGGTCGACCCGCCACAGGGCTTCGTGTTCCAGCGGGTGTACACCGACGAGCGCGACATCGATCAAGCGATGGCGGTGGAGAACAACGACCTGGTGGTGGTGCCGCGCGGCTATCACCCGGTCTGCGTGCCCCACGGCTACCAGTCGTATTACCTCAACGTGATGGCCGGGCCCAAGCGGGTGTGGCAGTTCCACAACGACCCGGCCCATGCCTGGATGCTCAACGCGCCCAGCGCCACCGTGGCCAAATGAGCAGGGAACGAGGCTGATGAAAACCATCCGATTGACCATGGCCCAGGCCCTGGTGCGCTTTCTCGATAACCAGTACATCGACGTTGACGGCGTGCAGAGCAAGTTCGTCGAAGGTGTGTTCACCATTTTCGGCCACGGCAACGTGCTTGGGCTGGGCCAGGCGCTGGAGCAAAACCCTGGCGAACTACTGGTGCACCAGGGCCGCAGCGAGCAGGGCATGGCCCACGCCGCCATCGGCTTCGCCAAGCAGCGCCTGCGCCGCGCGGTGTACGCCTGCACCTCCTCGGTGGGGCCGGGGGCGGCGAACATGCTCACCGCTGCGGCCACCGCCACCGCCAACCGTATCCCACTGCTGCTGTTGCCTGGAGATGTGTATGCCTGCCGCCAGCCTGACCCAGTGTTGCAACAGATCGAGCAGTTCCATGACCTGAGCCTGTCGACCAACGACGCCTTCCGCCCGTTGTGCAAGTACTGGGACCGCATCCTGCGCCCGGAGCAGTTGATGAGCGCCGCGCTGCAGGCCATGCGCGTGCTGGTCGACCCGGCCGAAACGGGCGCGGTGTGCCTGGCGCTGCCGCAGGATGTACAAGCCGAGGCCTATGATTACCCCGAGAGCTTCCTCGCCCGCCGCGTACACCGGCTGGAACGGCGCCCGCCCAGCGAGGCGGCGCTGGCCGAGGCGCTGGCGCGTTTCGCCGGCAAGCGCCAGCCGTTGATCATCTGCGGCGGCGGCGCCAAGTACAGCGGTGCTGGCGCGCAGTTGCAGGCGCTGGCCGAACGCTTCGGCATCCCCTTCGCGGAAACCCAGGCCGGCAAGGGCACCTTGCTCTCCAGCCACCCGCTCAACCTCGGTGGCATTGGCGAAACCGGCAGCCTGGCGGCCAACCGCCTGGCCAAGCAGGCCGACCTGGTGATTGGCGTGGGCACCCGCTACAGCGATTTCACCACCGGCTCGAAATGGCTGTTCCAGGGCGAGGGGGTGGAGTTCGTCAACCTCAACGTGAACCCTGGCGACGCGCTCAAGCTCGACGCCACCCAGTTGCTCGCCGACGCCCGCCTGGGCCTGGCGCAGTTGGCCGACGGCCTGGCCGCCCAAGGCTACCGCGGGCAATGGGGCGAGCAGGTGAACCAGGCGCGCGCCGACCTCGCCGCCGAGGTGGCGCGGGTCTACGCCGTGCAGTACCAGGCCGCGGACTTTGCCCCCGAGGTGCAAGACGCCCTCGGCCCGGAGGTGCTCGGCGAGTTCATCGAGTTGACCGGCTCGTGCCTGACCCAGAGCGCGGTACTGGGGGTGCTCAACCGGCAGCTGCCGGAGCACGCGGTGATCGTCGCCGCCGCCGGCAGCCTGCCGGGCGACCTGCAACGGGTGTGGCAAACCCGCGCGGAAGGCGGCTATCACCTGGAGTACGGCTACTCCTGCATGGGCTACGAGATCAACGCCGCGCTCGGGGTCAAGCTTGCCGAGCCGCAGCGCGAGGTGTACGCGCTGGTGGGCGATGGCTCGTACATGATGCTCCACTCCGAACTGGCCACCGCGGTGCAGGAGCGGCGCAAGATCAACGTGGTGCTGTTCGACAACATGGCGTTCGGCTGCATCAATAACCTGCAGATGGGCCATGGCATGGGCAGTTTCGGGACCGAGTTCCGCTACCGCGACGCGGCCAGCGGGCGCCTCGATGGGCCGCTGGTGCCGGTGGACTTCGCCATGAGCGCGGCGGCCTACGGCTGCAAGACCTACCGGGTGACCACACTGCCGGCGCTGGAAGCCGCGCTGGCCGACGCCGCCCGGCAAACCCTGCCGACCTTGATCGACATCAAGGTATTGCCCAAGACCATGGTGCACGGCTACGGCAGCTTCTGGCGCGTGGGCGTGGCCCAGGTACCGGGCAGCGAGCAGGGCGAGCAGGCGCTGCAACGGGTCGAGGCGGCGCTGCGCAACGCGCGCCCCTATTGAGGTGGCGCCCCCCCGCCCGCCGCTGGCGGGGGGCCAATGGTCAAATCCCTGCGTTTATCTATTGCCGGGTGCTTCACGCGCCCTTAGACTGCCGCCCCTCATGAGCGACGTGGCGGCTGCCGTTGGCAGGCGGCCAGGTCTGAACGCAGGTTTTAATCGAGATACCCATGACGAAGGAACAGCTGCTGGCCATGCCGGCCGACAACTACATGAATGCCGATCAACTGGCCTATTTCCAGGCGTTGATCCAGGCCATGAAGGTCGAGACCCAGGAGCGCATCGAGCAGAGCCGTGCGGCAATCGAAAGCCTGGACTCGCCGGCCGACCCGGCCGACGTCGCCTCGGTGGAAGAAGAGCGCCACTGGCTGGTCAACGCCATCGAACGCGACCAGCGCCTGCTGCCGCAACTCGAGCAGGCCCTGGGCCGCATCCATGAAGAGTCGTTTGGCTGGTGCGACGACAGCGGCGAGGCCATCGGCCTGAAGCGCCTGCTGATCAGCCCGATCACCAAATACTGCATCGAAGCCCAGGAACGCCACGAGCAACTCGACCGCCACCAGCGCCAGGTGTAAGCGGCGGCGGGTGACCGCCTGGCGGGCGCGGCGTGGGCGCCTGCAAAAAAATTTGATAGCGCTGAAATAATCGTGAAATACTGGCCTTGTAGTGGCATTGGCTCGGCAGCTGTAACTGCATACATGGACGCCACCGTTTTTTGACCCCGTTGTGTCAATTGTCTGGAGTCGTCCATGGGTTCTCGAGTGGATATTGCCGCGTTGGTCGGCAGTGCTGTCCCTGCTCACTTGCGCCGCGAAGGCGTACTGATGTGCTGGCGTGTGCTGGTCGATGGCGAGGCCGCGCAAGGCACCTTCACCAACCGCGCCGATGCCGAGGCCTGCCAGCGGGGCTGGCAGGTTCGCCTGGGGCAGGGGTTAACGCTGGGCTGAGTGCGCCGCGCTGGCATTGGCATGCAGGCGCACGTTGAGTTCATCGACCCACAGGGCGTCTGGCCCATCGGCGGCGATCGCCTCCTTGAGCAATTGTTTCTGCGCGTCTTTCCAGAAACTGGCCTCCGAGACCTTCACCGCGTCTGGCAACTGGTGCTCATCGATAAACGTATCGATACTTTTAGCGCTATTGTCCAGCCCCAATTGCTGGAATAAAGTACTCAAGTCGTGGGTTTCAGTTTCCATGGTGGCTCCTTGGTATCAGGTCTGGGTACCCGGTTGTCGTCCCAACCGGCATTGAGCTTTGAAGCCAGCGGTGCCCAAGAGTTTCTTCCACCTGCCGGGTGCGCCGGGCAGGCGCCGTGCCTTGCCTGAAGAGTGGGCCGCGGCATCTCCATACCGTTTATCCCTTGCCGGCGCCGCGCGCCATCCAGTGGGGGCTTGTTGCCGGGCCGGGTTCAGCGGCCGGTGGTTTTCATTCGTCGAGGGTCTGTCATTGGCAGTCAGCAATCTTGAGATGCACGCGCTGTTCGTGCTGGGCGATGTCCGCGCCAAGTTAGTCAAGTTATTTCAATCCCGTTACGTGTATGTGGTCGAACAAACTGCCGAAGGCATTTATATGGCCGAACTCGATACCACCACGGCATTGGTGGTCGATGACAAGCCCCGCCTTGAATTGAAAGTTGGCGACCATTTTCGTGCCGCGGTATTGCCCAGCCGTGAAGGTGGCAAGTTCGAAGTTCGTTTCCGTGATATCAAGGCCACCATTCATGGCTTGGGCGAGTACGCCTATGTCGCCACCGACCTGGGCAATGGCGTGGTGTTCAAAGACGGCCAGGGCATCCTGATGGTGTTCGCCGCCCATGAGGCCCTGCAAGGTGGGCTGGCCAAGCCGCTGAAGGCCGCGGTGGGCAAGGCGGCCAAATGGCGCAAGGGCGAACTGGCGTTCAAGCCCAGCGAATAACAACCCGGGGGGGGAACCGCTGGCGGCCGGCGTGGCCACAAGCTAGGTTCAATTCACCCCCCCCTTGGTTGCTCGCGAGGCTTTGCATGAAAGGATTACCTGCCCTACTGGCCGGGCTTGCCGCCCTTGGCCTGCTGATAGGCGCCGCGCCGGCCAACGCCGCGCCGGTTCGTTTCGCCGACCTGAATTGGGAAAGCGGCAGCCTGATCACTGAAATGCTGCGCCTGGTGGTCGAAAAGGGCTACGGCCAGAGCACCGAGACCCTACCGGGCACCACTGTGACCCTCGAAGCCGCGCTGGCGCGCAACGATATCCAGGTAATTGCCGAGGAATGGGCCGGGCGCAGCCCGGTGTGGAACGACGCCCAAGCCCAGGGCAAGGTCGCCGCCTTGGGCGACACGGTCAAGGGCGCAACCGAAGGCTGGTGGGTGCCGGAGTACGTGATCAAGGGCGACCCGGCGCGCAATCTGGCGGCCAAGGCTCCGAACCTGCGCAGCGTCGAAGACCTCAAGCAGTACGCCCAGGTGTTCCGCGACCCGGAAGACCCCAGCAAAGGGCGCTTTCTCAACAGCCCCGCCGGCTGGACCAGCGAAGTGGTAAATGGGCAGAAGCTCAAGGCTTATGGGCTGGCCGATACCTACACGAACTTTCGCACCGGCTCCGGCGCGGCCCTCGATGCCGAAATCAGCTCGGCGATCCGCCGCGGCCAGCCGGTGCTGTTCTATTACTGGTCGCCCACGCCGCTGATCGGCAAATACAAGCTGGTGCAGTTGCAGGAGCCGCCGTTCAACGCCGAGGCCTGGAAAACCCTCACCAATGCCAATGAGGCCAACCCCCAGCCAACCCGTTCGCTGCCGTCGAAGCTGTCGATTGGCGTGTCTGCGCCGTTCCAGCAGCAGTACCCGGAGATCGCCGCGTTCTTCGCCAAGGTCGACATCCCGCTGCAGCCGCTGAACGAGGCACTGGCGCAGATGAGTGACAACCATGAGGCCCCACGCGCGGTGGCGCAGCGGCTGCTGAAGGCCAACCCGCAATGGCTGCAGGCCTGGTTGCCGGCGCCGGTGGCGCAGAAGGTCAGCGCGGCGCTTTGACCGGCGCTGGCCCGCGCTGGCGAAACAACGCGGTGCGGGCCAGCAGCAGGGTGGTCACCGGCGCGGTGATCGCCAGCAGCACCGGCACCAAGCCGCCCTGCAATTGCGGCACCCCCGCCTCGGCGCTGAAGAACACCACGCTGGCCGCGGCCGCGCACCAGGTCCCCAGGGTGCTGCCCAGGGCCGGCGCGTGCATGCGCTGAAAAAAATCCTTGAAGCGCAGCAAACCGACGGCCCCGGCCAGGGCAAAAAAGCCGCTGAGCAGCACCAGCGCGGCAACCAGCCATTGCACCCAGGCGGCGATCATTCGATCACCTCCCCGCGCAACAGGAAGCGCGCCAGCGCGAACGAGGCCACGAAGCCGAACAGGGCGATCAGCAACGCGGCCTCGAAATAGGTGCTGCTGCGGTAGCGGATGCCCAGCAGCAACATGGTCAGCATGCCCAGCAGGTAGAGGTAATCCAGGGCCAATACCCGATCTTGGGCACTGGGGCCCTTGAACAGGCGGGCCAGGGTCAGCAGCATGGCCAGGGCGAGCAGCCCCAGGCTGATCAGCAGGGCGGTGGCGAGAAAGTCGCTCATGGGAACATCTCCAGCAGCGGCTGTTCGTAGGTAGCCTTGAAGCTGGCGATGAAGGCCGCTTCGTCGTTCAGCTCAAGCACGTGCATCAGCAGTTCGCTGCGGTCGGCCGACAGTTGCGCCCACACGGTGCCGGGTACCAGCGAGCAGAGAGTGGCCAGAGCGGCGAGGGCGTTGGGGTCGCGCAGGGCCAGCGGGATGCGCACAAACGCACTGCGCGGCGGGCGGCGGCGGGCCACCGAAGCAAGCACCTGCAGGTTCGAGCGCAGCACCTCGAACGGCAACCGCAGCAGCAGGCCAAGGGCCTTGCCCGGCCGCGCCAGCCGAGCGTGGGCCGGGCGCAGCGGGGCCATCAGCCGTGGCGCGGCCCACGCCAGCAGGGCGCCAAGCAGCAGGTGGCCCAGGCTCAGCGAGGCATTGAGCAGCAGCCACAACGCCCACAGCGCCAGTGACAGCCAGGGGGCGGGGAACCAGCGGGTGATCATGGCGCCTCCTGGGCATTGGCCTGCGGGTTGGGCAGTGGCTGGCGCGCCATCACCGCGCCGATGTATTGCGCCGGCGTGGCGAGGGCGCTGGCGGTGGCGCTGGTGTAGCGCAGCAGGGCCTCGCCGCGTAGGGTCAGCGCCAGGCACAGGCCGAACAGCACCAGCAGGGCGCCGCACTCCAGCGGGCGAATGGCCGGCGAGGCGCGTTCCACCGGCGCCCACAGGCGCAGAATCGCCACCCGCGCCAAGCCGGCCAGTGAGGCGATGCCGGCCACCACCAGCAGGCCGATATACACCCAACTGGCCAGCGCTGGCACGCTGCCCTGGGCGCCCAGCGCGGCGCTGATCAGGTTGAGCTTGGCCAGAAAGCCCGACAGCGGCGGCATGCCGATCACCCACAACGCGGAGAAGATCAGCCCCATGCCGAGAAAGGCCATTGTCCAGGGGATCACCCGGCCCACCAGCGCCTGTTGCTCATCGTCGAGGTTGACCCCCGGCGGCGGGTGCAGGGCCTGCAGGGTGCCGGGCAGGGTGTCGACGTCGTCTTCCATGGGCAGTTCGTTGGCCGAGCGCGAACGCTCGACCAGCTCGGCGAGCAGGAACAGCGCGCCCAGGGCCAGGGTGGAGCTGACCAGGTAGAACAGCGCCGCCGCCACCAGCGCCTCGCTGCCCAGGCCCAGGCTGGCCAGCAGAGTGCCGGCCGACACCAGAATGTTCAGGCTGGCGATGCGCTCGAGGCGCCGCGCGGCGAACAGCCCGAGGGTAGCGCAGGCCAGCGTGGCCAGGCCGCCCACCAGCAGCCATTGCTGGCCAAAGTGCGCCGAAACGCCGGCGTCTCCGGGGAACACCAGCAGCCATAGGCGCAGTACGGTATAGAAGCCGACCTTGGTCAGCACCGCGAACAGCGCCGCCACCGGCGCGCTGGCGGCGGAATAGGCGGGCACCAGCCAGGCATTGAGCGGCCACATGCCGGCCTTGGCCAAAAAGGCGATCGCCAGGATGGCCGCGCCTGCGTGCAGCAGGCCCCGGTCACTGGCGGCGACATCCGGGACCTTCAGGGCGATATCGGCCAGGTTCAGGGTGCCGGTGACGCCGTAGATCATCGCCGCGCCCACCAGAAACAGCGACGAGGCCACCAGGTTGATCGCCAGGTAATGCAGGCCCGAGAGCACCCGGGTGCGCCCCGAGCCGTGCAGCAGCAGGCCGTAGGAAGCCGCCAGCATCACCTCGAAGAACACGAACAGGTTGAACAGGTCGCCGGTCAGGAACGCGCCGTACAACCCCATCAGTTGCAGTTGGAACAGCACATGGAAGTGCGCGCCGGCGCGGTCCCAACGCGCCATGGCGAACAGCAGGGCGGCGCAGGCCAGCACCGCCACCAGCATGACCATCAACGCGCTGAGGCGGTCGAGCACCAGCACGATGCCGAACGGCGCCGCCCAGTTGCCGGCCAGGTATACCTGGGTGTGCCCCTGGGCCGCTTGCAGCATCAACGCGCCGGCGAGCAGCAACCCGGCCACGCAGCTCGCCAGGTTCAGCCAGCCCTTGGCGGCGCGGTAGCGCTCGGCGGGTATCAGCAGCAGCCCGGCGGTCACCAGGGGCAGCAGGATGATCAGCACCAGGGCGTGTTCACTCACGGTTGCTTCTCCTGCCCATCGACATGGTCGGTGCCGGTCAGCCCGCGGCTGGCCAGCAGCACCACCAGGAACAGCGCGGTCATCGCGAAGCTGATCACGATCGCCGTGAGCACCAGTGCCTGCGGCAGCGGGTCGGTGTAGTGCAGCAGGGTTTGCGGGGTACCTTCGCGGATGATCGGCTCTTTGCCGATGAACAGGCTGCCCATGCTGAAAATGAACAGGTTGACCGCGTACGACAGCAGGCACAGGCCCATGATCACCTGGAAGGTCCGTGGTCGCAGGATCAGCCAGACACCGGAGGCGGCCAGGGCGCCGATGGCGGTGGCGATGATTTCTTCCATCAGGCGGCTCCCTCCGGGGCGACGGCGCGTGGCAGGGTAGAAGGGCGGTGCGCACGCACCGCCTGGTGCGCCAAGGCGGTGAGGATCAACAGGGTCGAGCCGACCACCACGGTGAACACGCCGATGTCGAAGAACAGCGCGCTGGCAATGTGCAGGTCACCCAGCAGCGGCAAGTGCAGGTGCGCCGTGTGGGTGGTAAGGAACGGGTAGCCCACGCCCACCGCGCCCAGGCCGGTGGCGGTGGCGCAGAGCAGCCCGGTAGCAAGCCAGCGCAATGGCCGCAGGGGCATGCGCGCCTCGACCCAATGGGTGCCGGCGACCATGTACTGAAGAATGAACGCCACCGCCACCACCAGCCCGGCGACAAAGCCCCCGCCGGGCTCGTTATGGCCGCGCATGAACAGTGACGCCGCCACCACCAGGGCGATCGGCAGCACCAGCCGCACCAGCACCGCCGGCACCAGCATGGCGCCCTGTGCGGTATCGGCTGCGGTGCGGGCGTGGCTCAGGTCCAGCGCCAGGTCGGCCTCGCCGCGCTGCTGCTGTGGCGGCAATTGCATGGACTCGCGCGCCGGGCGAAAGCGCCGCAGCAGGGCGAACACGGTCAACGACACCACCGCCAGCACGGTGATTTCCCCCAGGGTGTCGAACCCGCGAAAGTCCACCAGCATCACGTTGACCACATTACTGCCACCACCCTCGGGCAGGGCGCGGCTGAGGTAGAACTCGGAAATCACATTCGGTGTGGGGCGGGTGAGCATGGCGTAGGCCAGCGCCGCCATGCCGCCACCCACCGCGGTGGCCAGGGCCGCGTCGCGCAGGCGCCGGGCGCGGGCACGCAGGGGCCGCTCGCCGTCGCCCAGTTCCAGGCGCCGCGGCAGCCAGCGCAGGCCGAGCAGGATCAGAATGGTAGTGACCACTTCCACCACCAGTTGGGTCAAGGCCAGGTCAGGCGCGGAAAACCAGACAAAGGTGATGCAGGTCATCAGCCCGCACACCCCGACCATGGTCAGCGCCGCCAGCCGGTGGTACTTGGCCTGCCAGGCCGCGCCCAGCGCGCAGGCGATGGCGATCACCCACAGCACCACGAACATCCCGGAGCCGGCAATTTTCGGCCGGCTGCCCCAGCTCAGCCCGTGCTGCAGCAGCGGCCAGGCCGCGGCCACCAGCGCGGCGGCCACCAGCATGAACAACTGGCCCTGCAATGCCCGCGGCGCCAGCCGCCGGTAGGCGTGCAGGGCGCCACGGTTGCAGCGCAGCAACACCTGTTCGAATACCCTCAGGCCATCGAAGCGCCCGGCCAGCGGCGGGCGCTGCAGCTGGCCGCGGCGCATCGGCCCGCGCAGCGCCAGGTAGAGGGCAATGCCAGCGGCCATGGCGATCAGGCTCATCACCAGCGGCGCATTGAAACCATGCCAGATCGCCAGGCTGTACTCGGGCAACTGCCCGCCCACCACCGGCGCGGCGCTGGCGGCGAGGATCGGCCCGACCGACCAGGCCGGGAACACCCCCACCACCAGGCACGCCAGCACCAGCAACTCGACCGGCACGCGCATCCAGCGCGGCGGCTCGTGGGGGCTGTGGGGCAGGTCGTGGGCTGGCGGGCCGAAAAAGACGTCGACGGTGAAGCGCAAGGCATAGGCCACGCTGAAGGTGCCGGCGAGGGTAGCGATGATCGGCAGCGCGGTTTCGACCCAAGGGGTGGCATCGATGAATACGGTTTCGGCGAAGAACATCTCTTTGGAGAGAAAACCGTTCATCAACGGCACACCGGCCATGGCGGCGCTGGCGACCATGGCCAGCGTCGCGGTGAACGGCAGCATCCGCGCCAGGCCACTGAGGCGGCGGATGTCGCGGGTGCCACTCTCGTGGTCGATGATGCCCGCGGCCATGAACAGCGATGCCTTGAAGGTGGCGTGGTTGAGGATATGAAACACCGCCGCCACTGCCGCCAGGTCGCTGTTCAGGCCTAGCAGCAGGGTGATCAGGCCCAGGTGGCTGATGGTCGAATAGGCCAGCAGGCCCTTGAGGTCGTGCTGGAAGATCGCGCACCAGGCGCCCAGTAACAGGGTGCAGGCGCCGGCCCCGGCGACGATCCAGAACCACAGGTCGCTGCCGGCCAGTGCCGGCCACAACCGCGCCAGCAGGAACACCCCGGCCTTGACCATGGTCGCCGAGTGCAGGTACGCCGACACCGGCGTCGGCGCCGCCATGGCCCGTGGCAGCCAGAAGTGGAAGGGAAATTGCGCGCTTTTGCTCAGCGCGCCGAGCAGTACCAGCACCAGCATGGGTGCATACAACGCGTGCTGGCGAATGCGTTCGCCGCTGGCCAGCACGTGCTCCAGCTCATAGCTGCCGGTAATGTGCCCCAGCAGCAACACCCCCGCCAGCAGGCACAAACCACCGCTGCCGGTGACCACCAGTGCCGTGTAGGCGCCACGGCGGGCGTCGCTGCGGTGGTGCCAATAGCCGATCAACAAAAACGAGAACAGGCTGGTGAGCTCCCAGAAGAACACCAGTTGCAGCAGGTTGCCGGCCATCACCACGCCCAGCATGGCGCCCATGAAGGCCAGAAAAAACGAGAAAAACCGCGGCACTGGGTCCTGCGGCGACATGTAGTAGCGCGCGTACAGCGATACCAGCGCGCCCATCCCCAGCACCAGCATGGCGAACAGCCAGGCGAAACCGTCGATGCGCAGGGTAAGGGCCAGGCCCAGCGAGGGCATCCACTGCCAGGTTTCGACCAGCACTTCGCCACGGGCGACCTGGGGGAACCACCAGGCCACCTGCACCACGCCGGCCAAGGCAATGGCGCCGGCCAGCAGCGACTCGGCGTTGCGCGCGTTGTGCGGCAGCACCGCGGCCAGGCAACTGCCGATGAAGGGCAGCAATAGCAGGGCGATCAATGACATGGGCGTTCTGAACAGTCGAAAAGAGAACGATCATACGGTGCGCCAGGGAGTACTGGCGGCTTAAAGCGGCGGTTTTTTATAACAAATTTTGTCATAAAGCAGTCCATTGCCAGGGGGGGCGTGCTTCCAAGCCTATCACCCCTCACGCGCGACTGCCGGTTTGGCCAATGTTCATTATCGAGGGTGTCGATTTCTCGCCGGGCCGCGCGCCCCGTAGCCTGTGTTCATTCCCGATCAACAGGCCCCAGGGGCACAGGAGGTACCCATGAAACGTTCTACGCTCATCACCGTATTGTTGCTGGCCGCTACCCTGGGTGGTTGCGCCGGGCACCCTGAAACGCGCCCATTCAGCAACGAGGAAAACTACCAGCTGTCATTGGAGGCCTTGGCCCGCCAAGGCCTGCCCTTCGATGAATACGTACGCCAGCGCGCGGTGCTGGTGCGCGCCCACGACAGCAACGCCGGCCAGGTTGCCCAGGCCCCGGCAGGCATTACGGTAGGCCGCGACAGCTAAGCGCCGGTGCCCAATGGCCGCGGTCCTTGCTCGGGGGCGGTGGCTGCTCCATGATCGGGGGGTGATCAGCCAGTCCCGTTTGGAGCCTTCATGACTGCTACCCCCATTCCCCAGCGCCTGGCGCGGGTGCGCGAAGCCTTGGCCACTGCGGGTGTCGACGCCCTGCTGGTACCGTCGGCCGACCCGCATTTGTCTGAATACCTGCCTGCCCACTGGCAAGGCCGCCAATGGTTGTCGGGGTTTACCGGCTCGATGGCGACGCTGGTGGTCACCGCCGAGTTCGCTGGCCTGTGGGCCGACAGCCGTTATTGGGAACAGGCTGAAACCGAGCTGGCCGGTACCGGCGTGCAATTGATGAAACTGCAACCCGGGCAGCCCGGGCCATTCGAGTGGCTGGGTGGCCAGGTGCGCGAACAGGGCACCGTGGCCGTCGACGGCGCTGTGCTGGGGTTGGCGCCCGCGCGCGCGTTGCGTGAGCAACTGGCCGGCCGCGGCATCGCCCTGCGCACTTCGGAGGATGTACTGGCCCGCGTGTGGGATGGCCGGGCCGACCTGCCCTCGGCGCCGGTGTACGCCCATGCCGCGCCTTACGCCAGTGAATCCGCCTCGGCCAAGCTGGAGCGAGTGCGCGCCGCCATGGGGGAGAAGGGCGCCAGCGCGCACTTCATTGCCACCCTCGACGACATCGGCTGGCTGTTCAACCTGCGCGGCAGCGACGTGCCGTACAACCCGGTGTTTCTCGCTTTTGCGCTGATCGAGGCGCAACGCGCACGGCTGTTCGTCGCGCCAGGCAAAGTGCCCCAGGCACTGGCCAGCACCTTGGCTGATGAAGGCGTGGAGGTGGTGCCCTATGCGGCGATCGGCGCCGCGCTGGCCGCACTGCCTGACGCCAGCAGCGTATTGATCGACCCGGCCAAGGTCACCCTGGGCTTGCTCGAACACGTGGCGCCAGGGGTGAAGCAGATCGAGGCGGTCAACCCGTCAACACTGTTCAAGGCGCGCAAAAGCGCCGCGGACGCGGTCAATATCCGCCGCGCCATGGAAGAAGACGGCGCGGCCCTGTGCGAATTTTTTGCGTGGTTCGAACAGGCCCAGGGCCGTGAAGCGCTGACCGAAATCAGCGTGGACGAACACCTGACCGCGGCCCGTGCTCGCCGCGAGGGTTATGTGTCTTTGAGTTTCGGCACCATCGCCGCTTTCAATGCCAACGGCGCGATGCCTCATTACCGCGCCCTCGAGGGGGCCTGCGCGCGAATCGAAGGCGATGGGCTGCTGTTGATCGACTCGGGCGGGCAGTACCTGGGGGGCACCACCGACATCACCCGCATGGTGCCGATCGGTACCCCCAGCCTCGAACAACGCGAGGATTGCACGCGGGTACTCAAGGGCATGATCGCCTTGTCTCGGGCGCAGTTCCCCAACGGTATTGCCTCGCCGATGCTGGACGCCATCGCTCGGGCGCCGATCTGGGCCGACGCGGTCAATTACGGTCACGGCACGGGGCATGGCGTGGGCTATTTCATGAACGTCCACGAGGGGCCGCAGGTGATTACCTACCAGGCCAACCCGGCACCGCACACGGCGATGCGGGAGGGCATGATCACCTCCATCGAGCCGGGCACCTATCGCCCCGGCCAATGGGGCGTGCGGATCGAAAACCTGGTACTGGCGCAAGCGGCAGGCAGTTCGCCGTTTGGCGACTTCCTGAAGTTCGAGACGCTCACCTTGTGCCCGATCGACACCCGCTGCCTGCTGCCAGAAGCGCTCACCGCCGAGGAGCGCGGCTGGCTCAACGACTACCACCGCACCGTGCACGCACGGCTGGCCCCGTTATTGGCGGGCGCGGCGCTGCAATGGCTGGAGGCACGCACGGCTGCGCTGTAGTGAACGCGGGCGCCTGTGGCAGGCGCCCGGTGTCAACGGCACATCACGATCATGCTGCGGCTGGTGAAGCCGGCTGGGTTGATGCCGAACAGGAATTCGCTGTTGGCGCCTTCGCTATCCTGGCTGGAGCGCGCGAGAATTTTGTAACCGCCAGGGCAGGCTTCGTCGGCGCTGCTGTAACACTGCTCCCACGAGGAGCTGAGCCCTGAGCAACTGATGTGCAAGCCTTTGCGGCCGTGTTTGATTTCGGTGCGGGTGTGGGCCGCACAGCCGGCGAGTAAGGTGGTCGCAACGAAAAACCAAAGCGCTTTCATGTAAGTCCTTGCATCGTGCCGGATCTGCGCCCGGCTGGGTTCGGCTACTGGCCAGTGGCTAGCTAACACCGTTGTGCCCAGTACCATCGCTGAAAAATCAATGAATTGCCAGCCGGTTGTGCAGGGATTGTGCCTAATGTCAGTCGGCGGCCACGACCGCGGGGCTATCGTTGGCTTGGGTCAACGTCGCGCCAACCGATGCGATGATGATCGCGGCGATCGCCAGCCATTGCCCGGCTGCCAGCCGCTCGTTCAGGAACACCAGCCCCGACAACGCCGCGACGGCCGGCTCCAGGCTCATCAGGGTGCCGAACGTGCGCGCCGGCAAGCGGGTGAGGGCGACCATCTCCAGGCTATAGGGGAGGGCGGTGGACAATACCGCAACGCCCAATGCCGTGGGCAGCAGTGCCCAGGAGAACAGCGCGCTACCCGCATGGGCCACGCCAAACGGGGTAATCGCCAGGGCGGCGAACAGCACGCCGAGGCTGGCCATTTGCACGCCGTGGCCCTGGCCGGCTTTTTGCCCGTAAAGAATGTACAACGCCCAACACACGCCGGCCCCCAGCGCATAAGCCGCGCCGGTAGGGTCCACGCCGTGGCCGGCGCCACCGAGTGGGATCAACAGCCACAGGCCGAGCACCGCCAGCGCGATCCAGACGAAATCCAGCCGTTTGCGCGACGCCAGGATCGCCACCGCCAGTGGCCCGGTGAACTCCAGCGCCACGGCCACGCCGAGTGGCACGCTGCGCACAGCCATATAGAAGAGGAAGTTCATGCCGCCCAAGGCCACGCCATACAGCACCGCATGTTTGAGGCCGGTACGGCTGAGGCGCAGGGTCCAGGGCCGCAGCACCAGCAGCATCATCACGGCCGCCAGCAGCAGGCGCAGTGTGGTCGCGCCTTGAGCGCCCACGGCGGGGAACAGGGTTTTGGCCAACGACGCGCCGGATTGGATACTGACCATGGCGAAAATCAGCAAGGCGATGGGTACTAGGAGGGCGCGGGGAGAGTGAATTGGGCTTGGCATGGGGCAGCTTAGGCAGGAAAAAAGGCGCCCATGATGGGCTAAATCCAGCACGGCCGTAAACGAGGGCGGTTTTTGCAATTAGGGGTTGACGGCGGTTTTTATCTCCCTATAATGCGCACCTCTTTCAGCGACAACGGAATGCGAAACTCCTTGGTAAACAATGGGTTAGTGTTTTAAAGCGCTGAAAGTGGCTTCAGTATCGGTTCGCCGATAGTCGGATTGAAACGGTGAAAAAGGTGGTTGACAGCAGGTTGTAACGCTGTAGAATTCGCCTCCCGCTTCAAGAGGTTCGCTCTTAATAAGAGGCTGGGGCGTCAAGTGTTTGAAGTTAAACGGATTCTTCGAAAAACTTCTGAAAATAAACGCTTGACACGAAATGAGGAGGGCGTAGAATGCGCGCCTCGGTTGAGACGAAAGAATCAACCAACCGCTCTTTAACAACTGAATCAAGCAATTCGTGTGGGTGCTTGTGAGTTGGAC